>NZ_JBIAVB010000012.1:0-306876 GCF_042893675.1 Streptomyces sp. NPDC001594 | reverse complement strand
GGGGGGGGGCGCCCGGCGGCCAACTCCCCCCCGCCCTCCCCCCACTGCGGCGGGTTCAACCCCCCCAACACAGGGGGAGGGGGGGGGCGGGGGGGTTGGGGGGGGGGGGGGGGGCCCCCCGGGCCCCGCGGCGCCCCCACCGGCCTTCGGGAAGGCGTCGTGGTCGGCTACGCCGTGACCGGCTGCCCGGCCTCCTTCTCGTCCTCCTCCTCGGCGTCCTCCGGGATGCTCACCAGCCAGCGGGTGTCCTTGCGGGGCCGCAGGTACAGCGCCCAGTACAGGGTGGCCACGGCCGTGATGCCGCCGGTCCACAGCAGGTACTCGGTCTCCTGCTGGGTCAGGATGTACGCCAGCACGGCGATCAGCGCGACCGGCACCGCCGGCCACAGCGGCATCCGCCAGGCGGCCGCCTCACGGTGCTTCCCGCGCCGGCTGAACAGCGCCGCCACCGCGACCAGCAGGTACATGCCGGTCACCGACACGCCCGTCACGCCGTACAGGGTGTCCAGGTTCACGAAGCACATCGCCGCGCCCGGCAGGCCGACCAGCAGGGTGGCCACCCACGGGGAGCCGAAGCGGCCCAGGCGGGACAGGCCGCGGTTGACCGGCTCGGGCCAGGCCTTGTCACGGGCGGAGGCGAACAGCACCCGGGAGTTCTGGATGACCATGACGATGCCCGCGTTGATGATCGCGAGGGCCACGCAGAGGCTGACGAAGGTGCCGACGGCCGAGTTCGACCAGGCGGTCACCATCGCGCCGAGGTCGCCGGAGGCCAGCGCGTCCAGGTCCGGGGCGCCCATGGTGATCGCGACGACCGGGACCAGGATGACGGCGGTGGAGATGGCCAGCGTGGCCAGGACGGTCCGGGGCACGTTGCGGCGCGGCTTCTCCAGCTCCTCCGAGAGGTAGACGGCCGTCGAGAAGCCCTGGGTGATGAAGAGCGCGATCGCCAGACCGGAGACCACCATCATGGCCGTCACCGTGGAGGTGCCGCCGCCCTCGGCGGCCACCGTGCCGTGCACCAGCGCGTCGGCGCCCCGCTCGCTGTGCGCGAAGCCCAGCACGGCCACCAACGCGGCCGCGATCACTTCGAGGACCAGGAAGATGCCGGTGATCCAGGCGTTGGCCCGCAGGTCCAGCAGACCGGCGAGGGTCGCGAGCAGCATCACCGCGCCGCCGGCCACCGGGGCCGGGATGTGGACGACGGGGGCCAGGTAGTCGGCGGTGCCCATGGCGATCACCGGGGGCACGATCATCACCACCAGCAGGGACAGCACGAACACCAGCCAGCCCGCGAGCCGGCCCGCGAGGGTGGAGACCATGGCGTACTCGCCGCCCGCGCTGGGGATCAGCGTGCCCAGCTCCGAGTAGCAGAACGCCACGCCGATGCAGAGCAGCGAACCGATCGCGATGGTCAGCGCGGTCCAGGTGCCGAGGCTGGAGAAGAGATCGGGCACGACGACGAACAGGGTGGAGGCGGGCGTCACGCACGACAGCGTGAGCAGGGTCCCGCCGACCACGCCGATGGAGCGCTTGAGCTTCTGGGGGGTGGGCCCGGTGGCGGGGGCGAGCGCCTGAGGCGCGCTGATCGTTTCAGTCATCGGTGCGGGATTTCCGATCGGCAGTCGCGAAGAAAAAGGGGGTGCGGGAGCGGTATCGCCTCCGGGGCGGTGGTGGGCACTTCTGCTGGGTGGCTCCCGTGGCCGATATGGAAACTCGACGACATCCGCAGGTCAAGAGCTGTCCACGTACGGAATCCATCGTGCGGCGCAACTCTGACACGCCGTTCCGGGCGTTAAGGGCGTGTAAACACCGGCCCGGCGCGGGGTGCGGGAACCGCACGGAGATCCGAATGAATTTCCCTCCGCTTTGCTCTCCCTCAGGCTCGGGACGCCAGGAGCAGGGCGATGTCGTCCGGGCGGTCGGCCGCACCGTCCGCCTTCGCCACCAGCCGATCGGCGGTCTCCGTCAGCGGCACCGGACCGGCCCCGGCCAGGGCGGAGCGCAGCCGTTCCACGCCTTCGTCGATGTCCACACCCGGGACCTCCACCAGCCCGTCGGTGTACAGGGCCAGCACCGCACCCGGCTCCAGCAGCAGTTCCGTTTCCGGGTACTCGGCCTGCGGGTCGACGCCCAGGACCACCCCGCCCGCCAGGTCCAGCACCTCGGCCCGGCCGTCCGGGCGGCGCAGCAGCGGCTGCGGATGCCCCGCCCGGGCGGCCACCGCGCGCCCCGACGCCGGGTCCAGCAGCACGTAGCAGCAGCTGGCGAACTGCCCCGGGTCCAGGTCGATCAGCAGCCGGTTGGTGCCCCGCACCACCTGCTCCGGGGTGCTGCCGCCGATCGTGAACGCCCGGACGGCGCTGCGCAGCTGGCCCATCGTCGCGGCCGCCGCCACCCCGTGGCCCTGGACGTCCCCGATGACCAGCGCCAGCCGGCCCGACGCCGCCTCGATCACGTCGTACCAGTCGCCGCCCACGTCCATCCCCGCCGAGCCCGGCAGGTACCGGCCCACCGTCGCCACCCGGCCCGTCACCGGCAGCCGGTGCGGCAGCAGCGCCGCCTGCAGCCCCCGGGCCAGCGCCGCCTCGTTCTCGTAGCGCCGCGCCCGGGCCAGGGCCTGCGCGATCAGCCCGGCCAGCGCGGTGAGCACCGTACGCTCCTCCGGGCTGAACCCGCGCGGCGCGTCGAACCCGAGGATGCACGAGCCCACCGGGCGGCCCGAGGCGATCAGCGGCAGGAAGGCCCGGGCGCCGACGTCGGCGTCCAGCGGGATGCCCGGATAGGCCGACGCCAGGTGCTGCATCGACTCGAAGAACAGCGGCCGCCCCGAGGTCAGCGTCTCCACACCCGGCAGCCGCACGTCCAGCGAGACCCCGTCGAACCGGTCCAGGAACCCCTTCGGGAACCCGGTCTCCCAGGCCAGGTGCAGGTGCCGCTCGTCCAGCAGGTAGATCGCCAGCTGCCGGCCCCCGAACGCGGGCAGCAGCTCCTCGGTGACCACCGCCGACACCTGGCGGGCCGTCATCGCCTCCGTCAGCGCGATCGCCAGGGCCACCGGCCGGTACAGGGCCGAGGCCCGCGCGGCCGGAGCCCCCGGCCCGGCTCCCGGCCGGGCCGCCGCACCGGGCGCGTACACGGGCCGCTCGGCCGCCTCCAGCACCACCGTCACCCCCGACGGCCCCGGATACAGGCCCACCGACAGCGCCGCCGGATCCGCGCCCGGCCCCCGCCGCGCGGCGAAGAACACCGGCTCCCCGGAGAGGAACGCCCCCCGGAAGTGGTCCTCGTACGCCGGCTGCTCCAGCCACGGCAGCGCCTCCCACAGCCCCCGCCCCACCAGCCGCCCCGCGGGCAGCCCGAGCAGCTCCCCGACCGCGGCACTGGCGAACCCGACGACCCCCTGCCGGTCCACCGACAGCACCCCCTGCGCCAGCCGCTCCACGGCCTCCCCGGCACCCCCGCCCGGCACGGGCCACGGCACGCACACCGGGTCCCCCTCCCAGCGCACCGGATCCCCGGCCGCCGCCAGCCCCGCCAGCTCCCGCGCCAGCCCCGCCGCGGCCTCCCGCATCAGCCGCCGCTCCCCGGCCTCCACCGAGGCCGCCGCCGGACGCACCACCAGCAGTACCCCGAACCGCTCCGGCCCGGCCCCCACGGGCTCGTACAGCGACCCGAACGGGAACGGCAGCCCCGCCATCAGCTGCGGGAACCGCCGCACCGCCGACTCCCCGTCCGGCAGGTGCACGGCCTGCCCGCTGCGGAAGGCCTCCGCCACCGGGTACGGGCGGTTCACCTGGATCCGCCACCACGGCCGGAACAACGGCCCCGGCAGACCCGTCACCGCCGCCATCCGCAGCAGCCCCCCGGTGCCCGACCGCAGGTAGACCCCGCCCGCGTGGCCGCCCAGCGCCCGCACGGCATCCACCGTCGCCCGCGCGAGCACCCGGCCCGCGGCCTCGGACGCCGGGCCGCCGCCGCCCGGTCTCGCCGTCATACGGTCAGGATCCTCCCGGGCCCCCGGCCGCTGCACCCCGGCGCTCCCCGGACCCCCGGAAGCCCAACACCACCGCCGCCGCGGCCACCAGCAGCACGACCGCCACCGTGCGCAGCGCCACCCCCATGGCGTCCGTGAAGGCGCCCGCCGCGGCGTCCCCCGCCGGGCTCCCGTGGAACCGGGAGGCCAGCACGGTGCCGACCACCGCCACGCCCAGCGCCGCGCCGATCTCCCGGGCCGCGGTGTTCAGCCCCGAACCCAGCCCCGCCTGGTGCGGGGGCAGCGAGGAGACCACCGTCATCGTCAGCGAGGGGGCGCACAGCCCCGTCCCCACGGACAGCACCAGCAGGTGGCAGGCGTACACCGGGTACGGTGTCCCGGCGTCGACGGTGGACACCAGCAGCAGGCCCCCCGCGATCAGCCCCAGCCCCAGTCCCACCGGCAGCCGGGGGCCGGTCCGCTGCTGCAGCCGGGCGCCGAAGCGCGGCACCAGCGCCATGCCGACCGTCAGCGGGACGATCGCGAAACCGGTCTGCGCGGGCGAGAAGCCCTTCGCGTACTGGAGGTACTGGGCGTTGACGAAGAACAGCGAGAACAGCCCGAAGAACGCGGCACCGATGCCCAGCGCCCCGGCGCGCAGCCGGCGCGAGGCGAAGACGCGGGGGTCCAGCAGCGGGCGGGCGGCGCGCAGCGCGTAGCCGGTGAACGCGGCCAGCAGCACCGCCCCCGCCGCGAACGCGGTCAGCACCTGGGCCGAGGCCCAGCCGTACGAGGGTCCCTCGATGATCCCGTAGACCACCGAGAACAGCGCCCCCGCCAGGATCAGCGCCCCCAGCGGGTCGACCCCCGCGTCGGGCCGCGACGGCGTGCGCGGCACCGTACGGGCCACCGCGACGGCGAGCAGCGCGCCCAGCGGCACGACGGCCCAGAACAGCGCCCGCCAGGTGAGGAACTCCCCGGCCAGACCACCGCCCACGTTGCCCGCCAGGCCCCCGAGGCCGGCGGAGAGCGTCCAGGTGGCCAGCGCCTGCGGGCGCCGCTCGGGCGGGGTCAGCTGGATCAGCACCGACATCGTGGCGGGCATGATCAGGGCGGCCCCCGCCCCGCACAGCCCGCGCCCGGCTATCAGCACCGCCGGATCCCGCGCGAGCGCGCTCAGCGCCCCGCCCGCCGCGAACAGCCCGAGACCGGCGAGCAGTGCGCCCTTGCGGCCGTACCTGTCGCCCAGGGCGCCGGCCGGGATCAGCAGCGCGGCGAAGACGATCACGTAGGCGTCCACCGCCCACAGCAGCTGCCCCGGGCTCGGGTGCAGGGTGGACGCGGCCAGCTGCGGGATCAGCAGGTTGACGGCGGCGACCATGCCCTGCGCGACGAGCACGCAGGCGTAGAGGGCGAGCGGGGCGGCACGCGACGGCCCCGGGGCCGCCCCCTCCGGGGCGGGGATGGCGGGGGTGGAGCCGGACGCGCGGGGTGCGGACGGTGTGCGGGCATGGCGGAGCACGGCTCCTCCTGGGAGTCGGTGGACGGTGGTGGGCGGGGGACCGGCTGTCGGTCAACCCCGCGGAACCACCGTAGAGTTGGGGCGACCTGCTTTCCAGTGCAACTTCTGCAAGGGATGAATGCGTGTGACGCAATCCGGACCGGCCGGACTGGACCTGAACCTGCTCCTCGCCCTCGACGTCCTGCTGGACGAGTCCAGCGTCTCCGGGGCGGCGGCCCGCCTCCACCTCTCGGAACCCGCCATGAGCCGCACCCTCGGCCGGATCCGCAAGGCCCTCGGCGACCCCGTGCTCGTCCGGGCCGGCCGCACCATGGTCCCCACCCCCCACGCCCTCTCCCTCCAGGGCGAGGTCCGCTCCGTGGTCGAACGGGCCCGGGCCCTGTTCCTCACCGGCGGAGAGGTCGACCTCCGGACCCTGGAGCGCAACTTCACCGTCCTGGCCCACGACTCCTTCGCCGCCTCCTACGGCGCCACCCTCTTCCGGCGGATGGCCGACGAGGCCCCCGGCGTCAGGCTCCGGTTCCTCTCCGAAAGCCACGTCGACGTGCCCGCCCTGCGCGAAGGGGTCGCGGACCTGGAACTCGGCGTCATCGACAGCCGTTCCCCCGAGGTACGGGTCGAGCACCTCTTCGACGAGCGGATGCTCGGCGTCGTCCGCCCCGGACACCCCCTCCTGCGCGGCCCCCTGACCGCCCGCCGGTTCGCCGCGGGGGAGCACCTGATCGTCTCGCGGCGCGGCAGGCTGGAGGGCCCCGTGGACACCGCCCTCGCCGAACAGGGCCTGTCCCGGCGGGTCGTGGGCAGCATCGGCTCCTACCCCGCCTCGCTGTTCGTGCTGCGCGAGACCGACCTCATCGGCCTCATCGCCACCCGGACCGTCCGCCAGGCCGAAGCGCTCGGCCTGGTCACCTTCGAAGTCCCCCTGAACCTCCCCACCCTCCCCTTCGGCCTCGCCTGGCACCCCCGCCACGACGCCGACCCCGCCCACACCTGGCTCCGCGCCTGCGCCCGCGAACTGGTACAAGCCTGAGGAGCCCCCGCGCGCCCCGCGCACTGACCCGAACGCCTCCCTCGTACGGGGGACGCACCGGCCCGGCCCGCCGTCCCCCGCACCCCCGCCGGGGAGGCATGGCCCCATGCACGACGACACCTCCACCCACCCCGCGCCCCGGGCCGCCTTCACCGCGGCCGACGCCTACACCCTGCGCACCGCCCTCGACGCCCTCGGCGGGGTCCGCGACCTCGACGCCCTCGACGTCGCCTGCGGACACGGCGGCACCGCCGCGCTCCTCGCGAGCGGCGGCGCCCGGCGCACCGTCGGCGTCGACAACTGCCCCGACCGCGTCCGCCGGGCCCGCGAGCGCCAGAGCGGCGGCCCGGACGGCCACGCCGCCGCCGTCGAGTACGTCGTCGCCGACGCCGCCGACATGCCCCACCTCGGCCACTTCGACCTGGTCACCGCCGTCTACCCGTTCAGCCACGCCCCCGACCGGGCCGCCCTGCACGCCATGTTCCGCGGCATCCGCGCCAACATGCGCCCCGGCGGCAGGCTGCTCTCCCTCGTCCGCAACCCCGGCGCCTACCCCCGCGTCGACTGGTCCCCCTACGGCATGCGCATCCTCGACCGGGTACCCGACGGCGACGCACCCCTGCTCAAGGCCCAGTTCCTGACCGAACCCCCGTTCCACTTCGAATACCGCGAATGGGCGCACGCCGACTTCGCCGAAGCGGCCGTCGACGCCGGCTTCACCACCGTCGCCTGGCAGCCCAGCCGCACCCCACCCGCCGACGCCGCGCGCGACGAGGCCTACTGGTCCGCCTACCGCGCCGCGCCCGTCAGCTCCCTGATGACCTGCACCGCCTAGGCTCCGGCCCCCCGTGGTCCGGGCTCACTCCTCGTCGGCCGTCGCCCGCACCAGCTCCACGATCCGGTCCCGGGCCGCCCGCCCCTCCGGGACCGGCAGCAGCGGATACCCGTGCGGCATGCCCGGCTCCTCGTGCCATTCCACCTCCGCACCCGCCGCCCGCGCCCGGCGCAGCAGCTCCCGGCTGTCCGTCGTCAGCACGTCCCGCGTCCCGGTGAACACCGTCAGCGGCGCCAGCCCCGCGAACGACCCGTGCAGCGGGCTCACCCGCGGGTCGTCCGCCGTCAGCGTCCCCGCGTACAGCCGCCCCGCCTCCGCCAGCCCCGGCCGGGCCAGCACCGGATCGGCCGCCTCGATCGCCGCCTGGCCCGGATGGCTCATGCTCACGTCCAGCCACGGCGAGATCAGCACGATCCGCGACGGCTGCGCCCCGGTCCGCTCCCGCAGCCGCTGCGCCGCCGCCAGCGCCATCCCGGCCCCGGCCGAGTCCCCGAGCAGCACCGTCCCGCCGGCGCCACCGCTCTCGATCAGACCGCTCAGCAGGTCCGCGGCCACCGGCACGGTCCGGTCCGCCGTCCCGCGCGGGGCCAGCACGTACGCCGGCACCACCACCCGGGCACGGGCCCGCGTCACCAGGGTCCGGATCAGCGACCAGTGCGGCCGCACCAGCTCGTTGATGAACGCCCCGCCGTGCACGTACAGCACCCGCGCCACGGGCTCCTGCCCGAGCGGGGAGACGTCGTACACCGGCCACGCCCCCACGAAGGTCCGCGACACCTCGGCGACCCGCCCCAGCGAACGCGGCGGAAGGTGCGAGGCGGGCCTGCGGGCCGCCTGCGCCACCGTCGCCCGTACCGCCTCCGCGGTGGCGAACCGTCTTCGCCGGCCCGTCGCGACCAGTGCGGCCGACAATGCCCTGCTGCGCAGACTCGGCACGCCCCTCACCTCCCCTTTCACCCCGGCCCCGGACCGCACGGGCGATCCCGGACCAGGCCCTACCCCGTTCCAGGGAGGAGCATAGGCGTGAAGCTGCGCTGTCGACCCGCTTAAGAAAGTCTCGATGGACTGATCACCGCACCGATCGGCACATTGGTGCCCATCACCACGCCACTCGCGCACCAGCGGGCCCGGCGCCCCCTCCTTCCGCACGCCTGGAGCCACCCCCATGAAGGCACTCGTCAAGCACAAAGCCGAACCCGGCCTGTGGCTCATGGACGTCCCCGAGCCCGAGTACGGCCCCGGTGACGTGCTGATCAAGGTGCTGCGCACCGGAATCTGCGGGACCGACCTCCACATCCGTGCCTGGGACGGCTGGGCGCAGGGCGCCGTCAAGACGCCCCTCGTCCTCGGCCACGAGTTCGTCGGCGAGGTCGCCGCCCTCGGCTCCGACGTCCGCGACATCGAGGTCGGCGCCCTGGTCAGCGGCGAGGGCCACCTGGTGTGCGGCAAGTGCCGCAACTGCCTGGCCGGCCGCCGCCACCTGTGCCGCTCCACCATCGGGCTCGGCGTCGGACGCGACGGGGCCTTCGCCGAGTACGTGGTCCTGCCCGCGCAGAACGTCTGGGTCCACCGCGCCCCGGTCGACCTCGACGTGGCCGCCATCTTCGACCCGTTCGGCAACGCCGTGCACACCGCGCTGTCCTTCCCGCTGGTCGGCGAGGACGTCCTGATCACCGGCGCGGGCCCGATCGGCATCATGGCCGCCGCCGTCGCCAAGCACGCCGGCGCGCGCAACGTCGTCATCACCGACGTCAGCCCCGAGCGCCTGGAGATCGCCCGCAAGGCGGGCGCCACCCTCGCCGTCAACGTCGCCGAGTCCTCCATCGCCGAGGCGCAGACCCGCCTCGGCCTGCGCGAGGGCTTCGACGTCGGCCTGGAGATGTCCGGCCGCGCCGAGGCGATGCGCGACATGATCGACAACATGACGCACGGCGGCAAGATCGCGATGCTGGGCCTGCCCGCGCAGGAGTTCCCCGTCGACTGGGCCAAGGTCGTCACCTCGATGATCACCATCAAGGGCATCTACGGCCGCGAGATGTTCGAGACCTGGTACGCGATGACCGTGCTGCTGGAGGGCGGCCTCGACCTGACCCCGGTCATCACCGGCCGCTACGCGCACACCGACTTCCAGGCCGCCTTCGACGAGGCCGCCACGGCCCGCAGCGGCAAGATCATCCTGGACTGGACGAAGTAGCGTCAGCCGACGCGGCGCTTCGGGCCCCCCGGGCCTCGGCCTCCGGCCCAGGTCCCGACCCTGAGCTCCGACCCAGGTCCCGGACCTGGATCCGGACCCGGACCCAGAATCCGGGCCCAGAATCCGGGTCCGGTCCCCGGGTTCCGGGTCAGGGTCAGGCTCCCCGGGCCCTGGGCCTCGGCTGCGGGCCGTGACCGGCGACGCGCAGGCCGCCGTGCCCGCAGCCCCCGGCAGCCGCGGGGCCGACGGCGCGCGCCGGCCACGTACGGCCACAGCGGCCGCCGGAGGCCCCGGCAGCCGCTACGGTCGTCGCGCGGTACCAGCCGCCCGCCACCACCCCCCAAGACCATCTCCCTCCGGGCCGGGCCCCGCACACCCTCCCCCCTCCGCGGGGCCCGGCCCCACCCCCGGCCCTCCTCCCGACCGCACAAGGAGACACCGAAGCCATGTTCGAGTCCGTACGCGAAGACCTCCGCACCACCCTCGACGAGATCCGCGCAGCGGGCCTGCACAAGCCCGAGCGCGTCATCGGCACCCCGCAGAACGCCGCCGTCGCGGTCACCGCGGGCGGCGCCCCCGGCGAGGTCCTGAACTTCTGCGCCAACAACTACCTCGGCCTCGCCGACCACCCCGAGGTCGTCAGCGCCGCCAAGCACGCCCTCGACCGCTGGGGCTACGGCATGGCCTCGGTCCGCTTCATCTGCGGCACCCAGGAGGTCCACAAGGAGCTCGAGGCGCGCCTGTCGGCCTTCCTCGGCCAGGAGGACACGATCCTCTACTCCTCCTGCTTCGACGCCAACGGCGGCGTCTTCGAGACCATCCTCGGCGCCGAGGACGCGGTCATCTCCGACGCCCTCAACCACGCCTCCATCATCGACGGCATCCGCCTCTCCAAGGCCCGCCGCTTCCGCTACGCCAACCGCGACATGGCGGACCTCGAAGCCCAGCTCAAGACCGCCACCGAAGGCGGCGCCCGCCGCAAGCTCATCGTCACCGACGGCGTCTTCTCCATGGACGGCTACGTCGCCCCCCTCACCGAGATCTGCGACCTGGCCGACCGCTACGACGCCATGGTCATGGTCGACGACTCCCACGCCGTCGGCTTCGTCGGCCCCGGCGGCCGCGGCACCCCCGAGCTGCACGGCGTCATGGACCGGATCGACATCATCACCGGCACCCTCGGCAAGGCCCTCGGCGGCGCCTCCGGCGGCTACGTCGCCGCCCGCGCCGAGATCGTCGAACTGCTGCGCCAGCGCTCGCGCCCGTACCTCTTCTCCAACTCCCTCGCCCCGGTCATCGCCGCCGCCTCCCTCAAGGTCCTCGACCTCCTGGAGTCCGCCGGCGACCTGCGCGACCAGCTCGCCGCCAACACCAAGCTGTTCCGCACGAAGATGACCGAGGCCGGCTTCGAGATCCTGCCCGGCGACCACGCCATCGCCCCCGTCATGATCGGCGACGCCGCCGAGGCGGCCCGGATGGCGGAGCTCCTCCTGGAGCGCGGCGTGTACGTCATCGGCTTCTCGTACCCCGTCGTGCCGATGGGCCAGGCCCGCATCCGCGTCCAGCTCTCCGCGGCCCACTCGACGGCCGACGTGGAGCGCGCGGTGGCCGCGTTCGTGGACGCCCGAGCGGCGCTTTCCGCTGCTCAGGGCTGACATCATGGAGGGGTGATCGACCCCCGCCGGCTGCGCATCCTGCGGGCCGTGGCGGACCACCGTACGGTGACCGCCGCGGCCGCAGCCCTGTACCTCACCCCCTCCGCCGTCTCCCAGCAGCTCGCCGCGCTGGAGCAGGAGACCGGCCACACCCTGCTCCACCGCAGCGGCCGCGGGGTACGGCTCACCGCGGCCGGGGAGATCCTCCTCGGCCACGCCCACGAGGTGCTCGCCCAGCTGGAACGGGCCGAAGCGGAACTCGCCGCCTACGCGGGCGGGGCGGCCGGCGAGGTCACCGTGGCGGCCTTCGCGACCGGCATCGCCGAAGTCCTGGCCCCGGCCATAGCCCGCCTCGCGGGCGAACACCCGGGCATCAGGCTCCGCGTCCGGGACGCCGAGGGCGACCAGAGCCTGCTCCAACTGCTCGACGGGGAGGCGGACCTGGCCCTCGCGGTCGAGTACCGGGGCGCGCCGGGCGCCGACGACGGCCGCCTGTCGGTGATCCCGCTGTACGCGGAGCCCTTCGACGCGGTCCTGCCGGCAGGGCACCCGCTGGCCGACCTCCCCGCCGTGTCCCTGGCGGACCTCTCCGACGCGGAGTGGGTGGGCCAGTACCCGGGCAATCCCTGCCACGACGTGACCCTGCTGGCCTGCGAACTGGCGGGCTTCGAGCCCCGGTTCGTGCACTCCTCCGACGATTTCCGCGCGGTGACCGCCCTGGTCGGCGCGGGCGCCGGGGTGGCCCTGGTCCCGCGCTCGGCCCTGCGCGGCATGGACCTCAAGGAGGTCCGCGTCCGCCCGGTCACGGGCCCCTCCGCCACCCGCCGCGTCTTCGCCGCCACCCGCCGCGGCGCGGAGTCCCACCCCCTGATCGCCCCGGTCCTGGCGGCCCTGTCGCGGGAGGGGGAACGGGTGCCGGGGTGTTAGGCGGGCTTCGACCCGCCTCAGTGCCGCCCCGCCCCCGCCCCCGCCCCCCGCCCCGCCGCGCGGCGGGTGGGCGATGGGCGAGCCCTATACCCGTATCAACTCCACCCCCGCCCCCTCGAACGCCGCCGCGAGGGGGGCCGTGAGGGCCGTGTCCGTGACCAGGGTGTGGACCGTGGTGGTGGGGCAGATGCGGGCGAAGGCTCGGACGCCCAGTTTCGTGGAGTCCGCCGCCACCACCACCCGCCGGGCGCGGGTGCACAGGAGGCTGTTGACGGCCGCCTCGTCCTCATGACGGGTGGCCGCGCCGTCCGCCGGGTCGAAGGCGTCGACGCCCACCACCGCCGTGTCCACGGTGAGCTGACCGAGCGTCTGCTGCGCCAGTGGGCCGGTGAGTTCGTACGACTGGGGGCGGGCCACCCCGCCCGTCAGCACGATCTTGAACTGGGGCCGGATCACCAGTTCGCCCGCGATGTTCAGGGCGTTGGTGACCACCGTGAGGGCGGGGGAGCCGCCGGCCAGGTCCGGGCGGGCCGCCAGGGCGCGGGCCACCTCCGTCGTGGTGGTGCCGCCCGTCAGGCCGACCACCTCGCCCGGCGTGATCAGCGCCGCGACGGCCTCGCTGATCCGCCGCTTCTCGGCGGCCCGCCGTGACGTCCGGTAGCGCAGGGGGAGTTCGTAGGACACCCCGTGCGGCACCGCCCCGCCGCGGGTGCGGACCAGCAGCTGCTGTTCGGCCAGCTGGTCGAGGTCGCGGCGGATGGTGGCGGCGGAGACGCCGAGCGTCTCGGCGGCGGCCTCCACCTCCAGCCCGTCCCGCTCCACCAGCAGGTCCAGCAGTCTCTGCCAGCGCTCCGTGCGGGTCATGGCGCCCCTCCCGTGTCGTCCCCGGGTCGTCCCCGTACCGTGCCGGGGCCCTTCCCGGTCCCGCCGTCGACATTAGCCGAGGCGAACACCCCGCCGATGCTTGAAGTTGCGTGAAACGGGCCGCTACCTTGCAGGAACACGCAGCAGCACCATGCCGCCATGCAGTAACAGCACGCAGGAACCGCCAGGATGACGCATCCACCGCGCAGGGAGCCCGCATGAGTCACGTCGCGTACGAGTTGGCCACGCAGCCCGAGAGCTGGGAACGGGCCGCCGAACTGGCCCCGGCCCACCGGGCGGTGCTGCCGGGGCGGGGGGAGCGTACCGCGATCGTGGGGTGCGGGACCTCGTACTACATGGCCCAGGCCGCCGCCGCCCTGCGCGAGGAGGCCGGGCAGGGGGAGACCGACGCCTTCCCCGCCTCGGAGTTCCCCCGCCACCGCCGCTACGACCGGGTGGTGGCGCTGACCCGGTCCGGGACCACCACCGAGGTGCTGGACCTGCTGTCCGGGCTGCGGGAGGCCGGGGTCCCGGCCACCGCGGTCGTCGGCGACCCGGACACCCCGGTGGCCGGCCTGGCCGACGCGCTGGTCGTGCTGGACTTCGCCGACGAGCGGTCCGTCGTCCAGACCCGCTTCGCCACCACCGCCCTCACCCTCCTGCGGGCTCACGTCGGCGCGCACACCCCGGACGTGGTCGCCGACGGCCGCGCCGCGCTGGCCGAGCCCCTGCCCCCGGGGCTGGAGGCACGGGGGCAGTTCACCTTCCTCGGGCGGGGCTGGAGCGTGGGTCTGGCCCACGAGGCGGCCCTGAAGATGCGCGAGGCCTCCCTGTCGTGGGCCGAGGCGTACCCGGCGATGGAGTACCGGCACGGGCCGGTCAGCGTCACCGGGCCCGGCTCCGTCACCTGGTCGCTGGGCGGCACCCCCGAAGGGATCGCGCAGCAGGTCCTGAGCACGGGTGCGGAGTGGGTGGACGGCGCGCTCGACCCGCTCGCCGAACTGGTCCGCGTGCACCGCCTGGCCGTGGCGGTCGCCGCCGTGCGGCAGCTGGACCCGGACGCGCCCCGCAACCTCACCCGCTCGGTGATCCTCACCAGCGGCGAGGGGGCGGTCCGATGAGCCTCGCCCCCGCCGGGACCCTCGTCGCGGAGGCGGCCGCCGCCGGACGGGCCGTCGCTGCCTTCAACGTCATCACCCTGGAGCACGCCGAGGCCGTGGTCGAGGGGGCCGAGCGGGCCGGGCTGCCCGTGATCCTCCAACTCAGCGAGAACGCCGTGAAGTTCCGTGGCGGGGCGCTGCTGCCCATCAGCCGGGCCGCCGCCGCGTGCGCCGAGGCCGCGCGGGTGCCCGTCGGGCTGCACCTGGACCACGTCAAGAGCCCCGACCTGCTCCGGCAGGCCGCCGACGCCGGGTACGGCTCCGTGATGTACGACGCCGCGCACCTGCCCTACGCCGAGAACCTGGAGGCCACCCGGTCCGCCGCCGACTGGGCGCACGCCAACGGCCTGTGGATCGAGGCCGAGCTGGGCGAGGTCGGCGGGAAGAACGGCGCCGCCCCGCTGGACCCGCACGCCCCGGGCGCCCGGACCGACCCGGACGAGGCCCGGCGGTTCGTCGCCGACTCCGGGGTGGACGCCCTGGCCGTGGCCGTCGGCAGCACCCACGCCATGACCAGCAGGACCGCCTCCCTCGACCACGCCCTGTTGGCCAGGCTGGCCAAGACGGTGGACGTGCCCCTGGTGCTGCACGGCTCCTCCGGCCTGCCGGACGCGGAACTCGCCGCGGCGGTGGCCGGCGGGATCCGCAAGGTCAACATCGGCACCGCGCTGAACGTGGCCATGACGGAGGCCATCCGCAGCCATCTGGCCGGGGCCGACCCCCGCCCCTACCTCACCGCCGCGCGTGCGGCGATGGCCGCGACGGCCGAGGCCATGATCGCCGCCCTGAACTGATCTGTCGGCAGCCGTAGTCGGGCGCCCGGCCCAAGGCCGGGCGCCTTGCCGTGTGCGGCCCTGCCCGACGGCCTTCCCCGGGGTGCGGCCGCGGTGGCGTGTCCGACCGCCCCGCGAGCTACTTGCGAGTACCGCATCTGCCAGGTGAATTCGCCATTCCCGTCTTACATGCGGCCTGGTCTGGCTGCTACATTCCGCAGGTGCCATCCGCGTGCCAAGGGCGCGGGACAGTCCACGACCTGGTCCGTCCCGCGCCCCGCGCACGGCACCCGCTCCCGCGAGGCCCCGTCCGTCCGCTGATCCAGCGCACAGCGCACAGCCCACCGCGGCGCCGGCCCCACGCCCCCGAGGCGTCCGGCCGGCACCCCCGACCCGAGCGAAGCCCCCGCACCCCGCCGCACCGGACGTCAGCGCCGACGCCTCCGGCGCCGCCCGTGCGCGCCCTCGCCCGCCCGAACGCTCCACCTCCGAAAGGGAGACGTCCTGATGGACAAGTTCCTGCGCCGGCGCCCGCTCGCCGGGAGGGCGCTGATCCTCGGCGCCCTGCTGGCCCTGGCCATACCGGGCACCGCCTACGCCAATACCGTGGGCGTGACCGTGAAGACCCCCGGCGCCACCTCCGGGCCCGGCTCCGCCTTCGCCGAGATCTCCACCAACGCCCACTGTTCGAGCGGCCTGATCTCCGGCGGCGGGGTCAACCAGGCCATCGGCACCGGCTCCTCGTCCAACGGCAACAAGATCAACGGCAGTTCGCCCAGCCCCGACGGCAGCACCGAGTACACCGCCTCCACCGGCGTCGTCGGCACCGACGTGGCCTACTGGCTCGGCATCGGCGGCAGCGGGGGAGCGGTCAACGCCTCCTTCTCCAGCACCCCCGTACGCCATGTGCTTCACCAGCAACCTCGTCAACCACATCCAGGTGGTGATGAACAAGGTCGCCGGCCCCGTCACCAGCTCGACGGTCGGCCTGGTCACCGCGACCTGCCCCTCGGGCACCCGCCTGCTCGGCGGCGGAGCCCGGATCACCCCGGCCGTCGTCGGCAGCCTCAAGCCGATCGCCAGCTTCCCCACCTTCAACGACTCCGCCCACGCCTACGGGTAGAAGGCCGCGGCCGACGGGGAGACCAACCCCGACTCCTGGAGCGCCGTCGGCTGGAACGGCGGCGGCGGTGACAGCGGCAACACCACGTACGCGTACGCCATCTGCAGCGGCAACAACATCAACATCAGCGGCACCACCGTCAAGGTCCGCTTCTCCGAGGTCAGCGGCCCCACCGCCGGCACCGCCGGCGCGACCGTGACCGTCGGCTGCGGACAGAACGACGGCAAGCTGGTCAGCGGCGGCGCCGCCATCAGCGGGGGCTCCGTCACGACCACCAACTTCACCGGTCCCGGCTCCCCGGGCGACCACCTCAACGGCAGCTACCCCAGCGACTCCGGCGGCAGCCCGCTCTCCGACGGCACCACCAACGCCGCCTACTGGTCCGCCTACACCCACACCGGGGCACCCAGCTCCCCGAACACCTACTCCGACGCCTGGGCGCTGTGCGCCGACGACGGCGTCTGACCTCCTGATCCACCCGCCGCGCGGTCGCCGCGGCCGGCGCCCGCGGCCCCCTCCTGTACCTACGGCGACGTTGGCACGGACACCTTCACCGTCCCGGCCGGGGTGCGCGAGGTGACGGTCGACCTCTTCGGCGCCGAGGGTGGCATCGCGGCCGGCTACGTCCTCCCCGCACCCCCGAACGCGGGCGCGCCCGGCGGCCTGGGCGGCGAGACCCGCGCCACGCTTGCCGTCACCCCGGGCCAGGCCCTCCAGATCACCGTCGGCGGCGTCGGCAGCTCCGGCACCTCCCGGCACGGCGAGTACGCCCGGCCCGGCGGCCGGGGCCACGGCTCCGGCGGCGGCGGTGCCCATGGCGGCGGAGGCTCCGGCGGCGGCAACCCGGGCAACCTGTCCGGGGCCGGCGGCGGCGGGGGCAGCAGCTTCGCGGCGCCGTCCGCCACGGACGTCACCCTCGCGCGCGGCGTCCGCCGGGGCAACGGCGCGGCCGTCGTGTCCTTCCGGTACGGGGCCTCGGTGAGCGTGGTCGTGGACGACGCCACCCCGATGTTCGGGCGGCCCGTCACCCTCACCGCCACCGTCACCCCGGCGAACCCGGCCGCGGGCACCCCGAGCGGCGAGGTCACCTTCTTCGACGGGACCACCCCGCTGGGCACCGCCGCCCTGAACGACGGCCGAGCGAGCCTGCGCACCGGCACCCTCCAGCCCACCGGCCACACCTTCACCGCCCGCTACGCCGGGGACGCGGCCTTCACCCCCGCCACGACGGGCGGGCCCACCGAGGTCACCGTCGGCTTCAGCGGCCCCTGCCTGACCACGGCCCACCAGGGCCCGCTGACCGTCGCCGCCGGGGAGGCCCTCTGCGTCGGCGCCGGCGGCAGCCAGAGCGGCCCCGTCACCGTCCGGCCCGGCGGCGCCCTCGCCGTGACCGGCGCCCGCATCACCGGCCCGGTCTCCGCCGACGGCGCCCTCGCCCTGACGATCTGCCACTCCGCCCTCACCGGCCCGGTCACCGTCCAGCGCTCCACCGGCCCCGTGGTCGTCGGCTCGGACCGCGTGGGCGCGGCCTGCGCCGGCAACACCCTGCGGGGGCCGCTCACCGTCGAGGCCGACACCGGCGGGGTGGAGGTGTCGGCGAACGCCGTGACCGGCGCCGTCCGCATCACCGGCAACAGCGGCACCGGACCGCTCCCCGAGGCCCTGCCGCCCGCCTTCCGCGCCAACCGGGTCACCGGCCCCCTGCGCTGCGAGGACAACGCCCCGGACCTGCTCCAGACCGGCACCACCACGACCGGCCCGCGCACGGGCCAGTGCCGCCCGGCGGACTGACGCCCGGGCCCCCGCCGGGCCACGCTCCGGCGGGGGCTCCCCGCCCCTTCCCTATTCCTGTAACGGGTTCTACTCTGACCGCCGCCGTTCGCAGCGACCGGCTGGACCGCGAGGATCCCGGAGGGGCCGTGCACCTCGAATACACGCCCGAGCAGCAGCAGTTGCGCGCCGAACTGCGTGCCTACTTCGCCGAGCTCGTCCCGCAGGACGTCTACGCCCGCTACGAGGACCCGGCCGCGCAGAAGCGCTTCTACCGCGAGACCATCCGCCGCCTCGGCGCGGACGGCTGGCTCGGCGTCGGCTGGCCGAAGGAGTACGGCGGGCGCGGCATGTCGCCCATGGACCAGTTCATCTTCTTCGACGAGGCCGCGCAGGCCGTCGTCCCGCTCCCGCTGATGGCGCTCAACACGGTCGGGCCGACCCTGATGCAGTTCGGCACCGACGAGCAGAAGGCGTACTTCCTCCCCCGGATCCTCTCCGGCGAGATCGACTTCGCCATCGGCTACAGCGAACCCGGCGCCGGCACCGACCTCGCCGCCCTGGCCTGCAAGGCCGTCCGGGAGGGCGACGAGGAGACGGGCACCTACGTGGTCAACGGCCAGAAGATCTGGACCACCAACGGAGACACCGCCGACTGGGTCTGGCTCGCCGTCCGCACCGATCCGAACGCCCCCGCGCACAAGGGCATCACGATGCTCCTGGTCCCGACCTCCGACCCCGGCTACTCCTGCACGCTGATCAACACCCTCGCCTCGCACGACACCACCGCCAGCTACTACGAGGACATCCGGGTACCGGCGAGCCGCCGCGTCGGCCAGGAGAACAAGGGCTGGCGCCTGATCACCAACCAGCTCAACCACGAGCGCGTCACCCTCGCCGCCCACGGCACCATGGCCATCCGCGCCCTCCACGACGTCCAGCGCTGGGCCGCGGAGACCAAGCTCGCCGACGGCCGCCGCGTCATCGACCTGGCCTGGGTACGCGCCCGCCTGGCCCGCACCCACGCCCGGCTGGACGCGATGAAACTCCTCAACTGGCAGATGGTGAACGCCGTCCAGTCCGGCACCCTCACCCCCCAGGACGCCTCCGCCGTCAAGGTCTACGGCTCCGAGGCCCGCCGGGACGCGTACGCCTGGCTGATGGAGGTCGTGGGCGCGGCGGGCGCCCTGAAGGACGGCTCGGCGGGCGCGGTCCTCCACGGCGAACTCGAACGCGGCTACCGCAGCGCCGTGATCTTCACCTTCGGCGGCGGCAACAACGAGATCCAGCGCGAGATCATCTCCTGGATCGGCCTGGGCATGCCGAGGGTCCGCCGCTGACGGCCCCGCCTACTTCCCCTTCGCCGGAAGCGGTTCCAGGACGACGGCGCCGGGCAGGGCGGCGGCCATGTCATGGGCGTAGACGCCGGGCCGGACCCAGATGAACCAGTTGCCGGCGGCGACGATGGTGTGCCCGAACGCCCGGCGCCCCGCATCGATCGAATCTCCGACGTCGTCCCGGCCGTAGCGGTCCGTGCTCAGTACGGAGATCTCGTTCGTGACGGTCGTCTGGCGGTGCTGCACCTCGCACGTGGCGTCCGAGCCGAACTTGTTCTCGTTGCGCAGGATCACCTTGCAGTCGAAGCCGCCCTTCCCGAGGGCCGTGACCACGTCATCGACCGACGTGTACACGGGGCCGGTCGGCACCTCGCTCGGCATCGGTACCCGGGGACGCGGCCCCCGGTCGCCGCCGACGAGACCACAGCCGCTCAGGGTCAGCAGCAGGGTCAGCAGCAGGACGGACTTCGGTGTGCGCATGGGTCAGTTGCTCCTCGGCGGCTGGGGGGCCGGCCCCGGGCCGGGGGAAGGGGTGCCGGGTTCCGCAGGACCGGTTCCGGCACCCGTGTGCGGCCCACCGTAGATCGGGTCGACGGAGAGGTGGTGGCCGGCCGGGGTCTGGGACTCCAACTGTCGTATGGCGTTGGCGCGCTCCTCGTCCGTGAGCGCGTACCAGGCCATCGCGTCGTCCAAGTGGGGCTCCACCTTGTCCCAGTTCCGGCCCCGGGTCCTGATGTCGCCCCCACGGTTGTCCGATTCGTCACCGTACTGCTCGTTCAGCTCTCGGACAGCAGGAGTGTCGGCTGCGTAGAGGGTGAAGAGTTGCTTGTCGGTCCTTGCCCCGTAGGGGTTCCGCTGAATGTCCTGCAGGAGGTATGCGCTCAGTCGGATGTCCTCGTCAGGATTCTTCTCGATGTACTTGGTCAGCTCCGCGTCGCCGAGATCGCCGAGGAACGTGCCGTCGGGCAGGGTGAACGCCCGATGGTTCGAACGCATCACATCCCGAGCGGTGTCCGGCTTCATGTGGGTGATCCCCAGGGACTTGTCCGGCTTGATCGACTCCTCCAGCGTCCAGTCGAAGACCCGGCCGAACAGGGGCAGCGGGCCCTTCAGGCTCGGGCTGTAGTTCTGGTACCACTGCTGTTCCTGCCACAGGATCGCCAGCAGCAGCTTCCGGCTGATGCCCGTCTCGGCCGCGGCCCGGTCGACCGCCGCGAACTGCGCCGGGGAGACGTTGATCGGGTGGAGGCCGTCGATGCCGCCCGACAGGGCCAGGGCGACCGCGAGCGGAGAACCGGGGGTCAGGGCCTCCTTGGCGAGCTTCGGGTCGGAGATCGCGGTGAGGCCCTCGACGGTGCGCAGGGCGCGTGCCGCCTCCGTGTCGGCCTGGGTCGCCCGGCGGAGGGCGTCGACGATGATCCCCTGCGCGTGGTTCGCCGGTTCGAGGTGCTCGGTGCTGCCCGGGGGCACCATGACCGGGTGGGACAGCTGGACTCGGCCGCTGTCGTCGACCTTGAGCTCGTGGGAGCGGGCGTAGTCCAGGGCGCTGTTGAGGTCGCGCTGCGCCGCCGTGATCACCTCCGCCAGGTCGTCGTAGACCCTGGCCATCGCGCGCAGGGCCAGCGCGGAGGTCTCGTAGTCGTCGGCGTGCTTCACGAAGCGTTCCGTGGCGGCGCGGCCCGATTCGCCGACCCAGCAGCGGTTCACCGTGCGGGCGACGTCCTCACGGGCGTACGTGGCCAGGCCGTCGCACTGTTTGGCCACGGCCACCGCGTCGTCGGCCGCGGCGCGCCACTTGCCGGGGTCGGCCTGCTTCAGTTCGGGTACGGAGACCATCAGACGTCCTCCAGCACGCCGCCGGCCGCGCGCAGCGAGGCGCCGATCGCCTGGTCCTCGGCGGTGAGCGCGTTCGCGCCCCCGGTCAGGGCGTCGGCCGCGCCGTCGACCAGGTCCGCGAGCTCCCGGAGCCTGCGCTGCCAGGCGCCCACGCAGTCGTCGCTGGCGGGTCCGGCGGCCCAGCCGGCGTGGATGCGGCCCACGGCCTCGGCGTCGTCGAGGGTGGACTTGCCCCGGGCATGGGTGTTCGCCGTGCGCATGCCGGACGCCTTGCGGTGGACGGGGTCGTCGACGAGGCCGAGGTCGGTGTCCCCGGCGTGCGGGGACGCGGAGGGGCTCGGCTGGGGAGTGGGAGCGGGCCTCGGTCCGGCCGAGGCGAGGCGCAGGGCCGCCTCCCCCTTCGCCCGAGCCCATTCCGCTTCGAATTCGAACGTCATCTCCCCAGCCTCGCACACCCGACTGACACCGTCGGCCGGTTCGCTGACAGGTCGTCAACCCCAGGGTCGGGCGGGGCGTGCGGACGGCAGCCGTGGGCCGGGACCGGCGGCGGCGGGCATCCCTGGCAGGGGCAGACCGGTGGTGGTTCCATGGAAGGGCGGGAAGAGCCCTTTTGCGAGGATGCGGAGAAGCGGTCCCGTGCCGCGCACCGCACAATCGGGATCCGCGAGAAGCGGACGGACTCTTTCCGCCCTCAGCCGCGATCCGGACGGGGAGATCAAGGGCGCGTCAAGGATCGGTGAACAAACGGAAGGAACGTGTCAAGGGTGTCAGGGGGAGGTCCGGGACGGCACCAGACTGGAGGGGCGACGGAGCGGAATGGCAGTTCCGCGGCGTACGGCCGACGGCGGGGCATCACACCCCGTGCGAGGGCGCGGACTCCGGCCCGTGGGGGGCCCGGAACGACGCGACCGAGCCGCCGGCGCCCGTCGCACGTCACAAGAGCCGTCCGGCTCCGGTGTGGGGATACCGGGACCGGGCGGCTCACGTGCGTCCGAGGTCTCCACCTCGGCCGGCTCAGGCGCCGACGTCCCGGCCGCGGAAGTCCTCCAGGGTCTCCCGCCTGACCAGCACCCGCGCCGCACCCTCGTGGACGGCGACCACCGGCGGCCGGCCGACCATGTTGTAGCCGGAGGCCATGGACAGCTGGTAGGCACCGGCCACGGGAACGGCCAGCAGGTCGCCCGGGTGGACGTCCCGCGGCAGTTCGGCGTCGGAGGCCAGGACGTCGCCGGCCTCGCAGTGCCGGCCGACGACGGTGGCCGTGGCGGAGCCCGCCGTCGAGTGCCGGCCCACCAGCCGGGGCGCGTACCGCACCCCGTACAGGGCGGGCCGCGGGTTGTCGCTCATCCCGCCGTCCACGGCCACGAACAGCGTCCCGCCGGAGCGTTTGACGGCGAGCACCCGGTACAGGGCGACCCCCGCCGGACCGGCGATCGCCCGCCCGGGCTCCACGGTCAGCCGGGGCACAGGCAGGCCGGCGGCCGTGCAGCGGTCCACCAGGGCGGTGCGCAGCTCCCGTGCCAGGGCGGTGAGGTCCAGCGCCGGTTCGCCGGGCCGGTAGGCGACGCCGTGGCCGCCGCCCAGGTCCAGCTCCGGCAGCACGGCCCCGTGCGCCTCGTGCACGGCGGCCATCAGCTCCACCATGCGGCCCAGTGCCACCAGGTAGGCGTCGACCGTGGTGATCTGGGAGCCGATGTGGCAGTGCAGCCCGGCCAGTTCGAGCCGGGGCTGGTCCAGGATCCGGGCGACGGCCGCCTGGGCGCTCCCGTCGGTGGCGGACAGCCCGAACTTCTGGCCCTCCGTACCGGTACGGACCTTCTCGTGGCCGCCCGCCGCCACGCCGGGCACCACCCGCACCAGTACCCGCTGGCGCCCCCCGGGAGCCACGGCCGCCGCGATCCGGGCGATCTCGGAGGTGCTGTCGATCACGATCCGGCCCACCCCGAGCCGCAGCGCGGAGGCGATGTCCCGGGGTGACTTGGCGTTGCCGTGCAGCAGGATGCGTTCGGGCGGGAACCCCGAGGTGACGGCCAGTTCCAGCTCCCCGGCGGAGCACACGTCCAGGCCCAGCCCCTCCTCGCACACCCACCGCGCCATCGCGCGGGAGAGGAACGCCTTGGCGGCGTAGAGCACCTCGGCGTCGGGGAAGGCGTCCCGGTAGGTGCGGCAGCGGCCGCGCACCTCGCCCTCGTCCAGCACGTAGACGGGGGTGTCGAACCGCTGGGCGACCTCCGCCAGCGACACCCCGCCGACGGCCAGGCCGCCGTGTGGGAGCCGGGCCGTGGAGGCGGGCCACACGCAGAGGTCGTCGGCGTCCGCCGCGACCTCGGAGAGCACGTCGACGGTCATGACGGTCCCGGCCCCCTCAGACGGCCCGGGCGGAGAGCCCGGGCGCGGCGGCGGCCGCCCCCGCCCCGCCCGTGATCGTGCCGGCCGGTACCGTGCCCGCCGCCCCCGTCGGGGCGCCCTCCGTCGGCGCGGCCGCCGGGGCCGTCAGGGTCGGGTCGACGGTCAGCGAGGCCACCCCCAGCGGCCCGGCCAGCGCGCGCAGCGCCGGCTCCGAGAGCCGGATCCACGGGTGCCCCGCGCCGAGCACGGCGGCGAGCCGCTCCGCCCGGGTGAAGCCGACGGCGGTACGCGCGCCCAGCGGGGTGCGGAACAGGCGCACCGCCACCTCCCCGGTACCCGGCCGGACCGGGACGTACAGGGGTCCGGCCGGGACGCGTTCCTCGGGCTCGGGGTCGTCTTCGTACGTGAACAGGCACATGGGGTCCTCCAGGGGAACCACGTATGACGGAGGGGCAGGGTGCCCCGGGCTGCGGGGAGGCGGTCCGGGGCGCGCCACCGAAGCTATCCCCGGGCCGGGACGCCCGGCGACGGCCCCTGACGGGTCCTTGACGCCGTCCGGCAGGGTCCTGACGGACCTCTGACACCCGCCGGCCGCCGTCCGGCCGCCGTCCGGTCGTTTCGCGCCGCGCCGGGCCGGGGGACGGTCGGACCCGTGCCCGGCTGGGTAGGCTCCCCGCGGGAGGCGGGCGATGAGCGGAACCCCGTACGAGGACGCCGACCCGGGACTGTACGGGCCCGGGTCCGTCACCTGGCAGTGCCACGGCGACCCGGTCATGTGGATCGCCGGGGTCCGCGCGCTCTACCTCCAGGCCCTCCACCCGCGCGCCGTCCGCGGGGTGATGGAGAACTCCGCCTTCGCCGAGGACGCCTGGGGCCGCCTGCTGCGCACCGCCGACTTCGTCGGCACCCTCACCTACGGCACCACCAGGGCCGCCGAGCGGGCCGGAGCCCAGGTGCGCGCCATCCACCGCCGGCTGTCCGCCACCGACCCCGACACCGGCGAGCGGTTCCCCGTCGACGACCCCGAACTCCTCCCGTGGGTGCACTGCGCCCAGATCGACAGCTTCCTGCACATACTCCGCCGCTCCGGCGTTCCCCTCACTCCCGCCCAGGCCGACCGATACGTGGACGAGAACCGCGTCAACGCCCGCCTCGTCGGCCTCGATCCGGCCGCCGCGCCCGCCTCCACCGCGCAGCTGGCCGCGTACTTCGAGGGGGTCCGACCCCGGCTCGCCGCCGGCACCGATGCCCGGGCCGTGGACGACTTCCTGCGCTCCCCGCCCGTCTCGCCGCTGCTGGTACCTGGCCGAAACCTGCTGTGGCGACCGCTCGCAGGGCTCGCGTACGGTTCCCTCCCCGGCTGGGCGCACCAGTTGTACGGACGCCCCGCACCACCCTCACTCACGGTCACCCGGCGCCTGCGTCTCACGGGCCGCGTGCTGCGCACCATTCCCGCAGGTCTACGCTGGCAGCTGCCTCCAGGTCACATCTTGAGAGCGATGCGCCGACTGGGCCCCGGGAGCCGCCCCTCCGCGTACACACTGCGTAAGTCGGCGGCCATACTGGACCGGCCGGGGAGGGCGCGATACGACGACGGGCACGATGACGGGGGCGGCTTCAAGACATGGCGGAGTCCAGACTGATCCAGGGCCGGTACCGGTCACTCGATCTGATCGGGCGCGGCGGCATGGGCGAGGTGTGGCGCGCCCGTGACGAGTCGCTGGGCCGGCAGGTCGCCGTGAAGTGCCTCAAGCCCGTCGGCGCCGAACACGACGCCCACTTCACGCAGGTGCTGCGCGAACGCTTCCGGCGTGAGGCGCGCGTCGCCGCCTCCCTCCAGCACCGGGGCGTCACCGTCGTGCACGACTTCGGCGACGACAGTGCCGCCGGCGGACCCCTCTACCTGGTCATGGAACTCCTCGACGGCCGCAACCTGAGCCAGCTGATGGAGGAGAACGAGGCGCGCCCGCTCCCCGTCGACGTGGTCCTCGACATCGCCGAGCAGATGGCCGCCGCCCTCGGCTACACCCACGACCAGGGGGTCGTCCACCGGGACCTGAAACCGGCCAACATCATGCGGCTGACGGACGGCACGGTGAAGATCTGCGACTTCGGCATCGCCCGCCTGGCCGCCGACATCGGCTTCACCGCGAAGCTCACCGGCGGCGGCATGGCGATGGGCACCCCGCACTACATGTCGCCCGAGCAGATCGCGGGCGGCGAGGTCGACCACCGCAGCGACCTGTACTCCCTGGGCTGCGTGCTGTACGAGATCGCCACCGGGGCCCCGCCGTTCGACCTGGGCGACTCCTGGTCGGTGCTGGTCGGCCACCGCGACACCGCGCCCGTGCCGCCGCGCGACCACCGGCCCGAGCTGCCGGAGTACTTCGAGCGGATCGTGCTGGACCTGCTGGCCAAGTGCCCCGAGGACCGGCCCGGAGACGCCCTCCACCTGCACCGGCGGCTGGTCGACGCCCGCTCCGGCCCCGGCGGGTCGGGCCGCGTCCAAGCCCCGCTGCCGGCGTGGGCGGAGGGGATGACCGCCGGGCGCAAGGCCGGCATCGACGCCCGCCCGGCCAGCGGGGAGTGGGCCGTCCTCACCGGCTCCTGGACGGCCCCCCGCCGCCCCACCGACGGCCACCCGGCCCCGCCCGGCCCCGACGCCCACCAGCCGCCGCCGCACGGCCCCGGCGCGTCCGCGCCCGGCGGCCCCGCCGGGTCGGGTGCGCATGCCGTGTCCCGTGGTCCTTCCGGGTCGGGTGGGTATGCCGTGTTCGGTGGTCCTTCCGGGTCGGGTGGGTATGCCGTGTTCGGTGGTCCTTCCGGGTCGGGTGGGTATGCCGTGTCCGGTGGTCCATCCGGGCCGGGAGGGCACACCGTGCCCGGCGGCCGTTCCGGGTCCGGGGGCTCCCCTGTTCCCGGCGGCAACGCCGTGTCCGCCGGCTTCCCCGGCGCTGATGCCTCCGCCGCTTCCGACAACCACCGTGCCTCTGATGGCTACCCCGTGTCCGGCGGCTACCCCGTGTCCGGCGGTCACGCCGGGTCCGGTGGCTACTCCGTGGCCGGTGGTGGTCCCGGTTCCGGTGGGCACGCCGTTTCCGGTGGTGACCCCGCCTCTGGCGGTCACGCCGCCTCCGGTGGGCAGGCCGTGTCCGGTCAATACCCCGCGTCCGGTGGTGACCCCGCCTCTGGCGGTCACGCCGCCTCCGGTGGGCAGGCCGTGTCCGGTGGATACCCCGGCTCTGGGGGTCACGCCGGGTCCGGTGGCTACTCCGCGTCCGGGAGCCAATCCGCCTCCGGTAGTCACTCCGCGTCCGGCGGCGGCCCCGCCTCCGGTAGTCACCCCGCGTCCGGCGGAAGCGGGGCCGCCTCGGGTCGGCACCCCGTGGCTGGTGGCGGGTGGCCCGGGACCGGGGGTGGGCCGGCGGGCGTCGGACCCGTTCCGGGGTCGGTGAGCGCGCCCGCGTCCGGTACCGCCTCCATGCCCCTGTCCGGCCATCCTGCCGTCCCGGGGCCGTCCGGGGCCGGCGACGCCGCGCACTCCGCCCTGCCGGGGCGGGCGCCGGGGTCCGGCCCGATGGCGTACCCGGCCCCCGGGGCGGCCGGCTACGGCACCGGGTCCGGGACCGGCTTCGGCGCGGCCCCTGGGCCGGAGGGCGACGGGTACCCCTCCGGCGCCGGGGCCTCGGGCGAGCAGCGGATCCTGCGGCCCGCCCCCGCCGAAGACCCCCGGCTCACCGGCACCCACGGGGCCGTCGGCACGCACGCCCCGACCGACCCGGGCCGGCCCGACTCCCTCGACGCCGGGCACATCCGCGCCTTCGCCCTCAGCCGGGCCGGCCGCCCCGAGGAGGCGCTCGCCGTGTACGCCGCCGTGGCGGAGGGCCGCGCCCGCGTGCTGGGCCCCGACCACGCCGACACGCTGGCCGCCCGGCAGGAGGAGGCGTACGAGCTCGGCCGCCTCGGCCGGCACGGCGAGGCCTACGAGAGGTACCGCGCGGTGCTCGCCGCCCGGATCCGCACCATGGGCCCCCTCCACCCCGACACCCTGCGCTGCCGCCACAACCTGGCCTGCGCCCTCGGCGCCCTCGGCCGGCACGCCGAGGCCCACGAGGCGGCCGCCGCGGTGGCGGCCGACCGTACCCGGGTGCTCGGCCCCGAGCACGTCGACACCCTCCTGACCCGCTACGAGGTCGGCTACGCCCTGGGCCGACTCGGCCGCTGGAACGAGGCGCTGAGCGTGTTCCGGGCCGTCGCCGCCGCCCGCGAGCGCGTCCTCGGCCGGGACCACCCCGACGCCCTCGCCGCCCGCTACGAGACCGGCATCGCCCTCGGCCGCACGGGCCGCGCCGCCGAGGCCCTCGACCTGTTCCGGTCCCTGGTCCGCGACCGCACCCGCGCCTACGGCGCGTCCGACCCGGAGACCCTGCGGGCGCGGCACGTCCTCGGCGTCAACCTGGGCCGCCTCGACCGCTGGGAGGAGGCGGTGGCCGAGGCCCGCGAGGTGGGCGCGGCCCGTGCCAAGGTGTTGGGCGCGGAGCACCCGGACACCCTCGTCAGCCGCCGTGAACTGGCCGTCGGGCTGGGCCGGCTCGGCCGCTGGGACCAGGCGCTGCCCGTCTACCGGGAGCTGTCCGGGATCCGTGAGCGCTCCCTGGGCGACGAGCACCCGGACACCGTGCTCGCCCACGCCGACGAGGCACACTGTCTGGAGCGGCTGGGCCAGGTGTGTTACCAAGAGCCATGACCGCTGACGCAGGCTCCACGGGTTTCGCGCACGACGTGTACGACGCGGTGATCGTCGGAGGCGGCCACAACGGCCTCGTCGCCGCCGCCTACCTGGCCCGCGCGGGCCGTTCCGTCCTGGTCCTGGAACGGCTCGGGCACACCGGCGGCGCCGCCGTCTCCACCCGGCCGTTCGCCGGGGTCGACGCCCGGCTGTCGCGCTACTCGTACCTCGTGTCCCTGCTCCCGGGGAAGATCGTCCGCGATCTGGGGCTGCGCTTCCGGGTGCGCCGGCGCACGGTGTCCTCGTACACGCCCTTCGAGCGCGACGGCCGCCCCGGCGGGCTCCTCGTCGGCGGCGGGGAGGCCCGTACGCGGGAGTCCTTCGCGCGGCTCACCGGCTCCGACCGGGAGTACGAGGCCTGGCGCGCCTTCTACGCCACCACCGGCCGCCTCGCCGAACGGGTCTTCCCCACCCTCACCGAACCGCTGCCCACCCGTGCGGAACTGAGGGCCCGGATCGACGACGAGCAGGCCTGGCGGATGCTGTTCGAGGAGCCCCTCGGCCGGGCGGTGGAGGAGCGCTTCGCCGACGACCTGGTCCGGGGCGTGGTCCTCACCGACGCCCTGATCGGCACGTTCGCCGACGCCCACGACCTGTCCCTCGCCCAGAACCGCTGTTTCCTCTACCACGTCATCGGCGGCGGCACCGGCGACTGGGACGTGCCCGTCGGCGGCATGGGCGCGCTGACGGACGCGCTGGCCGACGCCGCCCGTGCGGGCGGCGCGGAGATCGCCACCGGGCACGAGGTGCTGCGGATCCACACCGACGGCACCGCCCCGGCGGAGGTCACCTTCCGGACGGCGCACGGCGAGGGCACGGTCGTCGGGCGCGCCGTCCTGGTCAACGCCTCCCCGAAGGCGCTGGCCGACCTCCTCGGGGAGGCCCCGGACCCCGTCCTGCGGGCCCCGGAGGGCGCCCAGTTCAAGGTCAACATGCTGCTGCGCCGGCTGCCCCGGCTGCGCGACACCTCGGTGGACCCGCGCGAGGCGTTCTCCGGCACCTTCCACGTCGCCGAGGGCTACGAGCAGCTCCGGCGCGCCCATGCCGAGGCCGCCGCCGGGGAACTCCCGTCCGCGCCGCCCTCGGAGATCTACTGCCACTCGCTGACCGACCCCACGATCCTCGGGCCGGACCTGACGGAGCAGGGCTGCCAGACGCTGACCCTCTTCGGACTGCACACCCCGGCCCGGCTGTTCGAGAAGGACAACCGGCAGGCCCGCGAGGTCCTGCTGACCGCCACCCTGGCCCAGCTCGACGCCCACCTCGCCGAACCGCTCACCGACTGCCTGGCCTTCGACGCCGACGGCCGGCCGTGCATCGAGGCGAAGACCCCGCTGGACCTGGAGCAGGAACTGCGCCTGCCCGGCGGGCACATCTTCCACCGCGACCTGTCCTGGCCGTACGGGGAGCGGGGCCGGTGGGGCGTCGA
This sequence comes from Streptomyces sp. NPDC001594, assembly GCF_042893675.1. Lineage (NCBI taxonomy): Bacteria > Bacillati > Actinomycetota > Actinomycetes > Kitasatosporales > Streptomycetaceae > Streptomyces > Streptomyces sp. NPDC001594. The sequence continues at coordinate 277,307 of NZ_JBIAVB010000012.1, read as the reverse complement.
GACCGATCGCCCCAACGTCCTGCTGTGCGGGGCGGGAGCGGCCCGCGGCGGCGGGGTCAGCGGGATCCCGGGCCACAACGCGGCGATGGCGCTCCTGGACCGCTGACCGCTGACCGCTGACCGCTGCCCCCTGACCGCTGACCGCCGAACTCAGTCGGCCCGGGCCGGCTCGATCACCACGATCGGGATGGCCCGGTCCGTCTGGGCCTGGTACTCGTCGTAGGCGGGCCACTCGGCGACCATCACCGGCCAGTACGCGCGCTGTTCCTCGGCGGTCGCGGTGCGCGCCGTGCCCTGCATGATCTCGGGGCCGACCTGGACGCGGACCTCGGGGTGGGCCGTGAGGTTGCGGTACCACAGCGGGTGCTCGGGGGCGCCGCCCTTCGAGGCGACCAGGAGGTAGCGGCCGTCGGCCTCGCCGTAGATGAGCGGGGTCCGCACGGGGTTGCCCGAGACCCGTCCGACGGTGGTGAGCAGGAGGGTCCGGGTACCGCGCCACTCGTGGCCCTCGGCGCCGTTCGATGCGACGTACTGCCGGAGGTGGTCGAGTTGCCAGCTGCCCGGCTTGGGGTCGGCGGGGTGGTCCCAGTCGATGTCGCTCGTCATCTCGTTCTCCTCTGTTCGGTCGCACGGTCGCACGGTCGCACGGTCGACTGCCTCGACGGACAACGATCCTCAACGCCCCCGGGCACGGCGGCCATTCCGCGCTGCCCCGTTCGGCCCCTGCCCGGTGCGGCCGGGCAGGGTGAAGCCGTCGAACAGGTCGTCCAGGGCGCGCAGCGAGACCTCGGCGGGGAGGGCGCGGAAGGCCAGGTCGCGGGCCGCGACGGCCAACGGGTGGCGCAGGGCGGCGACCCGGCCGGCCCGGCGGGCGCGGACCCGGATCGCGTCGGTCCGGGCGAGCCGGGCCCGGGTGTAGGCGGCCAGGGCGGCCGGTACGTCGGGGCGGGCGAGGAGGTGGGCCAGTACGACGGCGTCCTCGACGGCCTGGCAGCCGCCCTGGCCGAGGTTGGGGGTCATGGCGTGCGCGGCGTCGCCGATCCAGGCGATGCGGCCGTGGTGCAGCCGGGGGAGCGGGGCGGCGAGGTCGTACAGGTCGTGCTGGAGCACCTGCGCGGGGTCGATCCGCTCCAGCAGGGCGGGGACCGGATGGTGCCAGGCGCCGAAGCGGCGCAGGAGTTCGGCGCGGACATCGGCGGGCCGGTACCCCTCGGGGACGACGGCCGTGGCGTACGCGTACAGGCCGCCGTCGGCGAGCGGGACCGTCCCGAAGCGCTCGCCGCGCCCCCAGGTCTCGGCGGCCGGTATGCCCGTGGGCGCGGTCCCGGCGGGCAGCACGGTGCGCCAGGCGGTCTCGCCGGAGTAGTGCAGCCCGGGGTGGTGGGGGAAGTGGCGGCGGCGCAGCGGGCTGTGGATGCCGTCGGCGGCGACCACGGCGTCGGCGGTGAGTTCCCCGTCGGCGGTACGGACCACCGCGCGCCCGTCGGCCTCGTCCACGGCGGTGACGGCGGTGACGGCGGCACCGTACCGCAGGGTGCCCTCGGGGAGCTCGGCGGCCAGCGCGGAGGTCAGCGCCGACCGGTGCAGGGCGAGCGGGGTGCGGCCGAAGCGGGCGGCCAGGGCGGCGGGGTCGGCGCGGTCGAGCCAGCCGCCGCCGGGGCGGCGCAGGCCCATCGCCATCGCGGGGGCGCGGCCCGTGCCGGGGAGGGGGTCGAAGCCGATGGCGTCGAAGGCGCGCAGGGCGTTGGGGGCGAGGACGATGCCCGCGCCGACGGCGGTGGGCCCCTCGGCCCGCTCGCACACGGTGACCTTCCATCCCTGGCGGCTCAGGGCCAGGGCGGCGGTGAGACCGCCGATCCCGGCTCCGGCGACGACGGCGTGGCGCTGGTGCTGGCGTACGGGCATGGCACGGCCTCCTGCTCCGGGAAGAATCCTCTACATCCGTAGAGGGCTCGATGCACACTCTACAGCTGTAGAGTGATCCCATGTCCACCGAGGAACCCACCCCCACCCCGGACCGCCGGACGCTGATCGCGGACACGGCCATCGACCTCGTCGCCTCCGCCGGCCTGCGCGGCCTCACGCACCGCGCCGTCGACGCCGCCGCCGGGCTCCCCGCGGGCAGCACCTCGTACTACTTCCGCACCCGGACCGCCCTGATCGCCGCCTGCTATCGCCGCCTGGCCGAACTGGACGCCTCAGAGGGCCCGTTGGAGCTGCCGACCGACCGCGACGCCGCCGCCCGGGCGCTGGGCGGCCTCCTGCACCACTGGCTGACGGCAGGCCGCGCACGCCAACTGGCCCGCTTCGAGCTGAGCCTGGAGGCGGCGCGGAACCCGGAACTGGAGCCGGACCTGAGGGAGGCGGGCCTCGCCGTCCGGGCCCGGGCGGCCGCGGTCCTGGCGGCGCTGGGCGCGCCGGACCCGCAGGAGAGCGCCGAACTGCTGGCCGCCTGGACGGACGGCCTCCTCTACGACCGGCTAGCCGGCGCCCTCGCCCACGCCCGACCCGCCCCGGACCCGGCCGAACTCACCGCCACCGTCCGCCGGATGCTCGATGCGGTCCTGGGCGGCGCCGTCTAGGATCCGGGTCATGATCGCTGAACTGCAGTGCGTGGTCCTGGACTGCCCCGACCCCCTCGAACTGGCCCGTTTCTACGGGGCGTTGCTGGGCGGCGAGGTCAACCGCCCCGACCGGCGCTGGACCTGCGACGACCACTGGGCCACCCTCCACACCCCCACGGGCGCGGTCCTGGCCTTCCAGCAGGTGTCCGACCACCGCCCCCCGCGCTGGCCCGACCCGGCCCACCCCCAGCAGTCCCACCTGGACCTCGCCGTCCCGGACCTCGACGCCGCCGAACAACAGGTCCTCACCCTGGGCGCCACCCTCCTCGACACCACCCCGACCGCCCGAGGCTGGCGCGTCTACGCCGACCCGGCGGGCCACCCGTTCTGCCTCATCCGGGAACCCGCCTGACCCGCACGCGACACCACCCGGGGCGGCGGCCCCTCTGAGTACCCCTACTCATGCGCCGCCGGGCGCCTGCCCGGCAGGGTGACGGCATGACACACGCACCGTTCGACACCCCGCGCCGACGCCGGCGCCGGCCCTGGTCCCACCGGACCTCCACGGGCGCGGACGTCACCGTCGCCGTCCTGCTGTTCCTGCTCGAAGCGGCCGTGTTCGTGCTCGTCCTCTTCGGACACGGCATGGAGGCATGGGCCGCCCAGGGCGACCGCGAGCGGATCGAGGCCGCGGACCACGCGGGACGCGTCTGGATGGCGCAGTTCCTCGTCGCCATGCTGGTCCTGGCCGTACTCGCGATGGTCTCGCGGGCCCGTTGGACGGCGGCGTCCCACCTCCTCGCGGCCGCTGCCGCCGCCGCCCTCCTCGTCCTCGCCCAGCACGAGTACGACCGGTCCCATCCCCGCCCCGCGCCCCGCCCGGGGCCGGAGTACGTGCCGTGCTACAGCGGCAGCGGCAGGTGCAACTGACAGTTGGACGTTCCGCCCAAGCGGACCGGTCTGCCTGGTCGGGACCACGCATTGCCCCCGCCCGGCGGCGCGGGTTTGGGTGGGCATGATCAACGGGGAGGGACAGGCGCATGGCTTCGATGCTCGACGGGTGTACGCCCTGGCCGGAGGAGTTCGTCGACCACTACTGGGCGGCCGGCCACTGGCGGGGCAACACCCTGGACAACCTGCTGCGCGGCTGGGCCCTCCAGTACGGGCCGCGCACCGCCCTCGTGCACGGCGCCAGCCGGCTCACGTACGCGCAGCTGAACCGGCGCGTGGACCGGATGGCCGCCGGGTTCCGGGGGCGGGGGCTGCGGCCCGGGATGCGGGTGGTCGTCCAGCTGCCGAACGTGCCGGAGTTCGTGGTCACCGCGTTCGCGCTGATGCGGGCCGGGCTGGTCCCCGTGTTCTGCCCGCTCTCCGCCCGCGAGCCCGAGGTGCCCGAACTCGTGCGCGCCGCCCAGGCGGTCGGCTACGTCGGCCCCTCGACGCACCAGGACTTCGACCACACGGTGATGGCCGCCGGCATCGCCGCCCGATGGCCGTTCCTGCGGCGGGTGTTCACCTATGAGGCGCCGGGCACCGAGTCCCCGTACGGCGGCCTCACCACCGACCCGTCGAACTGCCAGTACGCCCCGCTGGGCTCCCTCGACGCCCCGCCCGAGCCGGCGCTCCCGCTGGGCGCGGGCCAGGTGGCCTTCCTTCTGGTGTCGGGCGCCGGCGTGCTCGTCCCGCGCACCCATGACGACTTCGCCTACCAGGCGACCGCCGCCGCCCGGTCGATCTCCCTCACGGAGGACGACGTCTATCTCACCGCACTGCCCGCCGACGTCGACCTCGCCCTCGGCGCCCCCGGCGTCATCGGCGCCCTGTCGGCCGGCGCCACCGTGGTCCTGGCCGATGTGACCGACCCCGCCGTCTGCCTCGCGACCCTCGCCCGGGAGCGGGTGACCGTCACGGCGCTGACCCCGGACACCGCCCGGCGCTGGCTCGACGCCCTCTCGGCCGCCGGCCCCGCCCTTTCCGCCCTGCGCCTCGCGCAGATCGCCGGGACGCCCCCGGACCGCGCGACCGCCGAGCGGATCGGCACGGCCCTGGACTGCCGCGTCCAGCAGGTCTTCGGCACGCCCGAGGGCCTGCTCACCCTCACCCGCCCCACCGACCCCGACGACCCCGCCCTCGCCACCCACGGCCGCCCGCTCTCGCCCGACGACCAGATCCGCCTGGTCGACGCCGACGGCGCCCCCGTCCCGGACGGCACCCCCGGCGAACTCCTCGCCCGCGGCCCGCACACGATCCGCGGCTACTACCGGGCCCCCGACCACGACGCCCGCACCTTCACCCCCGACGGCTACCTCCGCACGGGCCACCTCGCCCACCGCACGGCGGACGGCAACCTGGTGGTGACGGGCCGCCGAGCCGGGAGGACCTAGGTTCAGCGGCCGGGCGGGGCGACGGCGAAGACGGCCCCCGTGTCGGCTCCCGCGTAGACCACCCGGTCCATCACCGCGAATTCCGGGTGGTCCTGAAGGCCACCGCCACCGGCGGGCATGTTCAGGTCCCGGCGGGCCGCGCTCCGCCAGAGGACCTTTCCGGTGGCGACGTCCACGCAGGTGATGCGACCGTTGCCCGCGAGACTGTACAGGCGGCCGTCGGCGACGACCGGCAGGGCGGGGGAGTCGCTCCCCGTCTCCACGGTCCACGTCGGGTGGGAGGTGGACATGTCGTACGTGGTCAACCTGCCGTCCGCACGGCTGAGATAGAGCCTGTCGCCCTGTACGAGGGCATTGGCCGACGGGGTGTCCTGGAGGGGGGCGCGCGTGACCCGTCCGTCCGCGACAGTGATCCGGACGAGGTCCTGGCCCACACGGCTTCTGTTCTTGGCGTCCATCACGTTGGCCAGGAAGGTGAGGGAGTTCCGATCGGCCGCGAGCGTTTCAAACGACCCGGCAAGCGTGGTGATCACCTTGCCGGTGTCCAAGGTGACGGGATCAAGGAGCGCGATGGAGGTGGTCAAGGCCTTTCCGTCGCTGTGCCGGTCCAGCAGGAGGAGGGTGCCGTCCTCACCTTCGAAGGGGTTCCACTCCATGCCGGGTATGGATCTGGTCGCCAGCACCTTGCCGGTCCGTAGGTCCCTGCGCTCGATCCGGTTGCCGTTCCTCCAGAGCACCGTCGACGCACCGACGTGGAGGTAGCCCCAGCCCGGTGAGATGGCCGCCACAGACCAAAGTCGCCTGCCCGTCTTCGCGTCGAATCCCATCAGCGTGCTCTGGTCCTTGTCGGATACCAGGACCGTCTCTTGCGCGAGTCCAACGACGTGGCCGGCCTCGTGCCACATGACCTGTCCCGAGGCCTTGTCGATGCGTTCCGCAGTGTTGTCGTCGCTGCAGAGGAGGACGTCGCCCGAGCTGCCGCACATGGGGCGCTGGCCATGCTTTCCGTCAGGGTCGGTGGGGCCCCTCTCCCACAGCGCCCATCCTTGCGGTCGGAGGGCCGCCACCGGTTCCATGGCGGGGCCGGCCGGCGGCGTCGACGCGGTGGCCGGGGGCGGTGCCTTCGCTTCGCCGCGGTCTCCACCCGGGCCGATGGCCCACATCATCGGCACCGCCGCACCGGCCAGGACCACCGAGGCCAGCACGTAGGCGCGCTTGCCGGGCCGCCGCTGGGTCCGACCACTCGCCCCGGCGGGGGACACCGTGGGTTTCCGCAGGCGTGACATGGGGCCTGCCGTGCCCGTTCCGTCTCCCTGGAGCAAGATGAGCAGTTCGGCGGGAGACGGCCGTTCGGCCGGCTCCTTGTGCAGGCACTGCTCAACCACGGCGCGCACGGGTGACGCCATCCCGTCGAGGTCCGGTTCGTCCTGCACGATCTTCATCGCGACCGCTATGGGAGGAGTGCCGGTGCCACCGTCGAAAGGACCCCGGCCCGTCGACGCGTAGGCGAGGACGCCGCCCAGCGCGAACACGTCCGCTGCCGGGCCCACGTGGCGGGGTGTACTCAGCTGTTCGGGCGCCATGAAGGAGATGGTGCCGAGGACGCTGCCGGACCGGGTCAGGGGTGTGGCGTTCAGTACGCGGGCGATGCCGAAGTCGATGACCCGGGGGCCGTCTTCCGTCAGCAGGACGTTGCTCGGTTTGAGGTCGCGGTGGACGAGTCCGGCCCGGTGGATGTCGCGCAGGGCTTCGGCCAGGCCCCGCCCCAGCCGCCAGACGGCCTCCTCGCCCAGGGGGCCTTCCTTGCCGATCTGTTCGGCGAGTGTCGGAGCGTCGAAGTACTGGGTGGCCATCCATGGAGGATCGGCCTCGGCGTCGGCGCCCACCACGGGGGCCGTGAATGCCCCGCTCACCTGCCGCGCCGCCTGGATTTCATTGCGGAACCGGGCACGGTAGTCGGCGTCGTAGGCGAATTCCTGGCGGATCACCTTCAGGGCGACGCGCCGGCCCGACGGCGATAAGGCCAGGTAGACGACGCCCATGCCACCAGCGCCTATACGACGTTCCACACGGTATTCCCCCACCGCCGACGGTGTGTTCTCGACCTGCCAGCCCAAGGCTCCCCCTCTCGCGGCTCCCCGGTGCCGTGAGCCGCCTTCTTCCATGCGTCTGCGACGAGGACCGCCCGCCCCCAGTCCCTGCGGACGGGGCGGACGCCAGCACATTCTGCATGCCGTTCGGGGTCTGCTCGACGGCAGAGCCGACCGTGGCCCGGCCGTGGCCTGCGCGGCAGGCCGGTCCGTCAGTACGGAGGGTGGGTAGTGTGCGGCGTTGGAACGGAGTTGGGAGTCGGCGAGGCTGTCGTCCAGGCATGGGTTCGCCGTTGCCCGTACCCCCGCCGAGGTCGCCGCTCAGTCCGGGGAGCGGGTCCAGCCCTTGGGTTCGAGGCGGGTGGCGTCGGCGGGGCGGTCTTCGGAGAAGAGGAGGGAGCGCGGTTCGGAGACGCGGATGACGTCCACGTAGACGCCTCGGCCCACATAGCGGCCCGTCGCCGTGTGGCGGAAGCGGAGTCTGACCTGGCGGTCGGCCCAGGCGGGGAGGGGGGCCTCCAGGCGGTGCCAGACGCGGCCCGACCAGCCGCCGGCCGAGCCCTCGGGCCACTGCTCCGGGGCGCCGCCCGTGGTGCGGACCGTCGAGAACGGGACGGGCTGCCAGGCGGTGCCGTCCGCCGAGGCCTCCAGGTGGAAGGCGCCGGCCCCGGGGACGGTGTCCCACCAGACCGCGCAGCGCAGCCGGGCCTCGGCGGTGGCCGGGGTCAGCGGGGGGAGGGTGAGGGTGCCCGAGCCGCCGGTCTCCATGCCGGAGAACCACGCCGGGCCGCCGTGCCGCGTGCGGACCGGAACGGCCCGGGCGAAGCGGTTGCCGGTGGCCACCCGGGGTGCGCTGCCGGCCCGCCAGGTGCGGACGGGGTGCACGGAGTTGCCGAGGAGGACGAGGAAGGAGTCGGTGGAGGGGTCGAGGACCAGGGAGGTGCCGGTGAAGCCGGTGTGGCCGGCCGAGTGGGGCGTGGCCATGGCGCCCATGTACCAGTGCTGGTAGAGCTCGAAGCCGAGGCCGTGGTCGTCGCCGGGGAAGGCGGTGTTGAAGTCGGTGAAGAGGAGTTCGACGGAGGCGGGGCGCAGGATGCGGCGGCCGGCGTAGGCCCCGCCGTCGAGGAGGGCCCGGGAGAGGACGGCGAGGTCCCAGGCGGTGCCGAAGACCCCGGCGTGGCCCGCGACCCCGCCGAGGGCGTACGCGTTCTCGTCGTGGACCTCGCCCCAGACGAGGCCGCGGTCCAGGCCGGACCACGGCGGACGCTGCACCTCGGTGGCGGCGATGGCGCGGCGCCAGGCGCGCGGCGGGTTGTAGCGAGTGCGGTGCATCCCGAGCGGAGCGGTGATCTCGTCGTGGACCAGGGTGTCCAAAGTGCGGCCGGTGATCCGTTCCAGGAGCAGCTGGAGGGTGATGAGGTTGAGGTCCGAGTAGCGGTACACCGTCCCGGGGGTGTCCTGGGGTCGCACCGACCACAGCAGTCTCAACTGCCCCTCGCGGGTGGACTCCTGGTAGAAGGGCGCCCAGGAGCGGAGCCCGGAGGTGTGCGTCAGCAGCTGCCGGACGGTGATGGCCTCCTTGCCGCCGCCCGTGAACTCCGGGAGGTACCGGTCCACGGGGGCCTCCAGCTCCAGCCGGCCCCGCTCCATCTGCTGCACGGCGACGATGGAGGTGAACAGCTTGCTGAGGGAGGCCAGGTCGAAGACGGTGTCCTCGGCCATGGCGATCCGCTCGGCGGCCGGGAACTCCCGGGGGCGGTCCGTGCGCCCGTCGTAGTCCGCGTACCGGACGGCGTCCCCCATGGCCCGGTGGAGGGCGACCGTACGGCCACGGCCCGCGAGGACCACCGCCCCGGCGTAGTAGGGGTGTTCGGGGGAGGGGCCGAGGAAGCGGCGGGCCTCGTCGGCCACTCCCTCCAGGTGCCGCTCCAGCAGTCCGGCCTGCCGCGCGGACCCGTACCGCAGCCGCAGCCCCTGGAGCGCCCGCCGCTCGGCCGCCCCGGCGGACCCGCCGGGCAGCGCCGCGTGCAACACGAACACCCCGCCGAGCGCGAGCAACCGTGCCCCGAGCCGCCGCCGGCTCACCGCCGGTGCGGGGCGGCCTCCTTCCCCGCGTCCCTCCCCGCCCCTCCTCTCGCCCCCGCCCCAGGCTTCGGCCAGGGCCCCGGCTCCGGCTCCGGCCCCGGAGCCGGTCCCGGTCCCGGTCCCGGCTTCGGGCCCGGGGCGGGATTCGGCCTCGTGGCGGGGGGCGGGTGCGGCCTGGGTGGCGGGATCGCTTCCGGTTCTGGACTGGGTGGTTGCGTCGTCGGGTGACGGGTGGTTCGTCTTTGCGTCTGCCCCTGTGGCTGTCGCCATGATCGGCCCTCCTGTCCGCTCCGAACTGCCTGCCGCGCGCCGTTCCTCCGCTCGCCGCTCGCCGGCCGGCCCTCAGCGGCAGCCGGTGCTCCCGTCCCTCGCCGGGCGCCGGGCGCCCGGCGGCGGGCCGGGGCTTCGGGCGCCGGTGCCCGGGCGGTGGTCACGCGCGGCCCCGTGCCCCGTCCGCCGACGCGACGCCGCAGGCGGTTCGCACGCTACTGGGTATCTGCCCCTCCACCGCGCACCCTCCGCACGGGGCGGCCCGGAAGAATCTGACACCGCATCAGAAAATCTCTTCCCTCGGCCGCCCCACTGCGGCATCCTCACGCGCATGGAGACGGAGCTCAGCAAGAAACTGGGAGTCGAGCACGCCATCTTCGGGTTCACGCCCTTCCCGGCGGTCGCCGCTGCCATCACCCGCGCGGGCGGGTTCGGCGTCCTCGGGGCGGTCCGCTACACCGCACCCGACGACCTCAAGCGCGACCTCGACTGGATGCAGGCGCACACCGACGGCAAGCCCTACGGCCTCGACGTCGTCATGCCCGCCAAGAAGGCCGTCGACGGCATCAGCGAAGCCGACATCGAGGCGATGATCCCGGCCGCGCACCGCGCCTTCGTCCGCGACACCCTCGCCAAGCACCAGGTGCCCGAGCTCGCCGAGGGAGAGGCCTCCGGCTGGCGGATCACCGGCTGGATGGAGCAGGTCGCCCGCAACCAGCTCGACGTCGCCTTCGACTACCCCATCAAACTCCTCGCGAACGCCCTCGGTTCCCCGCCCGCCGACGTCATCGCCCGGGCCCACGACCACGGGGTCCTCGTCGCCGCCCTCGCCGGCAGCGCCAAACACGCCCGCCGCCACGCCGAGGCCGGCATCGACATCGTCGTCGCCCAGGGCTACGAGGCCGGCGGCCACACCGGGGACATCGCCACCATGGTCCTGGTCCCCGAGATCGCCGAGGCGGTCGCCCCGCTCCCGGTCCTGGCCGCCGGCGGCATCGGCAGCGGCGAGCAGATCGCCGCCGGACTCGCCCTCGGCGCCCAGGGCGTCTGGCTGGGCTCGCTCTGGCTGACCACCACCGAGGCCGAACTCCACTCCCGCGCCCTCACCGAGAAGCTCCTCGCCGCCGGTTCCGGCGACACCGTCCGCTCCCGCGCCCTCACCGGCAAACCCGCCCGCCAACTGCGCACCGAGTGGACCGACGCCTGGGACGACCCGGCCGGCCCCGGCGCCCTGCCCATGCCGCTCCAGGGCCTGCTCGTCGCCGAGGCCGTCTCCCGGATCCAGAAGTACGAGGTGCGCCCGCTGCTCGGCACCCCCGTCGGCCAGATCGTCGGCCGGATGAACAGCGAACGCAGCGTCCAGGCCGTCTTCGACGAGCTCACCGCCGGCTTCGAGCGCGCCATCGACCGCATCAACCGCATCGCCGGAAGGCCTTGAGAGGTGTGAGCAGCATGACCGACCAGCCCCCCAACGGCTTCTGGGCCCAGGCCGTCGCCGACCCCGCGCGCACCGTCCTCGTCACCCCCGAGGGTGAGGAGTGGTCCGCCGGGCGGCTGCACGCGGACGCCAACCGCCTCGTCCACGGCCTGCGCGCCGCCGGGATGGAGGAGGGCGACTCCTTCGCCGTCGTCCTGCCCAACGGAGTCGAGTTCTTCACCGCCTACCTGGCCGCCTCCCAGGCCGGCTTCTACCTCGTCCCGGTCAACCACCACCTCGTCGGCCCCGAGATCGCCTGGATCGTCGCCGACTCCGGCGCCAAGGTCCTCATCGCCCACGAGCGCTTCGCCGAGGCCGCCACCGCCGCCGCCGACGAGGCGCGACTGCCCGGGGACCGCCGCTACGCCGTGGGAGGCGTGCCGGGCTTCCGCCCCTACGCCGAACTCCTCGACGGGCAGAGCCCCGAGCCCCCGGCCGGCCGCACGCTCGGCTGGGTCATGAACTACACCTCCGGCACCACCGGACGCCCGCGCGGCATCCGCCGCCCCCTGCCCGGCAAGCTTCCGGAGGAGACCTACCTCGGCGGGTTCCTCGGCATCTTCGGGATCCGCCCCTTCGACGGCAACGTCCACCTGGTCTGCTCGCCGCTCTACCACACGGCCGTGCTCCAGTTCGCGGGCGCGTCCCTGCACATCGGCCACCCGCTGGTGCTGATGGACAAGTGGGGCCCGGAGGAGATGCTGCGGCTGATCGACCGGCACGCCTGCACGCACACCCACATGGTGCCCACCCAGTTCCACCGCCTGCTCGCCCTGCCGCAGGAGACGAAGGACGCCTACGACGTCTCCTCCATGCGGCACGCCATCCACGGCGCCGCCCCCTGCCCCGACCACGTCAAACGGGCGATGATCGACTGGTGGGGCCGGTGCGTGGAGGAGTACTACGCGGCCAGCGAGGGCGGCGGGGCCTTCGCCACCGCCGAGGACTGGCTCAAAAAGCCGGGAACCGTCGGCCGGGCCTGGCCGATCAGCGAGCTCGCCATCTTCGACGACGAGGGCAACCGGCTGCCGGCCGGCGAACTCGGCACCGTCTACCTGAAGATGAACACCGGCGGCTTCAGCTACCACAAGGACGAGGGCAAGACGAAGAAGAACCGCATCGGCGACTTCTTCACCGTCGGCGACCTCGGCCTGCTCGACGAGGAGGGCTACCTCTTCCTCCGCGACCGCAAGATCGACATGATCATCTCGGGTGGGGTGAACATCTACCCGGCCGAGATCGAGTCCGCCCTCCTCACCCATCCGGCGGTCGCGGACGCCGCGGCCTTCGGCATCCCGCACGAGGGTTGGGGCGAGGAGGTCAAGGCCGTCGTCGAACCGGCCGAGGGCTTCGAGGCGGGTGAGGCGCTCGCCGCCGAGATCCTGCGCCACTGCGAGGGGCGGCTGGCCGGGTACAAGCGCCCGAAGTCGGTCGACTTCATCGAGACGATGCCCCGCGACCCCAACGGCAAGCTCTACAAGCGCCACCTGCGCGACCCCTACTGGGAGGGCCGCGAACGGGCGGTGTGACGGAGCTCGCCCGTCACATGCCGACGGTCCCGTCGATCCGCTCGCGCAGCAGATCGGCGTGGCCGTTGTGGCGCGCGTACTCCTCGATCATGTGGATCAGCACCCACCGCAGCGACACCTTCCCCCGCCAGGGGGACTCCCCCTCGACGTCCAGACCGGGAGCACCGGCGGCGAACCGTTCCGCGAACTCCACCTCCTCGCGCCAGGCCGCCCAGGCCTCCGCCGCCGCCCCCGGACCGGACACCGCGCCGTCGAAGTCCCCGTCCGGATCGGCCGCCGAGGAGAAGCGCGGCACCACGTCCTGCCCGTCCAGCACCCGCCGGAACCACTGCCGCTCCATATCGGCCAGGTGGCGGACCAGGCCCAGCAGCGAGAGCGTCGACGGCTCCACCGACCGCCGCGACAACTCCTCGTCCAGCCCGGCGCACTTGAGCTCCAGCGTCGTGCGCTGGGCCGCCAGCATCGACAGCAGCATCGGCCGCTCGTCGCCCGTCGCCGGGCCCTCGAACCGGCCCCCGCTCTCCGTGGCCTCGATCAGTTCCACTCGTCTCGTACGGTCGCTCGTCATGTACGGATCATGAGTCATCCGGGGACCGTCCGGAAGCCCCGGAGGTCTGCCGGGCGGGCCCGGGGGCAGGTCCGAAATTTCGTGAGAAGTACCACTCAGGGGCCCCGGACGCGCGCCTTGCGCCGCACCCGGGCGGCCGGTCTGGCAACTTGGCAGACATGAGTACGGCTACGCGCAGATCCCCCCTGACCGACTGGACCCTCCTGGTCCCCGTGGCGGCGCTCGTCGCGCTCGTCCTCAGCTGGGGCCGCGATCTGCCCGGAGGCCTGGTGGGCGTGGTCGCGCTGTGCCTGGCGGGCGCGGTCCTCGCCGCCGTCCACCACGCCGAGGTCGTCGCCCACCGCGTCGGCGAGCCCTTCGGCTCCCTCGTCCTCGCCGTCGCCGTCACCGTCATCGAAGTGGCCCTCATCGTCACCCTGATGGCCGACGGCGGCGACAAGACCGCCTCCCTCGCCCGCGACACCGTCTTCGCCGCCGTGATGATCACCTGCAACGGCATCGTCGGCCTGTCCCTGCTCGTCGGCGCCCTGCGCAACCGGGTCGCCGTGTTCAACGCCGAGGGCTCAGGCGCCGCCCTGGCCACCGTCGCGACCCTCGCCACGCTCAGCCTGGTCCTGCCGACCTTCACGACCAGCAAGCCCGGCCCCGAGTTCTCCAGCGCCCAGCTGACCTTCGCCGCCGTCGCCTCCCTCGCCCTCTACGGGCTGTTCATCGCCGTCCAGACCGTCCGCCACCGGGACTACTTCCTGCCCGTGGCCACCGCCAACACCCCCGACGGCGGCGCCGAGCACGCCGAACCGCCCACCGCCCGCGCCGCGCTGGCCAGCCTCGGCCTGCTGCTCGTCGCCCTCGTCGCGGTCGTCGGCAACGCCAAGGCGGTCTCCCCGACCATCGAGAAGGGCGTCGCGGACGCCGGCCTGCCGCACGCGGTCGTCGGTGTGATCATCGCCCTGCTCGTCCTGGCCCCGGAGACCCTCGCCGCCGTCCGTGCCGCCCGCCGCGACCGCGTCCAGACCAGCCTCAACCTGGGCTACGGTTCCGCCATCGCCAGCATCGGCCTGACCATCCCGGCCATCGCCCTGGCCTCCATCTGGCTCAACGGCCCGCTGCTGCTCGGCCTCGGCCCCACGCACATGGTGCTGCTCACGCTGACCGTGGTGGTCGGCGCCCTCACCCTCGTCCCCGGCCGCGCCACCCTCCTCCAGGGCGGTGTCCACCTCGTCCTGCTCGCCGCATACCTCTTCCTCGCCGTCAGCCCGTAACCGGCTGGGAGCCCGCCGCACCGATCTTGACCGGGCGGCGCGGTGGGGAGAGGATCGCGCCATGACGCCAGTACGGCACCACACGGTCGACGGACTCCTGCGGGCCGCGGCGCGGCGGCACCCCGACCGGACGGCCCTGCGCTACCGGCAGCGGACCTGGACGTACGCGGAACTCGACGCGGCGGTCTCCACCGGCGCCGCCGTGCTGCGCGAACGCCACGGACTGGCGCCGGGGGACCGCGTCGCCGCCTTCGCCCACAACTCCGACGCCTACCTGATCGCCTTCCTCGCCTGCGCCCGGGCCGGGCTCACACACGTCCCGATCAACCAGAACCTCACCGGCGAGGACCTCGCGCACATCCTCGGCGACTGCGCGAGCGCCCTGGTCCTCGCCGATCCCGGCCTCGCCGACCGGATCCCCGAGGGGCACACCGTACGGGCGCTGCGCGACGCCCCCGGCTCGTTCCTGGCGGACCTGGCCGAACCCCGGCCCCACGAGGCCTCCTCGGACCCCTCCGCCGTGGTGCAGCTGCTGTACACCTCGGGGACCACGGCCCTGCCCAAGGGCGCGATGATGACGCACCGGGCACTGGCGCACGAGTACGAGAGCGCCATCGCCGCCCTGGACCTGGCCGAGGGGGACCGCCCCCTGCACTCCCTGCCGCTCTACCACTCGGCGCAGATGCACGTGTTCCTGCTGCCCTACCTCGCGGTGGGCGCGGACAACACCGTCCTGGACGGGCCCGCCGCCGAGGAGGTCTTCGACCTGGTGGAGGCCGGCCGGGCGGACAGCCTGTTCGCACCGCCGACCGTGTGGATCGCCCTCGCCAACCACCCGCAGTTCGGGCGGCGGGAACTCGGCGCGCTCCGCAAGGCGTACTACGGGGCCTCCGTCATGCCCGTCCCGGTCCTGGAGCGGCTGCGGGAGCGGCTGCCGGGGCTGGGCTTCTACAACTGCTTCGGGCAGAGCGAGATCGGCCCGCTGGCCACCGTGCTGCGACCGGAGGAGCACGAGGGGCGGATGGAGTCCTGCGGGCGGCCGGTGCCGCACGTGGAGGCGAAGGTGGTCGACGAGGAGGGCGCCGAGGTCCCCGACGGCACGGCGGGGGAGGTGGTGTACCGCTCGCCGCAGCTGTGCCTGGGCTACTGGAACGACGCCGAAGCCACCCGCAAGGCCTTCCGGGACGGCTGGTTCCGCTCCGGTGACCTCGCCGTCCGGGATACGGAGGGCTACTTCACGGTCGTCGACCGGGTCAAGGACGTCATCAACTCCGGCGGGGTGCTCGTCGCCTCCCGGCAGGTGGAGGACGTGCTCTACACCCATCCGGGCGTGGCCGAGGCGGCCGTCGTCGGCCTCCCCGACGAGCGGTGGATCGAGGCGGTCACGGCCGTCGTCGTCCCGCGCGGGGAGGTCACGGAGACCGAGCTGATGACCTACGCCCGTGAACGGCTCGCCCACTTCAAGGCCCCCAAGCGGGTCCTGTTCGTGGACGCCCTGCCGCGCAACGCCAGCGGCAAGATCCTCAAGCGGAAGCTCCGCGACCGCCTCGGCGCCGCCTGACGCCCCGCCGGAGGCCGGGCCCGCGCCGTGCGGGGTCCGGCCTGTCGTGCGCGGTCAGGCGTCGAAGTCGGTGCCCCGGCTGACGGGCTCCCAGGTACGGGCCTCCTCGCGGGCGGCGTCGGCGTGCGCGAGGATCGCGTCGAGGGCGTCGTTGCCCAGGGCCAGCCGCAGCGGGGTCTCCGGCGCGTCCAGGGCGGCCAGGATCGCGGCGGCGGCCTTGACCGGGTCCCCGGGCTGCTTGCCGTCGCTGTCGGGCAGTCCGCTGCGGACCGCGCCGACGGTGTCCGCGTAGGCGGGCAGCACGCCGGCCGACTGCTGGAGCGCGGCGCCGCCCGCGAATCCCGTACGGAAGGCCCCGGGTTCCACGATCAGCGTCTTGATCCCGAACGGCGCGACCTCGCCGCGCAGTGCCTCGGTGAGGCCCTCCAGGGCGAACTTCGTCGCCGAGTAGGCGCCGACGCCCGGGAAGGACAGCCGGCCGCCCATGCTGCTCATCTGCACGATCGCCCCGGACCTGCGCTCCCGCATGTGCGGCAGCACGGCGCGGATCAGCGCGGCCGGGCCGAAGAAGTGCAGCTCCATCAGATCGCGCAGCTCGGCCTCGGAGGTCTCCTCGACCGCTCCGATCAGGCCCCGGCCGGCGTTGTTGACGAGGACGTCGATCCGGCCGAAGCGGTCCACGGCCTCGGCGACCACCTGTTCGGCCCGCGCCGTGTCGGTCGCGTCCGCCGCCACCGGGACGAGCCGCTCCGGGTGGGCTGCGGCCAGGTCGTCCAGGGCGGCGGGCCGGCGGGCCGTCGCGACGACCGTGTCCCCGGCCGCGAGCGCGGCTTCCGCGAGGGTCCGTCCGAAGCCCGATGACGCTCCGGTGATCAGCCATACCCGCCCGGCGCCGAGTTCCTGCGCAGACATCAATCCCCCTGGTACCAAACGGTGTTGTGAGTGGTACGGCGTGATCCTGCCATGTTCGCGCCCGCCGTGCTCACCCCTGTCCCGGATCATGAGAGGGGTCCTCGCCGGAGCTGAGGACTCCGCCGGACCGCAGCCGGCGCAGGGTGAGGTGCTCGTGCGTCAGACGGCCGACCAGGGCCCCTCCGTAGACCACGAATCCGACACCGACCAGCCAGGACTGGACGACCAGCAGCGTGCCGAACGGGCCGTACGTCACCGCGTTGGAAGCGATCAGCGGGGAGAACACCAACTGCGAGAAGACCCGCAGGCCCAGCAGTCCGACACTGGTCGCCACCGCTCCGGGGAACAGGGCGGCCCAGCGCACCCGCCCGCCCAGCAGCAGCCGTCCGGAGCTCCAGAAGAACAGGCAGGTACCGACCAGGTCGCTGATGGTGCCCACCACCGCCCCCGCCGCGTCGGCGGAGGGCGCCGGGATACCGACGAGCAGTGCCAGGTAGCAGACCAGCAGGGCCAGCCACACCACGTGCCGCCACATGGTGTGCCAGCGGGCCGTCGGCAGGTCCCACACCTTCTCGTAGCCGGTCTGCACGGCGGAGCCGAAGGTCAGGCCGAACACCGCCAGGGCCGCCAGTCCGAAGGCCGTCGTCCGCTCCAGGGCCAGGTCGGCCGCCCCGAACAGCAGCTCGACCTTGGCCCGGGAGGAGGCGGTGACCCCCAGGGCCTGGCCCAGCCAGCGGCCGAAACCCGAGCCGCTGCCCGGCGCGGCCGCCGCCACGACCACCAGCAGGGGCACGAGGGTGAGGAACCCGAGGGCGGCGAAGCCCATCGCCCGGTGCATCAGTTCGATCTCGCGGCCCCTGCTCCAGGCCAGCCCGGCGGGGGAGGCCAGGAACCGGTCGTGCAGCTGCCGGAAGATCGAGGTCACACCCCATCCCCTACCCGGCCCGGCCCGGCGGGTCCCGGAAGCCGCGCCGAAGTGGGGCCGAAGGGGTGGCGCCGCCGACCGGCCGACGTGCCCCGGCACAGCCCCGGGGTCCGGGTCCGCCGCCCCCTCGCCGGGCCTGCCCGGTCCGCCCTTCCCCGCCCTCCCCGCCTCAGTGTCCCTCCGGGACCTCCACGCTCTCGCGCAGGTCCTTGATCCGCTTGATCTTGCCGACCGAGCGCTCCAGGCTCTCCGGCTCCACCACCTCCACCCCGACGGACACCCCGACCCCCTCCTTGACGGCCCGCCCCAGCTCCGCGGCCGCGGCCCTGCGCTGACCGGCGTCGGCCTCCCGGCGCGCCTCCACCCGTACCGTGAGGGCGTCCAGCCGCCCCTCGCGGGTCAGCCGCAGCTGGAAGTGCGGGGCCAGGGCGGGGATGCGCAGGAGTATCTCCTCGATCTGGGTCGGATAGAGGTTCACCCCGCGCAGGATGATCATGTCGTCGCTGCGGCCCGTGACCTTCTCCATCCGGCGGAACGCGGGCCGGGCCGTCCCCGGCAGCAGCCGCGTCAGGTCCCGGGTGCGGTAGCGGACCAGGGGCATGGCCTCCTTCGTGAGGGAGGTGAAGACGAGCTCGCCGAGCTCGCCGTCCGGCAGTACCGCACCGGTCAGCGGGTCGATCACCTCGGGGTAGAAGTGGTCCTCCCAGATGTGCAGCCCGTCCTTGTGCGAGGCGAACTCCTGCGCCACGCCCGGTCCCATCACCTCCGACAGGCCGTAGATGTCGACGGCGTCGATGCCCAGCCGGTCCTCGATCTCCCGGCGCATCTCCTCGGTCCAGGGCTCCGCGCCGAAGACCCCCGTGCGCAGGGAGGTCGAGCGCGGGTCGATGCCCTGGCGCTCCATCTCGTCCAGCAGGGTGAGCATGTAGGAGGGGGTCACCATGATGACCTCCGGCCGGAGGTCCTGGATCAGTCTGACCTGGCGGTCCGTCATGCCTCCGGAGGCGGGGACGACCGTACAGCCCAGCCGCTCCGCCCCGTAGTGGGCGCCGAGGCCGCCCGTGAACAGGCCGTACCCGTAGGCGATGTGCACGATCTGGCCGGGCCGGGCGCCCGCCGCGCGCAGCGACCGCGCGACGACATCCGCCCAGGCGGCGAGGTCCCCGTCGGTGTAGCCCACCACCGTGGGCCGGCCGGTGGTCCCGCTGGAGGCGTGCAGCCGGCGGACGTCGGTGCGGGGGACGGCGAACATCCCGAAGGGATACTGCCCGCGCAGGTCGGCCTTGGTGGTGAGCGGGAAGAGGGCGAGATCGGCGAGGGAGCGGCAGTCGTCGGGATGCACCCCCGCCTTGTCGAAGGCCTCGCGGTAGAAGGGCACGCGGTCGTAGACCCGGTGCAGGGTCGCCCGCAGCCGCTTGAGCTGGAGCGCGGCCAGTTCGTCGGGGCCGAGCCGCTCCGCCTCGTCGCGCGGCCCGCCCGCGTCCTGCCGCACCGCCCGCCCCCCGAGTCCTCCGGGGCCTCCGGATCCTCCTTGATCTTCGCCGTTGCCGGGTTCCGAGTGCGCCGCCATTGCCGTCACCTCACCGAGGACCAACCATCCCAACCGAACGTTCATTCGGTAGATTGCCCGAGCCCGACCAGCAAATCAATGACTCGAACGAGTGATCGTCTGTTGGGATGGGTCCATGCATGTATTCACCACGTACGACGGGACCGAACTCGCCTACCACGTCCAGGGTGACGGCGAGCCGCTGATCTGCCTGCCGGGCGGGGCCATGCGGGCCTCCCGCTACCTCGGCGACCTCGGCGGACTGACCGCCGGCCGCCGGCTCGTCCGGCTCGACCTGCGCGGCACGGGCGACTCCGCGACACCGGCGGACGAGGCCACGTACCGCGTCGACCACCAGGTGGCGGACGTCGAGGCGCTCCGCGTCCACCTGGGCCTGGAGCGCCTGGACCTCCTCGGCCACTCGGCGGCCGGCAACCTCGCCATGCTGTACGCGGCCGCGCACCCCGACCGGGTGGGGCGCCTCGTCCTGGTCACCCCCACCCCATGGGCGGTCGGCCTCTCCATCACCGCCGAACACCACCTGGGCGCGGCCGGCCTGCGACCCGCCGGCGAGCCGTACGACTCGGCCGCCGAGGCCCTCCGGCGGCTGCTGGCGGGCGAGGGCGCCGACGGTGACAGGGACCTCGCCGCCCCCCTCTTCCACGGGCGCTGGGACGACGCCGCCCGGGCCCTTCACGCGGCCGGGGCAGCCGAGCGCAACGACAAGGCCTCGGTGGCCTTCGCCGCCGACGGGGCCTTCGACCCGCCCGCGACCCGCGCAGCCCTGGGGCGCTTCACGGGGGAGGTGCTGGTCCTGGCGGGCGAACTGGACGGCAGCCCGCCGCCGGCCCTCGCGGCGCAACTGGCGGAGATCTTCCCCGCCGGCGTCCTCGACGTCCAGCCCGGCGCCGCGCACTTCCCCTGGCTGGACGACGCCCCCCGCTTCGCGGGCCGGGTCGAACACTTCCTGACGACGGGCACCTGACCGGTCCGCATCCCCCCGCCCCCGGGGGTCCTGCGTGCTCTGGAGTGGCAGGTGGAGTGGCTCGCCGCGAGGGGCGAGGACCGGGAGTTCCGGGAGGAGGTCCGCGCGTGGCTGGAGGGCGGGCGACGGCACCGGACGGCGGGCGGGCCCGTGGGCCCGCCGCCCGCTCAGGCGCCCGCGTCCGCCTCCGTGGCCACCGCCTTCGCCCAGCGGTAGTCCGCCTTGCCGCTCGGTGAGCGCTGGATCGCCGGGGTGACCACCAACTGGCGCGGGACCTTGTACCCCGCCAGCCGCGTCCGGCAGTGCCGCTGGATCTCCTCCAGCGTGGGTTCCGGCGCCCCCGCGCGTACCTGTACCACCGCCGCCACGTGATTGCCCCAGGTCGGGTCCGGGACGCCCGCCACCAGGGCGTCGTACACGTCCGGATGGGACTTCAGGGCCTGCTCGACCTCCTCCGGGTACACCTTCTCACCCCCGGTGTTGATGCACTGCGAGCCCCGTCCGAGGACGGTGACGATGCCCTCCTCGTCGACCGTCGCCATGTCGCCCAGCAGCACCCAGCGCTCGGCGCCCTTCCGGAAGAAGGTCTCCGCCGTCTTCACGGGGTCGTTGTAGTAGCCCAGCGGAACGTGCCCGCGCTGCGCGAGCCGTCCCGGCACGCCCACCGCGACCGGCTCGTGCGTCACCGGGTCCACCACCTGCGTACGGTCGTTGACCTGGAGCCGGAAGCCCTTCTCCGGGCCGGAGTCGTCCGTGGCCCGCCCGTTCGAACCCGACTCCGACGAGCCGAAGTTGTTCAGCAGCACCACGTTCGGCACCAGCCGCTGGAACTCGGCGCGCACCGACTCCGACATGATCGCCCCGGACGAGGAGACGCTGAACAGGGAGGACAGGTCCGTCCCCCTCAGCGGCCCGTTCAGGGCGTCGATCAGCGGCCGGAGCATCGCGTCACCCACCAGCGACACGCTCGACACCTTCTCCTTCTCGATGGTGCGCAGCACCTCCTCCGGCGCGTACTTGCGGTGGATCACCACCCGCTGGCCGTAGTTGAAGGCGATGAACGAGGTGAGGGTGGAGGTGCCGTGCATCAGCGGCGGGGCGGGGAAGAAGGTCAGGCCGGCGCCGCGCGCCGCGACCCGCTCCGCCAGCTCCTCGGGCCGCTTGACGGGCTCTCCCGAGGGCTCCCCGCCGAACAGCCCGGCGAAGAACAGGTCCTCGGCCCGCCACATCACGCCCTTGGGCATGCCGGTGGTGCCGCCGGTGTAGATGATGAACAGGTCGTCGGGGCTGCGCGGCGGGAACCCCCGCTCCGGGGACCCGGCCGCCTCGGCGTCCCCGTACGCCACCGGCGCGATCGCCGGCTCCGGCGCGCCGGGCGGCGTGGCGCCCACCCGGACCAGGTGGCGCAGCCGCGGGGTCCGGGGGAGCGCGGCCGCGACCCGTTCGGTGAACTCGCCCTCGAAGACGAGCGCGGCGAGGTCGGCGTCGTTGTAGAGGTAGACCAACTCCTCCTCCACGTACCGGTAGTTGACGTTCACCGGGACCAGTCGGGCCTTGAGGCAGGCCAGCACGGTCTGGAGGTACTCGACGCCGTTGTAGAGGTGCAGCCCCACGTGCTCGCCGGGGGTCAGGCCGCTGTCCGCGAGGTGGTGCGCGACGCGGTTCGCGGCCGCGTCCAGCTCGGCGTACGTCAGGCGGCGCTCGGCGCCGGTCCCCGGGTGGTCCACGTACACCAGCGCCTCGCGGTCGGGCACCACGTCCACGACCGACTCGAACAGGTCGGCAAGGTTGTACTCCACCGTTCCTCCTCCTGACCCGGACCGGGCGGCCGGTCTGCTCGGCGGTCATTAGAGCCGCGCCCGGCGCAACTGGGAAGGGCGCGTGCCAAAAAACTGACTGGGCGTCAGAAAACCCTTGTACTGCTCCCTGCCCTCCTGCAACCTGTTCTAGGTCTCGAGACGGGAGGACGGCAATGGGTGGGACGGAACACCTCACCGTGGACCGCCAGGGCGCCACGCTGGTGCTCACGATGAACAGGCCGGAGGCGAAGAACGCCCTCTCGCTTCCGCTGCTCGTTGGGCTGTACGACGGCTGGCTGGAGGCGGACGCGGACGACGGGATCCGCTCGGTGGTCCTCACCGGCGCGGGCGGGGACTTCTGCGCCGGAATGGACCTCAAGGCGCTGGCCGGGAAGGGCATGGCGGGCGACCAGTACCGCGACCGGCTCAAGGCCGACCCCGACCTCCACTGGAAGGCGATGCTGCGCCACCACCGGCCGCGCAAGCCGGTGATCGCGGCGGTCGAGGGCTACTGCGTGGCGGGCGGCACGGAGATCCTCCAGGGGACCGACATCCGGGTCGCCGGCGCCGGAGCGACCTTCGGGCTGTTCGAGGTCAGGCGGGGGCTGTTCCCGATCGGCGGCTCCACGGTACGGCTGCCCCGGCAGATCCCGCGCACGCACGCCCTGGAGATGCTGCTCACCGGGCGGCCCTACTCGGCCGAGGAGGCGGAGCGGATCGGGCTCGTGGGGCGGGTGGTCCCGGAGGGGACGGCGCTGGAGGCGGCGCTGGAGATCGCCGAACGGATCAACGCGTGCGGGCCGTTGGCCGTCGAGGCGGTGAAGGCCTCCGTCTACGAGACGGCCGAGATGACGGAGACGGAGGGGCTGGCGGCCGAACTGGCCCGGGGCTGGCCCGTCTTCGACACCGCCGACGCGAAGGAGGGGGCGCGGGCCTTCGCGGAGAAGCGGGAGCCGGCGTACCGGCGGGCCTGACGGGCCCCTCGGGGGAGCGGCGTCCCTGCGGGGCCGGTCCCCTACCCGCCCTTCCCCCGTTCCCCGGGGCTGCGCCCTGGACCCCTGCGGGGCTGCGCCCCCCGGCGCCCCCCCCGGCGTCCCCCGTTTCGTACCTTTCGAGCATCGGAGACCACCCATGACTGCCGCGTCCCCGCCCGAGGTGCTGCGTGCGCCCCTCGTCGTCGAGTTCCCCTTCACCCGGTCCCTCGGGCCCGTCCAGAGCGCCTTCCTCACCGGGCTGCGCGAAGGCGTCGTGCTCGGGGTCCGGACGTCCGCCGGGAAGGTGATGGTGCCGCCCGTCGAGTACGACCCCGTCACCGCCGACGAACTCCGCGAGCTCGTCGAGGTCGCACCCACCGGCACCGTCACCACCTGGGCCTGGAACGGCGAGCCGCGCCCCCAGCAGCCCCTCGCCACCCCCTTCGCCTGGGTACTCGTCCGCCTCGACGGCGCCGACACCGCCCTGCTGCACGCCCTCGACGCCCCGGGCCCCGACGCCGTCCGCACCGGCATGCGGGTACGCGTGCGCTGGGCGGCCGAACGCACCGGGGCCATCACCGACATCGCCTGCTTCGAACCGTACGAGGGCGACGAGGGCGACGAGGGCGGCGTGGACGAGCGCAGCGCCGTCCCGCACGACGGCGTGTTCGGCGAACCCGTCACCGGGATCGTCGCCGAGGCCCGCCTGGACTACACCTACAGCCCCGGCCGCGCCCAGACCGCCTACATCGCCGCCCTCTCCGAGCGCCGCACGGTCGGCGAGCGCTGCCCCTCCTGCCACAAGGTGTACGTCCCCCCGCGCGGCGCCTGCCCCACCTGCGGGGTCGCCACCACCGACCGGGTCGAGGTCGGCCCGGCCGGCACCGTCACCACCTTCTGCATCGTCAACATCAAGGCGAAGAACCTCGACATCGAAGTGCCCTACGTGTACGCCCACATCGCCCTCGACGGCGCCGGCCTCGCCCTCCACGGCCGGATCGGCGGCATCCCCTACGACCAGGTCCGCATGGGCCTGCGCGTCGAACCCGTGTGGACCGAAGGCGGCCGCTACCCCGACCACTACCGCCCCACCGGCGAGCCCGACGCCGACTACGACGCGTACAAGGAGCTCATCTGATGCCCAGGACGAGCAGGCACGCACGCGACGTGGCCGTCGTCGCCTTCGCCCAGAGCGACCACCTGCGCCGCACCGACGAACTCAGCGAAGTCGAGATGGTCATGCCGGTCCTGCACCAGGTGCTGGCCGCCACCGGCCTGAAGACCGGCGAGATCGGCTTCACCTGCTCCGGCTCCAGCGACTACCTCGCCGGCCGGGCCTTCTCCTTCACCATGACCCTCGACGGCGTCGGCGCTTGGCCCCCCATCTCCGAATCCCACGTGGAGATGGACGGCGCCTGGGCCCTCTACGAGGCCTGGGTCAAGATCCAGACCGGCGAGGCCGACACCGCGCTCGTCTACGCGTACGGGAAGTCCTCCCCGGGCTCCGTCCGCGACGTCCTCACCCGCCAGCTCGACCCCTACTACCTCGCCCCCCTCTGGCCCGACTCGGTCGCCCTGGCCGCCCTCCAGGCGCAGGCGCTCATCGACGCGGGCGAGACCGACGAGCCCGCCCTCGCCGCCATCGGCGCCCGCAGCCGGGCCGCCGCCGCCGGCAACCCGCACGCCCAGCTCCGCGGGACCGTCCCGCAGGGCGGCTACCAGGTCGCGCCCCTGCGCACCGGGGACTGCCCGCCCATCGGCGACGGCGCCGCCGCCGTCATCCTGGCCGCCGGGGACACCGCCCGCCGGCTGTGCGAGCGGCCCGCCTGGATCACCGGCATCGACCACCGCATCGAGGCCCACGGCCTCGGCCTGCGCGACCTCACCGACTCCCCGTCCACCCGGACCGCCGCCGAGCGCGCCGGCCTCTTCGACGGCCCCGTCGACACGGCCGAGCTGCACGCGCCCTTCTCCTCCCAGGAGGTCGTCCTGCGCAAGGCGCTCGGCCTCGGCGAGGGCGTGACCGTCAACCCCTCCGGCGGCGCCCTCGCCGCGAACCCCGTCATGGCCGCCGGACTGATCCGCATCGGCGAGGCCGCCGCCCGGATCCACCGCGGGGAGTCCGACCGGGCCGTCGCCCACGCCACCTCCGGCCCCTGCCTCCAGCAGAACCTGGTCGCCGTCCTGGAAGGGGACCGAGCATGAGCGGATCCGATGCGTCCGGCAAGGAACCGGTGGCCGTCGTCGGTGTCGGACAGACCAAGCACGTCGCCGCCCGGCACGACGTCTCCCTCGCCGGACTGGTCCGCGAGGCGGCGGTCCGCGCCCTCGCCGACGCGGAACTGACCTGGGCGGACATCGACGCCGTCGTCATCGGCAAGGCCCCCGACTTCTTCGAGGGCGTGATGATGCCGGAGCTCTACCTCGCCGACGCCCTCGGCGCCGTCGGCAAACCGATGCTGCGCGTGCACACGGCCGGCTCGGTCGGCGGATCCACCGCGCTCGTCGCCGCCAACCTCGTCGCCGCCCGCGTCCACCGCACCGTGCTGACCCTGGCCTTCGAGAAGCAGTCCGAGTCGAACGCCATGTGGGGGCTGTCCCTCCCCGTCCCCTTCCAGCAGCCCCTGCTGGCCGGGGCCGGCGGCTTCTTCGCCCCGCACGTGCGCGCGTACATGCGGCGCACCGGCGCGCCCGACACGGTGGGCTCGCTCGTCGCCTACAAGGACCGGCGCAACGCCCTGAAGAACCCGTACGCGCACCTGCACGAGCACGACATCACCCTGGAGAAGGTCCAGGCCTCGCCCATGCTCTGGGACCCGATCCGCTACTCCGAGACCTGCCCGTCCTCGGACGGGGCCTGTGCGATGGTCCTCACCGACCGGGCGGGCGCGGCCCGTTCGCCCCGGCCCCCCGCCTGGGTGCACGGCGGGGCGATGCGCAGCGAGCCGACGCTCTTCGCGGGCAAGGACTTCGTCTCGCCGCAGGCCGGGAAGGACTGCGCCGCCGACGTGTACCGGCAGGCCGGGATCACCGACCCGCGCCGGGAGATCGACGCGGTGGAGATGTACGTCCCCTTCTCCTGGTACGAGCCGATGTGGCTGGAGAACCTGGGCTTCGCGCAGGAGGGCGAGGGCTGGAAGCTCACGGAGGCCGGAGTCACCGAACTCGACGGCGACCTCCCCGTCAACCCCTCCGGGGGCGTGCTGTCCACCAACCCGATCGGCGCCTCCGGCATGATCCGCTTCGCGGAGGCGGCGCTCCAGGTCCGGGGCCTGGCCGGGGAACACCAGGTGCCGGACGCCCGCCGGGCGATGGGCCACGCGTACGGCGGCGGCGCGCAGTTCTTCGCCATGTGGCTGGTCGGCGCCGAGCAGCCGGGCGGCTGAGCGGGGCGGAGGGGCCGGGCGACTGGGCGGAACGGCAGGGCCGCGTGGTCTGTGCGGTGCCCGCCGCGATGGCTACTGTGGGCCCCCGGACGACGACGTACCGGGAGGAGCAGGCAGATGGCCGAGAGCACGACCACGCGGACCCTCGCTGACCGGGGCAGGCCCGAGCTCGATCTCAGCGGGGCCGACTGGCAGCCGAGCAGCCGGGGCGCGGGCGACCTCCAGGTCGCCTTCGTGGAGGGCTTCATCGCGATGCGCGACAGCGACCGCCCCGGCGACCCGTCACTGGTCTTCGCCCCGAACGGATGGCGCAAGTTCGTCCTCGGAGCCAGGGCGGGCCGCTTCGACCTCACCTAGGCCGTCTCAGGCGGGCCCGGGCCCGTCGCCGCGGGCGGTCAGCCGCAGGGCCACCTGGAGCTCGTGCTCCCCGGAGACGGTGCCCAGGTGTTCGCCGGAGAAGGCGCGCTCCAGCACGGCGCGGACCTGGCGGACCGGCTCGGCGGCGCCGTCCAGCTCCGCCCGCACGGGCGATGCCGGCCGGGCCCGCAGGCCCGCGTCCGGCACCCGGCGGCGGACGTCCACCGTCACCGCCCAGATGCTCGGGTCCGCCCCGGGACCGGCGGCGGCCCGCGCCGGGGCCGGGGACGGCGGGGTCATCCCGGGGAACGCCTCCGCCAGAACGCCCAGCACGGCCTCGGCCCCCTCCCGGTCGCAGTGGCTCACCAGCACGTTCACCTCCGCCTCCGCGGCGGGCGGCGACTCGGGCAGCCGCGCCGCGTCGACCCGCGCGGGGTCGGCGGCCGCGCCCGCACCCGTTCCCGTCCGGGAGGGCACACCGGGGGGCCGGCCGTGCTCGTCCACCATCGCCCCCACGTCCGGGAGCGGCACGCCGCCGCGTCCGGGGTCCTCGTGCCCGTGGTTCACGTCCATCCTTCGCCTCCGGATCGGGGCACGGCCCCCGCGCTCAGCCGGGGCCGGCCGTTGACCGGCACGTCGGGGTGCCTCACCAGGCGGCTGTCCGCTGCGCCCCGCCCCAAACCCCACCCCCGCCCCCGACCCCACCGCGACGCAGCCCCCACGACACGCGTTCTCCGGCACAGTGGACGGTATGGACCACCCCACCAGGCTCAGTGTGTTCCGCAGCGAGGCCGCGGCCTACGACAAGGCCCTGCGACGGGCGGCCGACGGGGCCAGGGACAGCCCGCCGGTGCCCTCGTGCCCCGGCTGGTCGCTCGCCGACCTCGCCGGACACCTCGGCAGCGTCCAGCACTACCTCACCCACATCCTCCGCGGCCGCCACACCGAACCCGTCGACCCCGCCGACCCCGCCCTCTACGACCTCCCCGAGGACCCGGCCGTACGCGCCGCCTGGCCGCGGCACGACGCCACCCCGTACCGCGGGCCCGTCCCCGGGGAACTGCTCGACTGGTCGGCGGACGCCGCCCGGCAACTGGCCGAGGTACTGGAGGAACTGGGCCCGGACGTCCCGGTGTGGAGCTGGTCGGCCGAGCGGACCAGCGGCTTCTGGATGCGCGTGCAGACCATCGAACAGGCCGTCCACCGCTGGGACGCGGAGTCCGTCACCGGCGACCCGGCGCCCTTCGAACCGGCCTTCGCCGCCGACGCGGTGGCCCAGACCTTCGAGGTCATGGTCCCGGCCCGGCGCGGCTGGAAGCCCGCCCCGGCGGGCGCCGGGGAGCACTACCGCTTCCGCCGCACCGACGGCCCGGAGTCCTGGACGGTGGAGTTCGCCGGGGACGTGCCGCGCGTGGAGCCGGGCGGGACGGGCCCGGTCGCCGTCGAGGCCGCGGGCACGGCCGGCGACCTCACCCTGTTCCTCTGGCAGCGCATCCCCGCCAGCGCGCTGGAGGTCACCGGCGACCCGGCCCTGCTGGACCACTGGTTCACCCTCGTCCCCCCGGCCTGAACCGGCCGCAGCGGCCCGCAGCAGGCCTGCAACCGCCGAAGGACGTCTCAGGACCGCTCGCGGAAGGAGCCGACGACGGGGGAGCGGCGCAGGGCCCGGGCCACCGCGACCAGGTCCGGCCCCCCGGCCGACCCCGGCACGGGGACCCCGTCCGCCCCCCGCGCCGCAACACCGCCCGGCCCCGCCGCGCCGGCCCCGGCCACAGCCCCCGGACCGGCCACAGCCCCGGCCACCGCCCCCGCCACCGCCGGGACGCCCCGGCGCAGGCTGCGCACCGCCACCGCCACCGCCACCGCGTCGGCCGTCGCCGCGGCCCGGTCGGGCGCCTCGTCGCGGGCCAGGGCCTCGGCGAGGGCCCGCCCCCGGACCCCCGGGTCCATGTACGGCTGCAGCCGCAGCAGCCCGTCGCTGATCAGCGTCCTGCGCTGGACCAGGCGCCGGCTCAGCGGCGTCCGCCGGGGCAGCCGCAGCGAGCCGGTGTCCAGCCCCTCCAGCTCCCGCACGAACGGGGCGAGGGAGCGGTACTGGCGGTAGTCCGTCCACAGCACCTGCGCCGCCTGGCCGGCGTGCGGCAGGATGAAGCCCACCGCGACGAACAGGGCGCACACCGACGCGATGGGCGGGGCCACGTACGTGCTCAGCCAGTCCAGGTCGTGCCCGGTCCAGCGGGCCACCACCGCGATCAGCTTCACGGCGTCGTAGGCGAGGTTCAGGACGAACCCGACGACCAGGAACACCAGACCCGCCCGCAGCCAGCCCGCCACCTCGCGCAGCCAGCTCCGGATGACCGTCGCGGTGACCAGGCAGGCGGCCGTGTGGGCCCCCAGGTACAGCAGGATGTGCTCGCGCATCCAGGGGGTGTTGGCGTAGTAGGTGTCCAGGTCCCGCAGCCGCTCCACCGGCACGTCGGCGAAGGCGAACGTCACCCACAGACCGGCGACCACGGACGCGTACACGGACCAGATCGTCCAGATGGTCCGCCGCACCCGCCGGGGATCGCCCCCGCGCCAGTGGATGACCATGACCAGGCAGGAGGCGCAGAACATCGTCAGCAGCGAGTAGACCAGCGGCGCCGCGAAGTTGCTGACGCCCGTCGAGCTGTTGAGCAGGGCGAGGGTCTTGGGCCGCCCGAAGTAGAAGACCGCCGAGCCCAGCAGGAGCAGGCCGCCCAGGGAGCGCACGTTCGGGTCGATCCGCCAGAACCTCATGATCACCGGCAGCCGGATGGCCAGGGCCAGCGTGAGGATCGCCGCCGGAATGAGGTACGGGATGTAGTACTTGTCCGAGGTCAACGTCAGCCGATCGGCCCGCGGTAGCCCAGGGCGCTGCCGATCCGGCCCGCCACGCCGTCCCGGCGCACGGCACCGGGGGACTCGTCACGCGCCAGCCACGGGCGGCACCGGTCGCCGAGCATCAGACCGAACCGCTCGGCCTCTATCTCCTGGGCGTCCTCGTAGTGGGAGCGGGCGGCGACGCTCGCGTACGTCAGCGAGGAGGCGTCCGGCAGGGACCGGGCCGCGTCGGCCGCCCGGCGGCCGTGGCCGTGCTCACCGCAGTGGCCCGCGTTCATGTGCCACAGCTCGTGCCCCAGGATGACCAGTTGGTGGTCCGGGGTCGTGTACTTCTCCACGACCACGATGTCGTACTTCTCCATGTTCAGCCAGAGACCCGACGTCGTCAGCTCGGTGGGGAAGCGCTCGAAGCGCAGGACGATGGGCCGCCCGCCGCGCGTGCGGCTCATGGCGTCGCACAGGGCGCGGAAGAGGGCCTGCGGATCCGCCGGCGACTCCAGTTCGAGCGAGGAGGTCAGCAGGGTGCACAGCTTGCGCATCGAACGGGACAGGTTCACCGGCCCACCCCCGCGTGCCGCTCGGCGGACAGCATCCCCGTGATCATGCCCAGCAGCAGGGCCTCCTGCGTACGGGTCAGGGGTCTTCCGCGGGTGGAGACGGAGACCAGGCCGTACTGGTCCACGAGGTCTGCCATCAGGTTGCCCGATCGGTAGTCGAGGGATTCGAGGGTGGGCCGCAGGGCCCGGCTCACGGCCTGGGCCGGGGGGTCCGTCAGGAAGGAGGGCTCACGGCCGAAGAAGGCGGCGAAGGCCTTGCAGTGGCGCAGGTGCGGGGGCTTGCGCCCGGACACCAGGGCGTCGACCCACCGGGGCGGGGCGCCGATCGTGGCCGCGATGTCCGCCACCCGGTAGGGGCGGCCGCCGGTGTCGCGGGAGACCGCGTACAGGAACGCCGCCCGCCGCCGGACCCGTTCCTCGGTCCCCCCGGCCGCCGGCTCGGCAACCTCCTCGCCGCGCAGCAGGGCCGCCGTCACCTCCAGGGGGACGCCGGCCCGCTCCGAGAGGCTCCGCGGATCGAGGAGGGCCTCCACGTCCAGACCCCTCTCCGCGGCGCGCACGCGTATCCGTTCCAGCGTCACGGCGAGGGGGAGCGGCGGATCGCCAGCAGAAACGGTCATCCGTCGTGCTCCCCTACGTCCGAGGCCGCCTGTGCGCCCGGGATGGCGGTCGGCCCCCCGGCCGTCGAGATCCCCACCTGATCCCCACCTGCGGATCGTAGTCGCCGATTCGAAAACGATCGCGGACGGGTGGCGGGGACCGACAGCAAGATACAGCCAGGAGGGCCCGTGGCGGCAGGAAAAAGAGCAGGCCGGGAGCCGGCCGCGCAGTAAGGAGTATGGCGGATGGACACCCCATACCCGCAGGTCCGGGATGTTTTGCGACGCTTCGGCCCCGCCCCGGCGGCCGGAGCACCCCGGGGCCGGAAAACCCGCGCGGCCACGTACCATGGGCCGCATGTCCTTCCTCCGCCGCCACCGCGCCGCCACACCCGCCGGCCCGGACTTCGACGTCCTGGCCATGGACCCGGGGGACTGGCCGGGCAACCTCGGGGCCGGGCTGCTGCCCGCCCCCGACGGCAGCTGCCAGGGCGTCTTCCTCCGCTACGACCTCTTCGGCGGCCGCGGCCCCGCGATGATCATCGGCAACCTCCCCGAGGGGTCCCCGGCCCGGGACCTCGCCGACGGGCAGGTGCCCTTCGAGGTGGCCCAGCTCCTCGACGCCCTCGAGAACGACGAGGAGGTCGAGGTCACCGGCACCGAGGACTGCCCCGTCATGCAGGGCGACAACCTCCTCATCGTCCGCAAGGTCAAGCTCTCCGAGGGCCGGATCTCCTGCGTCCAGTTCGACCGCAGCGACAACGTCCTCGTGACGATCGCCAGCTGGGACCGCCCCATCACCGACGACCTCTACGCGCTGCTGAAGCCGCTCCCCGCCGAGCTCTTCCAGCAGGGCTGACCCTCCGGGGCCGCCGCGCCCTCAGGCGGTGTCCGCGATGTCGTTCGCCGCCACGTAGCCGAAGGTCATCGCGGGCCCGATCGTCGACCCGGCCCCCGCGTAGCTGTGCCCCATCACCGCCGCGCTCGCGTTGCCCGCCGCCCACAGGCCCCGGATCACCGACCCGTCCGCCCGCAGGGCGCGGGCCCGGGCGTCGGTGACGATGCCGCCCTTGGTCCCCAGGTCGCCCGGCACGATCCGGAACGCGTAGAACGGCGGGGCCCAGACCGGCGCCAGGCAGGAGTTCGGGGTCACGTTCGGATCCGTGTAGTAGTGGTCGTAGGCCGTGTCCCCGCGGTGGAAGTCCGGGTCGGAGCCGCTCCACGCCTGGGCGTTGAAGCGGTTCAGCGTCGCCCGCAGCGCCGCCGCCGGCACCCCGATCTGCCCGGCCAGCGCGTCCCAGGTCCACGCCTTCCTCGCGGCGCCCGCGTCGAACCACGCGTCCGGGAAGGGCAGCGTCGGCAGGACGTCCTTGAACAGGTACCGGTTGCGGTAGTTCTGGTCCACGATCAGCCAGGCCGGTATGTGGGAGCCCATGGCGGCCCGGTCCTTCTCGTACATCACGTGCACCACGTCGCTGTAGGGCGCGGCCTCGTTCACGAACCGCGTCCCTGCCCGGTTGACCATCAGACCGCCCGGCAGGGTCCGCTCCGCCAGGCAGAAGTACGGCTCCCCGGGCAGCGGGATCGACGGTCCCCACCAGGCGTCCTCCATCAGCGCCAGCGCCGCGCCCGCCCGCTGCCCCGCCAGGATGCCGTCGCCGGTGTTCTCCTTCGCGCCCACCGACCACCCGGTGCCGATCGGCTGCTGCTGGTAGCGCTCCCGCATCGCCGCGTTGTGCTCGAAGCCGCCCGAGCCGACCACCACGCCCCGCCGGGCCCGGACCACACCCCGCACGCCCTCCTTCTCCACCACCACCCCGGTGACCGCCCCGCCCTCCTGGACCAGGTCCACCAGCGGGCTGTTCAGCCACACCGGCACCCCGGCCCGCATCAGTCCGGCCCGCAGCCCCGTGGCCAGCGCCTGCCCCATCGTCAGCGGCCGCTGGCCCAGCAGCGCCGCCTTCGTCCCACGAGCCAGGCACTCCGTGGACACCGCCAGGCCCTTCGCGGTCACCGCGGCCAGGTTCAGCCACTTGTAGTCCTGGCTGAACACCACCATCCCGGCCGGCACCGGCATGTACGCCGGATTCAGGTGCGCCAGCTCGGCGCCCAGGACGTTGCCGTCGATCTGGTCCGGCTCGATGGAGCGGCCGTTCGGCAGGCCGCCCGGCAGGTTCGGGTAGTAGTCGCTGTAGCCGTCCATGAAGCGGAACCGCAGCGGGCTGGCGGCCATGACGAAGTCCAGCATCCGGGGGCCGTTGTCCAGGAAGGCCCGCTGCCGGTCGGCCGGCACGTCCGGCCCCACCACCGCCGACAGGTACCGCGCCGCCTTCTCCGGGGTGTCCGGCACCCCCGCGCCCAGGATCACCGAGTTGTTCGGCAGCCAGATCCCGGCCCCGGAGCGCGCCGCCGAACCGCCGAAGGTCGGGGCCTTCTCCACCACCAGCACGCTCAGCCCGCGCCCGGCGGCGGTGAGCGCGGCGGTCATCCCGGCCGCCCCCGACCCCACCACCACGACGTCGTACTCCCCGAGCGGGGCCCCGTCGGCCCGTGCGGCGGCCCCCGGCAGCACGGCGGAGGCGAACACCCCGGCCCCCGCCCCGGCGAGCACCGTCCGGCGGGAGGGGAGGGCGGGGCGCGCCGGGTCGGCGCTCGCGGACGTGGACACGGCCTCGGTCATGGGCGGGCTCCAGTGGTGTGGGAAGGGGCGGGTCCGGTCTCCTGGTGCTGAGTCAGAAAAGGTGTTCGGGGGATCATGTGATGTCAAGGCACGCGCGCCGGGGCGATCGCCCCGAACGGCCGAAATCCCGTGGTCCCCCCACCAGGTGGGGGGACCACGGGATTTTCGGAGCGCGGGGGAGGAGGCGGGATCAGCGGGTGCCGACCGCCGCCCGGACCGCTCTGCGGGCCATGCCCGCGTCGTCGTGGAGGCGGCGCAGCAGCAGGCGCTGCTCCTCCCCCGAGGAGACGGCCCCCGCGGGCAGCGGCTGGGTCGCGGGCGCCGCCAGCATCGAGCGCTGCACGGCCGTCTCGCACATCCGGATCTCCCTGGTCAGCACCAGCATCAGGTTGACCAGGAAGGCGTCCCGGGCGGCCGGCCCGGCCGACTGCGCCAGCCGGCTGATCTGGCTGCGGGCCGCCGGGGCGTCACCCAGCACCGCCCACAGCGTCGCCAGGTCGTAGCCCGGCAGGTACCAGCCCGCGTGCTCCCAGTCCAGCATCACCGGACCGGCCGGGGACAGCAGCAGGTTCGACAGCAGCGCGTCACCGTGGTTGAACTGCCAGGGGACGCCCGCCATCCGCAGCCCGTGGAGCAGCTTCTGCAGGTCGCCGTAGTCCCGGTCGGTCAGCAGCCCCAGGTCGTGGTCCCGGGAGATCCTCCGCGCGTAGTCCACGGGGTGCCCGAACAGATCGGCCGGCGGACGCCACTGGTTGACCCGGCACACCGCGCCCAGCGCCGCCCGTACGTCGGTCCTCGGAGGTGCCTCCACGGGATGCCGCTGGAGGGCGGCGACCCGGCCGGCCATCCGCTCGACGACCAGGACGCAGTTCTCCGGGTCGGCGGCGATCAGCCGGGGCACACGGACCGGCGGGCGGTGCCGGACGAAGGTCCGGTACGTCGCTATTTCGTGCCGGTACCGCTCGCGCCACTCGGGCGAGTGGTCCAGTAAAACCTTCGCCACCGCGGTCATCCGGCCTGTCGTCCCCACCAGCAGGACCGACCGGCCGCTGCGCCGCAGCACCTGGACCGGGGCGAACTCCGGACAGATCCGCTGGACCGACGCGAGCGCGGTGCGCAGCTGCGCACCCTGCGGCCCGGACAGGTCGATTCTTCCGCTCAACGGCTGCGATCCGGCCGCCGGCATCCGCCGCGCCCGTACGGCGCCCTGCGCCGGGACGGGCTGACGGCCGGGTTCGAGGGAGATGCCGCCGCCCCCCGCCTGGAGGGTGCGGTGCGGACGGACCGGGGCGGACACGGAGGACGTTGCTGCGTACATGGCTTCTACGGTTCCCTTCGTGCGCCGACGAGTTGCGTACCCCTCCCCGCCGGATCCCGTGCTTCACCCTGGGGAGTTCCGCCGGTGAACCGGGTCGGGGAGGCGCATTCCTACCTGACACCCGGCGGCAGGTGGCGAACCACGGGGCGGGCCCTGGCGAACCCTGGCGAATAGTCCACGGGGAACTGACAGGGGGTTACTGTCAACTCAGCCGAGAACCTGGGGGCTTGACGTGAGCAAGGGTCCAAACACCCGTCTGAACGACCTGTTCGGCCTGGCCGGCTGGTCGAAGGGCGAACTCGCGAGGATGGTCAACCGGCAGGCGGCCGCGATGGGCCACCACCAACTGGCCACCGACACCTCGCGGGTGCGGCGCTGGATCGACATGGGGGAGACCCCCCGCGAGCCGGTGCCCACGGTACTGGCAGCACTGTTCACCGAGCGGCTCGGTCGTGTCGTGACCATCGAGGACCTCGGGTTCGTACGACAGCGGCGCACCGCGAAACGGCAGCCGGACGGGGCGAAGGAGAACCCCGACGGAGTGCCCTGGGCGCCCGAACGCACAGCCGCGGTCCTCACCGAATTCACGGGAATGGACCTCATGCTCAACCGTCGCGGCCTGATGGGCGCGGGCGCCGCGCTCACCGCCGGCTCAGCCCTCAGCAACGCCATGTACGACTGGCTGCAAGGCGATCCCGCCACCGCCAAGGACCCCCAGCGCTTCGGCGACCCCTACCAGGCCGACCCGGCGGGCTACGACCGCTACGAGGCCGCCCCCATCGGCTCGCAGGAGATCGAGGCCCTGGAGCGCTCGGTCGAGGTGTTCCGGGCCTGGGACGCCTCCAGAGGCGGCGGGCTCCAGCGCAAGGCCGTCGTGGGCCAGCTGAACGAGGTCGGCGGGATGCTCGCCTACCACCACCCCGACCACCTCCAGCGCCGGCTGTGGGGGGTGGCGGCCAACCTGGCGGTGCTGGCGGGCTGGATGTCGCACGACGTCGGCCTCGAACCGACCGCGCAGAAGTACTTCGTCATCGCCGCGCACGCGGCGCGCGAGGGCGGCGACCGCCCGCGCGCCGGCGAGGCGCTGTCCCGGGCCGCCCGGCAGATGGTCCACCTGGGCAAGCCGAACGAGGCCCTGGACCTGATGAAGCTGGCCCAGGCCGGCTCCGGGGACCAGACCCTGCCGCGCACCCGCGCCATGCTGCACACCATCGAGGCCTGGGCGCAGGCCGCCATGGGCAAGGGCCAGGCCATGCGCCGCACCCTGGGCGAGGCCGAGGACCTGTTCGTGTCCGACAAGGGCGACGTACCGCCGCCGTCCTGGATGCAGCACTTCGACGAAGCCGACCTGCACGGGATGCAGGCCCTGGCGTACCGCACGCTCGCCGACCACGACGCCTCGGCGGCGCCGGTCGCGGCGAGGCACGCCAGGGAGGCGCTGCGGCTGCGCGGCGACGGCCACCAGCGCTCGCAGATCTTCGACTACATCTCCATGGCCTCGGCCTGCTTCATCGCCGACGATCCCGAGCAGGCCGACCGCTATGCCCGCCTGGCCCTGGTCTCGATGAACGAGACCTCCTCGCACCGGACGTGGGACCGGCTCCGCGAGATGTACCGGCTCACCGGCCAGTACGCGGGCTGCGCGCGCATCGAGGACCTGCGCGAGGAGATCGAGCAGGCCCTCCCCGACCCGTCCCCGAGCGCCGCCGCGCGCGGTGTGCAGGCGGAGGTCTAGGGGGCGGTGCCGCGGGCCGTGGCGGAAGGGGAAGCGGACGGGGCCGCGCCGTGGGCGCGGCCCCCGGATCGGACCGTCGGATCAAACCGTCGGGCCGGGCTGTCGGAACGCGGTGAAGGCGGGCCCCGCTAGCCGCCGATACGGGCCACCAGCACGCAGGCGTCGTCCTCGCGCTCGTTCTCCCCGAACTCCTCCGTGACCATCCGGACGCAGTCGCGCGCCGAGCGCGCCGCGGAGAACCGCGGTGCGAGCGCCAGCAGCCGCTCCGTCTGGTCCGACCGGCCGAACTCGGAGCCGTGCGGGGCCAGTCCGTCGGTATACAGCACGAGTACGTCGCCCAGTTCGAGGACTTCCTCGGCCTGCCCGTACACGGCCCCCGAGGTGGCGCCCAGCAGGACCCCCTCGGGCGGCTGGAGCGCACGCCCCCGGCCGCGCCGGAACAGGAGCGGTGCGGGATGCCCGGCCTGGGCCCAGGAGAGCAGCCGGCGGTCGGGGTCGTAGCGGCAGCAGACGGCCGAGCCGAGGGCCGGCTGCGCGGAGGTCTCCAGCAGCTGGTTGAGCCAGCCCATCAGCGGGCCCGGCTCGATGCCGGCCATGGCCATCCCGCGCAGGGCGCCGAGCATCATGGCCATGCCGGAGGTGGCGCTCACGCCGTGGCCGGTGAGGTCGCCGACCGTCAGGAGGGAGCGGCCGTCGGGGAGTTCGAGGGCGTCGTACCAGTCGCCGCCGATCAGGGTGCTGGTCGCGGAGGGCAGGTAGTGCGCGGCCACGTCCATCGTGCCGGCGTGTTCGTGCGGGAACCGCAGGGAGCCGCGCCACGGGGGGAGCACGGCTTCCTGCAGCTCGACCGCCAGCCGGTGCTCGGTCTGCGCGATCTCCCGCTGGCGCTGCAGCGAGTCACGGGACTCGCGCTCCGCCCGCTGGCTGCGGCGCAGTTCGCTGACGTCGCGCAGCACGGCCCACATCGAGGCCGTGCAGCCGTCCGCGTCGAGTACCGGCTCGCCCCTCATGTGCAGCGTCCGGACGCGGCCGTCGGCCCGGACGATGCGGAACTCGCCGTCTATCGGCTTGCCGTCGACGAGGCAGTCGGTGACCATCGCGGTCAGCAGCGGCTGGTCCTCGGAGAACAGGGTGGAGCCCAGCTCGTCGAGGGGGAGCGGGCCCGCCTCGGGGGAGCGGCCGAAGATCTGGAAGAGCTCCTCGGACCAGGTGACCTCGTCCGTCAGCAGGTTCCACTCGGCGCTGCCGACGCGGGTCTGGCGGTCCTCGGAGGCGGGCTCCGGGCGCGCCGGGGGGAGTTCGACGTGCTCGGGGGCGGGCGGCAGCCCTTCCTTGAGCTGGCCCAGGTGCTGGCCGAGGTCGTCGAGGTGGTGCACGGCGAGGTCGCACAGGGCGCGCTGCCAGCGGCCCTGGGCGTCGTCGTCGTCCACGACGGTGTCGCGGCGCACGGCGTCCACTTCGCCGCGCAGCCGGCGGGTCTGCGAGATCAGCGCGTCCACGGATCCCGGCTCGGGCGGCTGCGCGGAACGGTCCGCGTACAGGTGGGACGGCATGAGCACTCCGATACAGGCGCGGCGATACAGGCGCGGCACGGCCAGGTCTGAAAGAAGGACCGGTTACGACTGTGGCACAGCGCGAGACAGCCTGTAAGGCGTTTGGCAACATCCGTAACGTTCTTGCTCACGGCATATGCCGAAGGCCTCCCGTTTGCCTCCCGTCCGTACGAACATTTCCGGTCAGTATCGAAGTGCCCCGTCCCGTCAGACGCTGAGCGGAACCGCGTGGATCTCGTCGGCGGGGTGCCCCGCCCGCTCGTGGATCTTCTGGACCGCCTCCGCCGACGGGGCCTCGGAGAGGCAGTAGACCTCGCCGGACTGGGGGTCGGCCCAGGCGCGCTGGAACGTGACCTTCTCGTCCGACTGGATGGCGAGGTCCGCCTTGTGGGCTTCCATCAGCTGGTCCGCGGTGATGCCCTTCATACCGTGGTGGACATCCATGAACTGGGCCATCGCCGTACACCTCCTCCTGTGTCGCCAACGCGTACGGCTCTGCTTCCATCGTCCGCCCCTGGCCGGAAATCGGCCTTCCGGGCGGCACGCCTCGATCGTACGGGCGAGATGTGCGAGGGCCGGGGCCCGGCGGGGCCGCCGGAAGGCGGGGTCGGGGGCCCGTCCGGGGCACCACTCGAACGAAGGACCCCGTGCGTCACTTCCGCTTCCCACCCCACCGCTTGATCGCTACCCTACGTGTCGGTAACGAGCCGGTGCGGTCCGCTTCTTCGCGCGCGGGCCGGGGGAGGGTGGGGCAGGACCAAGATGGCAGTGGAGAGCAGCACGCCGACGGGGCGGGACGGGAGCGGCCACAGCCGCCGGTCCTTCCTGACCTGCCTGGTCGCGGCCCCGACCCTGGCGCTCGTCACCCGCGCCGGCGCCGACGCGCTGGCCCCGCAGCCCGCGCACGCCGTGATCCCGAGCCTGCCCGAGGTGGCCGACCTGGTCGACCTCGGGGACCTGTTCATCCTGGCCGGCGCCCCGACCTCCGCCCTCCTGGCGCTCGTCGTCGAGGAGGACGGCACCATCCGCTTCCGGCTGCCCCGCGAGGAGGTCGGCCAGGGTCTGACCACCGCCGTCGCGATGCTGGTCGCGGAGGAGCTCGACGCCCCGCTGGACCGGGTCCGGGTGGAACTGGACGACGCCCGCCCCGAGCTGCTGTTCAACCAGCTCACCGGGTCCTCCAACTCCATCCGCTCCCTGTACGGGCCGGTCCGCCAGTGCGCCGCCACCGCCCGGGCCCGCCTCGTCGCCGCGGCCGCCGCCCGCTGGAACCTCCCCGCCTCCGCACTGACCACCGCGGGCGGCTCCGTACGGGCCGCCGACGGGCGGAGCGCCGGCTACGGCAGCCTCGCCGCGGCCGCCGCCGCCCCCGGCCTCGTGGTCCTCGGCGCCACGCCCAAGCCGGCCGCCCGGCGCACCTTGGTCGGCACCCGGACCAGCCGCATCGACGCCCGGGCCATGGTCACCGGCGCCCAGCGCTACACCCTCGACCTCGACGTGCCGGGAGCCAAGCCCTGCGTGGTGCGCCGCCCGCCCAGCCTCGGCGGCACCGTCCGCTCCGTGGCCAACCGCGCGGCCGTCCAGGCCATGCCGGGCGTCCTGCACGTGGTGACGGTCCCCACCGGGGTCGCCGTGGTCGCGGAAACGTTCGGCCAGGCCCTGGACGCCAAGGCGGCCCTCCAGGTCGAGTGGGGTCCCGGCCCCGCCGACCAGCTCTCCGACGAGCAGGTCCGCGCCAAGCTCCGCGCCGCCACCCCGCCCCTGCTGGTGCCGCCGCTGCTCACCCCGTACGTGGACGCCGAGTTCGACTTCGCCTTCGTCAGCCACGCCCCGATGGAGACCAACTCGGCCGTCGCCGACGTCCGCGACGACCGCGCCGAGATCTGGTCCGGCCTCAAGTCCCCCATCGTCGCCCGCGAGACCATCGCCGCCGACCTCGGACTGCCGCTGGACAAGGTGAAGGTGCACGTGGTCCAGGCGGGCGGCTCCTTCGGCCGGCGCCTGTTCTTCGACGCCGCCCTGGAGGCCGCCCGCGTCTCCAAGGCCTGCCGCCGCCCGGTGAAGCTGATGTGGACCCGCGTGGACGACACCCGGCACGGCCGGATGCGCCCCGCCACCCACCACAGGATCCGCGCCACCCACCTGCTCGGCGAGGTGCTCAGCTTCGAGCACCGCGTCGCCGCCGCCGAGACCGACTTCCGGCACGGGCTCGGCGAGATCATCACCGCCACCGCCGCGAGCCTGCCCTCCGGCATCGGCAACGCCACCCTCGCCCAGACCCTGTTCCTCACCACCGTGAAGTCCCCGTACCACTTCGGGCTCACCACCCAGGCGCTGACCGAGGTGCCGACCGGCATACCCACCGGCTCCTGGCGCTCGGTCTACTCGGCCAACACCCGGGGCGCCGAGGAGATCATGGTCGACGAACTGGCCGCCGCCACCGGCAAGGACCCCTACCGCTTCCGGCGCACATTCCTGAAGACCGACGCCCAGCGCGCCGTGCTCGACAAGGCGGCCACCGAGGGACAGTGGGGCCGCGCCCTCCCCGCCGGCTGCGCGCAGGGCATCGCCTTCCACGAGGAGTACAAGTCGCGCACCGCCTGCCTGGTGGAGATCGACGCCCGCGACCGCGAGCACGTCCGCGTCACCCGGGCGGTCATCGCCGTCGACGTGGGCCTGCCCGTCAACCCCCGCGGACTGGAGGCCCAGATGATCGGCGGCCTCACCGACGCCATCTCCACCACCCTGCGCGCCGGCCTGCACCTGGACAAGGGGCTCCCGCTGGAGGGCAGTTACAGCCAGTTCCACTGGGCCAGGCAGCGCGACACCCCGCAGGACGTACGCGTCTTCGTGCTCCCGGCCACCGGCACCGAGCCGGGCGGCGCGGGCGAACTCGGTCTGCCCGCCGCCGTGGGGGCCATCGCCAACGCCTGGGCCCGGGCCACCGGTTCCAAGCCGCGCAGCTTCCCCCTCGACTTCGACGTCGACTTCACCCCCTACCCGCGCTGACCCCTGGAGTACGCCGCCGTGCCCTCGCACACCTTCACCGTCAACGGCCGGAGCGTCACCGTCGACGCGCCCGACGACCTCCCGCTGCTGTGGGTGCTCCGCGACCTGCTCGGCATCACCGGCCCCAAGTACGGCTGCGGGGTGGACGTCTGCAAGGCCTGCACCAGCCACCTCGACGGGGTGGACGTCCGCCCCTGCGTGGTGCCGGTCTCCGCCTGCGCGGGCAAGCGCGTCACCACCATCGAGGGGCTCGCGGACGGCGACCGGCTCCACCCGGTCCAGGAGGCCTGGCTCGAACAGGACGTCGCCCAGTGCGGCTACTGCCAGCCGGGGCAGATCATGGCCGCCGTGGCCCTGCTGAAGCGGACGAGCGAGCCCACGGACGAGGACATCGACGCCATCGCCAACATCTGCCGCTGCGGGACCTACTTCCGCATCCGCGAGGCCATCCGCAGCGCGGCCGCCAGGATGTGACGGCCGCCCGCGGACGGGGTCAGGCCAGGAGCTTCTCCTTGGCCTGGCGGAACTCCTCCTCGCTCAGCTCGCCCTTGGCCCGCAGGTCGGAGAGCTTCACCAGGTCGTCCGCCGTGGCCTTGGCGGGGGAGGGCGAGGCGGCGGTCTCCCGGATGTAGGCGTTGAAGGCCTCCTGCTGCTCCTGCACGTGCTTGATCTCCCGCTTGCCCATGTCCCGGCCGCGGACGATCACGTAGACGAGGACGCCCAGGAACGGGATCAGGAACAGGAAGATCAGCCAGGCGGCCTTGACCCAGCCGCTCATCGCGTGGTCGCGGAAGACGTCCACCACGACCCGGAACAGCAGGATCAGCCACATCACCCAGAGGAAGATCCACATCACGGTCCAGAACGCACCGAGCACCGGGTAGTCGTAGGCCAGGTCGACGGAGGTCACCACGGCCGTCTCCTTCCGTAGGGGCCGGCCGCCCCGCGCGGATGGCCGCGCGGCGGCCGACCGGATCACCATCGCAGCGCCCGTTCAAGATCGCCACTGGGCCGTACGGGGGACGCCGACCCGGCGGAGTGCCACCCCTGAACGTCTGAAATCCGTACGAGATGGATATCCATCGCGGAATGAGGCGAATCAATGCGAAACGGTTGCTGGTCGGTGAGCCCCTCGACACCGCGCGCCTGGGCGAGACCCTGCTGCCCAAGCGGCTCGCCCTGCCCATCTTCTGCAGTGACCCGCTCTCCTCCGTGGCCTACGCCACCGAGGAGATCCTGCTGATCCTCGCCCTCGGCGGAGTCGCGCTGCTCCACCTCGCGTGGTACGCGGCCGCCGCCATCGTCTTCCTGCTGGTGGTCGTCGTCGCCTCCTACCGGCAGACCTGCCACGCCTACCCCGGCGGCGGGGGCGCCTACGTCGTCAGCTCCGAGAACCTCGGCCCCACCGCGGCCCTCACCGCCGCCAGCGCCCTGCTCGTCGACTACGTGATGACCGTCGCCGTGTCCGTGGTCTCCGGCGTCGCGGCGATCACCTCGGCGATCCCCTCCCTCAGCGACCACCAGGTCGCGATGTCGGTCGCCTTCGTGGTGCTCCTGACGCTGATGAACCTGCGCGGGGTACGGGAGTCGGGGCGCGTCTTCGCCGTCCCCACGTACGGGTTCGTGCTCATCATCTACGTGATGTTCGCCGTCGCCGCCGTCCGCCTCGGCACCGGTGCGACCATCCGGGCCGAGTCCGCCCACCTGCCGATCGACGCCGCCGGCACCTACACCGGCATCGCCGTCGTCTTCCTGGCCCTGCGCGCCTTCGCCTCCGGCTGCACCGCCCTCACCGGCGTCGAGGCCATCAGCAACGGCGTGCCCGCCTTCCGGAAGCCGAAGGCGAAGAACGCGGCGACCACCCTGGCCGCGATGGGCGTGCTCTCCGTGACCATGTTCGCCGGCATCACCGCCCTCGCCATGGCCTACCGGGTGCACGTCGCCGCCGACCCCACCGAACTGGGCCTGCCCCCGGGCACCCCGATGTCCACCGCCCTCGCCCAGATCGGCCGGGCCACCTTCGGGGACCTGGACTTCCTCTTCTACCTGCTCCAGGCCGCCACCGCGGGCGTCCTGGTCCTCGCCGCCAACACCGCCTTCAACGGCTTCCCGATGCTGGCCTCGATCCTCGCCAAGGACCACTACGCGCCCCGCCAGCTCTACAACCGGGGCGACCGGCTCGTCTACTCCAACGGCGTCGTCCTGCTCGCGCTCGCCGCCATCGCCCTCATCGTCGCCTTCGACGCCCAGCTGACCCGCCTCATCCAGCTCTACATCATCGGCGTCTTCGTCTCCTTCACCCTCTCCCAGGCAGGCATGGTCCGGCACTGGCGGCGCGCGCTCGCCGACCCGGCCACCCCGCGCGGCGGGCGGGTCCACATCCACCGCCGGCTCGCCATCAACGCCGTCGGGGCGCTCATGACCGCCGTGGTCCTGGTCATCGTCCTGATCACCAAGTTCACGCACGGCGCCTGGCTGGTCGTCATCGCCATGCCCGCCCTGTTCCTCGGCATGAAGGGGGTCCGCCGGCACTACGACCAGGTCGCCGGGCAGGTGGCCGTGGCGCCCGGCGAGCGGCCGCGCAGACCGGCCCGCCACCACGTCGTCGTCCTCGTCGCCAACGTCCACGCGCCGACCCTCAAGGCCCTCGGCTACGCCCAGGGGCTGCGGCCCGACACCCTCGGCGCGCTGTCCGTGGCCGCCGACGAGCAGGAGGCGCAGCGGCTGCGCCAGGCCTGGGCGGAGATCGACCCCGGCATGCCGCTGAAGGTGCTGCACTCGCCGTACCGGGAGGTGGTCGGACCCGTGGTGGCCTACCTGGAGGAGGAGGCCGCCGCCGAGGGCACCGACATGCTCTCGGTGGTCATCCCCGAGTACGTCGTCGGCCACTGGTGGGAGCAGCCCCTGCACAACCAGAACGCGCTGCGGCTCAAGGCGAGGCTGCTGTTCACCCCGGGGATCGCGGTGATCGACGTGCCGTACCTCCTGGAGTCGGCCCGCCACCACCCGCAGCCGGGTCCGCCGGAGGCGGCCCGGCCTTAGCGCGCGGGGCCGCCGGGGCGTGGGCCAGCGCCGCGTGGGCCAGGGCGAGTTCCACCACGTGCGCCGGGTCCGACAGGGTCCGGCCGGTGAGCTGCTCCAGGCGCCGCAGCCGGTTGGAGACGGTGTTGCGGTGGCAGTAGAGCCGCTGGGCGGCGTACGTGGTCGAGCCCTGGCAGGCCAGCCAGGTGCCCAGGGTCGTCAGCAGCACCCGCGCCTCCTGTCCGGGCAGCGCCAGCACCGGCCCCAGCACCACCTCCCGCAGCCGGGCGGCGAGTTCCGGGTCCGCCGCCACCAGCGCCGCCGGGAGCCGCTCGTCCAGGAGGGCGGCGCCGGACCCGGCCGGGGCGGTCGGCGCCACCCGCAGCGCGAGCGCCGCCAGCCGGCGGGCCCCTGCGAGCTCGGCCGGGGACGCGACCACCGGGCTGATCCCGGCGCGCACGGGGAGCGGGGCGAGCAGGACGCGCAGGGACTCCAACGGGTGGTGGCCCAGCTCGGCGACCCCGGTCTCCCCGTCGGCCCGGACCCGCCACAGCACCCGCGGCGCGTCGGCCACTCCGGCCGCGCCGTCCGCCGCACCACCCGGCCCGCCCGGGCCGGCGGTCCCCGGGCGGGGCGGGGCCAGGGCCACCACCGCGAAGCGGCCCCGTTCGGGGAGTCCCAGCCGGACGGCCGCCGCGAGCGCCGGCTCCGGATCCGCCCCGGCGGCGCCGGGACCGTC
Source organism: Streptomyces sp. NPDC001594 (assembly GCF_042893675.1). Taxonomy (NCBI): domain Bacteria; kingdom Bacillati; phylum Actinomycetota; class Actinomycetes; order Kitasatosporales; family Streptomycetaceae; genus Streptomyces; species Streptomyces sp. NPDC001594. The sequence continues at coordinate 232,557 of NZ_JBIAVB010000012.1, read as the reverse complement.
GAGCAGCGCGTCCAGCAGGGCCGCCCGCCGCTCCCGTTCCCCGTCCTCCCGCTCGGCCCCCGCCCGGTGGTACGCCTCCGACGCGGCGTCCGTCAGCCGGTCCACCACGTCCCACAGCGCGTCGGGCCCGGCCGGCAGCCGGGCGAGCGCAGAGCGGTCGTGTACCGCCACCGCCTCGGTCAGGCACTGCCACACCAGCCGCGCGCCCTCGCGGTAGGTGCGCCGCAGGGGGTCCAACGGGAGCCCCCGTCCGGCCCGTTCGGCGCCGGCGGCCCGGGCGTCCGCCACGTCGACCGGCTCCCCCCGGCAGGCGCCGACCAGGCCGTCGAGGATCCGGCGCAGGACGAGCCGGATCCGCTCCCGGACCCCGGCCCGGCCCAGCGGGACGGCCCAGGCGGGTTCCCGGGCCAGCGTCCGGTCGGTGAGCCGGTCCGCCGCGAGGGCGATGCGGCGGTCCAGGTCCTCGCGTATCTCCTCGACGATCCGCTCCATGACGGGCAAGGGTGACACGGGTGAGGGGGCGGTGGGGAGGGCCCGGAGCGGCCCGGTCCGCTAGCGTGTTCGGAGCACTGCGGCTGCAGTGCTCACGCCCAGCCGCTCCGCCAGACCCCAGGGGGACCGCCCATGCGCCAGAATCCGGAACGCCGGGCCGCGCTGCTCGACGCAGCCATCGAGGTCCTGGCCCGCGAGGGCTCCCGGGGCCTGACCCTGCGGGCCGTGGACAAGGAGGCGGGCGTACCGACGGGCACCGCCTCCAACTACTTCGCCCACCGCGGCCAGCTGCTCTCGCAGATCCTGCGCCGCACCCGCGAGCGCCTCGCCCCGCCCCCCGAGGACCTGGCCGGCTCGCCGGACACCCTGGAACTGCTGCGCCGGCTCCTCGGCCGGCTGCGGCGCGAGCCCAGCGTGCACACGGCCGTCCTGGAGCTGCGCCTGGAGGCCACCCGCAGGCCGGAACTGCGCGAGGAGCTCTCCGCGTTCCTCGCCGAGGAGCTGGAGGCGAACATCGCCGGGCACCTGGAGGCGGGCCTGCCCGGGGACCGGCAGGGCGTGGAACTGCTCTACTTCGCCATGCAGGGCCTGATCGTGGACGACCTCACCGTCCCCGCCCTGCTCGACGCCCACCCGGTGGAGCCCCTCCTCGGGGTGATGGTCGAGCGCCTGCTCCCGCCGGGGCCGGGACAGTCTTGATCAAAAACAAACGGGTTCCGGCCAAGCTGCCGTGCAGGACCGCGCATGTTCCCGCGGAAAATGCCAGAACCCCCTTCCGCAGTGTGGAACTTGAGTAAGTTCCCTCCTGTCACGCCGTACGACGAACGTGTGCCCAGCGCGTTCGGCCGGGAGGGGAGCCCGCGTGCCCGGGATCGACGAATGCCTGCTCGAAGCCATGGCCCTGCCGGGCGCGCGGGGGGCCGCGCTGGTCGACTGGAGCAGCGGACTGGCCCTCGGGACCGTCGGTGAGTCCCCGGTGGGCGACCACGAGACCACCGCCGCCGAGACCGCCGAGCTGGCCCGGGCGGCCGCCGAGTACGAGTCCTTCGCCCAGCCCGCCCCCGCGCCGCCGCCGGCCGGCGGCGGGGGGCCGGCGGGCCCGCCCGTCGAGGACCTGATCGTCACCACCCGGACCGGCTACCACGTGCTCCGCTTCGTGGAGACCAGCTTCGACAGCAGCGTCTTCCTCCACCTCTGGCTCGACCGCGCCGAGGGCAACCTCGCTCTCGCCCGGCTCAGACTCCGCGCCCTCGCCGAAGGGCTGGTGCTCCGGTGACCACCGCTCCCGCACAGGGCCTCGCCGCCGTCTCCCCGCTGCTGACCCGGCTCGCCGCCGAGCGCGCCACCGGCGCCCTGCTGCGCGACCGCGGCACGCTCTTCCTGGAGGACGGCCGCATCGTGCACGCCGAGAGCCCCTCCACCCCGGGGCTGGACGTGCTGCTGACCACCGGCGGGGGGCTGGCCCCCGAGCGCTGGAACGAGGCCCTCAGCGAAGCCGGGGCCACCCGGCAGGTCGCCCGGTTCCTCGTGGACAGCGGGGGCCTGGCCGGCGGCGAGCTGGAGATCTGCCACCTGGCCGCGATATTCGACGCCGCCTTCTTCGCCCTCTCCCCGGGCAGCGGCCCGTCCCGCTTCCGCCGCGGCGCCACCCACTGGATCGGCTCCATGCGCTCCGTCCCGGCCGCCGCCGTGGAGCGCGAGACCCGCAGGCGCCGCGAGCTGCTCGACGCCGTGTGGCCCTACCCGCGGCTCGACACCGCCCCGGTCGTGCCCCGCCCGGCCGCGCCCGGGCAGATCGTCACCGCCCGGCAGCGGGCCCTGCTCGCCCAGGCGGACGGCGTACGGACCCCCGCCGACCTGGCGTGGGTCCTGGGCCGGCCCGCCTTCCACACCCTGCTCGACGTACGAAGACTCGCGGCCGCCGGGCTCGTCGAGACGCCGCACGTCCGGCCGGCCCCGGCGCCGGCCGCACCCCTGCCCGACTGGATGACCCAGGCCCAACCCCCGGACGTGGCGCTGCTCCGCCGGTTACGCGACGCACTGGAGGCAAGCCTGTGAGGCTCCCGCTCCGACCGGTTCTGCGAGCCGACCGTTCCGAGCGGAGGCCGCCCGAAGGGAGGAAGGCCGACATGAACACGCTGATGCTGCCCGCCGAGGCCGAAGCCGAGGTTCTCGCCGAGCTCCGCCGGCTGCGGGCCCGGGTGCCCCAGCTCAGCGGGGCGCTCGCGGCGAGCGCCGACGGGCTGGTCCTGGCGCAGGACAGCGCCGCGACCGAGGCCGAGTCCGTCGCCGCGCTGACCGCCGCCGCCCTCGGCGTGGCCCAGCGGTTGAGCGACTGCACCGGCCAGGGCGGCTTCCGCGAGCTGCTCGTCCGCGGCGAGCACGGCTACGTCGCCACGTACGCCGCGGGCGAGGCGGCCGTGCTCACGCTGATCGCCGAGCCGCGCGTCAACGTCGGCCGCCTCCACCTGGAGGCGCGCCGCTCCAGCGTCCGGATAACCGAGCTCATAGAGCACAGCCTGGGCCGCAGGTCCGGCCCCGAGGCGCCGGCGCCGGACCGTTCCTGACCGCTCCCGGCCGACAGTCCAGAACCAGCCAAAAAGCAAACGACTGCAAAGGAAACCCCCATGGTCAACGTGGAAACCGCCCTCAAGGAAGCCACCACCAGCATCGAGGGCGCGATCGGCGCGGCCCTCGTCGACTACGGCAGCGGCATGGCCCTCGGCCACGTCGGCGGCGGCAAGGACCTGGACCTCACGGTGGCCGCGGCCGGCAACACCGACGTGGTGCGGGCCAAGGTCCGCACGATGGAGATGCTGGGTCTGAAGGACGAGATCGAGGACATCCTGATCACTCTCGGCAGTCAGTACCACCTGATCAGGCTGATGAAGGGCCGCAACAGCGAGGGCTTCTTCCTCTACCTCGCCCTCGACCGGAGCAGGGCCAATCTGGCCATGGCCCGGCACCAGCTGAAGAAGATCGAGGAGAGCCTGGAGGTCTGACGGCTCCGGCGGCGGCCCGCGGTGGGCCGCGACGGCACGGTGGCGGGCGGCTGAATTCTTTGCCGTCCGCCCCGGCGGACCGAGCGATATGTCCGAAATGGGTCGGCTTTATCATCCTGTTACAGAGTAAGATGCTGTAATTGGCTGATCATCAACCCGGTCGACAAAGATAAAAACGCTGGAGAACCCGCCACCCATGCCCCCGCGCCTGAGCATCGTCGTGCCCTCCTACAACGTCGAGCTCTACCTCGACGAGTGCCTGGAATCCCTTGCAGCCCAGACTTTCGACGACTTCGAAGTCGTCATCGTCGACGACGGGTCCACGGACAACAGCGCGGCCATAGCCGCGGCCTTCGCTGAGCGTGACCAGCGCTTCCGGGTGGTCCTGCAGCAGAACGCCGGTCTCGGCGCCGCACGGAACGTCGGCTTCCGCCACGCCTCGCCGGACAGCGAGTACATAGCCTTCGTCGACAGCGACGACACCCTGCCGTCGGACGCCTACCAGAAGCTGATCGACGCCCTCGACTCCAGCGGCTCCGACTTCGCCGCGGGCAACGTCAAGCGCTTCCGCTCCGTCGGCATGCAGCAGTCCTGGGGCCACCGCGTCGCGTTCGCGAACACCCGGCTCAAGACCCACATCTCCAAGTTCCCGGCGCTGGTCACCGACCGCACCGCCTGGAACAAGGTCTACCGGCGCGGCTTCTGGGAGGAGCACGGCTTCCAGTACCCCGAGGGCATCCTCTACGAGGACGCCCCCGTCAGCATCCCCGCGCACTACTTCGCCAAGAGCGTCGACGTGATCAGCGACGTCGTCTACCACTGGCGGGTCCGCGAGACCGGCGAGCGCTCCATCACCCAGCGCTCCACCGACCCGGTCTCCGTCATCGACCGCGTCACCTCCGTCCGCCTGGTCCGCGAGGCCCTCCTCGGCAAGACCGGCGAGAAGTACGCCCGCTACCTGCGCGACTACGACTACAACGTGCTGAGCGAGGAACTCCCGCTCATCTACAAGTACGTCGCCGAAGGCGGGGACGACTTCCGCGCCGCCTTCGTCAAGGAGGTCGGCGGCCTCGTCCGCGAGATCGGCACCGGCCCCTGGAGCGACCTCACCGTCGCCGACCGGCTCAAGGCGTTCCTGGCCCGCGAGGGCCGCGTCGAGGAGTTCATCGCCCTCCTGCACCACCAGCGGGACTTCTCCTACAGCGTGCCGGTCAAGGGCCTGGCCCGCCCGCAGGCCGACTACCCCTTCCTCAAGGCGCCCGTCCCGCCCAAGCTGCTGACCCTCGGCCCGCGCGAGCGCCGCATCGTCAGCCGGCTGGAGCAGGCCGCATGGAGCGACGGCAAGCTGCTGCTGCGCGGCTACGCCCTGCCCGGCCACATGGGCGCCGAGAGCCGCCTGGGCTCCCGCAAGATGCTGGTCTTCCGCGAGCAGGGCAAGCGCCGCCGCACGGTGGTCCCCACCCGCACGGTGGCCTCCCCGATGGCCACCGTGAACTCCCCGCACCTCGCCCTGCGGCACGCGGACTGGGCCGGCTTCAGCGCCGTCGTCGAACCCACCGTCTTCCAGTCCGGCGGCAAGTGGCGCGAGGGCGTGTGGACCACCTCCATCGCCGTCACCGGCCCCGGCGGCCTGCACCGGGCCCGCCTGCGCGGCGGTGAGCACGACAGCGGCACGAACCCGCCCTCCTACTGGGCCACGCCCGACGTCCGCATCGTGCCGACCGTCGCGGGCGCCCTCACCGTCCAGGTCGAGATCGTCCGTGCCCGCGTCCTGGACGTCCGCCCCCACGGCGACGACGCCCTCGAACTCTCCGGCGAGCTGGCCGCGGGCGCCGGCGAGGGCATCACCCTGCGCGCCGAACACGCCGGCACCGGCACGGCCCTCGACATCCCGCTCACCCTGGGCAGCGCCCCGTCCGGCGGCCGCATCCCCTTCACCGCCGTCGTCCCCCTCGCCGGACTCGGCGACGTCGCCGCCGCCCCGGCGCCCGGCGAATGGACCCCCGAGGCCTGGACCCTGGCCGTGGTCCGCCCCGACGGCACCCGCCACCCGCTGGTCCACGACGAACGCGGCGGCTTCACGGGCCTGGCCGTACCGCTCCCCGGCGGCGACGGCGAGCTCGCCGTCTTCGCCAAGCGCTCCAAGGGCGGCCACCTCCTCCTGTCCGTCCAGCCCGCCCCGCCGCTCGTCGACACCGTCTCCGCCGAGAACGGCACGCTGACCCTGCGCGGCACCTTCCGCGCCCCCGCGGACAGCGCCGACGAGCCGTACGAGCTGGTCCTGCACGACCACCACGGCACCGAGTTCAGCTACCCCGTCACCCGTGACGGAGACCGCTTCGAAGCCGCCTTCGAGCCCGTGCTCCCCGAGCCGTACGCCGGCCGCACCAGCCTCCCGCACGGCCGCTGGTGGCCCACCCTGCGCCCGGTGAGCCAGGGCGGCACCACCGCCGGCCTGCTCGGCGTCGACCGCGGCGCCCCCGTCCAGCTCGTCGCCACCGCCCTGACCGCGGGTCCCCACCCGGTCACCGTCCTGGGCCGCCGCATGCGCGTCGAGGCCCGCCACCACGACCGCATGGTCCTGGTCAGCGACCCGCTGCTGAGCCCGCACGACCGCTCCCGCTACGCCCAGCGCGTCGCCCGCGACGAGACCTACCCGGCACAGCAGCAGCTCCCGGTCAAGGACCTGGTCGTCTACGACACCTTCGGCGGCAACGGCGCGGGCGACTCGCCCCGCGCCATCCACGAGGAACTCCTGCGCCGGGGCGAGAAGCTGGACCACGTCTGGCTGGTCCGCGACGGCCGCGCCGAGGTCCCCCCGACCGCCCGCGCCGTCCAGTACGACAGCCTGGAGGCCTGGGACGTCCTGGCCCGCGCCCGCTTCTACGTGGTCAACGACAGCGTGCCGATGCACTTCCGGCGCCGCCCGGGCCAGACGGTCGTCCAGACCTGGCACGGCACGCCGCTCAAGCAGATCGGCTACGACTTCACGCACGACTACTACACCAGCCCCGAGGTGCTGGAGGGCCTGGCGCACGACAGCGCCCAGTGGACGCTGCTCGCCTCCCCGAGCTCGTACGCCACCCCCGTCCTCAAGCGGGCCCTCGGCTACGACGGCGAGGTCGTCGAGTCCGGCAGCCCGCGCGCCGACGCGCTGGTCCGTCCCGACGCGGAGCGGATCGCCGAGGTCCGCCGGCGGCTCGGCCTGCCGGAGGGCAAGAAGGTCGTCCTGTACCTGCCGACCTGGCGCGAGAACCGCGAGGACTGGAGCGGCGGCTACAAGCTCGACCTGCGGATCGACCTGGACGCGGCCCGCCGCGAGCTCGCCGAGGACCACGTCCTCCTCGTCCGCGGCCACCACCTGGTGCGCGAACAGCTCCGCGACGGGGTGCGCGACGGGTTCGTCGTGGACGTCTCCCGCTGGCCCGACACCACGGACCTGCTGCTCGTCGCCGACGTCCTCGTCTCGGACTACTCCTCCGCGATCTTCGACTTCGCGCTGACCGACAAGCCGATCCTGCTGTTCACGTACGACCTGGAGCACTACCGCACGACCCTGCGCGGCTTCAACTTCGACCTGGAGGAGAAGGCCCCCGGCCCGCTGCTGAAGGATTCGGCCGCCCTGATCGAGGCCGTCCGCGACGCCGACGCCGTGGCCGCCCGGTACGCCGACGCCCGGAAGGCGTTCCGCGCCGAGTTCTGCGACCTCGACGACGGCCACGCCGCCGAGCGGGTCGTCGACCGGATGCTCGGGAAGTAGTCGGGTAGCCCGGACGGGTGAAAGTACGGACCGGCCCCGCGCCCACCGATGAGTTTCGGGCGCGGGGCCGGTCCGTATGTGAGGGAAGGCCGGCCGGCCTTCCCTCACGCACCCCCTGGAGGCAGCTGCCATGACCGGTAACGGCTTCACCACATGCCTGTGGTTCGACGGCGACGCGGAGGCCGCCGCCGCCTACTACCTCTCCGTCTTCAAGGACGGCCGGATCCTGCGCACCGCCCGCTACACCGAAGCGGGCCCGGGCCCGGCCGGAGAGGTGATGGTCGTCGAGTTCGAGATCAACGGCCAGCGGTTCATCGGACTCAACGGCGGCCCCCAGTTCCCCTTCACCGAGGCCATCTCCTTCCAGATCCACTGCTCCGACGAAGCCGAGGCCGACTACTACTACGCCGCGCTGACCGGTGACGGCGGCCAGGAGTCGGCCTGCGGCTGGGTCAAGGACCGGTTCGGGGTCTCCTGGCAGGTCATCCCGCCCGGCGCCATCGACCTGATCAGCGACCCGGACCCGGGCCGGGCGGCCCGCGCCACCACCGCGATGATGCGGATGAAGAAGCTCGACGTGGCGGCCATGCGCCGCGCGGCCGACGGGGAGGACAGCGCCTAGGCGAACCGGGCCAGGAGGGCCGGGAGGGCGGTGCCGATCGGTTCGCAGATCACCTCGGCGGCCAGGGAGTCGTACGGGGTCTCCTCCGCGTTGACGATGATCAGCCGCGCCCCGGCCTCGGCCGCCATCCCGGCGAGGGAGGCCGCGGGCTGCACCTGCAGGGTCGTCCCCACGGCGATGAACACCTGGCAGCCCTTGGCCACGGCCACCGCCTGCGCCAGCACCTCCGGATCCAGCCGCTCCCCGAACATCACGGTCGCCGCCTTGAGGATCCCCCCGCACACCGCACAGGCCGGATCGGGCTCCCCGGCGGCGACCCGGGCCAGGGCCTCGTCCATCGCCGAGCGGGCGTGGCAGGCCGTGCACACCACCGACCGGGCCGTCCCGTGCAGCTCGAACACCTTCCGCTCGGGCATCCCGGCGAGCTGGTGCAGCCCGTCCACGTTCTGCGTGATCACCCGCACCGGGGTGCCGGAGCGCTCCAGTTCCGCCACCGCCGTGTGCGCCGCGTTGGGCCGGGCCCCGAGGGCCCCGATCTCGGCCCGCATGAGCCAGGAGCGGCGGCGGACGTCCGGATCGGCCATGTAGTACTCGTACGTCACGAGCTTCTCGGCCTCCGGATCCCGCCGCCACAGACCCTGCGGCCCCCGGTAGTCCGGGATGCCGGAGTCGGTGGACATCCCGGCCCCGCTGAACACTGCGACAAGCTGCTTCCCCATGCGCCGACCCTAGACAGCGCCCGCCCCGGCCCGCGAACGATTTGCGGCCGCCCGCCCCCGGCGGCCGGCCCGCGCGGGCGAGCATCCGGGGCCGGTCGGCGCAAGCGGAGGGGCGTTTCTGCGGTGAATCTCCACGTCCACCGGAGTGAGAACCGGCCGCGCCCCCGGCAGACGGGGCGGGCCGCCGGTTACATACCGGACATGACGCTCACCCCACACCGCTCCGGCGCCCTGCTGCTCGCCGCCGTGTCCGCCCTGATCACCCTGGTCGCGTCGTCGGCACCGGCGGCCGCCCTCGCCGATCCGCAGCCCCGCCGGCTCCATAGGCACACCACGGAGGAGATCACCCGCTTCCTGCGGGGCTTCTACGGCAGCCACGGCCCCTCGGAACAGGACCGGGTCAACCGGGTCTCACAGCTGCTGAAGGACAAACAGGCGCACTTCCCGGAGACCGACGTCCTGCTCTGCCGCCCCGGCACCCCGCAGTCCGTCACCGTCGGCCCGGCCACCGCCGCCCCGTCCGCCTTCGTCGGCTGGGCCACCGTCACCACCACCTGGCCGTCCGGGGTCACCGACACCTTCACCGCGTACGTCCGCACGGACTCCCGCCCGATCACCCTGGACGACGTGATCTGCGCGGGGTGAATTCCGGGGTAGAACACCCGGCATGACACGTTTCGAGATCACCGGCGCGAGCGCCGCCGACATGGAGATGCTGCGCACCTGGGCCGACGCGGAAGGCTGGAACCCGGGGGACAGCGACCGCTTCGCCTTCGCGGTCGCCGACCCGGACGGCTTCCTCGTCGGCCGGCTCGACGGGGATCCGGTCGCCTGCATCTCCGCCGTGCGCTACGGCCGCGGCTTCGGGTTCATCGGCTTCTACATCGCCCGCCCCGACATGCGCGGCCGGGGCCACGGCATCCGGCTGTGGCGGGCCGGGATGGAACGGCTGGGCGGACGGCTCGTCGGCCTGGACGGGGTGGTCGAACAGCAGGACAACTACCGCAAGTCCGGCTTCCGTTCCGCCTGGACGAACATGCGCTACCAGGGCACCCCGGAGCCCGGGGGCGACCCGGGGGTGGAGATCGTGGACGCGGCCTCGCTGCCCTTCGCCCGGATCGCCGCCTACGACCGGGCCTTCTTCCCCGAGGCGCGCGACGCCTTCCTCTCGGCCTGGACCTCCCTGCCCGGCCGGACCGCCCTCGCCGCGCTCCGCGACGGGCGGATCGAGGGCCTCGGCGTGGTGCGCCCCTGTAGCTCCGCCGCGCGGATCGGGCCCCTGTACGCGGCGACACCGCAGGTGGCGGCCGCCCTGGTGCGGCGGCTCGCCGGGCACGCCCCCGGCGGGGAGGTGGCGGTGGACGTGCCCGACGTGAATCCGGCCGCGGCCGCCGTGGCGGCGGGGCTGGGGCTGGTCCCGGCGTTCGAGACCGCCCGCATGTACACCGGTCCGGCGCCCGAGCTGGACCTGTCCGGGCTGTACGGGGTCACCAGCCTCGAACTGGGCTGACGGGCCGGGGCCGCGGGGGCCGGGCGGCGGTCGGCGGCGCCGCCCGGCCGCTCCGCGGGGCCGTCGGCCCGCGGGGCTCAGATGCCGAAGAGCACGCCGGTGCTGCTGCGCAGCCCGCAGGGGTTGCCGAAGGTGTACGTGTAGCTCATCCGCTTGCCCTGCCACACCCCGTCGGCGGTGACCGTCACCGGGTTCCACTCCCGGGTACAGGCGGCGTCGGGGCGGGGGGCGGCGAGGGCGTCCAGCGAGGCCGAGTTCGCCTTCAGCTCGGCGCAGGCGGCGGCGGGCGAGGGGTGCGTCCCGCCCGGGCGCGGCGCGCACACGAGGGTCACCGCGCGCAGGACGGTCCCGCCGGCGGCGTCCTGACCGGCCGTCACGCTGACCACGAGCGCGGAGGGGGCGTACAGGCTCTGCGTTCCGGCCGGTGCCGCGTCGGCGGCTCCGGTACCGGCCAGGGCGGTGAGGGCGGTGAGCGCCATTGCTCCGGAGGCCAGTCCCAGGCTCCTGGTGATGGACCGCATTTCGAACACTCCTCGGGTCGGTGTTTCGGATAGCGGACGCGAGTCTTGCCCATCCGGGGTGTGAACGCCCGTTCGTACCGCCATTTCTCGTCACGGTTCGTGAGCGCATGAGTGCAGTCCGCAGCGACCTCCGTGGTCGTGACCTGTGAAGGAGGGATTCCGGGAATCGGCCGAACACCTTCCCCCAGCGCGGCCGGTGTGGGGCCGGTGTGGCGGGTGGGGAGTGCCTCCGGGCGTCCGAAGGCGTCCGGAGAGGTCCGGGAGTCAGCGGGTGGGGGTGGGACGTGGGGCGTAGAGGTCGAGGAGGCGGGTGCGGGTCTGCTGGAGCCGGACCGCGAGGATCCGCCCGACCCAGTGGCCGATGGCCGAGCCGAAGGCGGGGTCGGCGTCCATCAGCATCCGCACGGCCGCCCCGTCGAACTCGTAGGCCCGTACCGGGGTCATGGCCTCGGCGCTCAGCTGCCAGGTGTACGGCGGGAACAGCCAGGACCAGCCGACGAGCTCGCCGGGCCCGAGGCTCTCGACGGACACGGCGCCCCGGTGCCCGCCGGAGGGGAGCGGGACCTCCAGGGTCACCGTGCCGGAGCGCACGATCCAGAAGGACTCCGCCCGGGCGCCCTCGTCGAAGATCCGGGCGCCCTCGGGGAAATTGACCTCACGTGCGTAGGACATCAGTCGGCCGCGGTGTTCGGCGGACAGTACGGCGGCGATCCGGATGGGGGAAGGTGTGCTCACGACGGCCTCCGTTCAGGACCCCCCGCAACCTTCTGGTCCCCCCAGTGTCGCCGACCCGGGCCGGAACGCGTCACACCTCGGCCCAGGCGGGCCGCCCGTCAGCGCTCCGGGCCGCCGGGCGGGCCCGGTGACCGGCCCGTGAGCCAGCCGGCGATCCGGTCCTTGTACTCGCGGCCGACGTGGGGGCTGTCGCGCAGCACGATCTCCTCCAGGTGCCGCAGGACGTTCTCCGAGCGGTCCGGCCGGGGGACGGCGAGCACGTCGACGCCCCGCTCGCCCGTCGAGCACGCCAGGTACACGCCGCCGTCGAGCGCCATCATGCCGAAGCCCGGGTGACCCGCGCGGATGCCGAGGAACGCCGAGGCGGCGCCCCGGCCCATGACGTCCCAGTGCTCCAGGAGCCGGACGCGGGTCCAGAGCCAGGGCGCAACCACCCCGCCGCCGTGCAGCTGCCGCACGGCGGCCTGGTGCGTCCGCGTCCCCTGCGGGAGCTGGACGAGGAACTCGCGCCGCTCGTCGAAGAGGCCCGAGGCGACGGCGAGGCCGTACCAGTCCTCGTTGAGCCGCTCGACCAGCCGTGGGGTGCCGTACCGGTGGGAGAAGGAGCCGGACACCTCCTCGGTGCGGTAGCCGGTGACGAAGGGCATCGTCCCGTCCGGCACGGCGTCCGGGATCACCTCGAGCCCGGCCCGCCGCAGCGACCGGTACACCTTCCGTTCGCGTTCCCGGGCACCCATGGGTCACCGTTCTATCAGGGACCCCTCAATCGTCGGCGTTGGCCTCCAGGCAGGCCAGCTCCATCGCGTCGAGCACCGCCTCGTGGCTGCGTCCGCTGAGCTCGGCGACGTTCTCGATCTGGGCCGTCGCCCAGGCGGCCAGGGTCATCACCAGCACCCGCAGCCCGTCCGTGCCGTGCTCGGCGAGGATCGCGTCGGCCACCGCCATGGCGTCCTCGGGCACCCGCTCCGCGGGCTCCAGCCCGGCGAGCCCCCGCAGCATCGTCAGCGTGCGGCGGGAGATCTCCGGGGTGATCCCCGCCAGCCGCATGTCCTCTTCCTCGTCCATCAGCCCCGCCCTCCGGTCCCTTCGCCCGACCTCTCAGGGCACGGTAGAGCGGTGCGGGCCCGGGCGGGGCGGTTTTGCCGGGGGTCACCCGCGGAGCGGGCCGCGCGGGCCCGCACGGTCGACGCCCGCGCCCGGGCGTGCAGGAGCCTTCCCCCCGGTGCGACCGGCCGGTAACTTGTCCGCCGCAGCCGCCCGGACGAGGCGGCCGGAACGGGCGGGAGCCAGATGAAGAGCCTCGTACGGGTGCTGCTTGGCGTGCTGCTCCTGACCGGCGGTGCGGTCCTGCCCGCCACCGCCGCGCCGGCCCGGGCCGCCGTACCGCCCGCCCTTGCCCCCGCCCAGGCCGCCGCCCCGGCCGCGGACCCCGCGCCGTGGACGCCCCCGCTCTCCACCCGGGGCCGCTACGTCGTCGACGCCCAGGGCAACCGCTTCCGCCTGCGCTCCGGCAACTGGGACGGCGCCCAGGGCTCCTGGAACGGCTCCGGGGACATCGCCGACCCCGCGAACCACCACGCGGGCCAGGACTCCCACGGCATCCCCCTCGGCCTGGACCGGGTGCCCCTGCCCACGCTGCTCGCCGATTTCCGCGCACTCGGGCTGAACAGCGTCCGCCTGCCCTTCTCCAACGAGATGCTGCACACCACCGCCCCCGTCCCGGACGCCGCCGTCGCCGCCAACCCGGCGCTGCGCGGCCGCACCCCGCTCCAGGTCTACGACGCCGTCGTCTCCGCCCTCACCGACGCGGGATTCGCCGTCATCCTCAACAACCACACCGGAACCACCCGCTGGTGCTGCGGCCTCGACGGCAACGAGCGCTGGAACAGCACCCGTTCCACCGCCCAGTGGGCCGACGACTGGGTCTTCCTGGCCCGCCGCTACCGCGACAACCCCCGCGTCGTCGGCGCCGACCTGTACAACGAGGTCCGCCGCGACACCTGGGACGACCCCAACTGGGGCCTGGGCGACGGCCACGACTGGCAGGCCGCCTCCGAGGAGGCCGCCGACCGAATCCTGACGGAGGCCAACCCGAACCTGCTCATCGTCGTCGAGGGCATCAACTGGACGGGCATCCCCGCCGACGGCCTCCCGCACGGCCGCCCCGCCCTCACCCCCGCCCGCACCCTCTCCCACACCCTGGTCGTCTCGAACAAGCTGGTCTACTCGGCCCACTTCTACGGCTACACCGGCCCCCACCACAGCGGAGCCACCGGCCTCGGCGAGACCCACGACCCCCGCTACCAGGACATGAGCCGGGCCGAGCTCGAACGGGCCCTCTACGACCAGGCGTTCTTCGTCTCCGCCGAGACCGGCACGCACTTCACCGCCCCGGTGTGGATCAGCGAGTTCGGCATCGGCGCCGACGAGACCGGCGCCGCCCCGCGCACCTGGTTCCAGAACATGACCGGCTACCTGGCCGCCTCCGACGCCGACTTCGCCTACTGGCCCCTGGTCGGCTGGAGCACCACCGCCCAGGGCGCCCCCGGCGGCGACAGCTGGGCGATGCTCCGCTACGACGGCGCCGGCCGGCGCCGGGGGGTCCTCGACACCGGCGACTGGCGCACCGCCCCGTGGACCGCCCTCACCTCGGCCGCGGGCCGCACCGGGCCGGTGCCGGCCACCCCCGCCTGGTACCAGCTCAGCACCGACCACCGGGACCAGAACGCCTCCCTGCTCACCCGCGCCGCCGGGGACTGGGACAGCGGCGCCCGCAAGGCCGTCTGCCCCGACGGCGCCCGCCTGGCGGGTCTGAGCCACACCGGCGGGCGCGGGCTGTGCTCCACCTCCGACCTGCGCGCCCCGGGCGGCGGCCAGACCGTGGTCCGCGACGAGAGGTACGTCCCGGCGGGCGGGGACTGGGCGGGCGGCTACACCAAGCTCCAGTGCCCGGCCGGACAGTTCCTCACCGGCTACAGCCTGCGCGGCGACCGGGTCTCGGCGGCCCTGTGCGCCCCGGCCCGCGTCCCGCTCGCCGGAGCCGGCCGCACGGTGTGGTTCGACCGGGGCGACGCCCGCCCGGCCGGCAACCCGGGCGGGGACTACGCCTGGGGCCACTTCAAGGGCCAGTGCCTGCCCAGCGAGTACGCGGCGGGCATCGCCTTCACCGCCCGGGTCGGCTTCCGCCCCTCCCCGGCGTCCCTGCTGTGCCGGGAGCTGCCCGCCGGCTGAGGGTGCCGGCCCGCCGGCCGTTCGGCATGCGATGCGTCAAGTCTGGTGAACTGCACGGGAATTCGACCTATGGTGCGCCCGTACGGACAACGGACACACCGAACTGGGGGGTTCATGCGCAGATCCAGAGGGCCGGCAGTCGCCCTCGCCCTGTCCCTGGCCGGCACCGGGGCGCTCGTGGGGCTCGGGCCCGTCCCGCAGGCCGCGGCCGTCACCCCGCCCGTGGCCTTCACCGCCGACGCGCTGCCCACCTGGCAGCCCAACGGCATCGTCTGGGCCCTCGCCGAGGCCGGGGGCACCGTCTTCGTCGGCGGGACCTTCTCCGCCGTCCGGCCGCCGGCGGGCGGGGCGGGCGGTGAGCGGTCGGCGGTGAACTTCGCCGCCCTCGACGCGGCGACCGGCGCCCCGACCTCCTGCACCCTGTCCTTCACCGTCGGCAGCGGTACCGCCACCGTCCGCGCCCTGACCCTGTCGCCGGACAAGAAGACGCTCTACGCGGGCGGCTACTTCGGCGCCGTCAACGGCACCCCGGTCTCCAGCATGGCCGCCATCGACGTGGCCACCTGCACCGTGAAGCCGTCCTTCCGCCCCGCCTTCGCCGCCACCGTACGGGCCATCGCCGCCACCGGCGACACCGTCTACGCGGGCGGCGACTTCCTCACCGTCAGCGGCCAGGCGAGGCGGCGCTTCGCCGCGGTGGCCGCGGCGGACGGCGCGCTGCGCCCCTTCACGGCCGACGCGGACGAGCCGGGGCGCGCCGTCGAGGTCACCCCGGACGGCAGGAACGTCCTGCTCGGCGGCGACTTCTTCACCGTCAACGGGACGAACACGCACGCCCTGGCCGTCGTCGACTCCGCCACCGGCGCCCTCACCAAGGGCTACCCGGGCTTCATCGAGACCAACTCGGTGGTCAAGGACATCGCGACCGACGCCACCGGCTTCTACACGGCCAACGAGGGCACCGGCGGCGGGGTCTTCGACGGCCGCATCGCCCTCGACCTCTCCGACTTCGACCAGCGCTGGCGCGACACCTGCCTCGGCGCCACCCAGGCCGTGCTGCCGTACCAGAACGTGCTCTACAGCGCCTCGCACGCGCACGACTGCTCCAGCGTCGGCGAGTACCCCGACGGCCGGCGCCACCACCTGCTGGCGCAGCCCACCACCAGCGTGGGCAAGCTGGGCTGGGCGCCCGACACCAACGACGGCGTCGGCGAGGGCATCGGGCCGCGCGTGATGACCGTCGGCGCCAAGAACGGAACGCCGTACCTGTGGGTGGGCGGTGAGTTCACCACCGTCAACGGCGCGGCCCAGCAGAGCCTGACGCGCTTCTCCTCCACCGGCGACACGGGCGCCCCGACGGTCCCGCTGGCCAGCGCGGCGAGCATGAAGCCCGGCGAGGTGCGGGTGCGCTGGCGCACCAGCCTGGACCTGGACGACAGCGCGCTGACCTACCGGATCTACCGCAACGGCGCGGCGGCCCCGATCGGCACGGTCACCGCCGACTCCCTGTTCTTCAAGCGGCCGCAGACCTCCTGGACCGACACCACCGCCCAGCCCGGCCAGTCGTACACCTACCGGGTGACGGCCACCGACGCGGCGGGCAACACCAGCGCCCTGTCCGCCCCGGCGAGCGTGACCGTGCCGACCTCGCCCGAGGCGTACGCGAACCAGGTCCGGGCGGACGGCGCCCAGTTGTACTGGCGCTACGACGACACCGTGCTGCCGTACGTGGCCGACTCCTCCGACGGCGATCAGGCGGGCGTGGACGAGAACGGCCCGGCCCTGCGCCAGAGCCCGGGGGCGGTGGCCGGCGCGAGCACGGCGATCGGCTTCAACGGCACCGACGCGCACGTGTACGGCGACCGCCGCCAGACGGTCGGCGCCACGTACAGCATCGAGACCTGGTTCAAGACGAACACCACCCGCGGCGGCAAGCTGATCGGCTTCGGCAGCCAGCAGATCAACGGCAGCGGCCAGTACGACAAGCACGTCTACATGACCGACGACGGCCGGTTGGTCTACGGGGTCTACACCGGCGCCACCCGCACCGTCACCACCGCCGCCGCCTTCAACGACGACAAGTGGCACCACGTCGTCGCCACCCAGGGCCCCGGCGGCATGACCCTGTACGTGGACGGCGTCCAGCGGGGCACCCTGAACGTCACCACCCACGAGAACTACACGGGCTACTGGCGCGTCGGCTTCGACGGGCTCGGCGGCTGGCCGAACCGCCCCACCAGCGAGCACTGGGCGGGACAGCTGGACGAGACGGCCGTCTACCCGACCGTCCTGAGCGCGGCGCAGGTGCAGAACCACTACGCCCTCGCCTCCGCCCCGGCGGACTCCACCGTCCAGATCACCGCGGCCGAGGACACCTACGCCAACGCGGGCGCCCCGGACGCCAACTACGGCACCTCCGGCTCCCTGGCCGTCCGCGGGACCTCCCTGTACACCAGCTACCTGCGCTTCGCCCTGCCGGCCGCGCCGGCGGGCAAGGTGCTCAAGTCGGCCACGCTCAGCGTGAAGACCAGCACCATGGCGGGCGCCGGCACCACGGACACCGTCTCGGTGGTCCCGGTCACCGGCGCGTGGACGGAAGCGGGGACCACGTACGCCAACCGGCCCGGCACGGGCGCCCCGGCGCTGGGCGCGTTCCCCGGGATCCCGGACGGCTCGGCGGTCCACACCGCCGGGCTGAACACCGCCGCCGTGGCCGGCGCGCTGGGCGGCTCCTACAGCCTGGCGCTGACCAGCGCCGGGACCGACGCCCTGTGGCTGTGGTCCTCGGAGGCGGCGGCGGCCGAGGCGACGCCGCGGCTGACGCTCACCTTCGGCGCGCCGTGAGCCACCCCCTACGCCCGGCGCGGGTGGTGCACGTGCTCCAACGCCCTCCGCCTGCTGCGCCACCGCGACCGGACCGCGGCCGCGCCCGCGCGGGCGCGCCTCACCCTCCGGGGTGGGGCGCGGCCACCTCCAGGAAGCGGCGCCCGCGCGGGCCCCGGTAGACCAGGCAGTCCCAGCCGTGGCGCTCCAGTTCGGCCGCGCAGGCCGACAGGCGCTCCGATTCCTCCCCGGCGGCCCCGCCGCCGGGTGGGCCGACCCAGGTGACCTCGGTCGTCCCCCGCGCCCCCGCGGCCACCCGGTAGCCCGTGCGGCTGCGCCGGCCGTCGGCGTCCACCGCCGAGGGCGGGAAGCCCGCCGCCTCCAGGACGAGGGCCACCGCGCGGGGCACCAGCCGCAGCTCCCACGGGGCGGGCGTGCCGGTGCCGCCCGTCAGCAGGCGGCGGATCTGCAGCAGCCCCTCGTACGCCGTGCGCAGCTCGGCCGCCCGTCCGGGGCCCGGCGGCTCCGCGCCGTCGCCCGTCGCGGGCTCGAAGCCCTGCCCCTGGGGATCCGCCACCACGCCCGCCCTCCGCCGTCTGAGTACCCCGGTCCAACGGCCTGAGTACCCGCGCCGATTCCCCGACCCGCCGCCGCTGCTGGAATGGCGCCATGACTTCGCGATCCCCCCGCCCGCGCCTGCAGCGGGTGACCTGCGCCGGCACCGCCCTCGCCGTGGCCCTCGTACCGCTCGCGGTCGGGATCCTGGCCGCCAAGGGCATGGGCGCCGACCCGCACGCCCCGGTCAACGCCCTCATCAGCAGTGGCGGCCGGCGCGCCGGGCTGCCGCGCGCCGAGTGGAGCCGGCGCGGCCACGGCGCGGTGCGCCGGCTGCGGACGGCCCGCCGGGCCGTCCGCGGCCGCTGTGCGGCCCTCAGGAAGCCGACGGCTCCCGGAACCCGGTGACGGATCGTCCGCCCCGGTCAGCGGCCGTACTGGCCGACGCAGAGGTCGACGATGGAGGGCGGGACCGTCCCCTCCGCGGCGTCGCACAGGTCCTCCCCGCGCGGGACGGGCGGGGCCCCGCGGCGCGGGGGCACGGGCTTGGGGGGCCTGGCGCGGCGGGGCGGGGCCGGCTTCGCCGCGCGCGGGGCGGGCGGGCGGGCCTTGCGGACGGGAGGCGCCGGGGCGGGGTTCGAATCGGGGGAGGGGGCCGGGGCCGGGGCCGGCTCCGGGACCTCGCCCAGGGGGAGGGGCCGGGCCGGCGGGGTGCCGGTGCGGCCGGGGTCCGGGGCGCCGGCGGGCGGTGCGGAACCCCGGGCGGGGCCCGGTGCACCGGGCCCCGGGCCTACGGAGACACAGCCGGCGCTCGCCAGGAGGGCCAGGAGGGAGAGGGGCAGGGCGGCCCGGCGCAACAGCACCCGACCACCATGCCGTAGTCCGGGGCCGTGACGTTCCGACCGTCACGCTTCCGGGTGATGCCGGCGCGGCGGGGGAACCGTCCCGCACCCCTGGAGAACCGATTCTCCACAGGCGGACCGGAAAGCGGCCGGACGGCCGCAGAATGGGCACGAACGCGATCGGCACGGCACGGCAGTGCGGGCGACGGGGGAGGCGCGACCCCCGGGACCTGGTGCCGCCGTGCCACTCCCCCCGGACTCCGTCCGGGGGGACCCCAACCGTCCGCCCGCCTTCACCCCGTACGGAGTGCCGAGCATGACCGAACCAGCCGCGTCCAGCGTTCCCCCGTCCAGCGTTCTCCCGCACAGCGTCCCCCCGCCCGGCACGCCCGAGTACGGTGACCGTCCGGCCAAGGGGTGGGCGGCCGTCGGCGCCGTCTCCCTCGCGATCTTCTGCCTGATCACCTCCGAACTCCTGCCCGTCGGACTGCTCACCGCCGTCGGCGCCGACCTGCGGGTCTCCGACGGCACCGCAGGGCTGATGGTGACCGTCCCCGGGCTCGTCGCCGGCCTCTGCGCGCCCCTGGTCACCGTCGGCGCCGCCCGGCTCGACCGGCGCCACGTGCTGTGCGCGCTGATCGCCCTGATGGCCGTCGCCAACCTCGCCGTCGCCCTCGCCCCCGGCTTCGCCGTCGTCCTGGCCGCCCGGCTGCTCGTCGGCATCGCCGTCGGCGGGTTCTGGGCCATCGCGGGCGGCCTCGCCGTCCGGCTGGTCCCCGCCCACCGTGTCGGCCGGGCCACGGCCCTGATATTCGGCGGCGTCCCCACCGCCTCGGTGCTCGGGGTCCCGGCCGGCACCCTCCTCGGCGAACTCGGCGGCTGGCGGGCCGCCTTCGCGGCCGTCGGCGCCCTCGGCGCGCTCACCGTGGGGGCCCTGCTCCTGCTGCTGCCCGCCCTGCCCCCGGCCGAGCCCGTCACCTTCGGCGAACTGCCCGCCCTGCTGCGGTCCGACGCGGGGGTCCGCACCGGGGTGACCGTGACCTTCCTGGTGGTCACCGGCCAGTTCGCCGCCTACACCTTCGTCCGGCCCATCCTGCGCGACGTCTCCGGCGTCGACGCCGGGCTCGTCAGCACCCTGCTGCTCTGCTACGGCCTCGCCGGAGTCGCCGGCAACTTCCTGGCCGGACCGCGCGATCCGCGCCGTACGCTGCTCACCGTCAGCGCCACCCTCACCGCCGTGCTGGCGCTGACGGCCGTCCTCCCGGGGCCCGTCGCCGGGACCGGTCTGCTGGTGCTCTGGGGTCTGGCCTACGGCGGGGTCTCCGTCAGCCTCCAGGGCTGGATGCTCAGGGCCGCGCCCCACGCCGCCGAGGCCGCGTCCTCGCTGATGGTAGCCATGTTCAACTTCGCCATCGCGGCGGGGGCCCTGGTCGGCGGACTCGCCGTGGACCGCCTCTCGGTGCCCGCCGCGCCGCTGACCGGAGCCGCCCTGATGCTCCTCGCCGCCCTCACGCTGGCCGTGCACCTCCGCCGGCGCGGCCCGGGCGCAGGCATTGCCCCGGGTGCGGGCGCGGAGGCGGGAGAACGGATGGATGGGGCGGATCGGACACTGGGCTTGACCGGACCCGCCCCGGAGGGAAAGAGTCCGCTCAAGAACGACTTCCCGAGCCGCACTTCGGAGACGCCCCAGATGCCGATACCCGTCCGCTCCCCGCTCACTCCGCCGGCCACGGGAGCGGGCCAGGCCCCGGCCGCCCGGCGGCGCAGGGCCTGACCGGCGGGTGGGGGCCGGTGCCGCACCGGCCCCCGACCGTGCCGGGAGACAACGTGTCCCCACACCCCGATGAGAGCGGGCCCGAGCCCGACGACCGCCTGTTCGTCCGCCCCTACGTCGTCGTCCCCCAGGACCCGGCGGCCCCGGCCTACCCCGCCTGGCCGGCGATCCCCGGAGCCGCGCCGGAAGCGGCGGAGGAGTCGACGCAGCCCCTGCCGCGGGTGCCGGCCGCACCCCCGGCCGCCCCGGCGGCCACCGAAGCCCGCCGCGCGCCCGGACGGCGCGCCGGCCGGCTGCCCCTGGCCGCCCTCGCGCTGGTGGCGGTGGCCGCCGGGGCCGGCACGCTGGTGTTCCTGACGGGCGGGCCCGAACCGGAGAGCGATCCGGCCCCGGTCCGCCCGGACGTGGCCCTGCCGGCGCTGCCCGCCCGCAGCCCGGGCGCCGGGGACCCCGAAGTGCGCGCCCAGGCGGCCACGGCGAAGCCCTCGGCTTCCGGGGCCTCGCGCGGCCCCTCCCCGTCCCCGTCCACCGCGAAGCCCTCGACGAGCCCCACCGGCAAGGCGTCGGACGGACCCGCCAAGCAGCCGGGCGGCTCCGGCACCCTGCGCCCGGGCGACAAGGGGCCCGAGGTCCGGGAGCTCCAGGAACGGCTCTACGCGCAGGGGTTCACCTACGTCCGGATCACCGGGGTCTACGACGGCCAGACCAAACGCGGCGTCTCCCAGCTCCAGCACGACCGCGACATCAAGGGCGACCCGAACGGCGTCTACGGCCCCGCGACCCGGGCCGCCTTCGGCTGACGCCCCGAACCGCCGGAACCGCCGGAACCGCGGGGGCCGGGGCCGGAAGCCACCGCCCGGCCCCGATGGGTCAGCGGCCGCCGGAGACCCGGAGGACCGCGCCCGTCGTGAACGAGGCGTCCGGCGACAGCAGCCACGCGATGGCGCCGGCGACCTCCTCGGGCCGCCCCGGCCGCCCCAGCGGGGTCGCGCCGGCCGTGCGGGCAGGGCGGTCCGGGTCGCCCATCGCGGCGTGCATGTCGGTCTCGATGACACCGGGGGCCACGGCGTTGACGCGGACGCCGTCCGGCCCCAGCTCCTTGGACAGCCCGACGGTCAGGGCGTCGACGCCCGCCTTGGTCGCCGCGTAGTGCACGTACTCCCCGGGGCTGCCGAGGGTCGCGGCCGCGGAGGAGACGTTCACGATGGCCCCGCCACCGGCCGCCGCCATGTCCCGTGCGGCCCGGCGGCAGCAGAGCAGGTACCCGAGCAGGTTCACTTCCACCACGCGGCGCAGGTCCTCGGTCCGGGCGTCGGCGAGCCGGCCCAGCGGACCGGTCACTCCGGCGTTGTTGACCAGCCCGGTGACCGGCCCCATGCCGTCCCGGGCCAGGTCGAAGAGGCGCTCCACGTCCTCCTCCCGCGCCGTGTCCCCCCGGACCGTCAGGCACCGCGAGCCCGCCGCCCGTACCCGCTCCGCGACCGACGCGGCGGCCTCCTCGTCGCGCGCGTAGCCAAGCACCAGGTCGTGGCCCTCGGCGGCGAGCCGGACACAGGCCGCCGCGCCGATCCCGCGGCTCCCTCCGGTGACGACGGTGACGGGTCGGCGTTCCATGGCTCCTCCAAGACGTGCTGCGCCGCGGCCGGTTGCCGGGCGCGGCGCAGGCTAACACCCCGATATCCGCTGGACCAGCGGAAATGGCGGCCCCGACAGTGGTCCGGAAATCCGATCCCGAGCAGAGGAGCCGCGATGTCCACCCTGCGCGTCACCGTCGAGGAACTCACCGTCCACGCACACCCGAACGCGGACGCCCTGGAGCTGGCCCAGGTGGGCCTCTACCGGGCCGTCGTCGCCAAGGGCACCTACCGGACCGGCGACTTGGCCCTCTACATCCCCGAACAGGCCGTCCTGCCCGCCGCGCTCATCGAGGAACTCGGCCTCACCGGCCGGCTGGCCGGCAGCTCCGGCGACCGGGTCCGGGCGGTCCGGCTGCGCGGCGAGCTGTCCCAGGGGCTGGTGTGCCGGCCCCGGGCGCTCGACCTGACGGACCTGGAGAAGGCCGCCGAGGAGGGCACCGACTTCGCCGAGGCCCTGGGCATCGTCAAATGGTCCCCACCGGTCCCGACGACGATGAGCGGCGAGGTCGAGGCGGCGCCCGGACTCCTGCCCTGGGTGGACATCGAGAACCTCCAGCGCTACCCGCGGATCTTCGAGCCGGGGGAGCCCGTCGTCCTGACCGAGAAGCTCCACGGTACGGCCTGCCTGGTCACCTACCTGGCCGAGGAGGGCGGCCGGGTCCTCGTCTCCTCCAAGGGCTTCGGCGCACGCGGCCTGGCGCTCAAGGAGGAGGAGCGCAACCTCTACTGGCGGGCCGTGCGCGGCCACGGCGTCGAACGGGCCGCGGCCCGGCTCGCCGAGCGGCTCGGCGCCACCCGGATCGGCGTCTTCGGCGAGGTCTACGGCGCCGGCGTGCAGGACCTGCCGTACGGGGCGCAGGCCAGGGCCGCCGACGCGCCGCCCGGGTTCGCCGTCTTCGACGTCTGCGCCGAGATCGACGGCCAGGTGGGCTGGCTGGACCCGGCGCGGGTGCTGGAGGAGGGCGAACTCCCCCTGGTGCCCCGGCTCTACGAGGGACCGTACGCCCTGGAGACCGTGCTGGAGCTGGCCGGCGGCCGGGAGACCGTCTCCGGGCGGGGCCTGCACCTGCGCGAGGGCGTGGTCATCCGGCCGGCCGCCGAGCGGTACAGCCCCGTCACCGGCGGGCGCGCCATCGCCAAGGCGGTCAGCCCGGCCTACCTGACGCGCAAGGGCGGCACCGAGTACGAGTGAGCGGGCGGCGGGTTCGCGGCGCCGCCCGTGTTGCGCCGGGGCCCGCCGGGCGGTTCGTGGTGGGATGGGGAAGGGGTGGTTCCGCCGGTTCCGCCGGTTCACCGAGAGGGCACACGCATGTCACAGGAACCCCAGGGCGGCCGGCCCACCATGCGGGCGATGGCGTACGAGACGTACGGCGGACCGGAGGTACTGGCCGAGACCAGGCTCCCGGTCCCCAAGGTCGCCCCCGGCGAGGTCCTCGTCCGCGTGCGGTGCGCCGCGGTCAACCCCGTCGACTGGAAGATCATGGCGGGCGGGCTCGACGCCCTGATGGACGCCGTGTACCCGGTGGTCCCCGGCTGGGACGTGGCCGGGACCGTCGAGCGGGTCGGCATCGACGTCCCCGAGTTCGCCGAGGGCGACGAGGTCATCGCGTACGCCCGCAAGGACCACGTGCACGGCGGCACCTTCGCCGAGTTCGTCTCCGTTCCCGTACGGGCCCTCGCGCGCAAGCCCGCCTCGCTCGACTGGCGGCAGGCGGCCGGCCTGCCGCTGGCCGGGCTCACCGCCTACCAGCTGCTGACCCGCCTGGGCACGGGCGAGGGCGACACCGTCCTCGTCCACGGCGCGGCGGGCGGGGTCGGCTCGTTCGGCGTGCAGATCGCCCGCGCCCTCGGCGCCCGCGTGATCGGCACCGCCTCGCCCCGCAACCACGACCGGCTGCGGGAGCTGGGCTGTGAGCCCGTCGCCTACGGGGACGGGCTCACCGAGCGGGTCCGGGCCCTGGCTCCGGAGGGCGTGAGCGTGGTCGCCGACTTCGTCGGAGGGGTCCTGGACGTCACCACGGCCGTGCTCGCCGACGACGGGCGGCACGCCTCCATCGCCGACCCCGAGGTGCTGGGGGCGGGCGGCCAGTGGATGTGGGTCCGCCCCGTGGGCGAGGACCTCGCGGCGCTGGCCCGGCTCGCCGACGAGGGCCGGCTGACGGTCACCGTCGCCGAGACCTTCCCGCTCGCGCGGCTCGCCGAGGCCTTCACCCTCAGCCAGGCGGGCCACACCGCCGGAAAGATCGTCATCGACCTCTGAGCGGGCCGCCCCGGCCGGGCGGGGCGGCGGCCGCCGGCCCGGGCCGGGCGAGAGGTACAGGTGCGGTGACGAGGGCCGGGGCCGTACGGCGAGGAGTCCGGCCGCTGGGCTGGTCCCGCCGGTCCGGTCCGCCGCACTCGTCCGCGCGCCGTGAGCGGCCGGTCCTCCCGGCATGGTGGCCCACACCGCGAAGCGGGGCGTCGCCGTGCCACTCCCCGGCGGGCCGGGCGGACACGGTCGCCGACGCGCATCACCGCGCCGGTCCCGAACGGCGTGAACGCCGCCCGGCCGAGGGCCTGGAGGGCCACGGCCACGGCCACGGCCACGGCCACGGCGAACCGGCGGCCATCCCGGAAGCCGGGTACGGCCGCGGCCATGTCGGCCCGCCGAGCGGCACAGAACCGCACATCGTCGGCCCGGCGCCTGAGCCGGCGCCTGAACCGGACCAACGCGGGCCGGCCGCCGCCTCAGCGCAGGTCCGGGACCTCGCCGCCGTCCGCGTGGGCCACCGTCACCCCCGGCAGGGCCGCCGACCACGGGGCCGTGAGGGCGGCCAGGGCGGCGGCGTCAGGCGGGGCGGACCCCAGGCCCACGGCGTAGCGGGCCAGTGTCGTGGAGCGTTCGAAGGGGCGCGGCCAGGCGTGGACCTCCGGGAGCCCGGTCTCCTCCAGGGCGGCGAGCAGGGCCCGCATCCGGCCCCGGGCGCGGCCCAGGCGCTCCTCGAACTCCCGGTCCGTGTCCGCCCGTACGGTCACCACCGCCCAGGCGGCGTGCCGCCGGTGCGGCGGGGGCACCGGGAGCGGGGCCGCCGGATCCGCCTCCAGCCGTTCCCAGGCCTCGTACAGCTCCCCGAGCAGCAGGTCCCGCAGGCCCGCCCCCACCTGGGCCGTACAGCTGCGGACCGGCGCCGAGGGGGTCAGGACCGTCAGCGGGTCCGGGCCCGGAGCGGCGCCGGCCGCCGGGTCCAGGGACACCGGCTCGCTCCAGTCCCAGGCGGCCCAGGTCCCGAAGAACTCCCGCCGTAGCGCCGCGGGCGACCGGTCCGCGGCCTCCCGTACCGTCCGTGCGGCCAACACCGTCCAGGCCAGCCCGGGCAGGCCCCCAAAGGGTGCCGAGTCCAGTCCTCGGGCCCGCGCCCAGGCCTTGACCTCCCGCGCCAGCCCGGCGAAAGCGGCGTGCTCCGCCCCTACGGCCGCCCGGACGGCCTCGGCGTCGCCGAGCGCGCTCAGCGCCACCGCGGCCGCCTCGCCGAGCTCCGCCCGCCGTTCCACGGCCCGGGCCGGATCCAGCCCGCCGGCCCCGACCACGACCAGGTCCACGTCCAGCCCCGAGGTACGCAGCCGCAGTCCCGGCACGCGCGCCCCCGTCACCTCCCGCAGTCGCTCGGCCTCCGGCAGCGCCGCCGCCACCCGGGCCCGCACCGCCCCGGCGTCGGCCGCCCCCGGCAGCACCGCCACCAGGTCCAGGTCGGCCCCCGGCAGGGCGCAGCCCATCGCCCGCGACCCGGCCGCCCGCACCACCGCCCCGGGCAGCGCCGCCCCGACCCGCGCGGCGATCCACCCGGCGACCCCCACGCCCGTGCCCCCGGCCGCCTCCGCCCCGCCGGGCCGCGCCGCCGCCTCGGGCTCCCGCGCCCCCGGCCCGTCGGACGCCGCCCGCATCGTGTCCGTCCCGTCGGGCTGCGTCGCCGGGTCGGGTTCTCGCGTTCCCGTGGCGTTGGGGTCGGTCGGCCGGCCGTCGGACGTGGCCCGTGCCGCCTGCGGTTCGCGGGGCTGTGCCCCCGCGGCAAGCGCCGGAGCCCGCCGGGCAGTTCGCTTCGCCTCGGGGTGGTCGCTCTGCTCGTCCCCGGACTCCGCCGTCCGCGAGGTCCCGCCGGGCTCCGGCAGCGGGTCGTGGACCCCCGCCGTCCGGGGCGACCGCGGGGCGTGGGGGTCGGTCGCCGTCAGGGGCTGGCCCGGGGCGTCGGAGGGCGTCGCGCCCAGGGGCTGGGCGGGGGCGTCGGAGGGCGTCGTGCCCAGGGGTTCGGCCGGGGCGGTGGGGGGTGGCTGGGGGTCCGTCCACCGCCAGGTGCCCGTGCCGAGTTCCACCACCGCCCGGACCCGCATCGGGCCGTCCCCGCGCCGCGAGAGTACCGCCAGCTCTCCGACCCGGGCCGTGCGCCCGCCCGGTGCGAGCCGCTGTGCGAACTCCCGCCGGGCGCGCTGCGGGTCCGTGCTGCGGCCCAGCGTCAGGTGCGGGGTCCAGCCCGTGGACCGGTCCCGGCAGCCCGGGAAGCGGGCGGCGAGGGCGCGGCGCAGCTCCTGCCAGGGGTCGTCCCCGCCCTCACCCGCCGCCGGGTCCAGCCACAGCACGGCGTCCTCGCGCCGCCCGAAGGAGTGCACGCCGTCCAGCCGGGCGGTGAACGGCCGCCGCTCCGCCGCGGCTTCGGCCAGCAGCGGCAGCGCCCGCGCGAAGGCGGCCTCCGGTACGAAGCCGAACAGCAGGTTGACGTGCGCCGGCCAGCGGGTGACCCCGGGGTCGTGGGCGCGCCGCAGTTCCTCGACGGCCGGATCGTGCGGCGGCAGCCACGCCACCGCCGTCCGCGCGGTCGCCGCTACGCCCGCCGGCGCCTCGGCGGCGTCCCCCGCCCCGTACTCCACGGTGGCCTCCACCCCGAAGTGGTCGGAGACGAACAGCCCGTCCGGCGCGGGGGAGTCGCCCCGCAACCCCGCCTCCCGCACCCGGGCACCCGGGCCGGAGGAGAGCAGGATCCGGTCGATGCGGCCCGCTCGCCCCGTCAGGGAGCCGACCGCGGCGAGCGGATTGGCCCCGGGGTCGAAGGTGGGCGTGTCGTCGCCGGGGCCGTGCACCTCGGTCCAGGCGTCCCGCAGCCCCAGCGCGGCCGCCGGCCCCTCGGCGCCGGTGCGGCCGTCGTTGAAGTCCCCGAGCAGCGCGAGCCCCGCCGCGAGCCCGCCCAGCCCCTCGGCCAGGCGGGCCAGTTCGGCCTCCCGGCGACCGGCGCCGTCCTCGGAGTGGTCGCTGCTGAGGTGCGTCGCGGCGACGGCCAGCGGACCCCCGGCGGTGTCCACGGCGACGGCGGCCACCGCCTTGTGCCGGCCCAGCACGTGCAGCCCCGCCTCCCGCACCGGCAGCCGGCTCAGCACCAGCAGCCCGCTGTCCGCCACGTCCGCGCCGTCCGGATCGGTGCCCAGGGTGTACCCGGCCCGCACCCACGGCTCGGCCAGCAGCACGGCGAGCAGGGCCGGTTCCACCTCCTGGAGGGCGATCACATCGGCGTCGGCCGCCGCCAGGTCCGCCAGCAGCATCGGCCTGCGCCGGGCGGTGGCGATGCGCGGGGCGTCGTACCGGTCCCACAGCGTGTTCCAGGTCAGCAGCCGCACCCGGGCCGGCGGGTACGCGGCCGGACCCGCCTGGACCGGCCGCCAGGCGCCGCCGGCCGGGTCCCAGGCGTGCGGGGTCCGCGCGGTGAAGAAGGGCTCGGGCAGCACCCGGGTGCCGCGCACCCGCCCGGCCGTCGTCGAGTCGATCAGGTCCAGCCCGCCGGCCCGGTCCCACACCAGCTCGCCGTCGGCCTCGACGAACAGCACCCGGTGCCAGGGGATGTCCCCGCCCGGCACGAAGGAGGGCAGCGGCACCCGCTTGGGGGCGGCCCCGCGCTGGAGCAGCCCGAGCGTGAACCGCGCCGGATCGAAGCGGGGGTCCCAGCGGACCTGGTGGTAGAGCTGTTCACTGGTGCGCATCAGAGGTCCTCCCCCTCGGAGGCGGCCGCCAGGGAGCCGGCCGTGTCCTCGACCGTGCCGCCCGCGCCGACGTACCAGGTCCGGTGCGCCTGCCCGGGGTAGGGCGGGCTGAACCGGCGCAGCTGCGCGGCCAGTACGGGCTCCGGCACCGGGTGCGGGCGCACCGCGTTGCGCCGCCGCAGCTCCTCCTCGCCGACCAGCGCCACGACCCGGGTGACCAGGGCGTCCCGGCGCCGCGCGACCGCCCCGGCGAGGCCGCGCTGCTGTTCCGTCAGGGAGGTCGCGTCCCACACGACCGTGCCCCCGGCGGCCAGGGCGCGGTCCAGCCGGTCCAGGCCCTCGCGCAGCACCTCGGGGTTGGCCCGCTGGTCGGCGCGCGCACCCCGGGCCTCGCGCAGGTCGTCCAGGGCGATGTACGCGTCCACCCCCGTCAGGCCGCGCGCGAAGGTGCTCTTGCCGCTGCCCGAGGGCCCGCACAGCTGGACCAGCCTCGGGTACGCCGTCGCGTCCCGCCACCGCCAGGTCGCGGCCACGGCCTCCCCGGCGGCGGCCCCGGCCGAGGCGGCAGAGCCCGCGGAGGCGCCAGAGCCCGCGGAGGCTGCGGAGAGCGCGCCCAGCGCACCCCGGCCGAAGGCCTCGCGGGCCTCCGCCCAGCAGCGGTCGGCGGCGTCGGGGTCCAGGGAGCCCAGCGCCCCGCGCATCCCGGCGCGCAGCGGGCCCAGCGGGTCCGGCCCGAGCAGGCCGGCCTCCTCGGCGCACAGCGCGGACCACTCCACGCACTCGGCCTCCTCCGGCGAAAGCTCCGGAAGGGCCGCCGCCAGGGCGTGCAGCACCCCCAGGTCGGCCGCCGAGGCCAGCCGGACCAGCCCGGCCCGCCGCTCCTCCTCCGGGAAGGGCCTGCGCAGCGCCGGGTACAGCCCCACCAGGTCCGCCACCCGCCGCGCCGTCCGCATCCCGAGCGGCCCCGCCGCGAGCCGGGCCCCGAGGGCGGCCCGCGGTTCGCGGCGCAGGGCGGCGGCCAGGACGCCGGCCAGCCGGGCCTCCCCGGTGCGCCCGGCGCCGTCGAGCCGGGCGGTGACCGCGGCGACGGCCGCCTCGTCCTGCGGGACGGGCGCGGCGTCGGTGCCGAGGGCGGACAGCAGCCCGGCGAGGTCGGGTTCGGCGCCCGAGCGGACGTCCCACAGGGGCGCGGCGGGGCCGAGCCCGTTGACCACCACGGGCGCGTATATCCAGTGCGTGTCCGTCCGTACGTGCCCGCCGCGCACCCACTTGGCCACGTACCGCCCGAAGTCCGCGCGCTCGAAGCCGGCCGTCGTGCGGACCACGTACCCCTCCTGCCGGGAGGTGTCGATCCGCAGCCGGCGCAGCGCGCGTTCGTCGTAGGTCCCGCGCCACAGCACCCGGGGCACGGGGAGGCCGAGACCCCGCAGGAACCGGACGGTGCGATCCCAGTCCAGGCAGTGGTCGCCGTCCCACACCGAGAACGCGTAGAACCAGCTGTCGAGTTCCTCGTAGCCGAGGGAGTGGCGGGCGTACACGTTCTCGCCGCAGATCCGCCGGCCCGCCGGGATCCGCGGCCCGATCCGCCCTTGGAGGGCCTTGACCCAGGCGCGGGAGGGGTGGTGGCCGGAGTCCAGGGAGCGGGCGTGCAGCCCGTCCGCGTAGAGGGTGGTGTTCTCCCCGTCGAGCTTCTCGGTGACCACCACCTCCCGCCCGGCCAGGGCCGCGGTCCCGCCCGCGCGCACGTCGTCCGGCGTGGCTCCGGGAGACCACGGCAGGTGCGCGGTACGGGGGTAGGGGGTACGCATGGCGGACTCCGGCTCGGGGGAGGGGTGTCCGGTCACTGTAGGTATCCGGAGCGGACGCATCCACCCCATTTCCGTCCGCCCGGGTTCCGCGCGGGTCAGTCCGCTTCGCGGAGGTCCGGCTCGCGGAAGTCCAGCTCGCAGAAGTCCAGGCCGTCGGCGCCGAGTCCGGTGTTCCGCGCGTGCTCGGCCATCCGGGCCGCGTACTCGGGGTGCTCGGCGAGCGAGGTGTAGGTGTCGAAGTCCAGGTCGAGGACCTCGGCCAGGTCCGCGAGGTACACGTCGAGGCCGGGGTACATCACGGCCACGTACGGCAGGTCGTCGATGTCGGTCACCAGCACCGGGTACTCGCCGGTGGAGTCCGGGGCGCCGAGGTAGAGCAGGCGGCGGGAGTCGCTGCCGCCGACGAGCGGCAGGCACACGGCGGGCAGCAGTTCCTCGAACGCGCCGAACATGCCCGCCATCCCGTCGCCGGATCCGTACATCCACTGCGCCGTCTCCTTCAGGCCCCGGTCGCCGAGCACGGGCGCGGCCGGGTCCTCGTACCAGCCGACGGCGGCCGGCCAGGAGGCGTCGAAGGCGAGCCAGCGGCGCAGGCTGGGCGGCAGCGGCCGGCCCCCGGGCAGCGTCAGCCGGTCGAGCGCCTCGGGCGCGAGCGGGACCGGTTCGTCGAGGTCGGGGGCGTCGGAGGTGGGCCAGCCCCGCTCCCTGACCCGTTCGATCACCCGGTCGATCAGCGCCGGGCCGTGCATGTCGTCGTCCATGGGGTGCGCCGTGTTCATGGGGCGCACTGTGCCATCCGGCACCGACAGCGCCTCCCGCGGCCTGCTCCGCAGGAGACGACCTACCGGCACAGGGCGACGATCGCGGGGTCGACCCGGCCCTTGGCGGCCTCGCAGAGGGCGGACATGTCGTAAGAGCGCGGGGGCGCGGGCCGCGGCGCGGTGGTCCGCGCGGACTCCCCGCGGGGCCTGGCGGCGGGGGCGCGGTGGGGCGGCCGGGCGGGGGAGGTACGGCGGCGGGGGCGGTCGTCGGAGCGGTGCGGGACGGCGGGCGCGGGCCGTTCCGGCGCGGCCTCCGGCGCGTCGGCGGGGTCCGCATCCCGACCGGCGGGCGACACCTCAGGCACCTCCGGCACGGGCCCCAGCGGCAGGCCCTCCGGCGCGGGCCGCCCGGGGAGCCCCCGGGGCGCGGCCGGCCGGGGGGACGGCGCCGTGCGGGCCGCCGCGGGCTCCGGGCGGGGAGCCTCCGCGGGCGCCGACGGCCGTACGGTCACACACCCGGCGGCCAGGACGAGGACGGGGACCCAGAGCGGGAGGGCGAGGCGTGACGGCATCCGCCCACCCTGCCGTACCGGGGCACCGCCCGGCGCCCCCGCTCACACGAAGGGGTGATCGCGGGGCCGCATACGTGGTCGGACCAGCGACTTTCACACCGCCAGCCCGCACGACGGACCGTATCAAGATCGACATAATCGGGCAATAAGGAGGCCCTGGAAGGTGGGCCCTGGAAGGTGCCCGAAGGTATACGGGTGGTAAAGCGGAAATCGCCTCCCACCACCCGTGGCCCGCCGTAACCCGACGGTCGCGCCCGCTGTTGCACAGGCGGCGGACCCACCCACGGTGAACGGAGTGCCCATGCCCCAGCTGACCGAGGACCCCGGACGCAAGGGCACCTGGATGACCCCGGCGGAGTACGGGGCCTCGCGCGCCGCCCTCTGGGCCGGAGCCGTCGTCCTGGTCACCGACACCGACGGCCGGGTCCTCGTCCAGAGCGTCGACTACCGCCCCGACCGGCTGCTGCCCGGCGGCGCGGTGGACGCCGGCGAAGCGCCCGCGGCGGCGGCCGCCCGCGAGGTGCGCGAGGAGCTCGGGGTCGAGGGCCGCTACCCGCGCGGGCTCGCCGTGGACTGGATCCCCGCCGACGCCCCCGGCTTCCCGCCCGACATGGGCTTCCCCGGCGAGATCCTGCACGTGTACGACGGCGGCACCTGGACCCCCGACCGGATCGAGTCCATCCGACTGCCCGCCCAGGAGATCACCGGCATCGACTTCGCCGAGCCCGCCGACCTGCCCGCCCTGATGGAGCCCGGGGACGCCCGCCGCGCCCTGGCGGCCCTCCGGGCCAAGATCAACGGCTCCGGCCCCGCCCTGCTGGAGGACGGCCGCCCCACCACCCCCACCGCCCTCGACCGGCTCGGCGTCCTGCGCACCCGGCGCGTCCCGCAGCGCGGCACCTGGCACCCCGGCCCGGTCCCCGCCCCCCTGCCCGTACGCGGCCGCTCCGGCTGGCTGTTCGCCCCCGACGGCCGGGTCCTGCTGCTCATCGCCCGCGCCACCGGCGCCGCCCACCTCCCCGCCCCCGCGGCGGAGCCCGCCGTGGCCGCCCTGCCGCTCGGCTACCGCTACGCCGACCGCGCCGCGCTGGCCCGCACCGCGGCCCGCCTCACCGGACTCGCCCCGGCCGGGGACCCGGCGTACGCCCGGCTGCTGGCCACCCCGGAACAGGTACGGGAGCTCAGCGACTGGGGCCCGGCCGGCCGCCAGGAGGTCGCGGCCGTGCACGCGGCCCGGACCCAGCTCGGCCTGCCCGTCCCGCCCCGCACCCCGCCCACCGAGCTCCCCGAACAGGGCCTGCGCTGGTGAGCGGCCCGCACGGGTGGCGCGGCCGCCGAACCATGATCGACGCCTGAGACCATGGGCACCCAGCACACAGACGGGGGAACCGAGCATGAGCATGGAAGCAGAGAGCCATCGCGTCGTCATCACGGCGGCGGGGCGGGACTTCGGCCGGACCCTGGCCATCGCCTTCGCCGCCAGGGGGGCCGAGGTCCACCTCTCGGCCCGCACCGCCGAGGCCGCCGAACGCGTCCGCCAGGAGATCATCGGACAGGGCCACGACCCCGACCGGGTCCACGCCCACGCCTGCGACCTCACCGACCCCGCCTCCGTACGCGCCTTCGCCGCGGCGGTCGCCGCCCGCGGCGGCCACATCGACGTCCTCGTCAACAACGGCGCCCGCTACCAGCACGGCACGGACCTGCTCTCCGCCTCCGACGAGGACGTGGTCGAGACCCTCGCCTCCGGCGCCACCGGCACCGTCCTCGCCACCAAGGCCTTCCTGCCGCTGCTCCTGGCCTCGGACAAGCCGGACATCGTCACCATGATCTCGGGCTGTGGCGAGCGGGGGAACCAGCGCTCCGACGCCCACGACGCCTTCTACGCCGCCAAGAGCGCCCAGGCCGGTTTCACCGAGACCCTCTCCCGCCGGCTGCGCGGTCAGGGCGTACGGGTGATCTCCCTCTACCCGCCGGACTTCGACAACCACGACCCGCTGTCCCCGGCCTGGCGGGACGCCCCGCGCACCGCGAAGGACCCGCTCACCTCCCAGTCGCTGGTCGACTGCGTCTTCTTCGCCATCGGCCAGCCCCGGGACTGCTTCATCAAGTCGTTCTACTTCGAACAGGTCTGAAAGCGGCGGCCCCGGGACCCGCGGCACCCCGGCCCGGCGGCGGCCGGGCCGGTCGTGTGGAATGGGGGCATGGGGACCACTGAGATACAGACGGACGGGACGCCGGGGGGCGCCCCGCAGACGCCTGCCGCCCGGCCGGCGCCGCAGGACGGCCGGGCGCCCGACGGGCGCCCGGCGGCCGCCCCGGCGCACGGCGCCCCCGACCGCTGGCGCTACGCCCGCCACCTCGACCTCCTCGCCGCCGCCGGCGCGGCCGGAGTGGCGGGGGAGGCCGGAGCCGTGGCCGCCGTCCTGCGCGACCCCGACCCGGTGATGGCGCAGAGCGCCGTCGTCACCCACCTCGACCGCCGGGCCGTGCGCCTGCTGCCGGACGACGCGTTCGGAGACTGGGCCGGCGCGCTGCGCTCCGTACTGGAGGGCCACGCCTTCCCCGCCCGCCGGCTGCGCGAGTGGACCCTCCTCAAGGCGATAGCGGGCGGCGGGAGTTGGTCCCCGGCCGACCTCGCCGCCGCCTCCGACTGGTGCCAGCGCACCGCGGTGCGCTCGCCCGCCTCCGACGAGGCGCTTGCCCTCCTCGCCGCCTCCGCGCGGACCCGCGGCGTGCGCATCGCCGCGGCCCGACGGCTGCACCGCCGGGCCACCGTCTGAACGGAACGATCAATCCTCCGGAATTCTCGCCATACGCCCGTTCGGGGGTTTAAAGTCGGCGTACCCGGCCGGGTATCAGCGTTGAACCGATGCCATTCCGCTGGAGGATGACTCTCCGTGTCGCACGTTTCACAGGCTCCCGTCACCACCCCCGACGCCGAGCCCGCACCGCCCGCACCCCGGTCGTTCGACGAGGTCAAGGGCTGGTTCTCGGCGTATGACCAGGTGCTCTTCGACTGGTTCCTGGCCCGCCAGAACGAGACGGCGGACACGAAGGGCGACCTCCTCGAACTCGGTGCGTTCATGGGCAAGAGCGCGATCTTCCTCGCCGCGTACCTGCGGGAGGGCGAGGAGTTCACCGTCGTCGACCTCTTCGACTCGCCCGCGCCCGACGACGACAACCTCGACGAGGTCCGGGAGTCCTACCCCACCCTGACCCGCCGCGGCTTCGAGGCCAACTACCTGGCGTTCCAGGAGCAGTTGCCGACCGTCATCCAGGCCCCGACCTCGGTCGTGGCCGACCGGGTGCGCCCCGGCAGCTGCCGCTTCGTCCACGTCGACGCCTCCCACCTGCACGAGCACGTGGTCCAGGACATCGCCTCCTCGAAGACCGTCACCGGCCCCGGGGCCGTCGTGGTCTTCGACGACTACCGCTCCGAGCACTGCCCCGGCGTCGCGGCCGCGGTCTGGGAGGCGGTGGCCGTCGGCGGCCTGCACGTGATCGCCGTGTCCGCCTCGAAGCTCTACGCGACCTGGGACGACCCCGAGCCCCACCAGAAGGCGCTGCTCGCCTGGCTGGAGGGCCGCACCGACCTGTGGCACGGCGTGGACACGGTCTGCGGGCGCCCGCTGGTGCGCATCGGCGACCACGGCGTGGCCGCCCCGCCCGCCCCCCGGCTGCTGAACCCGCCGGCCGAACCGGAGCAGCCGGTGACGCCGCCCGCGCCCAAGCCGGCCCCCAAGCCCGCGCCCCGGCCGGTGGACCCCTGGCGCAAGCTGGCCAAGGACCTGCTCCCGCCGGTGGTCACCCGCGCGATCGTCACCGCCCGGCGCCGCCGGCGCTGATGCCGCCGGGCGTGTCCGGCCGGTCAGGGCCGGACACCCCCGGTACGCCCCGGGTCACAGGCCCTTGCGGACCCGGGCGGCGCGACGGGCCTCGGCGGCCTGGCGGGCCTCGATCGTCTTGCGGGACTCCTTGCCCCGGCCGGTCCGGCCGGGGCGGGTGCCCAGGCCGCGGAAGCCCAGCTCCGTACCGCTGGGGCGGCCCTTGGCGTCGGTCGGCAGGGCCCCGGACAGCGGCACCCCGGACGGCTTGCGCGCGCCGGTGATCCGGCTCAGCGCCGCCTCGCCCGAGCGCACCTGGGTGATGGTGGGCCGGATCTTCGCGTCGGCCATCAGCCGGACCATGTCGCGCCGCTGGTTGGGCGTGATCAGGGTGACGACCTTGCCCGACCCGCCCGCGCGGGCCGTGCGCCCGCCGCGGTGCAGGTAGTCCTTGCTGTCGGCCGGCGGGTCCACGTTGACCACGAGGTCCAGGTCGTCGATGTGGATGCCGCGCGCCGCCACGTTGGTCGCGACCAGGACCGTCAGCTGCCCGTCCTTGAACTGCCCGAGGGTCTTCGTGCGCTGCGGCTGGGACTTCCCGCTGTGCAGGCCCTCCGCCCGCACGCCCATGGCCCGCAGGTGCTTCACGAACTGGTCGACGCCGTGCTTGGTGTCCAGGAACATGATCACCCGGCCCTCGCGCGCCGCGATCTCGGTGGCCGCCGAGACCTTGTCCGCCGCGTGGATGTGCAGCACGTGGTGGTCCATCGTGCCCACCGACGCCGACTGCGGGTCCACCGAGTGCGACACCGGGTCCTTCAGGTAGCGGCGCACCAGCTGGTCGACGTTGCGGTCCAGGGTGGCCGAGAACAGCATGTGCTGCCCCTCGTGGTGCACCTGGTCCAGGAGCTCGGTGACCTGCGGCATGAAGCCCATGTCGCACATCTGGTCCGCCTCGTCCAGCACCGTGATCCGCACCCGCTCCAGGTGCACGTCACGCCGCTTGACCAGGTCGCTCAGCCGTCCAGGAGTGGCCACCACGACCTCGGCGCCGGTGCGCAGGGCCCCCGACTGGCGGCCGATGGACAGTCCGCCGACGACGGTGGCCATGCGCAGCCGCAGCGCGTCGGCGTACGGGGCGAGCGCCTCGGTCACCTGCTGTGCCAGCTCGCGCGTCGGGACGAGCACCAGCGCCAGCGGCCGCTTGGGGTCCGCCCGCCTGCCCGCCGTTCGGGCCAGCAGGGCCAGGCCGAAGGCGAGGGTCTTGCCGGAGCCGGTGCGGCCCCGGCCGAGGACGTCACGGCCCGCCAGGGAGTTCGGCAGCGTGGCCGCCTGGATCGGGAAGGGCTCCCGCACCTCCTGGGCGGCCAGGGTCTCCACCAGCTCGGCGGGCAGACCGAGTTCGTCGAACGAGTCCACCGGCGGCAGGGCCGGGGTGGCCGTCCGGGGCATGGCGAACTCGCCCTGCGGGCCCAGGGTCCGCGGAGCCTTGCCGGCGCCGTTCCCGCCCTTGGAGCGGGAGCCGGCCGACGCCGCGGCCTTGACGCCGAAACGCCCGTGAGCTGACGGGTTCTTCATGCAGAACCTTTCGTGAGGAGAACCGAGCGCGCGTGGGGAGCGGGTCCGATACGGCGACGAGCCGGGGTCCGCACCCCTCGGTACGGTCCCCGGCTCGTCGTACGCGTCCGCACCGGGCGAAAGCGCCCCGCGCCTGAAGTCTTGCCCCATTTTACCAGCGGCCCGGGGTGTCGGCCTGGTGTTCGAAGCGCCCCCGGTTGGCGGCGCCCGGAGTGTGGTGCGCGGGACGGGTGGGCAGTATCGAGACGGCCGCGCAGGCGGCCCGAGTGGAACGTCGAGTGAGGATCAGTACCGATGGCAACTGGCACCGTGAAGTGGTTCAACGCGGAAAAGGGGTTCGGGTTCATTCAGCAGGACAACGGCGGCCCCGACGTGTTCGTACACTTCTCCGCCATTCAGGCGCAGGGCTACAGGTCGCTCGACGAGAACGCCCTCGTCGAGTACGAGGTCACCCAGGGCTCCAAGGGACCCCAGGCGGAGATGGTCCGCCCGCTCTGACCGCGCTCCACGCGCCCCGTACGTGACAGCGCGCCACGCGCCCCGTACGTGACGGCGGCCCCCGCCGGCCCGGCCGGCGGGGGCCGCCGCGTCACTCCGGGGTCCGCGCGTCCTCCCGTACGGTGATCGCCGAGACCGGACAGGCGCGCGCCGCCTCCCGGACCATCGGGCTTCCGTGGCCGTCCTCGCGGCCGGGGAGCACTTCGCTGAGCCCGTCGTCGTCCTGGGTGAACACCTCGGGGGCGGCCAGCACGCACTGGCCCGCGCCGATGCAGACCTCGCGGTTCACGGAGACGCGCATGCCGCTCACCACTCCACCGGCAGCTCGACCATGCCCTGGATGGTGTCCCCGGGCTTGAACGGGATCGTCTCCGGGTCGGCCGCCAGCCGCAGCCCGGGCAGCCGGTCGAACAGCGTGCCGAGCGCGATCTCCATCTCCGCGCGCGCCAGGTTCTGGCCCAGGCACTGGTGGATGCCGAAGCCGAACGCCAGGTGGCGGTTGGCCCCCCGGTGCCAGTCGAGCACGTCGGGGTCCTCGAACGCCGCCTCGTCGCGGTTGATCACCGAGGTGGAGAAGATCACCCCCTCGCCCGGCCGGATCGCGACCCCGCCGACCTCGATCTCCTCGGTGGCCAGGCGCAGCATGCCGTCCGCGATCGACAGGAACCGCATCAGCTCCTCCACCGCCCCCGACAGCAGCGAGGGGTCGGCCCGCAGCTCCGCCAGCTGCTCGGGGTGGCGCAGCAGGGTGAAGGTGCCGAGGGAGATCATGTTGGCGGTGGTC
The DNA here is from genome assembly GCF_042893675.1 of Streptomyces sp. NPDC001594. Lineage (NCBI taxonomy): Bacteria > Bacillati > Actinomycetota > Actinomycetes > Kitasatosporales > Streptomycetaceae > Streptomyces > Streptomyces sp. NPDC001594. The sequence continues at coordinate 194,506 of NZ_JBIAVB010000012.1, read as the reverse complement.
TCGTGCCCGGCGATCAGCAGGATCGCGGCCAGCGAGACCAGCTCCTCGACATCGAGCTCACCGGCCTCCAGCCGGGTCGCGATCAGCTCGTCCAGCAGCCCCTCGCCCGGCTCGGCGCGCTTGCGCAGGATCAGCGCCCTGAGGTAGCCCTGCAGCTGCGCCCGGGCGTCCTCGACGTCGGCGGGACCGGGGCCGCGCAGCAGCCGCCGGGACTGGGCCTCGAAGAACTCGTGGTCCTCGTAGGGGACCCCCAGCAGCGCGCAGATGACCATGGACGGCACCGGCAGGGCGAAGGCGCCGACCAGCTCGGCCCGCGGGCCCTTCGCCACCATCGCGTCGATCAGCCGGTCCACGGTCTCCTGGATCCGGGGCCGCAGGGCCGCCGCCCGCTTGACCGAGAAGCTCGGGATCAGCATCCGGCGCTGGGTGTTGTGGACGGGGTCGTCCTCCCCGAGCAGCGCGGTCCGCTGCCGGGTGATCCCCTTGAACCGCGCGCTGGGCAGGGGGAAGGCCTCGTGGGTGCGGTCGGTGGACAGCCGGTTGTCGGCGAGCAGGGCACGCGCCGCGGCGTGACCGGTGACCATCCACACGGAGCGGCCGTCGAAAAGGGTGACCCGGGTCAACGGCCGGGTGTCCCGCAGGGGCTGGTAGGCGGCCGGCGGGTGGTAGGGGCACGTGCGGTCCTGCGGGAAGGAGAGGGCGCCGGGCAGGGTTTCGGACATGGAGAACAACACCTCGCAAGGGCTGGTTCCGTCTTGCCTGACTCCATTACATGCCTCAGGCACCTATCCTACCTATGCCAGTTTCGGCCAGCCTGCCCGAGTTCACCCGCAGGGGAGCGCCAGGGGCCCGTGGGGCCGGTGTGGGCGCAGTGGTCAGACCCCCGCCTCCTCCAGCAGGGCGCGCAGCTGCGCCGCCGTCATCGGGCCCGCGTGCGTCGCCACCGCCTCCCCCGAACGCAGCAGGACCACGGTCGGGGCCCCCGCCACCCCGTGGCGGCGGGTCGTGGCCGGGCAGCGGGTGATGTCCGCGCGGACGGCCGTCAGCCGGGCGCCGTACTCCTGCGCCACCTCCTCGACGACGGCGTCCAGCGCCCTCGAGGGCCCCACGGCTTTGGGCCAGGTGCCCGTGAAATACGCGAGGACCGGGGTCTCCCGCGCCATGCCGGTGATGAAGTCGAATTCCTGGTCCTCCAGGGGCCGGTGCACCCGACGGTTCATGGGCGGCGCCCTCCTCGCAGTTCGTGCCGGTACTCCCGCCAGCCTAGGCCCCTTGTCAGTGGTGGCTGTGATCCTGGGGGCATGGACCTCAGCACACCGCGCCGGAGGGTCTACGGCGCCGACCACGACGACCCCGATCCGGGCCCCCGCCCCGGCCGCGCCTACGGCGAGCTCGTCGGCGGCCCGCTCGACGGGCTGCTCCTCGACGTCACCGGCTGGAGCCCCGAGCGGCTGGCCGAAGAGGCCCGGCTGCCCACAGAGATAGGCCGCTACGGGCCGGGCGGCCGCGCCCACTACCGCCGCCGCGCCACGGACCCCGGCCGCTGGGACTGGTCCGGGGACAGCCGCTAGAACCGCCGCGCGGACCGGATGCGCACCGCACGCCGGTTTCGCCGGAAGGGCCCGGTTCGGCGAACATGAAGCATCGCCTGGGGAAGGATGTGACCGTGGGTCACCTTGTGATGAGCACCGGCAGCATGCGCGAAGCGATGAGGCTGCTCACCGCCGTCGAGCGCACGCCCGAGCAGGAGCGCACGCTCGCCACCGTCCGGGAGAAGTGCCGGACCGTGGACGGGCGGCTGCACAGCCAGGGCATCGACCTCGAGGTCTCCGTGGCCCAGGCCCTGGAGGAGCTGCTCGACGGCACGGTCGGCGCCGACCAGGGCCCCGGCTACCACTACGCGCTGCAGGCCCTGATCTCCGCCCACTTCTCGGACACCCACGACCTCGGCGACTGGCGGCGCCAGTCCTGGTTCCGGACGGTGGACGAGGAGGTCTCGCGCACCGGCGTCCCGGCCCGCCTGGCCCTCTCCCGGATCCTCCTGTCCGGCCCGCCCGTCCGCCTGCCCCCGGCAGGGGACTCCACCCCCTGGATGGGCACCTTCCCGACCGAACTGGCCGCCGAGTTCGTCGCCGCGCACGAGGCGGTGCTGGACCGGCTGGACCCGGAGGTCCGGGAGACCGTCGAGGTCTTCCTCAAGGCGATCCGCTTCGAGGCCGAGGAATGGGCCACCGCGCGGGAGGAGGGCCGGCCCGGCCAGGACACGATCTTCTTCTGGTGCGCCTGACGGGCCTCCCGCGCGTCCGATGGCCCGCCCGGAGGATTTCCCGAAGAATTTTTCCGGGACCTGTCGATCCGGGCCCCTTCCGTTCGACGCAGGGGTGAGAGGCGGGGAGAGTCCCCGCCCACCGCCACCGAGGAGTCACCATGCCGCGCTTCCTGACGCTCATCCGCATCGACGAGCAGGGCCTCCCCCCGCAGGACTTCCCGCCGGAGTTCGAACAGCGCATGGGCGCCCTGCTGGAGGAGGTCACCAAGGCCGGTGTCATGCTCGACACCGCCGGACTGCTCCCCACCGCCCAGGCCACCCGCCTCGACTGGTCCGGCGGGAAGCTCAGCTTCACCGACGGCCCGTTCACCGAGACCAAGGAGGTCGTCGGCGGCTACGCCCTCCTGCAGTGCAAGGACAAGGCCGAGGCCCTGGAGTGGACCAAGCGGTTCCTCGAAACCCATCCGACGTCGTGGCACGTGGGCGCCGAGGTCCGCGAGATCCAGGAGATGTAGTGACCACGGCCGGGGCGGTCGAGACGGTGTTCAGGATGGAGTCGGCGCGGATCATCGCCGGCGTCACCCGGATCGTGCGGGACGTCGGCATCGCCGAGGAACTCGCCCAGGACGCCCTCGTGGCCGCCCTCGAGCAGTGGCCCGCCTCCGGGATCCCCGACCGGCCCGGTGCCTGGCTCATGGCCGCCGCCCGGCACCGGGCCGTCGACCTCGTGCGCCGCCGGGAGACCTACGCCCGCAAGCTCGCCGAGGTCGGCCGGGCCCTGGAGGACGTGCCCCCGCCCGCCGAGCCCGCGGACCCGGACGACATCGACGACGACCTGCTCCGGCTGGTCTTCACCGCCTGCCATCCGGTCCTGTCCACCGACGCCCGGATCGCGCTCACCCTGCGCCTGGTGGGCGGGCTCACCACCCAGGAGATCGCCCGCGCCCACCTGGCCCCCGAACCCACCGTCGCCCAGCGCGTCGTCCGCGCCAAACGCACCCTGGCCAAGGCCGGGGTGCGCTTCGAGGTGCCCTACGGCGCCGACCGCGCCGAGCGCCTCGCCTCCGTCCTGGAGGTCATCTACCTGATCTTCAACGAGGGCTACGCGGCCACCGCCGGAGACGACCTCCTGCGCCCCGCCCTCTGCGAGGACGCCCTGCGCCTGGCCCGGCAGCTGGCCGCGCTGATGCCGCAGGAGCCCGAGGCGCACGGGCTCGCCGCCCTGCTGGAGTTCCAGGCCTCCCGCACCGCCACCCGCACCGGCCCCGACGGCGAACCGGTCCTGCTCGCCGACCAGAACCGCGCCCGGTGGAACCGGCTCCTGATCCGGCGCGGGGTCGAGGCCCTCCAGCGAGCCGGCAGCGGCCCCTACTCCCTCCAGGCCGCCATCGCCGGCTGCCACGCGGCCGCCGTCCGCTACGAGGACACCGACTGGACGGCCATCGCCACCCTCTACGGGCGCCTCGTCCTCCTGGTGCCCTCCCCGGTCGTCGAGCTCAACCGGGCCGTCGCCGTGTCCATGGCCGACGGCCCCGCGGCGGCCCTGCCGCTGGTCGACGCCCTCGCCGGGGAACCGGCGCTGCGCTCCTACCACCTGCTGCCGAGCGTACGGGGGGACCTGCTGGAGCGGCTCGGGCGCGCGGCCGAGGCCCGCGCCGAGTTCGAGCGGGCGGCCTCCCTCACCCGCAACACCCGCGAACGGGAACTGCTGCTCGCCCGGGCCGCCGCCCTCCCCGGCCTCAGCCCCTGACCCGTACCGCCCGCGGGTCCGGCTCCGGGCGCCGCGGCGCCGTCAGCCCCACCGGCCTGCGGAAGCCGCCCGTGCGGGCGACGCACTGCACCGTCCGGCGCAGCGCCTCCTGGAAGTCGTCCATCGTGCGCCGCGCGGCCGGGGTGTCCACGTACAGCGAGTTCATGTGCAGCCCGTCCGCGTCCCGCTGGAACCACGAGCAGGTCCCGTTGCCCGTCGCCGACCACACGTGCGTGGTCGGCCGCCACTCCTCGTGCCGCTCGGCACCCGGACAGCGGCGCATGTCGATGTAGGAGAAGAAGTTCACCGCGTAGGGCCAGGACCGCAGGGCGAACTCCTCCGGCGCCAGCAGCTCCCAGGCCCGGACGAACGGCACGTCCAGGTGCCGCATCATCTCCCGGAAACCCTCCTGGACCCCGGCCGTCACCTGCGCGAAGTCCTTGCCCGGGGAGGCGTCGAACTCGATCGGGAGGGTGTTGACGAACCAGCCCACCGAGTTGGTCCACGTCTCCCGGCCCCGCTCGCTGACCGGCATGAACCCCCGGTACACCCCCGGCCCGCCGGCCTCGCGCAGGCACACGGCGACGGAGGCGAGCAGCCCCATGAACGGCTTCGCCCCGGTCTCCCGGCACACCTTCTCGAACACCTCGGCCTCGGCGGCGTCCAGCAGCCAGGAGGCCTCGTTGACGATCGGGTACATCCGGCCCGGCTCGACGCCCAGGTCCAGCGGGCAGCGGGGGAAGAACTCCCCGCCGCGCCCGATGAAGGACTTCCAGTAGTCCAGCCGCTCGTCGTCCGCGTCGATGGACAGGTAGCGGCGGCGCTGCTCGTCGGCGAAGTCCAGGTAGCTCGGCGCCGGCGGCAGCTCGGGCTCCTCGCCGCGCAGGAGCGCCTCGTAGGAGGTCAGCACCTGGTGGGCGACGACCGGCATCGACATGCCGTCACAGACGATGTGGTCGAACGCCAGGTAGACGGTCGCGGAGTCGGGGCGGACCACCGCGCCCATCACGAACAGCGGCCAGGACAGCGTGTCGATGCTCCGCTGGAACCGCTCCGACAGGAACGCCCCCAGCCGCCCGGCCGAACCGTGCGCGGCCACCTCCTCGGCCTCCAGGGCGAGTTCGGCGGCCGGCAGGGGGGCGCAGGACACCTCCCCGGCCAGCCGCAGGAACTCGCACCGCAGCACCTCGTGCCGCTGGACGAAGCCCAGCAGGGCCCGGGCCAGCACGGCCTCGTCGAGGGCGCCGTCGATCTCGAAGGTGACGGCCACGAAGGACGCGACCCGGTCGCCGTCGGCGCGGCTCTCCTCGGCGACGGTGAAGTGCTTGTCCTGATTGAACGAAGCCTTCCGGTCCGCCGTGCCCGGTGCCGTCGTGGAGCGCAACCGCCACTCGACGAGGCGCCCCGGCGCCACCTGGTGCATCTCCAGCGGAAACTGCCGCATTCACGCCATCCCTTCGTCCCCCGAATCAGCCCCGAGCGCCTAACGACACCCGGCCCGCGGAAGTGACGCCCTCACTCCCGCTCCCGTTCCGGAGCCGGGCCGGCGCCCCGCCCGGGAGGCGCCGGGGCGCGCCCCAGCCGCTCCCACAGGTCCAGCAGCAGCCGTAGGGAGCGCGACCCGCGGCCGATCTCCCAGGTGCGGCCGTCGCGGGCCCACCGGTCGAGGAGGTGCGCCAGGGCGGAGTCGCAGAAGGTGACGCGGGCCGCGTCGAGGACCAGGCGGCGGGCGCCGAGTGCCGCGCCCTCGTCGAGGAGCGCCCGCAGGGGCAGGCAGCTGTAGTGGTCGAACTCCCCGGCCAGGGTCACGGAGAGGGCCCCGCCGCCGAGCGAGGACCGGACGAGGGGGAGCGGCGCCCCGGCCCGATCCGGCGGGTCGGCGGGGGCGGGCGGGACGGGGGAGGGGCCCCGGGACGGGACGCCCCGGGGGACCGGGCGCGGGGGAGCGGCCGGGACTCCGGCCCGGCAGGGCAGGTGGGCGTTTATCGAGTCTATGGGGGTGTTCACGCCCTTCCAACGGGCCCCGCCCCGGACGGGAACCGGCGCCGGGACGCACTTCACCCGCGTGGCCGTGGGTCCGCGTCGGGCGGCGGCAGCTGGTGGGCGCGGCGCTGCTCCGGCGTGGGCGGGTGCAGCACGCGCCGCTCCGCCAGGCGCAGCAGCGGCCCGGCGCCGCCTTCGCCCACCGGGGTCCACAGCCGGACCGTGCGGTCGCGCGAGGAGGTGGCGATCCGGCTGCCGTCGGGCGCCCAGGCCACCCCGTTGACCCAGTCCGCGTGCAGTCCGACGACGGCGACGGGCGCGGCCGCCGCCGGGTCCCACAGCCGCAGCGTCCGGTCCCGGGAGACGGACGCCAGCCGGGTGCCGTCCGGGGACCAGGCGAGGTCCTGGACCCGGTCGTCGTGCCCGGCCAGCACGGCGCGGGCCGCGGCCGGCCCCGCCACGTGCGGGTCCCACAGGCGGACGGTGCGGTCCCGGGAGCCGGTGGCCAGCAGCCGCCCGTCCGGCGACCAGTCCACCTCCCAGACCTGGTCCTCGTGCCCCTCCAGGGTGCGCAGCCGCTCCCCCGTCGCGGTGTCCCAGACGACGACCGTGCGGTCCGTCCCGCAGGTGGCCAGCCGGCTGCCGTCCGGCGACCAGGCGGAGCCCGTCACCCAGTCCCCGTGCCCGCGCAGCACCAGGACCGGCCCCCGGCCGGCGGCGTCCCGCAGGTGGACGAGGCCGTCGCGTCCGCCCGTCGCCAGCCGGGTGCCGTCGGGGGACCAGGTCACCGTCGACACCTCCGCGCCGTGGACGCCCGGCAGTTCGGCGGACCGGGTCCCGTCGGGCAGCCAGAGCACGGCCGCGCCGTCGCGGCGGCCCACGGCCAGCCGCGAGCCGTCGGGGGACCAGGCGAGGTCCCCGCACTGCCCCGCCGCCAGGACCCGCGGCGGCCCGGGCTCCGCCGTGGGCCACAGCCGTACGGTGCCGTCCTCCGAGGCACTGGCCACCCGCGCCCCGTCCGGCGACCAGGCGAGCTGCCACACCGACTCGGCGTGCCCGCGCAGCACGTTCGGCGGCGCGGCGGTGTCCCAGACGGCCAGCGTGCGGTCCCGCGAGGCGGTGGCCAGCCGCCTCCCGTCGGGGGTCCAGGAGACCGCGCGTACGGAGTCCAGGTGCCCGGTGAGCCAGAGCGCCGAGCCCTCGCCGTCGGCCGCGGTCCCGACCCGGAGGTCCCAGATCCGGACGTTGCGGTGCCGGTCGCCGGCGGCGAGCCGGGTCCCGTCCGGGGACCAGGCCAGGCAGTCGATCCCGTCCATGCTCGACAGGGAGCGCACCGCGCGGCCCGTGGCCGGGTCGCGGAGCACCACCGTGCGGTCGGCGCGGGCGGCGGCCAGCAGGGCCCCGTCGGGGGACCAGGCCAGGGCCGTCACCGCGCCCTCGTGCGCGGGCCCGGCCGGTACGGGCTCCCCGCCGGCCGCCGGCCAGATCCGTACGGCGCCGTCCTCCCCGGCGGCGGCGATCCGGTCGCCGTCGGGGGACCAGGCCGCGCTCCACAGCATCCCGGCCGCCGGGGCCCGCAGAGACCCGGCCGGGGTGAAGGACGCCGTGTCCCACAGCCGGAGCTCCCCGCCCGCTCCGGCCGACGCCAGCCGGCGGCCGTCCGGGGAGAAGGCGAGGGCGCCGAGCGCCCCGCCGGGCCCGCCCCCGGGGAAGGGCTGCCGCAGGGCGGCCACCCGGCGCCAGGCGGCGGTGTCCCAGACGGTGAGCCGGGCGTCCCGGGTGGCGCAGGCCAGCAGGGCGCCGTCCGGCGACCAGGCCACCGCCCGGGGCCATGCGCCCGGCACGTCGAGCACCACCGGCTCCGCGCGGCCCCCGTCCGGGGCGCCGTCCGTCGCTCCGCCCTCCGCCCCGTCCGGGCCGTCCGTCCGCCAGACCCGCACCCGGCCGTCCCCGGCGCAGGCGGCGAGCCACGACCCGTCGGGGGACCAGGCCGCCCCGGTCACCTCGGCCCCGAACCCCCCGTGCGCCGCCCGCAGCAAGGAAGCGTCCAGAGCGGTCCGCAGGGCCTGGAGGGCGGCCGGGGTCGGCGCCCACTCCGTGACCGCCGCGAGGGCGACGGCGACGGCCGCCTCCGGTTCTCGGCTCTCCAGCACCCGGGCCGCCACCGCGTCCGCCGTACGCGCCCGGTCCGCGCCGTCCGCCCGCGTGCTGCGCTCCACGTACTCCGCCACCAACGCCGAGACCTCCAGCCCGGCGGGGGGCCGTTCCCGCCAGGCACGGGCGGCCGCCAGCCGTTCCCCGGTCAGCAGGAAGGCCTCCCCGCGGCCCGCGAACTCCCACTCCCGGGCCCAGCGTTCCCACTCGCCGCGCCGCCGCAGCTCCTCCACGTGCCCGGCGACGGCCCGCCGCAGGGGCGGCCAGCGGCGCAGCAGCGCCTCGTGCGCCAGGTCGAGGACCCCCGCGTCGGAGGTCAGCAGCCGGCCCGCCACGAAGGCGTCGGCGATCTCCCGCTCGGCGGCGGTCAGTTCGGAGCGCGGGACCGGGCTGCGGACGGGCTCCTCGCCGCGTACCGTGACCAGCCGCAGCAGGGTCCGCACCACCGGGTCCGGTCCGGCGCCGGAGTCCGCGTCCGGTCCCAGCAGTTCGGCGCGGATCCGGTCGGCCTGCCCGACGAGCGCCCCCGCGACCCCGCCGGCCTCGCGGTAGTGCGCGTACCCGATCACCGACCCGGGGCCGCCCGCCCGCCGGTACAGCTCCTGGAGGGTGTAGGCCAGCAGCGGCAGCGCGTCGCCGCCCCCGCAGTCGTCGACGATCCGCGACACCAGGCCGGCCTCGAAGGAGCCCCCGGCGGCCGCGGCCGGCCGGGCCACGACCTCGTGCAGCGCCTCCCGCTCCAGGGCCCCGATCACCACCGGATCCCGTACCAGGAAGGCCAGTTCCTCCTCCAGGAACCCGGTCAGGAAGTCCGAGCGCAAGGTGCCCACCAGCCAGAGCCTCGGCTGCCGGGCCAGCTCCCGGCGCACCGCGGCGGCGAACGCGGCCCGCTCGCGCGGCCCCGACAGGGTCAGCAGCTCCTCCAGCTGGTCCACCACCAGCACCCGGGACCGTCCGTCCGCGACGGCCCCGTCCAGGGCCCGGCGCAGCGCGCCCACCGGGTCGGTGCCGGGGGTGATCGCCGGGTACGCGGTCCAGTGCGAGCGCCGCCCGGTCAGCGCGGGCAGCAGCCCGGCCCGGACCAGTGAGGACTTGCCGGAGCCGGAGGGCCCGACCACGGTCACGAACCGGTTCGCCCGGGTCGGGGCCGCCGGGTGCAGCCGGGTCACGAGCGCGGCGGTCTCCCGCTCCCGCCCGAAGAACACGGCCGCGTCCTCCTCCCCGAAGGCCTCCAGGCCCGGGTACGGCGGCTGCCCGGCCGCCCATGCCGCGGGGGCCGGCACCGGCCGACGCTCCAGCCACCGCAGCCACAGCTGGCCGCCGACCAGGGCCAGGAGCCCGACGCCGACCAGGGGTATGGACCACTGGCGCAGCAGCCGCAGCGGGAGCGGCACCTCGCCCTCCACGTTGGTGGCGTAGTTGGTCGCGATCCCGAGCAGGGTGCCCACCAGCATGAGCAGCACGTCGAGGACGAGGGCGAGCGGTCGTCGTTGCATGGGGCCAGAACCTAGCCGCGCGGCCACGGCCCCGCGACCGCCGGGTGCCCAACGGGCGTATTGGCGGCGGCGGTTGACGATACGGGGGGCTCAGAGCAGGGCGGAGTCCCGTACGCCGATGGCGGACATCGTGCGCTCGACGGTCTCGCGCTGCTCGCCGACCGGTGCCACGTAGGCGACGGCGGCGCGCGCGGCCTCCTCGCCCAGGGTCCGGGTGATGGCCCAGGCGCCCAGGTACAGCGAGGACATGCAGCCGCCCGCCGTGGCGACGTTCCCCTCGACGTGGAAGGGCTCGTCCAGCACGGTGACGCCCAGCTGCTCGACGAACGGGCGGGTCGTCAGGTCCGAACAGGCGGGCCGGCCGGCGAGGAGCCCGAGCCGGGCGAGGACCAGCGCGCCGGAGCACTGCGAGCCGATCAGCTGGCGCGAGGGGTCGAGCGGCAGCATCGACAGCAGCCGGTCGTCCGCGATCACGTCGCGGGTCTTGATGCCGCTGCCGATCAGGACGACCTCGGCCTCCCGCACGAACTCCATCGGGCGCTGACCCGTCACCTCGACGCCGTTCATCGAGGTCACCACGGGGGTCGGCGTCGTGATGAAGGCCTCCAGGCCGTCGGGCCGGCAGCGGTTGACCAGCGCCGAGGCGATGAAGCTGTCGAGCTCGTTGAACCCGTCGAACGTGACCACCGCTACCCGCATCACCACTCCTTGGGACCGTTCTGCCGGACCTCCATGATCCCGGCCCGCCGAGCGGTCCGCCATGCGGTCACGCGCGTCCGGTGGCCTGTTTGCGCCCTTCCGCCCCGCGGTCCGCCACCGGCACCAGCTGGCCGGTGGCGGCGAGCGCGAGCCGGGAGAACAGGGTGCCGGAGAAGCCGAACAGGAGCGCGATCGCCAGGGCGATGGGCCGGGCGGGGGAACCCCAGGAATTGTCCAGAAACACCCGCCCCAGGAGGTTCAGTTCGGGGTCGGCGAGCATCCGCACCAGCAGCAGCCCGCCGGGTGCCGCCAGGGCCCCGCCGACCGGCGCCAGGACGAGGACGCCCCAGGAGGCGGGCCGCTGCGCGCGCATCACCCCGACCAGCGGGGACAGGAACCCGCCCAGGCCGCCCAGGAGGAGCGAGAGCCGGTGGTCGAGGGCCAGGCCGATCAGCAGCACCGCCCCGAGGCCGATGAGGGCCAGCCACAGGGCGATGCGCTGGAGTTCGTACTCGCGCTCGAAGGCGCCGTCCTCGCGTTCGGCGAGCCGCTCGGTGACGGCGATCAGCGCGGCCCGTCCGGCCGCCGGGTCACCGGTGGGTGCGGCGAGTTCCCGCGCGAGGCCTTCGTCGGCCGGGTCCCGGCCGTCCTCCAGGCGCAGCCGCAGGGCGCGGGCGCGCAGGGCGGTCTCCTCGGGGTCCTCCAGGCGCAGGAGCTGCGCCTCGGCCTCGTGCAGCACTCGCCAGGCGGAGGCCAGTTTGGACAGCGGGATGGCGACGACCCAGCGCCGGGGCAGCAGCCGCCAGGCCACCTGCCCGTTGCGCTCCAGGCGGTCCAGCCGGTCGGTGACCGCCTTCAGCACGGCGGCCCGGACGGCGGGCTCCGCCCCGTCCGGGGCCGCCCGGGCCGCGCAGACCCCGGCCCGGACCCGGCAGCCGTGCAGGCGGGCCTGGAGCAGCCGGTAGCGCGGGGCCGCGATCAGCCCCCGGCTGGTGATGTATACGACCACGAGGTAGCAGGCGCAGACCAGCCACAGCGCCCAGCGCCCTTCCCCGGCCACGTACGCGACGAACATCCCGGCCCCCTCCGCGACTTCCCCCGGCCGGCTCCATGCTCCTACGCGCCGGGGTCCGCCGTCCCCGGTTCCGCCTCCCCGGCCACCGAGGTGCCCAGGGCCCCTGCCAGGGCCGTCGCGTACGGGTGCGGGGAGCGCAGGGGAGCGGCCACGCCGAGGTGACGGGCCGGGCGGGGCGGGGCGAGGGGGACCACCGCCGTACCGGGGGGCGGGGCCAGGGCGATGTGCGGGACGAGTGCCACGCCCACCCCGGCGCCGACCAGGGTCTGGGAGAAGAAGTAGTCGGTGGTGGACGCGGCGATCCGCAGTTCGAACCCGGCCCGGTCCGCGTAGCGGCGCAGGAAGGCCTCCGTCTTCATGCAGCCCAGCACCCAGCGGTCGGCCGCCAGTTCGGCCGGCTCCAGGGCCTCCCGCCCCGCCAGCCGGTGGCCGGCGGGCAGGACCGCGTACAGCGGGTCCGCCAGCAGCGGCAGCCAGGACAGCCCGGTCCCGGAGGGCAGCGGGCCGTCGAAGTGGTAGGCCAGCGCCAGGTCCGCCGCACCGGCCCGCACCATCGGCAGCGAGGCCTCCGGCTCGGCCTCCAGCACCGTCAGCTCCACCTCCGGGTGTGCGCGGACGAAGGCGGACAGGGCCCCCGGCAGCAGGTGGCGGCCCCCGCTGGTGAACGTGGCGACCGTCAGCCGGGGCCGTCCGGCGGCCAGCCGGTCGATGCGCGCGCGGACCCGGTCCAGTTCGGCGGTGACGGTCTCGGCCGTCTCCACCAGCAGCCGGCCGGCCTCGGTCAGGGTGACCCCGCGTGTGCTGCGCTCGGCCACCGGCTGGCCGAGGCCGCGCTCCAGCGCGGCGATGTGCTGGGAGACCGCCGAGGGGGTCAGCCGCAGGGCCGCGGCGGCCCGGTTGAAGCTGCCGTGGTCCGCCACGGCCCGCAGGACGCGCAGCCGGTGCACATCGATCAAGGGTGTTCCTCGGGCCGGTCGGGGGCGGTCGGTTCCGCTGGGACCCTACAGCGGCGGGGCCGGGGGGCGGGAAGCCGGACGGGCCCTCAGCGCTCGCCGCCGCCCGGGTGCCGCTCCAGTGGGGCGGTTACCGCCGAGTTGCTCACACTGAACGTGACGCTGCCGGCCCGGTAGCGGTCGTCGGACCACTCGATCGGGCGGCCCGTGCGCGTGGCCGACACATGACGTTGGCGCAGCAGCGGGCTGCCGCGCCGGACCTCCAGCAGCCGGGCGTCCTCGCTGCCCGCGGGGAGGGCGTCGATCAGGTGCTCGCCGTAGTGGGCCACCACCCCGGAGTCCGCCGCCAGGCCGTCCATCACCGAACGGCAGTCCTCCGGCATGGCCTCCACGGCCTCCGCGACCCAGTCGGCGTAGGCGGTCCGCTCCACCATCACCGGCTCCCCGTCCAGCAGGCGCAGCCGCAGCACCGCGAGGACCTCCGTACCCGGCGCCAGCGCGAGGCGCTCCGCCTCCTCGGCCGTCGCGGGCCGGCGGGCCCGCGACAGGAAGCGGCTGCGGGCCTCGTGGCCGATCCCCTCGGCCCACTGGGCGAAGCTGTTCAGCTCGCCGAAGCTGTGCCGGCGCTCGTGCCGCAGGACGATCCTGCGGGCCCCCTGGCTGGAGCCGACCAGCCCGTCGGCGGCCAGACTCGCGACCGCCTGGCGGACCGTACCGCGCGAGGCGGCGAAGCGGGTCGCCAGATCGCTCTCCGAGGGCAGCCGGGCGCCCACCGGGTACGCGCCGGACAGGATCTCCCGGCGCAGCTCCTCGGCGATCTCCAGATACCGGACCGTGCCCATGCCGTTAGCCCCCCGCTCGCCCTGGTGCGGACTCCCCGCACCGCCACCCATGATCACTCCAGCGGGTTCTGTCACGACCTCTTTCAGTCATTCTCGTGTTTTCGTCGAGCCGTGCTCCACGGTCCAGGCGCCGTTCACCGCCCGTACAGCCGGGCCGGGCGAACTGGGGCCAACTTGTCCAGACAAGTGACGCCTGACAAGTGATCCCCCCTTCGTCTCCGGGAGAGACCGTGTTCCGTTCCTCCGCCCGTCGCGGTGCGGCCGTCCTGCTCAGCGCCGCCGCCCTCGCGACCCTCGGCGCGTGTGGCGCCGCCCCCGACCAGCCCGCCGCAGGCGGCGACGCCAAGGGCAAGGCCCAGCCGGCGACCGCGGCCTCCGCGGCCGACCTCGGCGGCATGGACGCCCTCGTCGCGGCCGCCGAGAAGGAGGGCCAGCTCAACGTGATCGCCCTGCCGCCGGACTGGGCGAACTACGGCGAGATGCTCAAGGCCTTCCAGGCCAAGTACCCGAAGATCAAGGTCTCCAGCGAGAACCCGGACGCCGCCAGCGCCGACGAGATCGCCGCCGTCAAGTCCCGCAAGGGCCAGAAGCGCGCCCCCGACGTCCTCGACCTCGGCATCGCCTTCGCCCGCAGCGGGGCCGACGAGAACCTCTTCGCCCCCTACAAGGTCACCGCCTGGGACAAGATCCCCGCCGCCCAGAAGGACGCGGACGGCCGCTGGTACAACGACTACGGCGGCTACGTCTCCATCGGCTGCGACGCCGCGAAGATCCCCACCTGCCCGCAGACCTTCGCCGACCTGCTCAAGCCCGAGTACGAGGGCAAGGTCGCCCTCAACGGCAACCCGACCAAGTCCGGCTCCGCCTTCGGCGGCGTCTACGCGGCCGCCCTCGCGAACAAGGGCTCCTTCGCCGACATCCAGCCCGGCATCGACTTCTTCGGCCGGCTCCGCAAGAGCGGCAACTTCATCCCCGTCGAGTCCACCCCGGCCACCGTCGAGAAGGGCGAGACCCCCATCTCGATCGACTGGGACTACCTGAACGCCGGCTACGCCGAGCAGTTCAAGGGCAAGGGCGTCGACTGGAAGACCGTCGTCCCCGCCGACGGCGTCTACGCCCAGTTCTACTCCCAGGCCATCAACAAGGAGGCCCCCAACCCGGCGGCCGCCCGCCTGTGGATGGAGTTCCTCTACAGCGCCGAGGGCCAGAACATCTGGCTCAAGGGCCACGCCCGGCCCGTCCTGCTCCCGAACATGACCCAGGACGGCACCGCCGACAAGGACGCCGTCACCAAGCTCCCCCAGGTCCAGGGCACCCCGTCCTTCCCGGCCTCGACCGAGCTCGACAAGGCCAAGGCCGTCCTCGCCGAGAAGTGGGACAAGGCCCTCAGCTGATGTCCGCACCCACCACCACCCCTCACACCGGGGGACCCGCCGGCGGCACCACCCCCCGCCGCCGGCGGCGCGGCCCGCGCACCTGGCTCGCCGCCCTCCCCCTCCTCGTCTTCACCGGGCTCTGCTTCGGCATCCCGCTCGGCGCCATCGCCTTCGGCGCGGTCACCCGCACCGACCCCGCCACCGGCGCCACCCGCGTCACCGGCGAGCACCTGGCCCGCTCCCTCCAGGGCCCCTACCTCACCTCCCTGACCGGCAGCGTCCAGCTCTCCGCCCTGACGGCCCTCATCGCCACCCTCCTCGGCGTCCTGATCGCCCAGGCACTGGTCACCTCCCGCTCGGGTGCCCTGCGCTCGGCGGCCCTGACCGCCTCCGGCGTCCTCGCCAACTTCGGCGGGGTCCCGCTGGCCTTCGCGTTCATCGCCACCGCCGGCATCTCCGGGGTGGTCACCCAGCTCGCCGACCTGACGGGCCTGGGCTGGGACCTGTACTCCTTCACCGGCCTCACCGTGGTCTACCTGTACTTCCTCATCCCGCTGATGGTGCTGGTCACCGTCCCCGCCCTGGACGGGCTGCGCCCCCAGTGGCGCGAGGCCGCCCAGAACAACGGGGCCACCGGACGGCAGTTCTGGCGCCACGTCGGCCTGCCGGTGCTCGCGCCCTCCCTGCTCGGCGGGTTCGTCCTGCTCTTCGGCACCGCCTTCGCGGCCCACGCCACGGCCGCCGCCCTGGTCGGCGGCTCCGTACCGCTGGTCACCCTGAAGATCGCCGACGCCCTCTCCGGCAACGTGCTCACCGGCCAGGAGAACGTGGCGCTCGCACTCGGCCTCGACATGATCCTGATCGCCGGCCTGGTCATGGCGGTCTACCTGCCCCTCCAGCGACGGAGCGCCCGATGGCTGCGATGACCGGACCCACCGAGACCGCCGAGATCACCGGGACCGCCGGGACCGCCGGGACCGCCGGGACCGCCGGGACCGCCGAGATCACCGGGACCGCCGGGACCGCCGGGACCCTGCCCGGGGCCGCGCCGGACGGAGCCGCCGAGACCCCCGCGAAGCCCGCGGCCCGGGCGCGCAAGGCGGCCCGCCCCCGCCCCCGGATCTGGCGCGGCGCCGTGCTCGCCCTCGCCGGCGCCTACTTCCTCCTCCCGCTCCTGGCCTCCTTCGTCTTCACCGTGCACGTCCCCGGCCAGGGCGTCACCTTCGAGGCGTACTCCGAACTGCGCGGCGCCGACGGCTTCTCCCAGAGCCTGCTGCTCTCCCTGGGCCTGGCCGCCGCCACCATCGTGCTGTCCCTGCTGCTGGCCGTTCCCGCGCTGATCGCCGTCCGGATCGGCTCGCCGAAGCTGCGGCCCGTGGTCGAGGTGGTCTGCATGCTGCCGCTGGTGGTGCCGCCGATCGCCCTGGTCACCGGGATCACCACGGTGCTGCGCTGGGGGCCCGACCACCTCTCGCGGACCCCGCTCTACCAGACCTTCATCGCCGTCCAGGACGAGCGGTTCCCCGTCGTCCTGGTCCTCGCCTACACCGTGCTCGCGCTGCCCTTCGTCCACCGCTCGCTCGACGCGGGCCTGCGTGCCGTGGACGTCCCGACCCTGGTCGAGGCCGCGCGCAGCTGCGGCGCGAGCTGGCCGTACGTGGTGTGGCGGGTGCTGCTGCCGAACCTGCGGACCTCCCTCGCCGGTGCGGCCTTCCTCACCCTGGCGCTGGTGCTCGGCGAGTTCACCATCGCCTCGCTGCTGGGCTTCCGGCCCTTCGCGGTGTGGATCGTCTCCATCTCCGGCGCCCAGGCCCGGATGTCGGTGGCCGTCTCCATCCTCAGCCTCCTCATCACCTGGCTGCTGCTGCTCGTCCTCTCGCGGGCCGGATCCGCGCCGTCCACCACGGCCTCCGCCCCCGCCACCTCCCGCAAGGAGTCCTGACCCGCATGTCCACCACCCTGACCGAGGCCGGGAAGCCGGCCGAGTCCGCCGCCACCGGGGGCGCCCGCGTCGAATTCCGCGGCCTGCGCCGCGCGTTCGGCACCACCACCGCCCTCGACGGACTCGACCTGACCGTGGAGCCGGGTGAACTCCTCGCCCTGCTCGGCCCCTCGGGCTGCGGCAAGACCACCGCCCTGCGCGTCCTGGCCGGCTTCGAACACCCCGACTCCGGCGAGGTGCTGGTCGACGGACAGGACATCACCCGCGTCCCGGCCAACCGCCGCGACGCCGGGATGGTCTTCCAGTCGTACAGCCTCTTCCCCAACCTCAACGCCCGCGAGAACGTCGCCTTCGGGCTGCGCGTACGGGGCGTCCCGGCGGCCCGCCGCCGCGAGCGCGCCGCCGAACTCCTCGACCTGGTCGGCCTGCCCGACCACGGCGAGCGCTACCCGCACCAGATGTCCGGCGGCCAGCAGCAGCGCGTGGCCCTCGCCCGCGCCCTGGCCCTGCGTCCGCGCGTCCTCCTGCTCGACGAGCCCCTCTCCGCCCTGGACGCCAAGGTACGGGCCAACCTGCGCGAGGAGATCCGCCGGCTCCAGCTCTCCCTCGGCATCACCACCGTGTTCGTCACCCACGACCAGGAGGAGGCCCTCTCCATGGCCGACCGGGTCGCCGTCCTCAACGCCGGGAAGCTGGAGCAGTGCGCCGCCCCCGCCGAGCTCTACGAGCGGCCAGCCACGCCCTTCGTCGCCGAGTTCGTCGGCACCATGAACCGGCTCCCGGGCCGGCTCACCGGTGACGGCCGGGTGGAGGTCGCCGGCACCCGGCTGCCCGTCGACGGGCCGGTCCCCGCCGGGCCCGACGTCGAGGTGCTGGTCCGCCCCGAGAACCTCACCGTCGCCGCCGACTCCGCCGGCACCGCCACCGTGGCCTCGGCCTCCTTCTTCGGCGCCGTCACCCGCCTCCACCTCGACCTGCCCCCGGGCACCCGCGTCAAGGCCGACGTCCCCTCCCGGGACGCGGGCGGCCTCACCCCCGGCGCACGGGCCACCGTCGGCCTGGCCGAGCGTCCCGTGCTCGTGGTGGGGAGGACCGCGTGAGCGCACCCGCCGCCGTCCTCTTCGACATGGACGGCACCCTCGTGGACACCGAGGTGCTGTGGTGGGAGACCACCGAGGAGGTCGCGGACCGCCTCGGCCACCGGCTCGGGCAGGCCGACGCCCCCGAGGTCGTCGGCCGCGCGGTCGCCGACACCGCCGCCCACCTCGTACGGACCACCGGCGCCCCGGACGCCGCGGCCGTGGCGGACGAGCTCACCGAGGGCTTCTTCCGCCGGGTCGCGGCCGGCGCGCCCGTCCGGCCCGGCGCCCGGCGGCTGCTGACCGCCCTTCAGGCCCAGGGCGTGCCCTTCGCCCTGGTCAGCGCCTCGCCCCGGGTGGTCGTCGACCAGGTGGTGGGCGGCGCGCTGGCGCACGTCCCGTTCGCCTTCACCCTGTCCGCCGACGACACCGCGCGCACCAAGCCGCACCCCGACCCGTACCGCGCGGCGGCCGAACGCCTGGGCCTCGCGCCGGGGGAGTGCGTCGCGGTGGAGGACTCCCCGGACGGGGCGGCCTCCGCCGAGGCGGCGGGCTGCCCGGTCCTGGTCGTCCCTTCGCTGCTGGAGGTGACCCGGTCGGCGGCGCGCACCTTCGCGACCTCCCTGGAGGAGGTCACCCCGGAACTGCTGGGCGGCCTCAGGCGCACAGCCGGATGATGTCGAGGATGCCGTCGGCGTAGGCGGCCGTCGGACTGCCGGGCCGGCCGGCCAGCTCCCCGGTCAGCTCCGGCAGCCCGGCCCGGACGTAGGCGGCGCACTGCCCGTACAGGCCCGCCTCGTACGCGGTCCCGTCGTCCTCGGAGGTCAGCAGCGCGAGCAGGGTCCGCAGCAGGGCCTCGCGGGTGGCCAGCCGGGGCGGTCCGGCCGCCCAGACGGCCATCAGCACCGCGCACGCCGCGGGGGCGGGGGGCCAGAGCCGGGGCCGGGTGAAGACGTGCCCCTCCAGGGCGTGGAAGGCCGCCGGATGCCCCTCGGCGGCATGCCACAGGGTGTCCTCCAGATGCTCCGCCGAACGGCCGCAACCGCAGGTGGTGGCCGCCCAGTCGTGCCGTGCGATCGTCTCCCCGACGGCGGTGGGCACCAGCGGGCTGCTGCGCGCGGTGTCCTTGTCCTTCCCTCTCATGAGGCCCAAGTATGGGAGCGGGAGGGGGGCCGGTCGAGCCGCCCGTCCGAGGGACGGACGCCCTCCCCGACACGACGGAGCCGGGACGCCCCTGGGGCATCCCGGCTCGCGGTCGTTCACGTCGAGGGCGAGGAAAGCGGGGGGACTAGTTCAATTGGTTTTGAGAAGGAAGTCCGCCCATGGCCTCGCCGGGGCCAACGTTAGCAGTCAGGCCGGGATCAGGGCACGCAGGTTTTCCGGGGTGAACACCACGGAGTCCGGATGCAGCCCGTCCGGGCGTTCCAGCCCGATGTAGGTGACCGGGCCCCGCGGCGGCTCCGTACCGTCCCACCGCGTGGTGGTGAGGGCGCGTCCGGCCAGCAGTCCGGCCAGGTGGCGGACCGTGAGGTACTCGCGCTCCACGATGCCGTGCACCAGCGTGCCGACCGTCGCCCGGTTCTCCTCCACCCGGTTGGCGCTCGGGGTGCCGCACAGGTACAGGTGCAGCCACTTCGCCCGCCACCCGCCGTCGGCCCCGCGCAGGAACACCAGGGGCAGCGCGACCCGGCCCGGCCCCCGCAGCTCCGACTTCATGCGGACCGTGCGCGGTTCGAAGGGGCGGCCCAGCTGCTCGCCGTCGCGCAGCATGAACCCGAAGAAGGACTCGGCCACCTTCTCGAAGCCCTCCCCCGAGAAGACGTTGACCTGCGGGACGATGAAATCGCCCTGCACCGCGTCCAGGCGCAGGTTGATGAACTCCGAGGCGCCGTCAGGCGCGGGCGCGTCCGTGATGTCGCCCGAGTGCTCGCCGCCCACCGTCTGGAGGGCCGTGTACGACAGCCAGGCGAGGGTCTCGTACGAGGCGTCGAGCAGCACCGCCGACAGGTCGTAGTCGGTGCTCTCGTCCGTCTGCGTCCAGTGCACGAAGAACCGCAGCAGCTCCCCGTCCACCGGCGACAGCGAGCCGCGCGGCAGCACGCCCAGCCCGGCGGCCGTCGCCTTCCCGCTGAGCGGCAGGGCCACGTCGAGGACGGCTGGGTCGACCAGCAGGTGCCCGGGGTCGGGGAGGCGGCGCAGCACCTCCGCGTCCAGGGCGGCGGCCAGCCGCCCGGCCTCGGCGGCCGGGAGGGGCGCGCGGGTGTCCGGGGCGACCCAGGCACGGCCCCGGGGGTTGACGAAGACCCGGCGCGCGTCCGGCCCGCCGCCCCGGTTGAGGAGGTGCTCGCGCACCGACAGCAGGACCCGGCCCGAGACCTGCGGGGCCGCATCCTCGGCGGCGGCCGCGACGGCCGCGCGCTCCTCGGGACCCGGGCAGACGCGCAGCAGCCGGTCCAGGGAGCGCAGCAGCCGGCCGGGCGCGGCGGCCGCCAGCAGCCGTGCCGCCCCGACGGCGTCGCCGGAGCCGAGGAGTTCCTCGACCCGGCTCTCCAGGGTCCGGGCCTCCTCCTCGCCCCGGGCGACCGCGAACACCCGGGCGGCCTGCGGCCAGCGCGGGTACTCGTGCGGGTGGAGGCGTTCGCCGAGCCGCTTGAACTCCTCGCGGTGCGCGGTGACGTCCGCGAGCTTGGCGGGGGACGCCGCGACCACCCCGTCCAGGGCGGCCAGCAGGGCCCGCCGGACCGGCCGCGACAGGGACTTCAGCCGGGTCGGCTCCGTCAGGGTCACGTCCCCGTCGGACAGGGCGCAGGCCAGGCGCAGCACGTCGGTGACCGTGTCCACCAGCAGCTCCGCACCGAGGCCGAGGCGGGCACGGTTGACCACGGCGCGGTTCTCGCGGACCGGGATCTCCGCCGGCTGCGGGCTTTCGGCGCAGTGCCCGGCGAGCAGCGCGAGGTCGCGCAGCCCCTCCTCGCCCAGCGGCGTGGTGCTGCCCGCCAGGGCCAGGTAGAGGGCGCGCACCTCCTCGTCGGCCGGGCCGCCCGGGTTGCAGGACCGTCATCCGGTCCCCGGCGGCGGCGACCAGCTCCTCGTGCGCGGCGAGCATCTCCTCGTACGTGTGCCGGTAGGTGCCGTACGAGGGGAGGGTCAGCAGGTCGAGGACGCCCGTGCTCAGCTGCGCGAGGACGCCCGGGCGCGCGGCGTCGTCGGCGAGGGCCTCGCGGACGCACTCCGCCCAGAACTCCACGGTGTCCGGCACGTTGGCCGGGAAGTCCTTGAAGTACACGTTGTGCACGACGTGGTCGCCGGTCATCTCCCGGACGGTCTCCAGCGTGCGCGCGGCGGTCGCCACGACCGTCTCCTCCGCGAGCCCCGACAGGCGGTCCAGCAGCGCAGCCGAGAGCTTGAAGCCGGCGGACAGCAGCGCGGCGTCGAACTGCCGCGCCGCCGTGCCGCCCCGCCCAGCCGGAGCGGAGGGGACCGGGACGCGGAGGGTGTGCCGGACGACGAGGGATTCGAGAGGGTGTGCCATCCGCGCATGCTCCCAGACCGGTCCGGCGGCGCGCACACGGGTTTCTTCCCCGCGTACGCTCTGTGACGTGCCCCGATCCCGTCTCCACCGCGTCGCCGTCCTCGTCCTCGAAGGGGCCAAGCCGCTCGACGTCGGGATCCCCGCGCAGGTCTTCAGCACCCGCGCGTCCATGCCGTACGAGGTCCGGGTGTGCGGTGCGGCCCCCGGGCTGGTCACCGGCGGCGACGGCCTCTCGTACCACGTCACCCACGGCCTGGAGGCGCTGGAATGGGCCGACATCGTCTTCGTCCCCGGCTACCGCTTCCCCGACCGCGAGGACCCGCCGCGCGAGGTGGTCGAGGCGCTGACCGCGGCCCACGGCCGGGGCGCCCGCCTCGCCGCCATCTCGACCGGGGCCTTCGCCCTCGCCGCCACCGGCCTGCTCGACGGCAAGCGGGCCACCACCCACTGGCACTACACCCGGGCGCTGACGGCGAAACACCCCCTCGTCCGGCTCGACGAGAACGTGCTGTTCGTGGACGAGGGCAGCGTCCTGACCTCGGCCGGCGCCGCCTCGGGCATCGACCTGTGCCTGCACATCCTGCGCCGCGACCTGGGCGTGGCCGCCGCCAACCACACGGCCCGGCGGCTGGTGGCGGCCCCGTACCGCAGCGGCGGCCAGGCCCAGTACCTGCCGCGCAGCGTGCCGGAGCCGCTCGGGGAGCGGTTCTCCGCCACCCGGGAGTGGGCGCTGCACCGGCTGGGCGAGCCCCTGACCCTCGAAGCCCTCGCCCAGCACGCGGCCGTGTCGCCCCGTACGTTCTCGCGGCGCTTCGCCGAGGACACCGGGTACACGCCGATGCAGTGGATCATGCGGGCCCGGGTGGACGTGGCCCGCGAGCTGCTGGAGCGCTCCGAGCGGAGCGTCGAGCAGATCGCCTCCGACGTGGGCCTGGGCACCGGCGCGAACCTGCGCCTGCACTTCCAGCGGATCCTCGGCACCACCCCGACCGAGTACCGGCGCACCTTCACCCGGGGCGAGTAGCCCGCGCCGCGCCCTCGGAGTCCGGAGGGCCGATTGGCGGGATACTTTCGAACCGTGGCGATCTCGCCACTGTCGTGGCCGCGCGGCGGGGGCGAACCTGGGGGCGAACAGAAGGGGACACCGCTCATGACTCGCATCGCCATCAACGGATTCGGCCGCATCGGACGCAACGTGCTGCGCGCGCTGCTCGAACGCGACAGCGACCTGGAGGTCGTGGCCGTCAACGACCTGACCGAGCCGGCCACCCTCGCCCGGCTGCTCGCCTACGACTCCACGGCCGGCCGACTCGGCCGCCCGGTGACCGTCGACGGCAGCACCCTCGTGGTCGACGGCCGGCGCATCGCGGTCCTCGCCGAGCGAGAGCCGGAGCAGCTGCCCTGGGCCGAACTCGGCGTCGACATCGTGCTGGAGGCCACCGGCCGCTTCACCTCCGCCGAGGCCGCCCGCGCCCACATCAAGGCGGGCGCGAAGAAGGTGCTCGTCAGCGCCCCCTCGGACGGCGCGGACGTGACGCTCGCCTACGGCGTGAACACCGGCGCCTACGACCCCGAGCTGCACACCGTCGTCTCGAACGCCTCGTGCACGACGAACGCGCTCGCCCCGCTGGCCGCCGTCCTCGACGAACTGGCCGGCATCGAGCACGGGTTCATGACCACCGTGCACGCCTACACCCAGGAGCAGGCCCTCCAGGACGGCCCGCACCGCGACCCGCGCCGGGCCCGCGCCGCCGCCGTGAACATCGTGCCGACCACGACCGGCGCGGCCAAGGCGATCGGCCTCGTGCTGCCGAACCTCGACGGGAAGCTCTCGGGCGACTCGATCCGCGTGCCCGTCCCGGTCGGCTCCATCGTCGAGCTGAACACGACGGTCTCCCGCGAGGTCACCCGCGACGAGGTGCTGGCGGCCTACCGCGCGGCCGCCGAGGGTCCGCTGGCCGGGGTGCTGGAGTACTCCGAGGACCCGCTGGTCTCCTCCGACATCACGGGCAACCCCGCCTCCTCGATCTTCGACTCGGAGCTCACCCGTGTCGACGGCCGCCACGTCAAGGTGGTCGCCTGGTACGACAACGAGTGGGGCTTCTCGAACCGCGTGATCGACACCCTCACCCTCCTCGCGGGCTGAGACCCCCCGCCCCGGTCCTCCGTCCAGGACCGGGGCGGGTCCACGTCAGCCCCGGGGCAGGATCACCGTCATCCCGCGTCCGGGCGCCGTACCCATCGAGGCCAGCGCCGCCGGCGCCGCGTCCAGCGGGATCGTCGAGGTGACGAGCAGGTCCGGGCGCAGGGCGCCCGAGCGGACCATCTCCAGCATCGGGGGATAGGCGTGCGCGGCCATGCCGTGACTGCCGAGGACCTCCAGCTCCCAGCCGATCAGCCGGTCCAGCGGCAGCGCCGCCGGTCCGGCGGCCGCCGGGAGCAGCCCCACCTGGACGTGCCGGCCGCGCCGCCGCAGCCCGTTCACCGAGGCGGCGGCGGTCACGGGGGAGCCGAGCGCGTCCAGCGAGAGGTGCGCTCCGCCGCCGGTCAGCCCGCGCACCGCCGCGGCCGTCCCGCCGGGCCCGGCGGCGCCGGGGTCCACGCAGTGCGCCGCCCCGAACTCCCGGGCCAGCTCGCGGGCCGCGGGCGCGGTGTCGACCGCCACCACCCGGGCCCCGGACGCGGCCGCGATCATCACGGCGGACAGGCCGACCCCGCCGCATCCGTGCACGGCGACCCATTCGCCGGGTCTGACCCTGCCCTGCGCGACCACCGCCCGGAAGGCGGTGGCGAAGCGGCAGCCCAGGGCGGCCGCGGTCGCGTACGACAGCTCCTCCGGCACCGCGACCAGGTTCACGTCGGCGTGGTCCAGGGCCACGTACTCGGCGAAGGAACCCCAGTGGGTGAACCCGGGCTGTGTCTGCCGGGCGCACACCTGGTGGTCCCCGGCCGCGCAGTCGGCGCAGGTGCCGCAGGCGCAGACGAAGGGCACGGTCACCCGGTCGCCGGGCCGCCAGTCCGCCACACCCGCGCCCACCGCCTCGACCACTCCGGCCAGTTCGTGCCCCGGCACGTGCGGCAGGGTGACGTCCGGATCGTGGCCCATCCAGCCGTGCCAGTCGCTGCGGCACAGCCCCGTGGCCTCGACGCGCACCACGACCCCGCCCGCCGCCGGCACCGGATCGGGTACCTCGCGCACCTCGCCCGGTTCCCCGTACCGCTCGAACACCACCGCGCGCACGGCCCCGCCCTCCTGTGGTCCGGCCCGCAGGCTACCGCGCGGCGCCCGCGGCCCGCCTCAGGGCCAGGGCCGCGAGCGCCTCGGGGGCGCCGGCCTGGCCGCGGATGCCGGGGAAGGCGTTCACGTCGACGATGAGGGGCCCGTCGCCGGTCGCGATGACGTCCACCCCGTACACGTCCAGCCCGAACACCTCGCCCACGCGCAGGGCCAGGGCGGCCCAGCCGTCCGGCAGCCGGTCCGGGCCCCGGGCCGGCTCCCCGCCGCCGACGGCGAGTTCGGAGCGGCGCAGACCGGCGAAGACCTCGTCCCCGACCACCCACAGTTTGTGGTCCCAGCCGTCGTTGGGCGCGAACACCTGCGTGACCACCGGCTCCCCGCCCCAGCGCGGCTCCAGCTCCCGCAGCCCTCCGGGGCCGTCGAGTCGGACCACCAGGTCGTCCTTGCGGCTGCGCCGGCTCTTGGCCACCAGCGGCCACCGCAGGCCCTCGGCGGACCCCAGCAGTGACAGCGCGGCGAAGGTGCGGGTGGCCGCGAAGGGCAGCCCGGCCCCCAGGGCCAGTTCGGCCATGCCGGTGCGGTCCTGGCAGCGCTCGGTGGCGGCGGCGGAGTTCAGCACCGGCGCGCCCGACTCCTCCAGCGCGCGGGCCAGTTCCAGCGCCGCCGGGGTGCGGGCCTTGAGCAGGTAGACGTCGGCGGCCTCGGCGGGGGCCGCGGCGGCGCCCGCCCCGGGGTGCAGCACCCGCACCTCGTGCCGTCCGCCGAGCAGGGCGGCGGTGGCCGCCAGCAGCGGGTGCCCGGGGTCCGGGGTGATCAGGCCGATCCTCACGCGCCGTCCCCCGCCCGCGCCGACGCCTGCGCCGGGATGGCCACCGGCAGCGCGTACGGCCGGGCCGGCGGGCACAGCGGTGCGGACGCCCGCCCGCCGCCCGCGCGGGCCAGGTCCAGGACGGCCCCCGCCACCCGGGCCGCCGCGTCCGGCACCTGCCGGAAGCTCGGGAAGTCGTTGACGTCGACCACCACCGGCCCGTCGGGGCCCAGCAGCACGTCCACCCCGTACAGGTCCAGCCCGTACACCTCGCCCACCCGGGCGGCGATCCGGGCGACCTCGGCCGGCAGCGGCACCCGGCGCTCGCGGACGGCGGCGTCGGGGTGCAGGGGGGAGCAGCGCTCGGTGGCGTGCAGTTCCCCGTTCACGCAGTACACCTTGATGTCGGTGCCCGGGTTCGGGACGTAGGGCTGGGCGATGAGCATGCCCTCGCCCGCGAGCGCGGGGAGCAGCGCCGCGAGCCGGTCCGGCGAGGGCAGCAGGTGCACCCCCCGGCCGGAGCTGCCGTCGGCAGGCTTGACCACCAGCGGGTAGAGCTCGTCGGGTATCTCCGCCAGGAGTTCGGGGCGGGCCACCGCGTACGTGGGCGGCAGGGGGAGCCCCCGCGCGCTGCCGAGGGCGGCGGCGAGCGCCTTGTCCCGGACCCCGCGGATCGACCGGGCGTCGTTGACGGTGGTCACCCCGGCGGCGGCCGCGGCCTCCAGGAGGGTGAGCCCGGGGCCTCCCGAGACGGTCTTGAGCACCCAGGCGTCGTGCGTGCCCGCCCGCACCAGGTCCGTCATGCGCAGCAGCGAGCCGCCGGGCCGCACGACGTCCACCCGGTGGCCCCACGAGGTCAGCTGACGGATCACCTCGTTCGGCATGCCGTCGTGGCGGTAGTGCTCCTCCACCAGGAAGCAGAGCCTCATGGATCTTCCTCGTATTCCCCGGACGTCCGCCGTCGGTCCCGTCCGGCGAGTTGTGACGTCACAGGATGCCACGGCATAGCCCCGAAACCGCTCCAGAAGCCACCTTAGTGGGCGCTACACAGCGTGATCTTTGTCAGAGGCTTTCCTAAACGATCACCAATCCTCTTATAGTGATGCCTCGTTGCCACAGGAACGCTCACTTCCGTATACGCCCCTTTCTTGAGGCTCTGATTGATGACGGCGTCGCCCTCTCCCCTCCGCCCCTCCGCGCTCGCCCTGGTCGTCACGGCGGTGGCCGCCGGCACCATCTCCGCGGCGGCGGTGGCTGCGGCCCCGACGGGCGTCCGCGCCCCCCTGGGCTGGTTCGCCGCCTTCGGGACCCTGCTCCTCGCCCTCGCCGCCTTCACCGTCACCTGGTGCGCGCGCACCACCCGGCAACTGCGCGGCAGCCTGGCCCTGCTCGGCGGGGAAGTGGCCACCCGTGACGCGTACATCGCCCGGCTGACCGCCGACGCGGCCCGCGAGACGGCCGACCTCTCCGCCGAACTCGCCCGGCTCACCGCGGACCACACCGCCCGCGTCGCCCGCCTCACCGCCGAGCACACGGCCGAGACCGACCGGCTGACGGCCGCCCACACCGCCGACGCGGCCCGGCTCGCCGCCGCCCACACCACCGAACTCGACCACCTGGCCGCCGCCCAGCAGGCCACCCGCGAGCGGCTCGGCGAGGAACTGCGGCGCGCCCAGTCGGGCCGGGCCGCCGCCATGGCCGCCGCAGCCAACGCGGCCGGCCGGATGCAGGCCCTGGCCACCGGCATGCTCGCCGACCTGCGCGAGATGGAACACAAGCACGCCGACGAGGAGGTCCTCGGCGACCTGCTGCACCTCGACCACCGCACCGCCCAGGCCGGCCGCCTCGCCGACTCCATCGCCGTCCTCACCGGCGCCCGTTCGGGCCGCCGCTGGGCCAAGCCCATCGTCATGGAGTCGATCCTGCGCGGCGCCATGGGCCGCATCGGCGGCTACCAGCGCGTCCGGCTGCACTCCACCAGCACGGCCGCCGTCGCCGGACACGCCGCCGAGGGCGTCATGCACGCCCTCGCCGAGCTCCTCGACAACGCCGCGAACTTCTCCCCGCCCACCGCCGAGGTCCACGTCTACGTGGAGGAGGTCCCGGCCGGGATCGTCATCACCGTCGAGGACAGCGGCCTCGTGATGAGCGAGCTCCAGCTGCGCCGCGCCGAACAGGCCGTCGGCGCCGAGACCCTGGACCTCGCGGGACTCTCCGGCACCCGCCTCGGCCTGGCCGTCGTCGGCCGCCTCGCCCGCAAGCACGGGCTGACCGTCTCCTTCCGCCCCTCCGCGCGCGGCGGCACCGGCGCGCTGATGCGGATCCCGGAGGAACTGATCAGCCACGCCCCGGCCGAGCCCGTCCCGGCCCCGGCGCTCCTCGCGGCCCCCACCGGCGCAGCGGACCGCGCGCCCGCCCCCGCCCCGGCAGTCCCCGCCCTCGCCCCCGCCCCGCGCCCGGTGGCCGGAGCGTCCCGCGGCGGCTCCGACGGTTCCGACGGCCCCGACGGACCCCACGACCCCGAACACTCCGGCCGGACCCCGGTCCTCGGCGAGAGCGGACTGCCCCAGCGACGACGCGGCCGCACCCTGGCCGCAGCCCACCCCGAAGGGCCCGACGCCGCCTCCCCGGCGCCCCGCACCCAGGGCGCCCCCACCGGCGCGTCCCGCTCCGCCGCCCGCTTCGGCAGCTTCCGCCAGGCCGTGCGCGACGCGCCGGCGCGGCAGCAGCCCACGAATCCCCCGCACCCGGAAGGCGACACGAGATGACCGGCTCCACCACCGACGAGAAGCTCAGCTGGCTCCTGGAAGGACTCCTGGAGCGCACCCCCGGCGCCCGTCACGCCCTCGTGCTCTCCCGCGACGGCCTCAAGCTGTGCCGCACCCCCGAGCTCTCCGTCGACCAGGCCGACCAGCTCGCCGCCATCGCCGCCGGCATCCAGAGCCTCTCGCACGGCGCCTCCATCGAGTTCGGCGACGGCACCGGAGGGGTTCGTTCCGCCATGGCCGAGTTCTACGGCGGGATCCTCTTCATCGTCGAGGCCGGCGAGGGCGCCCACCTCGCCCTCGTCGCCGCCGAGGACGCCGACGCCGGACTCGTCGGCCACAACATGTCCGAACTGGTCGAGCAGCTGAGCGAGCATCTGACCGCCAGGCCCCGGGGTTGAGCCGGGTCCGGCCGGGCCGGGACGACTCCCCGGACCGGCTCTACACCCTCACCGGCGGCCGCAGCAGTTCCGGCAGCGACGCCTTCGACCTGGTGACCCTGATCGTCGCCGAATGCGACCCCGTCCCCGGGATGCAGTCGGAACACGCGGCCATCCTGCGGATGTGCCGCCACCCCACCGCCGTCGTGGAGGTGGCGGCCGACCTGGGGCTGCCGGTGTCGATCACCCGGATCCTGCTCGCCGACCTCCTGGCCGCCGGACGCGTCAGTGCCCGGCACCCGCGGGCCGCGGCGTACCGCCTTCCCGAACCCGAACTCCTGGAGCAGGTGCTCGTTGGACTCCGCAACCTCTGACCCGGGCGCGCCCCGGCAGGCACTCAGCAGTACCGCCGACAACGGTCTGAAGATCGTGATCGTCGGCGGTTTCGGCGTCGGCAAGACCACCATGGTCCGCTCGGTCAGCGAGATCCGCCCGCTGAACACCGAGGAGACGATGACCCAGGCCGGGGAGGCCGTCGACCACACCGACGGCATCGCCGCGAAGACCTCCACCACCGTCGCCTTCGACTTCGGCCGGATCACCCTCGACGCCCGCAACGTGCTCTACCTCTTCGGCGCCCCCGGCCAGGAGCGGTTCTGGTTCCTGTGGGACCGGCTGTTCTCCGGCACCCTCGGCGCGGTCGTCCTCGTCGACACCCGCCGGCTCGCGGAATCCTGGTACGCCATCGACCGCCTGGAGCACCACGGCACCCCCTTCGTCGTCGCCTGCAACGACTTCGGCGGGCCCGCCCACACCCCGGAGCAGATCCGCGCCGCCCTCGACCTGCCGCCCGAGGTGCCCCTGCTGTTCTGCGACGCCCGCTCCCGCGAGTCCAGCAAGCAGGTGCTCATCTCCCTCGTGCGGCACCTCCAGCACCTCAGCAGCCTCCAGCCCCTCCCGTAGCAGCGCCCGAGCCCCCGAGACCAGAGCCCTCCAGCCGAGGGCCGTCCCCGCACCCTCCCGGAGCCCACGCAGTGACCACCCCCGAGCCCCAGCCCGTCTACCTCGGCGGACCCCGCTTCCAGAGCGACCCCGCCGAGCTGTACCGGGAGATGCGCCGCGACCACGGCGCCGTCGCCCCCGTGGTCCTCGACGGCGACGTCCCGGCCTGGCTGGTCCTCGGCTACCGCGAACTGCACCAGGTCACCAGCGACCCGCAGCTGTTCTCCCGCGACTCCGACCTGTGGAACCAGTGGGACCGCATCCCCGCGGACTGGCCGCTGCTCCCGATGATCGGCCGCAAGCAGCCCTCCATCCTCTACACCACCGGCGAACGCCACCGCGAGCGCGCCGCCGTCATCAGCGAGGCCCTCGAATCCGTCGACCCCTTCGAACTCAAGGGCCACGCCGAACGCTTCGCCGACGAGCTGATCGACGGACTCTGCGGCAAGGGCTCCTGCGACATCGTCGGCGAGTACGCCATGCTCCTGCCGCTGCGCGTCCTCGCCCGCGTCTACGGCTTCTCCGACGAACAGGGCCCCGGCCTCGTCACCGCCATGAACGACATGATCAACGGCCGTGAGGGCGCCCTGGCGGGCCAGCGCCACCTCGGCGAGTCCATGTACGCGCTGCTCGCCGCCAAGGCCCAGGCTCCCGGGCACGACGTCGCCTCCCGGATGCTCGCCAACACGGCCGGGTTCACCCTCGACGAGGTGGCCCAGGACCTGATGGTGATGATGGCCGCGGGACACCAGCCGACCGCCGACTGGATCGGCAACTCGCTGCGCCTGATGCTCACCGACGACCGCTTCGCCGCCTCCCTCGCCGGCGGCCGCCACAGCGTCGGCGAGGCCATGAACGAAGTGCTCTGGGAGGACACCCCGACCCAGAACGTCGCCGGACGGTGGACCACCCGCGACACCAAGCTGGCCGGCCGCACCCTCGCCCGCGGCGACCTGGTCCTGCTGGGCCTGGCCGCCGCCAACGGCGACCCGCACGTACGCGCCGACGCGGGCGCCCTCACCGGCGGGAACAACGCCTTCTTCTCCTTCGGCCACGGCGAACACCGCTGCCCCTTCCCGGCCCAGGAGGTCGCCGAGGTCATCGCCCGCACCGGCATCGAGGTCCTCCTCGACCGCCTCCCCGACGTGGACCTCGCCGGACCGGCCGCCGAACTGACCCGGCGCCCCTCGCCCTGGCTGCGCGGCCTGACCGCGCTCCCCGTGACCTACACCCCGACCCCCGCGCTTGGAGCCCACCGATGAGCTGCCCGATCGACCACACCGGCGCCGTCCCCGCCCCGATCACCCTCGACCCCCTCGTCACCGACCTCGACGCCGAGAGCGCCGCCCTGCGCGCCGCCGGCCCGCTGGTCCGCGTCGTCCTCCCCGGCGGCGTCGGCGTCTACGCCGTCACCCACCACGCCGAGGCCCGCGCCCTGCTCACCGACCCCCGGGTCGTCAAGGACATCGACGTGTGGGGCGCCTGGCAGCGCGGCGAGATCCCCCTGGACTGGCCGCTGATCGGCCTCGCCAACCCCGGCCGCTCCATGCTGACCGTCGACGGGGACGAGCACCGCCGGCTGCGCACCCTCGTCGCCCAGGCCCTCACCGCCCGCCGCGTCGAGAAGCTCCGCGCCGGCATCGAGGCCCTCACCACCGAGGCCCTCGACAAGCTGGCCGGCCTGCCCGAAGGGGAGACCGTCGACCTGAAGGCCGCCTTCGCCTACCCGCTGCCGATGAACGTCATCAGCGAGCTGATGGGCGTGGACGCCGCCGAACACCCGCGCCTGAAGGCCCTGTTCGAGAAGTTCTTCTCCACCCAGACCCGCCCCGAGGAAGTCCCGCAGATGATGGCGGACCTCGGCGCCCTCTTCTCCCGGATCGTCGAGTCCAAGCGGGCCAACCCCGGCGACGACCTCACCAGCGCGCTCATCGCCGCCTCCGAGAACGGCGACCACCTGAGCACCGAGGAGATCACCAACACCCTCCAGCTGATGGTCGCGGCCGGCCACGAGACCACCATCAGCCTGATCGTCAACGCCGTCGTCGCCCTGGAGACCCACCCCGAGCAGCGCGCCCTCGTCCTCGCGGGCGAGGTCCCCTGGGAGAACGTCATCGAGGAGACCCTGCGCTGGGCCACGCCCACTTCGCACGTCCTGATCCGGTTCGCCACCGAGGACATCGAGGTCGGCGACCGGATCCTGCCCAAGGGCGAGGGCCTGATCGTCTCCTTCGGGGCGCTGGGCCGCGACGAGGCCCAGCACGGGGAGACGGCCGGCGCCTTCGACGCCACCCGCACCCCCAACCGCCACATCTCCTTCGGCCACGGCCCCCACGTCTGCCCCGGCGCCGCCCTCTCCCGCCTGGAAGCCGGCGTCGCCCTCCCGGCCCTCTACGCCCGCTTCCCGCACCTGTCCCTCGCCGTCCCGCCCGCGGAACTGCGCAACAAGCCGGTCCTCACCCAGAACGACCTGTTCGACCTCCCGGTGCGCCTGCACCCCTGACCGGCCGTACGACTTCCCGCCGCACCGCGGCCTCACCCGCCCTCCTCACCCCGGCCCCGACCCCTGACGGCCCGTAGGGGCCCCGCCCGAGCGGCGGGGCCCCGCCCTCACACCGGCACGGACACGAACGTCCGCCCCGACTCGTTCTCCACCAGCACCGCCCGCACGTCCGACGGGTCCACGGCCGCCGAGCCGTCCAGGGCCGCGCCCTTGCCCTCGCCGTGCTCGGCCGTGCCCACGACCCAGCCGCCCGCCGTGGACCGCGTACCGTCCCGGGAGACCACCACCAGGCGGCACCGCTCCCCGGCCGGCACCCCGGTCACCGCCGCCCGCACCCGGACCCACTTCGCCGCCGGGGTCACCTGGACGGTCATCCGCGCCCCGGTCCCCGGATCCGTCGCCGAGGCCACCCTGGTCCCCGGGGGCGGCGGCGAGGGCGGGGCCGACGAGCTCGGCGGTGGCGGCGGGGGCAGCGCCGCCGTGCTCCCCGCGTCCCCGCCCAGCCGGGCCCCGGCCCAGAACACGGCCGCCAGCGAGGCGGCCGCCGCCAGCCCCGCCACCGCGCCCCGCCACCGGGTCCGCGCGGCCCGCTCGCCGCGCACCTGCCGCAGGGTCCGCTGGAGCAGCAGGTCGCCGCCCGGCGGCGGCCCGTCGAGGAACGCCTCCTCGGGCACCTCGCCCAGGACGCTCTCCATCTCGCGCAACGCGGCCACCTCCTCCCGGCACCCCGTGCAGTCGCCGACGTGCTCCTCGACGCGCCGTACGTCCTCCTCGTCCAGGACGCCGAGCACGTACGGTCCGAGCAGCTCCTCCTCGTGCCGCGGCGCGTTCACGCCACCACCTCCCGCAGTCCGCCGGGCTGCTGGGGCGGCCGGCCTGATCGTCTGTTCCCGCCGAACCCCTCGGCGCCGCCGTCCGTGAACACCGCGCGCAGGGCCTTGAGCGCGTAGTGCGAGCGCGACTTGACCGTGCCCGCCGGAATGCCCAGGCGGTCGGCGGCCTCGGCCACGCTGTGCTGGCGGTAGTACAACTCCGTGAGCACGTCCCGGTGTTCCGGGGAGAGCCGGTCCAGGGCTCCGAGGACCGTCATCGCGTCCACCACGGAGTCCGCGTGGTCGCCCTCCACCGGGGGAGCGGCCTCCGAGCCGGAGACCTCCGGCGGCCGGGCCGCCCTGGCCCGGTACCGGTCCGTGATGATGTTGCGGGCCACGGTGAGCAGCCAACCGCGCACCGATCCCTTCCCGTTCACCAGCACCTCGGTATGCCGCCAGGCCCTGATCAGGGTCTCCTGGACGACGTCCTCGGCGGTGGCCCGGTCACCGGTGAGCCGGGTGGCGTACGCGAGCAGGGCGTTGCCGTGTTCCTCGTAGACCGCCCTGATGAGAGCCTCGTCGGTCGAGCCCCGCCGCGCGCGGGGCCACAGTGGTCCGGCCATTCACGCTCTCCGTCCGCCTGGTGCCATTCGGTGCGGTCGGAACACGCCCCGCAGGCGCGGGCGGTTCATGTGACCTGTGTCACTCACATCCGGCAGGCGCGGCCCTCGTTGAGGCA
Source organism: Streptomyces sp. NPDC001594 (assembly GCF_042893675.1). Classification (NCBI taxonomy): domain Bacteria; kingdom Bacillati; phylum Actinomycetota; class Actinomycetes; order Kitasatosporales; family Streptomycetaceae; genus Streptomyces; species Streptomyces sp. NPDC001594. Next base: position 161,109 of record NZ_JBIAVB010000012.1, on the reverse strand, counting down.
GGCGACGAGCTCCGCCATCCGCGCGTCGGTCATCACGTTCACGAACATCGCGTGGTCGGTGATCGGGCTGTGCCGCTGCTCGGGGAAGGAGTCCAGCGCCAGCGGCACCCCCGGCGCCACCGCGTACGCCAGCGACACGCGCAGCTCCGGAACCGGGAACGTGCCCTGCGGGCAGACCCCGGAGGCGGCCGGGAAGGCCAGGTGGGAGCGGTGGTCCGGGGTGGCGGTGTCCAGCCCGTTCCAGCAGCTGGGGAAGACCAGCGTACGGGTGACCAGTTCGCCCGCCGGGCAGCGCGGGTAGCCGGTGGTGGAGCGGTCCGGCAGGCCCGAACAGCCCCAACGGGCCCGGACCCCCGCGCCCCCGCCCGCCGTGTAGGCCACGGCGTTGCCGGTGATCGCCCGCAGGAACCGGGGCATCGCCACCACCCCGCTCACCGGACTGCCCCGGAACTCCACCCGCACCGAGGCCTCCCGCAGGATCTCGCCCGCGTTGCCGTGACCCGCCGCCCCCTCGTGCGGGCCGCTCCCGGGCCGGTCCGTACGGCGCAGCACCGGCCAGTAGTAGGCGGACCGGTCCCCGCCCGTGCAGCTCGTCGCGGCGGCGGCCAGCGAGGCGTCCGTGGACAGGGCGTCCGTGGACAGGTTCCCCACGTACGCGTGCGTGTGGTGGGCGCCCGCCCGCACCCCCGGCGAGACCACCAGGTTGTCCTCGTTCCAGTGGCCCTCCTCGTTGCGCCCGCACTCCACCGTCACCGTGCCGGTGGACGCCCCCGGCCCGGGCGCGGGCCCGGCGGGCCCGGGCGGCACCCGCCGCAGGTCCACGTACGGGCCCGCGACGGAGGCGGGCCCGGCCGCCCGGGAGGCGCCCAGGACGGCGGCGGTGAGTCCCAGGCCCAGCACCAGGCAGGCCAGCAGCAGCGGAAGCCGGTGTACCTTCCCCAAGGGGTTCCCCATGGCGGTCACGGTCGCCGGTGGTTCGTACAACCGTCAACCGGGCGGCCCTACGAGCTGCGGGCCCCGCCTTCGTAGGTGTGGGGGTGGCGGGCGCGAAGCCGCGCGCGGGAGTTGGCGCACGGGACGCTTGCCCGGCCGGATACCGTCCGGCCAGAGTTCTCCGTATGACACCGGACGACCTGCTGCGCGACTTCGCCCGCACCCGGGCCTCCCTCGACGGAGAGGAGGCCGTCTACTGGTGGACCGGCGACGTCCACGCCTGGGCCCCCGGCGAGCCCTACCGGCGCCTCTTCGGCTTCGAAGGGGTCAACGTCTCCCGGCTCGTGGCCGACGAGGCGGAGGGCGGCTACCGGTTGCTCTCGCGCGAGGCCGCCTTCTACCTCGACCCCGCCACTCGGGAGATCCTGGAGACCTGGCAGGACAAGCCCGTGGTCCACGTCTGGAACGACCCGGCCAACCTGCGCCTGCGGCCCTTCCCCGTCCCCCGCACCGAACTCGGCGGCCAGGTCTGCTTCAGCCTGGAGATCCCCCTCGCCTACCCCTCCCCGCTGCCCGTCGCGGACTACCCGCTCAACTCCGCCGACGACACCTACCGGGCCCTGGAGCTCTTCCAGTTCTTCACCCCCGCCGAGGCCCTCGCCGGCGCGGCGCCGAGCGTCCCGGCGACCATGTCCTGGACGCGGATGTCCCCCTGGCTGCCCTGGATGGAGCAGGGACAACGCCCCGGCGGCCTCACCTTCCACTGCCGGGGCGTGAAGCTCGGCTCCTACGCCGAGGTCCCCGAGCGCACCCGCGCCTACGTCTCCGGCCGCCACCCCGAGTTCGCGCACGCCCCGGAGAAGTGGACCGAGCCGAACGAGACCAGCTGGACGTACTTCCGCGCCCTCCACCCGCGCGGCAACCCGCAGTAGCCCGCGGGGGGCCGGTGCCGCCCCCGTTCGTTGCGTGCAGATTGCACAGGTGTTTCACAGGGGTTCCACAGGCTTCCCCAGGGTCCGGACAAGGGTTTTCCCTGTATCGGGTTCATCCCCGCGTTGCCTACTGTCTGCCCACCGGCGGTCTCCCGCACCCCGAACTGCCCCCGCACCAACCCCACATGGTGTGAAGCCGTACGCGGAGGCGCGGATCGCCGGTACACGCAGTCGCCCAGCCCCGCCGTTGCGGCCGGGCGACTGGCGCGCGGCGGCGGCCGGGGCGGTTCGACCAGCCCTCCCGGCCCCGCGGCGCCGGTTCCACCTCCCACACCGCACACACCGGCCGCTCCGGCCTGCCCGGAACCGGCCCGTAAGGGGAACACCGTGCACGCACCCCGACGACGGCTCATATCCGTCGTGGCCATGTCCGTCACCCTCCTCGCAGGCTCCGCCACCGCCGCCGTGGCCGTGACCCCCGCGAGCGACCCGGCCGCCCACACCCTCCCGAACGCGGCGGCCCCGTCCGCCCCGGCCGCCGCCCCGGTCGAGAACCTGATCGTGGGCTACAAGTCCTCCGCCCCCGAGGCCGGCTCCAACACCGCGGCCGCCGCCGACGCCAGCGCCAAGGGCGAGAAGGCCGGCAAGAAGGCGAAGTTCGACCGCCGCCTGGGCACCGGAGCCGCGCTCGTCAACCTGGGCGGTGCGACCGCCCCGGCCGACGCGGCGAAGGTGATGGACCAGTTCCGCGCCGACCCGGACGTCGCCTACGTCGAGCCGGACTCCCGCGCCTACGCGATGGCCACCCCGGACGACACCGAGTACGCCAAGCAGTGGGACCTCTTCGAGCCCACCGCCGGCATGAACGTGCCCGCCGCCTGGGACAAGACCACCGGCGCCGGCGTCACCGTCGCCGTGATCGACACCGGCTACGTGACCCACTCCGACGTCGCCCCCAACATCGTCGCCGGCTACGACTTCATCTCCGACTCCACCGCCGCCCGCGACGGCAACGGCCGCGACAACAACCCGGCCGACCAGGGCGACTGGAGCGCCGCCGGCGAGTGCGGCACCGGCTCCAAGGCCAGCGACTCCTCTTGGCACGGCACGCACGTGGCCGGCACCATCGCCGCCGCCACCAACAACGGCAAGGGCGTCGCGGGCATCGCGTACAACGCGAAGATCCAGCCCGTCCGCGTCCTCGGCAAGTGCGGCGGCGCCACCTCGGACATCGTCGACGCCATCACCTGGGCCTCCGGCGGCACCGTCGCGGGCGTCCCGGCGAACCCGACCCCCGCCAAGGTCATCAACATGAGCCTCGGCGGCTCCGGCACCTGCAGCTCCAGCTACCAGAACGCCATCAACGCGGCCGTCGCCCGCGGCACCACCGTCGTCGTGGCCGCCGGCAACAGCAACGCCGACGCGAGCTCCTTCACCCCGGCCAGCTGCAACAACGTCATCACCGTGGCCGCCACCAACCGCACCGGCGACCGCTCCTTCTACTCCAACTTCGGCGCCAAGGTCGACGTCTCGGCCCCCGGCGGCGAGACCCGCCGCGCCACCGACACGCCCGGCACCGTCACCACGCCCGAGAACGGCATCCTCTCCACGCTGAACAACGGCACCACCACCCCCGGCGCCGAGATCTACAAGCCGTACCAGGGCACCAGCATGGCCGCCCCGCACATCGCCGGCCTCGCCGCGCTCCTCGTGGCCGCCAAGCCCTCCCTCACCCCGGCGCAGGTCGAGGCCGCCATCAAGGCCAACGCCCGCCCGCTGGCCGGCACCTGCACCGGCGGCTGCGGCGCCGGCCTCGCCGACGCGGCGGCCACCGTCAACGCGGTGACCTCCACCCCCAACACGCCGTTCTTCGAGAACACCGCGGACTTCGCCATCGCCGACAACAGCACGGTGGAGAGCCCGATCACCGTCACCGGCGTCACCGGCAACGCCCCGGCCGCCCTCAAGGTCGGCGTGAACATCGCCCACACCTACATCGGCGACCTGAAGGTCGACCTGGTCGCCCCCGACGGCACCGTCTACACCCTGCACAACCGGGCCGGCGGCAGCACCGCCAACATCAACCAGACCTACACCGTCGACGCCTCCTCCGAGACCGCGAACGGCACCTGGAAGCTCCGCGTCAACGACAACGCCGGCGGCGACACCGGCAAGATCGACTCCTGGAGCCTCGGCTTCTGATCCGCCGGACCCCCCGCGCCACTCCCCGGTCCGGACGCCCGCCGGAGTCCCCCACCTCCGGCCTGACGGGGCGATAGTACGGACCAACCCACCCCGCGGACCTGCCGATACCTCCCGTACCGGCAGGTCCGCGGGACATTTCTGTCGCCCGACTGAATTCTGCGTCACAATCCGGGTCCGCCGGGGGGCGGACCTCGTATTGTCGCGTCTCACGGGAAGGGCAGGACCGGGGAGCGAAAGGCTGGTGGCTGTGCGTGGCGGCGACGGGGCACGCTGACACCAACATCGGACACGGCGTACTCATCGAGGCCGTCGGCCGCGCGCTGAGCGCGCACGGCCGCGCCGTCCTGACCGGCCCCGCCGGAGCCGGCAAGACCGAGGTGGCCCACGCCGTCGCGGCCGCCGCCGAATCCCGCCGCGAGACCGTCCTGCGGCTCGCCCCCGAAGCCGCCGACCTGCACATACCCGAGGCCTCGGCCGCCGCCCTGCTCGCCCGCGTGCCCCGCTCCGTCCTCGACCGCCTCGCCGGACCCCAGCGCGCCGCCATCGCCCTGCTGCGCCGCGAGGCCGACGCACCCCGCGCCGGACGCGACCACGTCGCCCTGCGCCTGGCCCTCGCCGAGGTCCTGCGCACCCTCGCCGCCCCCGGCCCCCTCCTGCTCCTCGTCGACAACGCCCAGTGGCTCGACGCCGAGAGCGCCGACCTGCTCCGCTACGCCCTGCGCCTGACCCCGCCCCGCGTACGGGTCCTCGTCGCCGAACGCGCCCAGGGCGCCGCCCCCGCCGCCGAGACCCTCTGCGGCCCCGGCGCCCCCGCCGTCCGCGTCCCCGCCCTCGGCGCCGACGAGGTCGCCGAACTGCTGCTCCGCCACGGCCTCCCCGCCCGCCTCGCCGGCCGCATCCACCAGGCCAGCGGCGGCAACCCCCGCCTCGCCCTCGCCCTCGGCCACTCCCTCGCCGAAGCCGCCGGCAGCCAGGGCGCCCGCATCCACCACGCCGATCCCCTGCCCGTCTCCGGCCAGGCCCGCGAGGTCGCCCGCCGGCTCCTCGCCGAAGCCCCCGCCCACACCCGCCCCACCCTGCTCCTCGCCGCCCTCGCCGACCGCCCCACCACCGCCCTGCTGCGCCGCGCCGGCCGCCCCGACGCCGAAGCGGAACTCGCGGAGGCCGAACGGGCCGCCCTGGTCACCGTCGGCGAGGACGGCGCCGTCACCTTCACCGCCGGCGCCCTGCCCACCGCCCTGGCCGCCGACGCCGGCTGGCCCGAGCGCTCCGCCGGACACGCCGCCCTCGCCGCCGCCGTCGGCGACCCCGTCCAGGCCGTCCGCCACCGCGCCCTGGCCGTCGACACCCCCGACGCGGAACTCGCCGACGGGATCACCCGCGCCGCCGACGCCTGCCGCCGCCGCGGCCAGCGCGCCCTGGCCGCCGAACTCGGGCTGCTCGCCGCCGAACGCACCCCCGCCGACCGGCCCGCCGAGGAACTCGCCCGGCTCGTCGCGGCCGCCGAGGACGCCGGCTGGGCCGGCCGCGCCGACCTCGCCCGCCGCGCCACCCGCGCCGTCCTCGCCCGGGACGCCTCGCCCGCCCAGCGGGTACGGGCCCGGCTCGCCGTGATCGACGCCGCCGGGCAGGCCCTGGCCGCCCTCGACGAGACCTTCGCCTTCGCCTGCGCCGAGGCCGACGCCGCCGACGACCCCTCCCTGCTGGCCGCCGTACAGCTGCGCATCGCCTGGAAGCACAACCTCAGCGACGGGGACCCCGTCCGCTCCCGCGACGCCGCCGCCGAGGCCGGGGCCCTCGCCAAGGCGGGCGGCGACCAGGTCGCCGAGGCCATGGCCCTGACCGTCCGGGCCCGCATGGGGCGCATCCTCGCCGACCCCGACGCCGAGGACATCCTGGCCGAGGCCCTCGCCCTGCCCGCCCCCGAGGTCCCCCTCGGCATGCGCAACGCCCCCCAGTACCTCGCCGTCCGCCACGCCCTCTTCGACGACCGGCTCGCCGACGCCCGCAGCCGGCTGCTCGTGCTGCTGCCCGCCGTCCAGCGCACCGGATCCGCCGAGGACGTCTTCGAGGTGCTGCGCAGCCTCACCGAGGTCGAACTGCGGCGCGGCGCCTGCGTCCTGGGCGCCGCCCACGCCCGCCGCGCCCTGGAGCTGACCATCGAGGCGGGCCTCTCCCCGGGCCCCGCCTGGTACGTCGCCGCCACCGCCGAGGCCGCCGGCGGCAGCTTCGCCCGGGCCGCCGCCTACGCCCGCCGCGGCATCCGCGCCTCCGAGGAGGAACACGACCAGGTCTTCCTCTCCCGGGGCCTCTACGCCCTGGGCACCGTGGAACTGGCCACCGGAGAGGCCGCCAAGGCGGTGGCCACCCTGCGCCGGGTCGCCGAACTGGAACGGGCCCAGCAGGTGGTCGACCCCTCGATCCTGCGCTGGCACGGCGAGCTCGCCGAGGCGCTGGTCGCCGCCGACGACCCGGGCGGGGCCGTCGCCCTCCTCGACGCGGTGACCCCCGTCGCCCGCGCCCTGGAGCGCGGCCCCGTGCTCGCCGCCCTGGACCGGGCCCGGGGGCTCGCCCTGGCCGCGCAGGGCGAACCGGAGCCCGCCGTCGCCCTGCTCCAGGACACCGTCCGGCGCTTCGAGGCCCTCGGACTGCCCCTGGAACGGGGCCGGACGCTGCTCGCGCTGGCCCGGGTGGAACGCCGGCGCCGCCGCCGGGCGCCGGCCCGGGCCGCGCTGCAGGACGCCGCCGAGGTGTTCGAGCGGGCCGGGGCGCGGCCGTGGCTCGCCCTGGCCCGGGAGAACGCGCCCGAGACCTGCGTCCCGCACCCGGGCGCGGCGGCGCTGACCGACGCCGAGGCCCGGCTCGCCCTGCTGGTCGGCGGGGGCGCGAGCAACCAGGAGGCGGCGGCCAAGCTGTTCCTCAGCGTCAAGACCGTCGAGGCCCGGCTCACCCGGATCTACCAGAAGCTCGACGTCCGCTCCCGGGCCCAGCTGGCCACCGCGCTGCGGGGCCACTGAGGCGGTCAGCAGCTCAGGTTGGCCCCCGGGGTGACGCCCAGCAGGCTGGTGAACGCCTGGTACTTGTCCACCCGGCTCTGCACCTGCGCCGGGTTGCCGCCGTTGCACTCCAGGGCCCCGTTGATGGAGCGGATGGTCTCGCCGAAGCCCGCTCCGTTGACCATGGCCGCGTGGGCGGTCATCGTGCCCGGACCGTTCTGGGTGTTCCAGTACCAGAGCGCCGTCTTCATCGCGACGGCCGGGTCCTGCTCCACGAGGTAGGGGTTGGCGAGCAGGTTGATGCCGAGGGCGTCGCCGGCGGCCTTGTAGTTGAAGTTCCAGCTGAGCTGGATGGGGCCGCGGCCGTAGTAGGCGGCCTGGCCGGCCGGGCAGCCGTAGGGCTGCGAGGCGTCGCAGTAGTGCGGGTAGTTGGCGGTGTTCTGCTCGACGATGTACACCAGCCCGCCCGTCTCGTGGGAGACGTTCGCGAGGAAGGCCGCCGCCTCGCGCCGCTTGACCGTGTCGTCCCCGGTGTTGGCGAAGGCGGGGTAGGCGGAGAGCGCGGCGACCAGGCCGTTGTAGGTGTAGAAGGGGTTGCGGTTCGGGAACATCCGGTTGAACTGGGCCTCGCTGACCACGAACCCGGACGGGTTCCCGGTGCCCGGGTCGGGGTCCTGGCCGCCCCCGCCGCCACAGGCGCCCTGGTCCGACCAGACGCCCCACTGGCCGGTGGTGCCCGGGGTCTCGCCCTGGGTCCACCACTTGGCCTGCCAGTTGTGGCCGCCGTACGAGGCGTTCATGCCGCCCGTGTAGACGGCGGAGGAGCTCCAGGCGCCGGCGCACGCGGGGGCGGCCGAGGCGGGGGAGGCGGGCAGGGCGACGGCGAGACCGAGGGTCGCGGTGGCGGCGGTGGCGAGGGAGAGGGCGCGGCGGCGAAGCGCACGTATCACGTGAACTGCTCCTTGAGTGGGGGGAGTCGTCGCGGGAAGTGGGGGGCGACGAGTACCGCCACTGAACCGAACTGGTATGGACCTGTCAAGGTCTAGACCAAACTTCGGAGCGGCGTGCGTGCGGGGAAACGCCGGAGCGGCGTGGCGACCGCGTCGCCACGCCGCTCCGGAGCCGCTGGATCAGCTGCCGGCCGACAGGTTCCCGGACAGGACCGGGATGTTGTCCACGATGTGCGAGAGGGTCTCGTCACCCTTGGCCTGGGTGGAGTTCTCGGCGCACTGCTGGTTCTGCGGGTTGGAGGCGATCGGGATGTCCTGGACGCCGACGTTGATCAGGGCGAGGACGGACTGGACGTTGACCTTGGCGGGCAGGCCGACGCAGAGCTTGTTCAGCGAGCCCTGGACCACACCGAGCTCCGGGCTCATCGCGCCCGAGGTCTCCTGGTTGCCGTAGATCTGCTGCGCGCCGTTGCCGTTGACGGTGTTGACGCCGTTGTCGTTGCCGATCGCCATCGCCGGGGAGGCCGCGAGGGCGCCCGTGCCCAGGATGGAGGCGGTGACCGCAGCGGTGGCCATGAACTTCTTGAGCATTGGGGATCCTTCTGTCGCATGAGCTGTCCCCGGCGGGACGTCTGGATCAACTGCCCCCGGCGCCAGGGGTTATCGCCCGTCACCCGGGCGGCCCAACGATCCGTCCGGAAGGGCTGCTCAGACGGGTGGCGCCGGGGCCTCGGCGCCACCCCCCGCGCGGATCGCCCGCAGTGCCGCGGTGTGCAGCGCGTGCGGGTCGCCGTGCGCCGCCGGACTGCCCGTGAGGGTGTACCACTCGTCCGCGTCCGTGTACTGCACCTCGAAACGGACCTTCCCGTCCGGGCCGCCGGTGGTGCGCAGCGTCAGCGGGCCGGTGATGACGCCGACCTCGTCGGTCATGGCCCCGCCGGGGCCGGCGAGGACCTCGTCCTGCCACTGGTACTGACGGGGGCCGGTCATGCGGCGCAGGTGTCGATCATGGTGGTCAGCATGGCCCTCTCGGCATCGGTGACGGTCAGCCCGTAGTGGGATTTGACGGTGGTCCAGGCGCGCCCGTACTGGCACCAGCTCGACTTGTCCGCCGGCTGCCACAGGTCGGGGCTCTGGTCGCCCTTGGAACGGTTGGAGGCGGCCGAGACGGCCAGCAGCTGGGGCCGCGTCAGGTCGTTGGCGAAGGCCTTGCGCTTGGCCGAGTCCCACCCGGCGGCGCCCGAGCGCCACGCCTCGGCGAGCGGGACCATGTGGTCGATGTCCAGCTTCGACGCCTCGTTGACGGTGACCCCGTCGTACAGGCTCTTCCAGCTGCCCGAAACGGCCCGGCACTCGGCGTCCCGGGTGACGTTCTTGCCGTCGCGCTGGAGGACCGCCTCGCGGGTGTCGCACTTGTCGCCCTGCTCGGCCCAGTGGGTGAACTTGTCGCGGCTGTACCCGGCCATGGTGCCGGGCTTGCCCGTTTTGAGCGCCGCCAGCTGGGCGCGCGCCACGGCCGCGCCGACCATGCCCGGCAGCACGTCCCCCGGGAGCGGCTTGGCGTCCCCGGCCGGAGGCGCGGAGGAGGCGGAGGGGGCCGCGCCCGAGGCCGGCCCGTGCGGGGTCTTCCCGTCCGCCTGGCCCTTCGGGCCGCCGCACCCGCTCAGCCCGATCAGCAGCACCGCGGCCACCGCCCCCGCGCACACCCTGGTCTGACGACCCATGACAACCCCACCCCGCCCGGACGGAACCCGCACACCGACTCGGGAAGCCTACCCATAACCGGACAACCAACCCCGCACCGGCCCCTGGACGGGGTGCCGATTCCTTTCCGCCGCCCCCCAGGTCACCCGCCGTGCCAGATCCTCCGGTACGCCTCCCGGTAGCCCTTCGGGTCCCAGGAGGTGGCCCCGCCGCTGTTCTCGGCCGTCACCACGTGGACCGGGGCGACGTAGCCGCTGGCCGGCTGCCCGGCGAAGGCGCGGTTGAACTCGTCGACGGCCTGCCAGCCCTGCTGGGACAGCGGTTCGGGGACGGTGGCCGCCTGGAAGCCGCGGCTGTTGATCCGCTGGAAGGCGGACGGGTCCCCGTCGCCCGCACCGATGTTGAAGGGCGGCCCCCCGCCCGGCCGCCCGGCGGCGCGGAGGGCCGGGGCGGCGTCGGCGAAGTACAGGTCGTTGATTGCCACGGAGTCGGTCCACCGGTCCCCGAAGCGCGACAGCAGCGAGGAGACCTCCTGGGGGGTGCGCTGGCCGGCGTCCGGGATGGGGATGTTCTCCGTGGCGAGCACGTCCACGCCCGGGCAGGCCGCGAGCCGCCGTCCGATCAGCTCCGCCTTGCCGCGGGCGAAGGGGACGGAGTCGTCGGTGAAGACGACCACCCCGGCCGCGCCGCCGGAGCGGGCGACGACCCAGTCCGCGCTGATCCCCGCCACCTCCTCCACCCTGGTGGTGATGTTGGTGAACAGCCGGGGCTCCGTGCTCGGGCCGGGGGAGCCGACCGCGTGCCAGCCGATCAGCGTGATGCCCTCCGCCCGGGCTTGCGCCGTCTGCTGCGCCGTCAGCCGCGGGTCGAAGCCGCCGATGACGATGCCCGAGGGCCGCAGGGTGACCGCCTGGCCGAGCGCGGCCTGGAGACCGGCCGGGCTGCCCTCCCCGTCGATCACCCGGACCTGCCAGCCGATGGCCGCCGCGGCCTCCCGGACCCCCTCGGCGACCCCGGCCACCCCGGGGTTGGTCATCGTCTGGGCGACGTAGACCAGGGACTTGCCGGGGACCGCCACCGGGCCGGTGGCGGGCCCGTTCCAGGCGGCGCCGGTCCGCTCGGCCAGCCGGACCGCCTCCCGCGCCCGGGCGAGCGCGGCCGGGCAGCGGGCACCGGAGGCGGTGGCCGAGGGGTGCGCGGAGCCGCCGCCGCCGCAGCCCGCGGCGAGTACGGCGGAGGCGGCCCACAGGGCCGCCGCCGCGAGGAGGCGCTTGCGCATCGGGTACACGGTGCTCCTGGTCAGGGGTGTGCGGGCGGCCGGGGGGAGACGGCGTCGGCGGGGGAGGCGGGCCCGGCCGCCGCGGGACGGGCGCGCAGCCGCCGCCGGGCCGCGTAGCCCGCCAGGCCGACGGCCACCAGCAGCGTCCCGCCGTTGAACAGCGGGGTGGCCCAGAAGTCGGCGCCGAGCTGGCCGATCCCGGCGAGCCCGACGGCGAGCACCCCGACGGCCACCAGGGTGCCGGGGGCGTTGGCCCGGCCGGGTCTGACGGTGGTGGAGCCCAGCAGGGCGCCGACGAAGGCCGGCAGCAGGTAGTCCAGGCCGACGCTCGGGTTCCCGATCTGCTGCTGCGCGGCGAGCAGCACCCCGGCGATCCCGGTGACCAGGCCCGAGGCGGCGAACGCGCAGACCGCGTACCGGCGGGTGGGGATCCCCAGGACGGCGGCGGCCCGGGGGTTGGAGCCGGCGACGTACAGGTACCGGCCGAAGGGCAGCCGTTCCAGCACCGCCCAGAGCACCGCGGCGGCGGCCAGGACGTAGAACGCCGGCAGCGGCAGACCGAGGAACGTGGTGTCGTACAGGGCGGTGAAGGAGGGCGGCAGCCCCTGCGGGCCGGGCACGACGCGGCTGCCCTCGGTGAGCCATCCGGTGAAGGCGTACATGATGCTGCCCGTGCCCAGGGTGGCGATGAAGGAGTCGATGCGGGCGAACTCGACGACGATCCCGTTCACCGCGCCGGCCAGCGCGCCGCCCGCGACCACGGCGAGGCAGGCCAGGGGCCAGGGCGTGCCGGTATCGACGACGAGGTGCATCACCAGGACGTGGGCCAGCCCCAGCCCGTAGCCGAGGGACAGGTCGAACTTCCCGGTGGCGATCGGCACCGTCGCGCCGAGGGCGAGCAGGGCGGGGATCGCCTGGGCGGACAGGATCGAGGAGACGTTGTCCCGGGTGGGGAAGGTGGCCGGCAGGGCGAGGGAGAACGCCAGGAACAGCAGGACGCCCAGGGCCGGCAGGCCGTAGGTGCCGACGAGGTGCCCGCGCGGGGAACGGGCGCTCACGGAGCCCCCGCGGGTCCGGTGACGGCGGGCACGGCCGAGGCGGTGCGGGTGAGTCCGGCCGGGGTCAGGCGGGCGCCGGACAGCTCGGCCGCCACCGATCCCCGGACGAAGACCAGCGCGCGGTGGCAGAGGTCCGCGACCTCCTCGAAGTCGGTGGACACCAGCAGGACCGCCGTCCCGTCGGCGGCCGCACCGTCGAGCATCCGGTGCACCGCGGCCTTGGCGCCCACGTCCACGCTCGCGGTCGGCTCCTCCAGGACCAGCAGCCGCGGGTGCCCGCGCAGCCACCGGGCCAGGACGACCTTCTGCTGGTTGCCGCCCGACAGGGAGGCGAGGGGCGCCTCGGTGTCCGCGGGGCGCACCGCGAAGCGTTCGGTCAGCGCGGCCGCCTCGCGCCGCTCGCGCCGGGGCCCCAGCCAGTGCCAGGCCGGCACCCCGGCCGCCCCGGGGTTGGCCAGCAGGTTCTCCCGGACCGTCAGATCGGGGGCGCAGCCCTCCTCCTGGCGGTCGGCGGCCACGAAGCCCACGCCCCGGCGCACCGCCCCGGCCGGTCCGCGCGGCCGGTAGGGCCGGCCGTCGAGCAGGACCCGGCCGCCGAGCAGCGGCAGCACCCCGGCCAGGGCGCGGCCCAGGTGCGCGTGGCCGGCTCCGGTCAGCCCCACCATGCCCAGGATCTCCCCGGCCGCCAGTTCCAGACTGACGGGCCCGCAGCCCGCGGTGGTCACGGCGTCCAGGCGCAGGACGGGGGGACGCCCGGGCGGGGGCGCGGCCGGGGTCGGGCGCCCGGGGCGGGCCGGGGCGCCGCCGCCCGTGATGTCCCGGACCAGCCGGTCGGGCCCGTATCCGGCGAGGGGGCCGCGGGCGGCGGTGCGGCCGTCGCGCAGGACGGCGAAGGAGTCGGCGACCCGGTGGACCTCGTCGAGCCGGTGGGTGACGTAGAGGATGCCGTGGCCCCGGTCGCGCAGGGCGTGCAGGACCTCGAAGAGGCGGGCGCAGTCGGCGGCGGGGAGGGTGGCGGTGGGCTCGTCGAGGACGAGGAGGCGGGTGTCGCGCGCGACGGCCCGGGCGATGGCCACCAGGGCGCGTTCGGCGGGGGCGAGGCCGGCGACGCGGGCGCCGGGGTCCAGATGGCCGGCGACGGCCGCGAGGGCCTCGGCGCACCGCTCCCGGGTGCGCCGCCAGGAGATCAGGCCGAGGCGGCGCGGGTAGCCGGTGGCCAGGGCGGTGTTCTCGGCGACGGTCATCCAGTCGACCAGGCCCGGATCCTGGTGGATGAAGGACATGGCCGCGGAGGCGGCCGCGCTGCCGAGCGGGTGTCCGGCCATGGTGACCTCGCCCGCGTCGGCCCGGTGGATCCCGGCGAGCACCTTGATGAGCGTGGACTTGCCGGCGCCGTTGGGGCCGAGGAGCGCGAGGACGCGGCCGGCGTGCAGGTCGAGGTCCACCCCGTCCAGCGCGACGGTGCCGCCGAACCGTTTGCGCAGGCCCCGGATCCGCAGGAGCGGCTCCGGGCCAGGCTGGGGCGGGGCGTCGTACTCGTCATGGGCGTCGTGCAACGGGACGTCTCCGGGGCCGGCCTCGGGCCCCCGCACGGGAGGGCGGACAGGGGGATGCTACTGGCCGGATGCCCCTATTTCGGGATACGGCGGACGTTAAGCGGCGTCCAGGGCGCATTCGGCCCAGATCACCTTGCCCCGCGGGGTGTAGCGGGTGCCCCAGGCCTGGGCCAGCTGGGCGACGAGGAACAGGCCGCGGCCGCCCTCGTCCGTGGTGGCCGCCCGCCGCAGGTGGGGGGCGGTGCTGCCGCCGTCGGAGACCTCGCAGATCAGTGTGCGGTCGTGGATGAGGCGTACCCGGATGGGCTCGCCCCCGTAGCGGATGGCGTTGGTGACCAGCTCGCTCAGCAGCAGTTCGGCGGCGAACGAGAGCTCCTCCAGCCCCCATTCGGCCAGCCGCCGGGTGGCGGCCGCGCGGACGTCGCAGACCTGGGCGGGGTCGGCCGGCAGGTCCCAGGCGGCGATCCGCCCGGCGGGCAGGGTGTGGGCGCGGGCGACGAGCAGGGCGATGTCGTCGCCCGGGTGCTCGGGGGCCATGGCGTCCATGACGGCCCGGCAGGTCTCCTCGGGGGCCCGGTCCGGGTGGGCGAGGACGGTCCGCAGCCGGTCGAGGGCGACGTCGATGTCGCCGTGGCGGTCCTCCACGAGGCCGTCGGTGTAGAGGACCAGCGTGCTGCCCTCGGGCAGCTCGATCTCGGCCGTCTCGAAGGGCAGCCCGCCCAGGCCCAGCGGGGGGCCGGCGGGCAGGTCGGGGAAGGTCACGAGGCCGTCGGGGTGGACCAGGGCGGGCGGGAGGTGGCCGGCCCGGGCCATGGTGCAGAGCCGGGTGGTCGGGTCGTAGACCGCGTACAGGCAGGTGGCCCCCACGACGCCGGTGCTGCCCGGGGCCTCGTCGCCGCCCTCCTCCCGGTCCAGGCGGACCAGGAGGTTGTCCAGGTGGGTGAGGAGCTCGTCGGGGGCGAGTTCCAGTTCGGCGAAGGTGCGGGCGGCGGTCCGCAGCCGGCCCATCGTGGCGGCGGCGTGCAGTCCGTGGCCCACCACGTCTCCGACGAGGAGGGCGACCCGGGTGCCCGAGAGCGGGATGACGTCGAACCAGTCGCCGCCGACCCCGGACTCGGCGGGCAGGTAGCGGTGGGCCACCTCGACGGCGCCCTGTTCGGGCAGGCCGCGCGGCAGGAGGCTGCGCTGGAGGGCCAGGGCCAGGTTGTGCTCCCGGGTGTAGCGGCGGGCGTTGTCGACGCACAGGGCGGCCCGGGCGGCGAGCTCCCCGGCGAGCCGGACGTCGTCGTCCCCGAACGGGGCCGGGTCCTGGGCGCGGTAGAAGCTCGCGATGCCCAGCAGCACCCCGCGGGCGAGCAGCGGGACGACGATCAGGGAGTGCACGCCGTGTGCCAGGAGCCGGCGGGCCCGCCGCGGGTCCTGGGCGATCCAGCCCGCGGCGGAGCCCAGCTCGGGCTCCAGGACGGGGTGCCCGCCGGTCAGGCAGCGCATGTGGGGGCCGCCGGGGAACAGCTCCACGTGCTGACCGGCCGGCTGGAAGGGGCAGTCGTCGCGGATGCCGTGGACCACCGTGCGGCGCAGCTCGGCCGCCGGGTCGGCCGATTCCTCGCCGTGCAGGACGGACTCGGGCAGGTCGACGGTGACGTGGTCGGCCAGCCGCGGGACCGCCGTCTCGGCGAGCTCCAGGGCGGTGCGGGCCACGTCCAGGGTGGTGCCGATGAGGGTGCTGGCCTCGGCCAGCAGCTCCAGGCGCCGCCGGGCCGCGACGGCGTACTTGCCCACCTCCGGCTCGCCGACCAGCACCAGGCCGCGGAAGGCGTCCCGGGGCCGGGCGGGGGGCGCGGGGTGGTCCGGGGGCGCGGCGTGCGGGTCGGGCGGGCCGGCGCCGATGACGGCCTCGACGACCATGCCGTCGACGCCGGCCCCGCTGGTGAGGGGGCGGCTGAGCAGGGTGGCCTCGCCGCCGTGGGGGAGGGCCACGCCGAAGGCGCCCCGGCGGGCCGAGGAGATCAGCTCGGTGGCCCGCTCCCTGAGCACCGCCCGGTCGTGCGGGTCCAGTCCGGGGGCGGCGGGGCCCGGCGGCAGGTCCGCCCCGTCCGCCGCGCCGGGGCCGGCCGGGGCCGTCGTCCGGGCGAGTCGTTCGGCGTCGAGGTAGGTGCGCAGCAGGCCGCGTTCGCGCTCCGCGCTCTGGGCCATCAGCCGCCGCTCGATCGTGCCGACCGCGCGGCCCAGCAGGACCGGCAGCTCCGGGTTCTCGTAGGCGTAGGGGTAGCCGAAACAGAGCACGCCGACGACCTGCCCGCTGAGCCGGTCGCGGATGGGGGCGGCGCAGCAGGCGTTCGACTGGGCGCGCTCGGCGAAGTGCTCGGCGCGGTAGACCTGCACGGGGCGGCGTTCGGCCAGGGCGAGGCCGATGCCGTTGGTCCCGCCGTACCGCTCGGCGAAGACGAAACCGGGCCTTGTCTGGATGGGGGGCAGGCTGCGGGCCAGGGAGGGTTCGCCGAAGCGGCGTTGCAGGACCATGCCGTCCGCGTCGGTGACCGAGATGTTCATCCGGCTGCCGGAGAACCGGTTCTGCAGCTCGTCGAGGACCGGTCCGGCGGCCCGCACGAGCCGGCTGTCGGGGTCGAAGTCCTCCCGGTAGGGGAGGTCGGCCTCGTCGGGGGAGAGCCCCAGCAGCCGGCAGCGCAGCCAGGAGTCCAGGATGGGGCCGCGCACCCCGCCCTCCACCGGCTCGCCCCCCAGGAACCGCTCACGGGAGCGTGCGGGGCCCGTCTGGTCTCCCGTGACCCCCATCTGCATCACTTCCCCTTGCCGGGGCCGGCCGGCGGCGTCGAGGCGATCGCTCTGGTCCGTGCGGTGTGCGGTGTGTGGTGTGTGTGCGGTGGAGCTTCAATCAGTGCGATTTGAGTATATTCCGGGAGTTTTCCCGCTTCACAGGACGGCGACCGGATTGACCGGCGACCCCGTTCCGCCGGGGACGTTCAGCGGGCTCACGACGAGCAGGAACGCGTACCGCCCGGTTCCGGCGCACGCCGCGGACAGCCCCTCCAGGTCCAGGTTGTCCAGCAGGGGCACCCCCATGGCCGCCAGGGCGAGGGTGTGCACCGGGGAGTGCACGCCCTCGACCGGCGAGGGGCGCAGGTCCCCGTCCCCGTCCGAGCCCAGCAGGCTGATCCCGCGCCCGGCCAGCAGGGGCACCGCGTCCACGTGGAAGCCCGCGCTCGCCGCGTCGAGGTCCCACGGGCCCAGCTCCCGGCGACGCCGGAAGCGGCCCGTGCGCAACAGCACCGCGCAGCCCTCGTCGATCTCCGCGCCGAGCGCCCGTTCCGCGGCCAGCACGTCGCCCGCCCGCACCGCCCGCCCGGGCTCCAGCCAGCCGGTCCCCAGGACGGCGGGCAGGTCCAGCAGCACGCCCTTGGTGACGAGCGGGCCCAGGGCGGCCACCGAACCGAAGCGGGCGCCGCCCGAGCCGACGGCCGCGCGGGCCGGACGGCCCCCGTAGAGCTCCCCCCGGTAGGCGATGTGGCACAGCGCGTCGAGGTGGCTGACGGACTTCCCGTGGTAGTCGGCGCCGAGGAAGTCCTTGTGGGCGGTGGGCTCCGGGGACTCCACGTCGCCCAGGTCGGTCATGTGGTGCAGGGCCGGCCGCGGGTTGTCCGGGGAGGGGCGGGTGTCCCACGGCCGCCCGAGCGGCACGGCCGCACCGTCGCGGACCAGGGCGGCCGCCCGCAGCACGTGGGCGGGGGTGACCCGGTTCCAGGCGCCCCGGGCGGCCGGGTCCCAGCGGCCCCAGGTGCGGACCTCGGCGAACAGGGCGTCGAACTCCTCCCGGGAGACCCGGGGGGCCTGTTCGGTGTCGGGGTCGGTGCTCATGCGGGGCGCTCCGGTGTCGCGGGGGCCGGCCGGCGGGCCGTCCCCGCATCCCTACCCCCCGCGCCGCGCCCCCGGACGGTGCCCCGGCGCGACGCGCCGCACGAAGTGGCGGCCGTACGCCCGGGCGGGGCAGGCTGGACTCATGAGAGCGCCCTGGCGCTCGCCCCCGGAACCGGGAGCCCGCGGCCACCACCAGTTCCTCTTCACCCTCGCGCAGGGCGTCCCCTTCGCGATCGCCCTCGCGGTGCTCCTCGTCGAACTCACCCCCGCGCACCTCGTCTACAGCGGCCCGATGCTGGTCGCCACCCCCGCCCTCGCGGCGGTCACCCTCGGCCCCGCCGGGACGCTCGCGGCGGCCGGACTGGCCCTCTGCGTCAGCGTCGTCACCGCCACGTACAACCACGCCTGGGGCGGCCAGCAGGTCTACACGAACCTCCTCGCCCTCGTCCTGGTCACCACGGCCAGCGTCATGACCAGCCGCGCCGTCCGCACCCGCCGCGACCACGAGCTGGGCCAGGTCCGCCGGATCGCCGAGGCCGCCCAGGAGGTCCTGCTGCGGCCCGTCCCCGCCCGGCTGGGCCCCGTACGCGCCGCCAGCATGTACCTGGCCGCCGAGACGGGCGCGCAGATCGGCGGCGACCTCTACGACGCCGTCCAGACCCGGTACGGGGTCCGGCTCATCGTCGGGGACGTCCGGGGCAAGGGGCTGCCCGCGGTACGCGCCGCCGCCGTCGTCCTGGGCGCCTTCCGGGAGTCCGTGCACTACGAGGACGACCTGGTGGAGGTCGTCCGGCACTGCGGCGCGGCCCTGTGCCGGGACGCGGGCACCCCGGGCGCCGGCCTGGCCGGCGGCGAGGAGGCCCTCCTGGAGGGCTTCGTGACCGCGGTCGTGGCCCAGATCCCCGACAGCCCCGACGTGCAGGTCGTCAACCGGGGCCACCCGCCCCCGCTGCTGCTGCGCGACGGCGCGGTCCGCCCGCTGGTGCCCGCCCTCCCGCTGCCGCCGCTCGGCCTGGAGGAGCTCATGAGCGGCCCCCCGGGCAGGACGGAGACCCATCCGTTCCTGCCGGGGGACCGGCTGCTGCTGTACACCGACGGGATCCTCGAGGCCCGCGACGGCGAGGACACCTTCTTCGATCTCGCCGGGGCCGTGGAGGCCCTGCGCGACCGCACCCGGCAGTCCTTCCTGGAGGGCCTGCGCGGGGCGCTGCTGCGCCATGCGCGCGGCCGGCTGGCCGACGACGTGGCGGTCGTCCTCGTCGACCGGATCGACTGAGATCCGGCTTTTAACCCGCCGTCCGCAGAGCTGTCAAGTCCCGACTTTCCGGAACGTGACCCTGCTGTGCCCGCTGGGGCTTACTTGAGGCACGGAAAGGAAACGAGGAAACAGGAAAGAGAGGGAAAACCTCCCCGGAGGAATTCCCGATCGAATCCCCCTCACTCCCTCACCGCACCGCCCACGAATTCCGGGCACCCCATCAACGGAATGCACAGTCAGGAGAAACTCATGAACCGCAAGTTTGACACCACCGGTACCGTCCGCCCGCAGCGCCGGGGATTCCGCCTGGCGACCCTGGCGGCCGCCGCGGCCATCGTCACCGGAGGCGTCGTCCTCCCGGCCTCGACGGCCATGGCGGCTCCCGCTCCGTCCCACGTGGTCACCGCCTTCCACAACGGCGGCGGCAAGGGCGGGGACGGCGGCGACGGCGGCGGCGGCCTGATCGGCGGCGGCGGTGGCTCCGGTGGTTCCGGCGGCGGCAGCGTCTTCGGCACCGGCGGCGACGGCGGCAAGGGCGGCAACGGCGGTAACGGCATCCTCTCCGGCGGTGGCGGCGGCGGTGGCGGCGGTGGCGGCGACGGCGTCATCGGCGGCAACGGCGGCGGCGGCGGAAAGGGCGGCTCCGGCCTCTTCGGCGGGAACGGCGGCGGCGGCGGTGGCGGCGGCGACGGCCTCCTCAAGGGCGGCAACGGCGGCAAGGGCGGCGGCGGCGGGTTCGGCGTCTTCCAGGGCGGCAACGGAGGCAAGGGCGGCACCGGCGGCCTCGGCATCTTCGGCGGCCTCGGCGGCGGCGGCGGCACCGGCGGCGGAAGCATCTTCTGACCGGCGCCCGGCATGACGGGGTGGAGGCCCTCGGGCCTCCCCCCACCCCCTCACCCTCTCGATCCCCTCCCACTCCTGTGACTCGAAGTTCTCTGAAACGGAGAAACCCCCATGTTCACGATCCCCTTCCAGCGTCCGCTCATCCTGGCCGCGGCCTCCCTGGCCCTCGTCACCGGTACGGCCTGCGCCGCGCAGGCGGCGGTGTCCCACACCCCGGCGGCCACCAGCGCCTCGGCCCCGGCCCTGCGGACCTCGGACTGCGCCCTGGGCGGCCTGGGCGGCGAGGGCGGCAAGGGCGGCGAGGGCGGCAAGGGTGGTCAGCCCGGCCAGCCGGGCGAGCCCGGCAAGCCCGGTGGAACGGCTTGCCTCGGCTTCTCCGACCTGCCGGACAAGCCCAAGTCGGAACTGACCGTCGTGGACAAGGTGCGCATCGTGCTCACGGTGATGGCGGCCGACGACTCCAAGGACATGACGCACAAGATCGCCGACAAGTACAAGATCAGCACCGAGCAGATCGACACCTGGAAGAAGCAGTACCAGGACGGTGACTGGTTCGCCCTGATGAGCGGCACCACCACCTGATCCCGCGAGGCGGACGAGCCGGAACGAAAGGCTCCGGGGCGCCCCGGCCCGAAACGGCCGGGGCGCCCCGCGCATCCCAAGGAAAAAGACTTCTCAGCCGTAGCGGAAACGATTCCCCAGCAAGGAAGAAATGCCATGCGTATACGTTCTTGGAAGCTTCGTCTCGGTCTCGTCGTCTCCACCACCCTCCTCGGTGCCGGCGCCCTCGCCCCGATCGCCTCCGCGGCCCCCGCCGCACCGGCCGTCCAGCAGGCCCAGGTCCTCGCCCAGCACGGCTCCGGCAACGGCTCCGGCCCGCTCGGGAAGATCTTCGGCGGCTCCGGCTCCGGCTCCGGCGCCGGCGGGGTCAAGATCGGCCACGGCAGCGTCCGCGTCGGCGACAACGTCTGCGCCGGCCGCTGCAACGGCACCGTCAACGGCACCAACGGGAGCGGCGGCGGCATCTGCGCCGGCCTCTGCAACGGCAGCGCCAACGGCGGCGACGGCACCACCGGCCCGGTCGGCGGCAACGGCACCGATGGCGGCAAGGGCGGCGTCTGCGCCGGCGTCTGCCACGGCAGCGCCAACGGCGGCAACGGCGGCAACGGCGGCGACGCCCCTCCCGGCGGCGACGGCGGCGACGGCGGCCGGGGCGGCAACGGCGGGATCTGCGTCGGCGTCGGCTGCGAGAGCAGCGGCCTCGGCGGCCGCGGCGGCGACGGCGGCGACGGCTGACCCCCGGCCCACGCACCCTCGGACGCCCTCCGGAGCACCCGCCCCGGAGGGCGTCCCGCGCGTACGGGCCCCGCCGGTGAGGGGCACCCCGCGGGACCACTGGATAGACTTTCCATGAGCCAATAGCGGCCAGCCGCGCGCCAGCGCGACCGCGGCGGCCGGGTGAGGGCGGCGCCTGATGGGCACGGCATCCAATCTGCACCTGTACGCGGACGGCCGGGCCTCCGGGCTCATCGGCCGGCAGATCGCGGGCTACCTGGTCGAGCGCATGATCGGCCGCGGCGGCATGGCCGTCGTCTACCAGGCCAGGGACCTGCGGCTGGACCGCACGGTCGCGCTCAAGCTGATCGCCCCCGAACGGGCCCGCGACGAGACCTTCCGGCGGCGCTTCACCCACGAGTCACGGGTGGCCGCGGCCATCGACCACCCCCACATCGTGCCCGTCTTCGAAGCCGGCGAGACCGGCGGCCTCCTCTACATCGCCATGCGCTACGTCGCCGGCCTGGACCTGAGGGCCCTGCTCGACCGCGAGGGGCCCCTGCCCGTCACCACCGCCCTGCGGATCGCCGGCCAGCTCGCCTCCGCCCTCGACGCGGCCCACCGCCACGACCTCGTCCACCGGGACGTCAAACCCGGCAACGTGCTGGTCGCCGCGGGCACCGACAGCGACCATCCCGAGCACATCTACCTCACCGACTTCGGACTCACGAAGAAGGCCCTGTCACCCACCGGCTTCACCACCGCCGGGGAGTTCGTCGGCACCGTCGACTACATGGCGCCCGAGCAGATCTCCGGGCGCCCGGTGGACGGCAGGTGCGACCTCTACAGCCTGGCCTGCGTGGTCTACGAGACCCTCGCGGGCGGCCCGCCCTTCGGGCGCGACACCGAGCCCACCGCGCTGCTGTGGGCGCACCAGTACGACCCGCCCCCCAAGCTCACCGGAACGCGGCCGGAGATCGCGCCCGCCGTCGACGAGGTGCTGGCCAGGGGCCTGGCGAAGGTGCCCGAGGACCGCTACGACAGCTGCCTTGAGTTCATCGCCGCCCTGCGCGCCGCGACCGGCACCCCCGCCGCCCGCCGCACCGACACGGAGCCCGGCGTCCGGGCGGACCACCCGCCCACCGAGGTCTGCGTGGTCCCCGAGCCGCCGCAGGAGCCCCCGGCCTGGGCCCTGCCCGTCTTCCGCGCACAGCACGACGGCCCGCACGGCGCGATGCCGTACGGGCCGTAGGGCCGGGGGGAGCTTCGTTCAGAGGCCCAGGGAGACGGCCAGGCGGGTCAGCTCCGCCGTGGTGTAGACGCCGAACTTGGCGCGGATGCGGCGCAGGTAGGCGTCGACGGTGTGCTTGGAGAGCCCCATGTTGCGGGCGGCCTGGAGATAGGTGCACCCGGCGGCGATGTGGCGCAGCGCCTCCTGCTCACGCGGGGCCAGCGAGGTCGAGGTCGAGGGGGCTTCGACGTGCTCCAGAACGAGGGTGAGGCTCATGGGATTTCCTCCGCCGTGTCGGCTCGGTCATCGCTGCTGCTCACACCCTTGGAAGCAGAGGGACATATATCGGAATGTCGCTGTATGTCCCTGTTAAAGAGCTTGCGGGCGCCACTTCATAGAGTTGTCCGTCGACTGTCACAGGCGCGTCACAGGGAACCGGAACACGGAACCCTCAGAACCCCACCACCGACTGCTCGGCCCAGATGGTCTTCCCGGTGGGGGCGTGCCGCGTCCCCCAGCGCTGGGCCAGCTGGGCCACCAGCAGCAGCCCGCGCCCGCCCTCGTCGAAGGTCCGGGCCCGCCGCATGTGCGGGGCCGTACTGCTCGCGTCGGAGACCTCGCAGATCAGCGTGTCGTTCTCGTGTATCAGGCGCAGCTGGATGGGCGGTCGGCCGTACCGGATGGCATTGGTGACCAGCTCGCTCACCACCAGCTCGGCGACGAACGCGGCCTCGTCCAGCTCCCACGCCGTCAGCTGCTCGGTGGTGTACCGGCGGGCGTCGGCCACGACCGAGGGATCCGACGGCAGGTCCCACACCACCACCTTGTCCGCGTGCAGGGCCCGGGTCCGGGCCACCAGCAGGGCCACGTCGTCGTCGGGACGGTGGGTCAGCAGCGCCGACAGCACCCGGTCGCAGACCGTGTCCAGCGTCGAGGCGGGCCGCGTCAGCGCCGAGAACAGGCTGTCCAGGGCCTCGTCCAGGTCGTGCTCCCGGGCCTGGAGCAGCCCGTCGGTGTACAGGGCGAGGAGACTGCCCTCGGGCAGCTCCACCTCGATGGTCTCGAACGGCAGCCCGCCCAGGCCCAGCGGCGGCCCGGCCGGCACGTCGAGCAGGTACACCGAGCCCTCCGGGGAGACCACGGCGGGCGGCGGGTGACCGGCCCGGGCCACGGTGCAGTGCCGGGTCACCGGGTCGTAGACCACGTACAGGCACGTCGTCCCGATGCCCCCCGCCGACTCCTCGGGCGCGTCCGGATCGGCCTCGTCCGCGGACAGGTGGATGATCAGGTCGTCCAGGTGGGTCAGCAGCTCGTCGGGCGGCAGGTCCACGTCCGCCAGGGTGCGCACGGCCGTCCGCAGCCGGCCCATGGTCGCCGAGGCCCGGATGCCGTGCCCGACCACGTCGCCCACCACCAGCGCCACCCGGGCCCCCGACAGCGGGATCACGTCGAACCAGTCGCCGCCCACACCGGCCTCGCCGCCGGCGGGCAGGTAACGGGAGGCGATCTCCAGCGCCCCCTGCCGGGGCAGCGTGTGCGGCAGCAGGCTGCGCTGCAGCGTCATGGTGGTGGTGTGCTCACGGTGCTCCCGGCCCGGGCCGGGCGGCTGCGCGGCGCCCCCGTCCGGCCGGGCGGTGAGCTCCTCGGCCAGCCGCAGGTGCTCGGGGTGCGCGGCGTGCTCGGCGGAACCCCGGTCGTGCGCGGCCAGGCACACCGCCCGCACCCGCCCGTCCCGGTCGCGCAGCGGGGCCAGGGAGGTCTCCCAGCCCTGCTCGGGCCCTTCCCCCGTCCGGGGGACGAACGCGGTCAGCTGCTGCGGCTCGCCGGTCTCGACGACCAGGCGCATCCGCCGTTCCGTCTCGTCGCTCACCGGGTCCGGGGCGATCTCCGGCAGCCGCAGCCCCCGCATCTGCTCCTCGGTCAGGGAGAGGGTGCGCTGCATGCCCGCGTTGGCCCGCAGCAGCCGCAGGTCCGCGTCGAAGACCGCCAGGAAACACGGCGACTGGGCGAACGCCCACTCGTTCAGCGGAGTCTCCCGGGGCCCGTCGGCCGGGTCCGGCACGGCGGACACCACCGTCCACTTGACGGTCCCGCCCGTGGACGTCCACCGGTGGGCGATCAGCGGCACCTCCACCCGCCGGCCGTCCCGGTGCCGCAGCGCCACCGTGCCGCTCCACCGCCCCTGCCCCGGACCGGCCTCCCGGACGGCCCCGCCGTCCTCGGCCAGCAGCCGGGCGGCGGGCTGTCCCACCACCTCGGAGGGGGCGTACCCCAGGAGCCGGCGGGCGCCCTCGCCCCACTCGGTCACGACGCCGTCCTCGCCGATCATGGCCGTCGCGGTGTACGCCGCCCCGGCGGAGCCGCTCGTCTCCTGCGGCCGCTCACCGGGAAAGGTGGGAAGTTGCGCCATCGCAGCTCATCTCGCCCTCGCTAGGCAGGGTGCTCCACTGACAAGCATGATCCGGCCGGGCGGGGAGCACCAACGCAACGCGGCCGCGTCCCCCGTCCTCACGGGCCCGTGAGGACCAGGGCCACGACCGCCTCCCCGGTCCGCCAGGCCATCGCCCGGCGCGGGCCGCCGAGCGCGGGCGGGCGCAGCCCCAGGAGCGGGATCCGGCGCGGCGCCGGGCCGAACACCCCGCTGCGGTCGGCCTTGACCGCGGCCTCCTTCAGCGCCCAGGCCCCGGCCAGCGCCTCCGGCCGGTCCGGGCCGATCAGGGAGAGCTCCCCCGGGGAGAAGGCGTGGTCCGCGACCCGGCGCACGGCGGCGGCCGAGCCCGTCTCGCACAGGTCCACGCCCACCGGCCGCCCGGCCAGGGCCGCGGCGGCGTGGCCGGCGGTGTGGCTGATGGAGACGTGCACCCGGGGCGGCGGGCTGCCGCCGACGAGGAGCTGCGGGCTGCCGTCCTCCCTGGGCAGGACCTCCACCTCCCGGGCCGGGGCCCCGAGGAGTTCACCGGCCAGCCGCTTGGCGAGCAGGCGGCCGGCCATCCACTCGGACCGGCGCCAGGCCGGCAGCGCGCGGGCCACCCGCTGTTCGGCCGGGGAGAGGCGCAGCGGCAGGTGGGTGAGGTCGGGGCGGCGGGCCACCAGCAGCCCGGCCCCGCCCCAGTGGTGGACGCGGCCCGGGACGAGCGGCCGGAAGACGGTCTCCACGGCGGGCCCCGGTCAGGCGGCAGCCGGGGCCGCGGCGGCGGAGCCCGCAGCCCCCGCCCCGGCCGCCGCCGCGTCGAGCCGGCGCAGTTCCCGCGTCAGCGCGGTCACCGTCCGGCGGATCTGTTCGGGCGTGTGGTCGCGGGTGACGAAGAACCGCAGCCGGGCCAGCTCCTCCGGGACGGCCGGGTGGAGGATGGGGTTGACGCTGACGCCCTGCCGGAACAGGGCCTCCGCCAGGCGCAGGGTCTTCGCCGAGTCCCCGACGATGCACGGCACGACGGGCGTGTCGTGGCTGTCGCCGATGTCGAGCCCCGCCGCACGCGCCAGGCGGGCGAACAGGGAGGCGTTCGCCGCCAGGCGGGCCACCCGCTCCGGTTCGGCCCGCAGCAGGCGCAGCGCGGCCAGGGAGGCGGCCGTGTCGGCCGGGGTCAGTCCGGCGCTGTAGACGAAGCCGGGGGCGGTGTACCGCAGGTACTCGACCACCGCCCGGGCGCCCGCGACGTAGCCGCCGCAGCCGGCCAGCGCCTTGGACAGGGTGCCCGCCCACAGGTCGACGGCCGCGCGGTCCACACCGTGGTACTCGCCGATGCCGCCGCCCGTCGCGCCGATCGTCCCGATGCTGTGCGCCTCGTCGACCATCAGCAGGGCGCCGTGCCGCCGCTTGACCTCGATCAGGGCCGGCAGGTCGGCGATGTCGCCGTCCATGCTGTACACGCCCTCGACGACCACGAGCACCCTGCGGTACTGGTGGCGGACCTGGGCCAGCAAGGCGTCCAGGGCGGCGGCGTCGTCGTGCGGGAACGGCCGCCGCGTGGCGCCGGAGAGCCGGCAGCCCTGCAGGATGCTGTCGTGGGCCAGGGCGTCGTGGACCACGAGGTCCCCGGGGCCCACGAGGTGCCCGACGACGGTGACGTTGGTGGCGTGGCCGTTGGCCAGGGCGAGGGCGGAATCGCAGCCGAGCAGGGCGGCGAGCTCCGCCTCCAGCTCCAGGTGGAGCGGGCGGTTGCCGGACAGCAGCCGGCTGGCCGACACCGAGGTGCCGTAGCGCTCCACGGCCTCCCGGGCCGCCGCCGTGACCCGCGGGTCCGTGGCCATGCCGAGGTAGTTGTAGCCGGAGAAGGAGAGGAGCTCGCGGCCGTCGACCACGGTGGTGCCGGTCAGGCCGCCCTCGTGGACGAGGAAGTACGGGTTGGCCAGCCCCGTCCGGCCGAGGAGGGCGAAGCGCTCGCCGTGACGGGCGACCTCGGGGAAGCACTCGATCCGCGTGTGCTCCTCGGGCAGCGGCGCCCCCGCGGGCGGCGGCTCGCACCCGGGCGCCGGCGGCGCGGCCACGGGGGATGCCTCGGGCGCGGGGGCCGCGGCGACCGGCTCCGGGACGGCCCGCGGCGCGGGGGTCGGGGCGACGGGCTCCGGGACGGTCTGCGGTGCGGGGGCGGGGGCGGCTGTGGCGGGCGCCTGTGGCGCGGAGGTCGGGGCGGCCTGGGGTGGGGCGGCGGGCGCCTCGGGGTCGGTCGCCGGGGCGGCCGGCTCCGGCGCGACCCGTGGCACGGGGACCGGGTGGGCGGCGGCGATCTGTGCGGCCAGCCCGCCGACGGTCGGCCGGGCGGCGGCCCCCTCGTCGAACTCCCACTGCGGCCACTGCCGGGCCAGGGCCGTGAACAGGTCGGTCAGCATCAGCGAGTCGAACCCGAGGTCGTCGACCAGGAGCT
This sequence comes from Streptomyces sp. NPDC001594, assembly GCF_042893675.1. NCBI lineage: Bacteria > Bacillati > Actinomycetota > Actinomycetes > Kitasatosporales > Streptomycetaceae > Streptomyces > Streptomyces sp. NPDC001594. The sequence goes on along the minus strand of NZ_JBIAVB010000012.1, from coordinate 134,148 downwards.
GGTCCCCGCGCAGATGGCCGACGGGGAAGGCACTGACCCGCGCCACCTGCGCGAGGACGGACTCGGTGACCGCGTCGGCCTCGCGGTCGCGGGGAACGGGCTCCCCATGGGAAGCGAGCGGGTCGGACCCCTCCGGCACGGGCGCCGGTGGGGCGGTGAGCCGGGCGGAGGAGGCGGTCCAGAGGGGGACGGCGGGTTCGGGGACGGCCACGGCAGGGCCCTCCGCGGCACCCGCGGCCGGGGCCGGCGTGGCCGCCGGAAGGCCGCCCGGGCCCGCCGGATCCCGGCCGTCGAGCCCCTGGAAGGCGCCCCGGGCATCCGGTGACCGGACGGCGTCGGCCCGGGTGCCGGAGGCCGGGACGTCAGGGGCCAGGCTCGCACCGGCCGGTGCGGCCCCGACCCGGCCCGCGTCGGTCCGGGCGGTGTCCGCCGGGGTGGCGGCCGCCGCACCGCCGGGCCTGGAGTCGGCACGGGCCCTCAGGGCCGGGCCGTCCGGGCCCCGGGCGGCTTCGGGACGGTTGTCCGCTGCCGTGGCGTCGACCGCCGGGCGTGCGTCGGCCGGGGCGGCCCCGGTCCGGGCTGTCGCGGGCGGGGCCGCGGTGGTCGTGGGGACGGGCTTGCGGGGTTCCGGGAGGGCGTTGGTGAGGTGGGTGAGGAGGGCCGCCTGGTGGCGGATCAGGCGCAGGAGTTCGTACGGGGTGCCGTCCGACGGGGGCTGCGCGGGCGGGGCGGGGCGCCCGGCCGGTACCCAGTAGGACTGGGCGTCCAGCTCCGCCGGGGGCAGGTCCAGCATCCGGCGGTGCTCGGCCGGGACCAGGCCCCGCGGATCGACCGGGACGCCCAGGACCGCGAGCCGGGCCAGGGTCCGGACGAAGCCGCGGCCGTCCTCCCGTTCCACCGCGTCGGCGGCGAAGAGGTGCACGTCGTCGTGGTGGTAGAGGGTGCGGCGGACCGCGGTGAGCAGCGAGCCGCCCCCGTTCACCTGGAGGAACACGCGCGCGCCCTGCCCGTAGGCGGTGCGGACCGCGTCACCGAAGCGCACCGGCACGGACGCGTGCCGGGCCCACAGCCCGCGCAGCGCGGCGGGGTCCGCGCAGAGCTGCCCGTCCACCGAGGAGACGAACGGCACCACGGGAGCGGTGATCCGCCGGGCGGCGAGCACCGCGCGCACCTCCTCCTCGGCCGGTGCCAGCAGCGGCGAGTGGAAGGCCCCCGTCACCTCGAGCGCCACCGTGACCACCCCGGCCCCGGCGCAGGCCTCCCGCAGCGCGGCCAGGCCCCGCGCGGTGCCGCTGACCACGATCTGGCGCTGCTCGTTGAAGCAGGCGGGCCACACCCCGTCGATGCCCTCGACCAGCCGCCGGCAGGTCTCCTCGTCCGTCTGCACCGCGAGCATCCCGCCCGGCGGGCCGCTCTCCGCCGCCCGCCGCATCGCCGCACCCCGCCCGGCCAGCAGCCGTACGGTGTCCTCGCCGGTCAGCGCCCCGGCGGCGGCCGCCGCCGCGAACTCCCCGACGCTGTGTCCGAGGGTGAGGTCCGGGGTGATCCCGCAGTCGGCGAGCAGAGCGGTGGCGGCGAGCTGGACGGCGCCCAGCACCGGCTGGCAGACCTCGGTGGCGGCCAGCCGCCGCCCGGCCTCCTCCGCCGGCGACCCTGTGCGGGCCGGCCGCGTCCCGTACAACAGGGCGGCCGTGTCCGCTCCGGCGACGGCGCCCAGCGCGTCGACGGCCGTACGGAACCCCGCGTACCGCTCGTAGAGGTCCCGCATCATGCCCGGCCGCTGGCTGCCCTGGCCGGGGTAGAGCAGGGCGACCCGGCGCTGCGCGGGCGGCAGCGGGGCCTCGGCGGCGAAGGCGTCGTCGCCGAGGTCGCCGCGGGCGCCGTCCTCCAGCTGCCGGCGGGCCCGGCGCAGCCGCTCCGTGAACTCCTCCGTGTCGGCGGCCACGATCGCCAGCCGGGTCTTCAGCGGCGCGCGGCCGCCCAGGGTGTGGGCCAGTGCCCCCAGCGGGGGCCGGTCCGCCGGGTCGAGTGCCGCAAGGGCGTCGAGCACGTCGCCGATGTGCCGGTCCAGCAGCCGGGGGCTGCCGGCCGACAGGAGGACCAGCTGGGGCGTGCCGTGGGCGGGAAAGGGGGCCTCCAGCGGCGGGCGGGCCGGAGCCGGCGCGGGCCGCTCCTCCAGCACCACGTGGACGTTGGTGCCGCCGAAGCCGAACGAGCTCACGGCGGCCCGGAGCGGGGCGTCCCCGTCCTTCCACGGCCGCGGGGTCTCGGCGAAGCGCAGGCCGGCCGCGGCAACGCCCAGGTCCGGGTGCGGGGCGGTGCGCGGCTGCGGCACGATCGTGCGGTGGTGGACCACCAGGGCGGTCTTGATCAGGCCCGCGATGCCCGCCGCCGACAGGGCGTGCCCGATGAGGGCCTTGCCCGAGCCGAGCCAGCACAGGCTCGGGTCGTCGTCCGGCCACTCGGTGCGCAGCCGCCGCAGCGCCTCGATCTCGGCGCGGTCGCCCGCGGCGGTGCCGGTGCCGTGGGCTTCCAGGAAGCCCACGGAGGACGGGGGCACCCCGGCGTCCTCGTAGGCACGGCGCATGGCGCGCAGCTGGCCCTCGGCCGTGGGGACCAGCGGGCCGGGGGAGGCGCCGTCGTTGGCGGAGCCGATGCCCCGGATCACGGCGTAGACGCGGTCCCCGGCGGCGAGCGCGTCGGCGAGCGGCCGGATGACGACCGTGCCGGCGCCCTCGCCGAGGACGAAGCCGTCGGCCTGCGCGTCGAACGGGCGGCACACCCCGGCGGCGGACAGCGCGCGCAGCCGGGAGAAGCCGATCAGGCTGTCGGGCGTGAGGTTGAGGTACACGCCGCCGACGACCGCGATCCGGCAGGTGCCCCGGTGCAGCTGGGCGATCGCCTGGTCGAGGGCGACGAGGGAGCCGGAGCAGGCGGCGTCCACGGCGAAGCTGGGGCCGCCCAGGTCGAACTGCCGGCTCACCGTGCCGGAGGCCATGTTGAGCAGGCTCCCCGGCAGGGTGAAGGACTGCACGGTGCCGAACCGCCGGGCCTGCTCCCGGGCGGCCTCGCGGTCGAAGGTGCCGTCCGCGGCCCCCTCCTCCTCGGCCAGGGCGATCGCCCGCAGGGGAGCCGCCATCAGGTCCTTGTAATCGGAGACGGAGAGGCCGAAGAAGACGCCGGTGTTCTCCCGGTCGAAGTCGCCGCGCCCCAGCCCCGCGTCCTCGAGGGCCTCGCGGGTCACGTCGAGCATCAGCCGGTGCTGCGGGTCCATGGCCCGGGCGCGGGCGGGGGGCACTCCGTAGTGGAGGGCGTCGAAGCGGTCCACCCCGTCCAGGAAGGCGACCTGGTCGGTGTAGGCGGCGTGGGTGGCCGAGTGGTTTCCGGGCTCGTGGAAGGTCCCGTGGTTCCAGCGCTCCGCCGGGACGGAGGAGAACTGGCGCTCCGCGCTCATCAGGAGCTTCCAGTAGGCGCGGGTGTCGCGGGCGCCGGGGAAGCGGCAGCCGAGTCCGGTGATGGCGATGTCGGTCATGACGGTCTTCCTTCGATGTGTGTGCCGTGTCGTGGTGGCGGGGATCAGGGGGAACGGGGCGGGGCGCGCCGGGTCAGGGCGGCGCGAGGGCCGGGGGCGGGGGCGCCGCCAGGACCGCCCGGGTCGGGCACGCGCCGGCCGGAGGGGGCGGGGGCGGGGGCGGCGCGGGAAGGGGCGGTGGGGGCCGGGGCGCCGGCCGTGCCGCGGCGGTCACCGGCCAGGGCGCCCACCAGTTCCAGGCGCCCGCCAGGCGCATCAGCGCCGGTACCAGGACCCCCCGTACCAAGGTGGCGTCGAGGAGCACGCCGAGGCCGGCGCCGATGCCGAAGAACTGCAGCAGGGACACCTGCGAGGTGCCGAAGCTCAGCAGGGTGAACGCGAGCAGGGCGCCCGCGGTCGTCACGATGCCGCCGGTGCGGGAGACGCCCGAGACGATCGACGTGGCGTTGTCCTCGCCGGCCTCGTGCGCCTCCTTGATGCGCGCGAGCACGAACACCTCGTAGTCCACCGACAGCCCGAAGACGATGCAGAACAGCAGCACCGGCATGGTCGTGCTGAGCGGCCCGGGCGTGAAGCCCAGCAGGTCGCGCAGATGGCCCGACTGGAACACCCAGACCATCGCACCGAGGACGGCCGCGAGGCTCAGGGCGTTCAGCGCGATCGCCTTCAGCGGCAGCAGCAGGCTCCGGGTGAAGCCGAGCAGCAGGGCGAAGGTGGTCAGGGCGATCAAGTACAGCGCCAGCGGGAGCCGCGCCCCCACCGTGGCCTTGGCGTCGACCAGTACCGCACTCGGCCCGCCGACGAGAACGGCGGTGCCCGCCGGGGCCGGAGTGGCACGGACCTCGTGCACCAGCCGCTGCGCGGCGCTCGACCGGGGGTCGTCCAGCGGCACCACGGAGAGCCGCTCCGGACCGGCTCCCGCGGCGGCCGCCCCGCCCGGGGCGGCCGGCGGGGCCACCTGCGGGCCGGGGCCGGGGGCCTGCTCCGGCAGGCCCTGCCGGAAGCCGACCCCGGGGCCGGTCACCCGGGCCACGTGCGGCAGCTGCGACAGCCGCAGGGCGTAGTCGGCCCGCTCCGACGCGGACACCGGGCCCGTCAGCACCACCGAGAGCGCACTCGCGCCCGCCGGGTCGAACTCCTCCCGCACCAGGTCACCGGTGCGCCGGCTGGACGAGCTCACCGGCAGCGCCCGGTCGTCCGGGGTGGCGAAACCGGCGTGCGCGAACGGCGCGGCGAGCACCAGCAGCAGGCCGATCACCGGCAGCGCCGCCAGCAGCGGCCGCCGCACGACGATCCGCGCGAGCCCCTCCCACAGCCGCGAGCGCGAGCCGCTGCGGGCCCGCCGGCGCCAGGGGACGGGCCAGGCGTTGACCCGTTCACCGAGCAGCGTCAGCAGCGCGGGCAGCACCGTGACGGCGCTGACCGCCGCGATGGCCACCACGGCGATGCCCGCGTACGCGAAGGAGCGCAGGAAGTAAGGGGGGAAGACCAGCAGCGTCGCCAGGGCGGCGGCGACCGTCGCGGCGCTGAACCCGATGGTGTGGCCGGCCGTCCGCACGGTCCGCACGGCGGCCTCGCGCGGGAGGTGCCCGGCGGCGAGCTCCTCGCGGAACCGGGAGACCACCAGCAGTCCGTAGTCGATGCCCAGCCCAAGGCCCAGCGCCGTGGTGAGGTTCAGCGCGAACACGGACACGTCCGTGACACCGCCCAGCAGGCTCAGCACGAGCAGCGTCCCGGCGATGGCCAGCACCCCGATCAGCAGCGGCAGCGCCGCGGCCACCACACTGCCAAACACCAGCACCAGCAGCACCAGGGTGCCCGGCAGGACGACGGCCTCGGCCCGCTTCAGGTCGGACTCCGAGAGGTCCTGGAGTTCGGCGTCGACCACGGCCGCACCGCCGACGTGCACGGCCAGGACGGGTCCGGCGCCGCCGTCCGGGGCACCGCCCGTGCCCAGCTCCTCGCGCAGCCGCCGGGCGCGCTCGCCGAGCTGCCCGCCCTCGCCGTCCAGGTGCGCCACCAGCATGGCCGCGTCCCCGTCCCGGCCGCGCAGCTCCGCGGCCCCGGGAGCGGCGGACCAGTACGAGGTCACCCCGCCCACGTACGGCTCGGCGGCGAGCCGGGCGGTCAGGGCCTCGCCCGCACTGCGGACCGCCGGGTCGTCGACGGAGCCGCCGCGGGTCCGGGCGACGAGGACCAGGTTCGGTTCGGCCCCGGCGTGCTCGGCCAGGAGCCGGGCGGCGCGGCTGGATTCGGAGCGCGGGTCGTCGTAGCCCTGGCTCTTCAGCCGGCCGGCCGCGCCCGCGCCGAACACGGCGGCCAGGACGAGGAAGGCCAGCGCGGCGAGGAGCACGAGTCGGGGACGGCGGGTCACGCGGTCCCCCGCACGACGGAACATGATGCCTCCGGTCCGGACGGGTGCTCCGGCACCCGACGGGTGCGCGGGGCGGTGGACTTCCACCGTGCCCGGGGGAGGTACGGGGCACGTAGCCCCGGCTGTTCGTTACTTGACAGCCTCCCGGAGGTACGCCTCCAGCTCCGCGGCCCCCGCCAGCAGGGCCCGGCCACGGGCCGACAGTCGGGCCCGCCAGGCGCCGAGGGCGGCCTCCAGCGGCTCCACCCCGCCCGCCGCGCGCACCTGCTCGGCCAGCGGCGCGATCTGCTCCAGCAGGTAGCCGCCCCGCCGCAGCTGGTGGACGAGCCGGGCGTCGCGCACGGCGGCCGCGTCGTAGACCCGGTACCCGGTCAGCGGGTCGCGGAGCGGGCGCACCAGCCCGGCGGCCTCCCACTTGCGCAGGGTCGCGGGCCGGACCCCGAGCTCCCGCGCCAGGGGTCCGATGAACCGGCCGCCGGGGCCGCCGCCGGCATTCCTGTCCGGTGCCTCCGCCGCCTCCGGTGCCTCCGCCGCCTCCGGCGCCGCCGCCGCCTTCGCCGCGGGAGCGAGGTCGCGAAGGGCCCGTTCCACCGCTTCGAGCGTCCGGCGGTCCTCCGCCAGCTGGGCGTGGCTCAGGTCGATGAGGCGGAAGGCCTCGTCGGCGGCGTTCCGGTTCACCGCCCGCATCACGGCCGTCGCCGTCGCGTGGCCGTGGCCGGGCACCAGCGCCAGGAACGCGGCCAGAGCCAGGGCGTGCCCCGGGGTGTAGACGCGGTAGCCGTTCTCGCCGCGGGCGGCGGACGGGAGGATCCCCGCCTCCTCGTAGTTCCTGACCGCCTGGGTGGACAGACCGTGGGCGCGCGCGAGATCGACCGGCCTGAGCTTCCGACCCATTTGAAGGTTTTGTTCCACCTCGCCGAGGATAGCGCGCTGGTTGGCCGCCCAACTCTCCACCGAAAGTTCAACGATAGCGTGGAATGCATGGCAATCGACATCAAGCACACCCTGCGTACGCTCGACGCCGCCGCCCTGAGGGAACTGCTCGGGAACCGGCCCCGGGTGCTCGCCCTGGGCGAGCCCACCCACGGCGAGGACGCCCTCCTCGAACTGCGCAACGACCTCTTCCGCCGGCTGATCGAGGAGGAGGGCTACCGGACGGTCGCGATCGAGAGCGACTGCCTGCGGGGCCTGGTCGTGGACGACTACCTCGCCACGGGCGAGGGCACCCTCGACGCGGTGATGGAGGGGGGCTTCAGCCACGGGCTCGGTGCCTCCGCCGCCAACCGCGGGCTCGTGCGCTGGATGCGGGAGTACAACGCCGCCCGGCCCCCCGCCGAACGGCTCCGCTTCGCCGGCATCGACGGCCCGCTGGAGATCACCGCGCCCGAGAGCCCCCGGCAGGCCCTCACCGCCCTTCACCGCAGGCTCGCGGCATCGGTCGATCCGGCACTGCTGCCCTGTGACGCCGACACGCTCGACCGCCTACTCGGCCCGGACGGGCCGTGGACCGACGAGGGCGTGATGTGGGACCCGGCGCTGTCCGTGGGGCGCTCCGCCGAGGCCAGGGAGCTGCGGCTGCTCGCCGACGACCTGGTGGAACTGCTCGACGAGCAGAGCCCGGGGTTGATTTCCGCGACGTCGAGGGAGGACTGGGAGCGGGCACGGCTGTACGGGCGCACCGCCACCGGCCTGCTGCACTACCACCACTGGACGGCGGACCCGTCGCCGTCCCGCTGGTCCCGGCTGTCGGGGGTGCGTGACCGGATGATGGCCGACAACCTCCTCGCCCTCGCCGAGCGGGGCCCGGTCCTGGTCTTCGCGCACAACGCCCACCTGCAGCGGGAGAAGAGCTGCATGCGGATGGGCGGGACCGCGCTGGAGTGGTGGAGCGCCGGTGCGCTGGTGGACGCCCGCCTCGGCCGGGAGTACGCCTTCGTCTCCACCGCCGTCGGCACGATCCGGCACCGCGGGGTGGACACCCCGCCCCCGGACACGGTGGAGGGGCTGCTGCACGCGCTGCCGGCGGACCGCCCCCTCGTCGACCCGCGCGGTCTGGCGGCCGTCCTCGCCGCCGCGCCGCCCGCGCCGCGCGTGTCGCCCTGGTTCGGCTACGCCCCGCTGGACCCGGCCCACCTGGCGACGGTCGACGGGCTGGTGTACGTACGCGACCTCCCGCCGGAGGCAGGGCCCCGGCGGGAGGTCGGACGGGCGGGCTAGTACCCGGGCTGGTTCTGGTTGTTCTGGTTGTTCTGGTTCTGGTTCTGCCGGTTGTCGTTCTGCTGGTTCTGGTTCTGGTTCTGGTTCTGCTGGTTCTGGTCGGGGGCGGGCGGTTCGGCGGGCCGTTCGGTCGGAGGCGCCTGGGTGGCTGCCGGCGGTGGCGGTGTCGCGGGCCGTTCCGTGACCGGAGGCGGGGTGGCCGGGCCCTGTGTCTGCGCCGGCGTGGCAGGCGTGGGTACGGGCGGCAGTACGGGCATCTCGGTGTGGGGCGTCGGGGTGGGGGTGGGCGCCGGGGGTTTGGTCGCCGGCGTCGGGGTCGGCTTCGGCGTCGGGGTCGGCTTCGGCGTGGGGGTCACCGGCGATTCGGTGGTGGTGGCCGGCGTGGGCACGGGCGGCAGCACGGGCATTTCGGTGTGGGGCGTCGGGGTGGGGGTGGGCGCCGGGGTCTCGGTCGCACCGGTCGCGGTGCCCGTGGGCGTGCCGGTCGGGGTGGCCGTCGGCGTCTTCCCTCCCGGGGTCTCGGTGGCCGGGGGCGTGGTGCCCGGGGACTTCGTTCCCGGGGTCTCCGTGGGCGGCTTCGTGCCAGGGGACTGCGTGCCCGGGGACTGCGTGCCGGGTGTCTGCGTGCCGGGTGTCTGCGTGCCGGGTGTCTGCGTTCCCGGCGTGTGCGTCCAGGGCGACTGCGTCCCCGGGGTGTGCGTCCAGGGCGGGGACGGGGGGTTCGTCGGCCAGTGCCGGGGCGGGGGCGGGGCGGGCCTGTCGTGGTGGACCTGGTCACCGGTGTACCGGTGGACCCACTTCTTGTCCTTGGGGTCGTACAGGACGAAGACGTTGATCACGGTGGTCGAGCGGTTGACGACCACGACGTTCTGCGGCTGGTACCCGGGCCAGCTGGCCCCCTTCTGCCGCGGGGTGCCCTGCTGCGGGACCACCCGGCTCAGCGGGTTGCCGCAGGCGCAGCGCACCTTCGGCTCCCCGTACTTGTCCACCAGCACGGCCGTGCCCGCCTGCAGCACGGACTGGTAGCTGGTGGCGACGCCGTTGCGGTAGCCGTGGTTGGTGACGCGGGTGTCCGAACGCAGCTGCACGGGCGTCAGCGACCGCAGGTAGGCGGGGACCGAGGACTCCTGCACGCCCACGACGGAGGCGAACGCGCGGTTCCTGGCGGGGTCGGCCGACAGGTAGCGGACCTGCTTCTCCACGTCGCAGCTGGCGGTGTTGCGGGTGCCGCCGTAGAGGCCCGGCTCCGAGCCCGTCACGCTGGCGATGTTGTCCCGCTTGACGGGAGCCGCGGTGGGGGCCGCCGCCGGCAGGGCGGAGGTGGTGTTGGCGGTCGACGGGGTGTAGGGGTCCACGCCCGCGTCGTCCGTGGGCTGGAGGATGACCTCGCCGGCCGAGGCCGTCTGGCCGCCGGGACGGCCGAGCACGACGGCCAGGACCACGGCGACGACCACGGCGGCGGTGATCGCCGCGATCCGCGGCACGGACCGCCACCAGGGGCGGTGGCCGTCGCCGCCGGACGACGGCCTCGGTCCGCCGGGACCGGGGCCGCCGGGGCCCGACGGCGGGCCGCCGCCCGAGGGCGGGGGCGGTGGCGTGGGGCCGGCCTGGTCGCCGGACGGGCGCCCGGAGAGGGGGCCGGAGGGCGGGCCGGTGGGACGCTCTGACAGCGGTTCGGAACTCACATTCCCCTCCCACCGGGCGGGCGCAGGAACGCGAAACTCGAACGGCGTACATGTTTTATGCAATTTCATCCGAGTTTCACACCGTTAGCGCCCATTGTGTCCCCCGGCCCCGTGGGGTCCGCAAGCCGAACGGCCTACACCGGGCCCCGGCCCCGCTTCACCCGCCCTCCTCCGCCTACGCCCAGGAAGCGGCCACGAGCGACCGCCGCGCCGCCGTCAGGTGCGCCGAGGCCGCCAGCCAGGCCCACGCGTACCCGTCCGCCGACGGGTCGGTGAGCCGGCCGAAGGCGTCCCGGGGCCGCCGGTCCGCCTCCGCGACGAGGGCCGCGGCCAGGTCCGCCGCCGCCGTGAACCCGGCCCGGCGCAACGGCCCGTACCCGGCCTCAGGCTCGGGCGGGCGCGCCGACTCCGCCACCGCCCGGCGGCCGCCCGCGACCCCGGCCTCCAGCAGCCGGCGCACCCGCCAAAGGGGCGAGTCGGCCAGCGGATCCGGGCCCGGTTCGAGGGGGCCCGGCGCGGCGGCGGGGGCCTCGCCGGTGACGTGGCCGCCCTGGAGGCGGTCGTAGCCGAGGTCGGCCCGGTCCCGCCATTCCGGCGGCAGCCGCAGCGTGTACGCGGCCCCCGGCACCGGCCCCACGCAGAGGGGCCGCAGCGTGGCCGCCCGGTCCGGGTCCGGGCGGCCCACCACCCGCAGCGCCAGCCCCGGCCAGCCGGCCAGCCGGCGCAGATTGGCGGTGTGCGCCAGCTCCGGGTGCGGGTGCGCCGGGACCAGCCGGAGCAGCGGCGCGTCCGCCCGTACCGTGCCGTCGGGCGACAGCTCCCGCACCAGGAGGTGCTCGCCGGCCGCGCCCTCGACCCGGACGGCGCAGCCCAGCAGGCCGGGTTCGGCGTCCCGCGCGAGCAGCTCGGCGACGGCCTCGACCGCCGGGCGGGCGAACAGCGCGGCGAGCGGCTCCCGGTCCCAGGAGACACCCGGCACGGGCGTGGCCCGCACCCCGCGTCCCGCGCCGAGCCGCCCGTCGGCGGAGACCGTCGCCCCGGCGATGCGCAGGCCGCCGCGCGCGAGCCCGGCGTGGTCGAGGACGCCGCCGCCCAGGGCCACGGACGCGGCCCCCGCACCGCGGGCACGGGCGAGGCCGCCGGGGCGGACGTCCGACAGCGAGTAGGGGACGCCGTCCGCCCCGAGCAGGTGGGTGACCACGCCGCCGTAGCCGGTCGCCGTCAGCACGGGCTCCCGGCACAGGCCGTGCACCCGCAGGCTGCCCCCGGAGGCGTAGGCCCGGCGGCCGCTCCCGGTCAGCCCGGGGCCGCCCGTACCGGCCGCCAGCAGCGCGGCGGTGCGCAGCAGCGCCTCGAAGGCGGCGGTCAGGTCGGCCAGCCGCTCACCGGCCCGCCGCTCCCGGGCGGCCCGCAGCCCCCGCACCACCCGCAGCGCGGCGGCCTCGGCACCGGGCAGCCCGGCCACGCGGGCGGTGTGCGCGGCCCGCAGCAACTCGGCCTGCACCACCGCGCCCCCGGCGGCCGCCCCGGCGGCGAGGGCCTCGGCCCCTACCCCCCACAGCGCGGCCCCGGCCCGCACCTGCGCGGCGCTGGGCGCGTCCCCGCCCGGTCCCGCGCCGACCCCGGCGGTGACGCCGGGCCCGCCCGGGCCACGCGTGCGTCCGGGGGCGTATCCGTCTGCGGCAGGGCCGCCCCCGGCGGTTGCGGGGGCCGGGGTCGCGCCGTACGCGCCCCGGGGGCCGGGCCCGTCCGCCGGGCCGGCCGTCCCGGTGGGGCCGGTGCCGTCGGCGGAGCCAGGGACCGGGGCAGCGGCCCCCGGGGCGTTCTCCTGTCCGCCGGCGGGGTCCGTGTCGGGGTCCGGGCGGGGCCCGGGGAACGGAGGAAGGGCGGGGAGGGGACCGGCCCCGCAGGGCGACGGCCCGGGCCGCCCCGCCTCCGACGGGGTACCGGCATCCGGGTCCCCGGCCTCGCCTTCGCCCGGCCAGGGGGACGGGTCCGCCACCGGGGACGCGGCCAGGACCGCCGCGCGGTGCAGGCAGCGCGGGGCGAGGAGGCAGGTGCAGAGGGCCTGCCCGGCCTCCGCCACCACCCCCGACGGCCCCGGCCGCAGCGTCACCACCGCGTCCTCGCCGAAGGAGACGACGAGGCCCCCGTCCGCCCCGGCCCGCGCGCCGTCCCGGCACCCCTCCACGGCCGCGTCGAGCTTCTTGCGCAGCCGGGCGCTCAGGGCCTCCACGGCCTCCGCCGTCACCTCGGCGGCGACGGGCGGCAACAGCGGGCTGGTCATCGGGGCTCCCCACGGAGTCGGTCGCCCACCCAGCGGGCGAGGGCGAGAGGGCTGAGCGCGGCCACCGGCATCCCGGCCGCGACGAGCTGCCGCGCCACCGGCACCGAGTACCGGGGCGCGCCCGCGTCGTGGAGTGCGGCGCAGCCGAGCAGATGGGCACCGGAGGCGGCCAGCGCACGGACCTCCCCGAGCAGGCCCCCGACCGGGGCGCCCTCCTCGAAGTCGCTGACCACGACGACCAGGGTGCGGCTCGGCACCGTGATCAGGGTCCGGGCGTGCGCGAGGCCGGCCGCGATGTGCGTACCGCCGCCGACGCGGACCTCCAGGAGGAGGGAGAGCGGGTCGGCGACCCGGCCGGTCAGGTCGACGACCTGGGTGGAGAAGGCCAGGAAGTGCGTGGACAGGGTCGGGACCCCGCCCAGCACGGCCGCCGTCAGCGCCGACCAGACCACGGAGGCCTCCATCGAGCCGGAGACGTCCACCACCAGGATCAGCCGCCAGTCCGCCTCGCGGGACGCGCGGGTGCTGAACACCGGCCGCTCCGGGACCACGACCACCCGGCCGTCGTCGAAGCGCCGCGTGTGCGCCAGGTTGGCCCGCAGGGTGCGGGCCAGATCGAGCCGGCCGCCGGGGCGGCGGGTCGGGCGCGGGGTGGACAGGCCCGACAGGGCCGGCCGCACGCGGGTGGCCAGCTGTGCCGCCAACTCGTCTACCAGTCGCTTCACCAGCGGCCGCAGCCGGGCGAGTTGCTGCTCCGGCATGCCGCCGGCCAGGGAGAGCACGGAGGTCAGCAGTTCCACGGAGGGGCGCACGGCCGCCGGATCCAGCTGCGCCAGTACGTCGGTACGGCCCGCGCCCGCCGCGTCCGCGAGCACCTCCTCCCGTACGTCGGCGCCGAACAGCGACTCCAGCTCCTCGGACCACTCCCGGGCCGTCGGGAAGGACGGCCCGTCCCCGCCGCCGGGCCCCGACCGGCCGATGTCGCCGGAGCCCTCACCGCGTCCCGCGCCGTACAGCTCGTCGAGGGCGCGGGCGTACCGGTGCGCCCCGGACGGCAGCCGGTCGCGCTGGCGGCCCAGCAGCAGCCGCCACCGGTCGGCGGCGGCGAGCCGCTGCCCGTCCCCCTCCCCGGCACCGGGGCCCGCGGGGTCCGCCGTCCCGCCGGACGCGCCGGTACGGCTGCCCGGAAGGGCCGCGCCCGCCGGCCGCGCCGCTCCGAGGGCCGTCTCGGCGGACCGCCGTGCGACGGGCCGTGCCCCTGCGGTGGCCGACTCCTGCGGCCGCCCGTGGTCCGCGTGGGGCGCGGCTTCCGCGGCCGTGCCCGTCGGCGCCGCCGGACGGGTGGCGTCCGCGGCTCCGCTGCCCGGACCGGCCGGCCGCGCCGCAGGCGCCCGTTCCGCCCCCGCGGGCCGCCGCTCGTCGGCGTGCGAGGCCGCCGCCGTGCCCGCCCGGGCGTTCTCCTGTTCACGGGCGGCCGCCACCGTGGGCGACCCCGGCAGCGGGGAGACCGCCGCCCCGGCCGGCCGCGCCGGAGGCACGGGCAGCGGGAGTTCCTTGAGGGCGCCCAGCCCCGCCGCGTCGGCGGCGGCCCAGAGGGCGAGCAGGGCGGGCGGAGCGTCTAGGGCGAGGTCGGGCCGGTCGCCGAGGCGCTCGGCCACCGTGTCCAGCAGCCGGTCCCGCGCGGCCGGGGACAGCGCGTCGAACCCGGCCCGCAGTGCGGGCAGCCGCTGCAGGAAGTCCGCGTCGGCCAGGCCGTCCACCCGGTCCAGCAGCGGGGTCAGCGCGGCCGGGGAGGTCTCCAGCAGCGGCCCGGCCGCGGTGAGCAGTCCGGCGATCCGGCGGGCCAGGGTGCGGCGCCCGTCCGCCGTGGCCGCCCCGTCCACCCAGGCGGCGGCGCGGGCGCCGAGCCCGGCCGCCGGGTCCAGGTCCAGCAGCACCCGTACGGCCGACGCGGCCCCCCGCATCAACGGGCTCCCCCCGTCGGCGAGTTCCGCCAGGGAGGCATCCATCCGCACGCCCAGCCCGCGCGCCGCGGCCCGGTCGGAGAGGGCCACCAGGGCGGCCGCGTCGGCGGGGTCGTCACTGCCCGCGAGACCGGGCAACGACCGTACGGCGGCGTCCAGCAGATCGCCGGCCAGCACCCCGGCAGCCGCCCGCGCCCCGGCGGAGGTGCCGGGGAGGTGGCCGCGCCGCAGCCCCTCCAACAGGTCGACGGCCTCAAGGAGTTCCGCCACCCCGGCGGTCTCCGGCAGCACGGCGGCCGCCTCCTCCAGTCGTACGTCGACCAGCTCGGGCAGGTCGCAGCGCGCGGCGGCCTCCAGGCCGGCCAGCACCTGCGCGGCGGTCGGGCCGCCCTCGGCGGCCTCGCGGCGTGCGAGGTCGCGCAACGTACCCGCGGCCGCCTGGGCGGCGGTGACGCCGCGGACCCCCGCCAGGTCCAGGCGGGCCGGGACCGCAGGGGTCCAGGACAGCCGCCACTTGCTCCCCAGGGCGGTGCCGTCGCCGGTGGCGGCGACGTCCACGGGCTCGCCGTACGAGGCCCCGCACACCAGCAGGCGCCGGAGTAGCACCTCGCGGCGCCCGTCGAGCTCGGAGCGCAGGGGGTCGAGGCGTACCTCGCGCGGCGCCGCGTCCTCGGGGGACGGCAGCCGCAGGGCCGCCAACTCCGCCTCCACGGAAGGGCCGAGCCCGGAGCGCGGGGCGTGCGGGGTGGTCCGGCCGCGGCCCGTACCGACGAAGACGGCCTCCAGGGCGCGGGCCAGCGCCCGCCCCCGGCCGAGGGGCTCGCCCTGCCCGAGCACCGTGGTGACGGCCTCGAGGAGCTCACCGCGGCCGGGCGCGGGCAGCCCGCGCAGCCCCGCCAGGTCGCAGGCGAGCCGCAGGGTCTCGGCGGCCTCCCCCGTCCCGGCGGTGTGCCCGGCGCGGCGCAGCTCCCGGCACAGCCGGACGAGCGCGGCCGCAGCCGCCTCCCGCAGCCGCACCGGATCCCCGCCGGCCTCGAAGACGGCCTGCTGCCACAGCGGATCCCGGATCCCGGCGGGATACCCGGACCGCGAGTCGAGCAGATCATGGGAATACGCCACGAACGAGGTCACGACCCCGCCCCCGCCGTCCCCGGCCTCCGAGCGGGCCCCGGGCTTCTGCCCCGGGTCGGCCGCGTGCCCGCGGGGCGCCGGAACCGGCGTCTCCGTGAGGAGGGCCGGGGCGTGGAAGGCGCCGACGACCGCCGCCACACGGCGGCCTCCCTCGGCGGCCGCCGTGAGGACCTCCCGCATGTGGGACTCCCGCGCCAGGTCCGTCGCCGGCACGGCACCGGCGTCCGCACGCAGGGCCCAGCCGACACCGAGCGCGGCACGGCGTACGGCCTCCGGGGAGCAGCCCGGGGCGAGGACCTCCACCGCCCGGTCCCACAGGTCGTCGCCCTCGCGCCCGGTACCGGACGCCGCGAGCGCGTCCCCGTAGGACCGGCGCGGGCCCGCACCCGGACCGGGCCCGGAGCTCCGCTCCGCCTCGGGCACCGTCGTGGGCAGCGCGGCGGCCTCCCTGTCGCCGTCCGTTCCGCGACCCGCCGGGGCGGAGCCGGACGCGGAGCCGCCGTGCGTCCCGGGCCGTACCGGGGACGGCCCCGCGGGTCCCGCCGGGGCCGAAGCCGTCTCGGTGTTGCCGGACGTGGGCCCCGCCGAAGCCGCGGCCTGCCCGTCCGCAGGGCCCGTACCCGGCGCCGCCGGGGCCGCTCCGGGCCCCGACGCAGCCGGCAGGGACCAGCCGGCGTCCGAAAGGGGGAGGTCGCAGCAGCGGACCTCCACCCCGTGGTCGCGGGCCCAGCGGATCGCCGCCAGTTCCGGGGAGAAGTCCGCGAAGGGATAGAAGGCCAGCCGGCCTTCAAGGCCCAGGCCCGCCAGGGCCACCGGGGCGACCGTCTCCGGGTCGGCCAGGTGCGTCAGCCACGGCTGGAAGTCGGCCGGCAGCTCCACGCAGACCACCTCCGGGTCCGCGGCCGCCAGCAGCGCCGGCACCACCGCCGCCAGGGCGGGACTGTGGTGCCGCACCCCCAGCAGGTAGGGCGCGCGCGAGGCGGCCAGGGCCGCCACCGCCTCCCGTGGCTCAGCGGTCGGCGTCAACGCAGGCTCCCGCGCAGGTCCCAGAGCCGGCGCCACATCGCCGAGCCGTCCTCGGCCCGGCGGCGCACCGGACCGTCCCAGTAGCCCAGCAGCCGTCCGTGGTCGGCCGGGTCGTCCTTGCGCACCACGCCCAGCAGATGACCCGGCAGCAGGTCCAGCACGTCACCACCCGGCAGGTACGCGGCCGCGACCCCCAGCGAGGCCGCCACCTGCACCGCCTCCGCCGTGGACATGACCGTGCCGGGCCGTTCCACGTCCCAGCCCTCCGCGCTGCGCCCCGAGCGCAGGTCCCGGAAGACGGTGACCAGCGCGTCGAGCACGCTGTCGTCCACCCCGAACGCGGCCCCGGCCCGTTCCACGGCGGAGACGGCCTGCCGGCGGATCAGCGAGGCCTCCGCGTCCGGGTCCGAGATCGGGCCGACCGTCTCGAAGTTGAAGCGCCGCTTCAGCGCCGCCGACATCTCCGAGACGCCCCGGTCGCGCAGGTTGGCGGTGGCGATGACGGTGAACCCGGGAGCCGCCGAGACCACCGAGTCCTCGGTCGCCGTCAGCTCCGGCACGCTCACCCGCCGGTCGGACAGGATCGACACCAGCGCGTCCTGCACCTCGGGCAGGCAACGCGTGATCTCCTCGACCCGCACCACCCGCCCGGCGCGCATCGCCGCGAGCACGGGGGAGTCGACCAGGGCCTCCCGGGTCGGGCCCTGCGCCAGCAGCAGCGCGTAGTTCCAGCCGTAGCGGAAGGCGTCCTCGGTGGTGCCCGCCGTGCCCTGCACGGTGAGCGCGCTCGTGCCGCACACCGCGGCCGACAGCAGCTCGGACAGCATCGACTTGGCGGTGCCCGGCTCGCCCGTGAGCAGCAGCCCCCGCTCACTGGCCAGGGTCACCACGCAGCGCTCCACCAGGGCGCGTTCGCCGACGAACTTCGGGGCGATCACCAGCTTGGACGGCAGCCCGGCGCGCCGCTTGGGCAGGGCCAGCTCCTCGCCCCCGCTGCCGCACACGAAGGTCACCACCGCGCGCGGGGTCAGCGCCCAGCCCGGCGGGCGGGGGCCGGGGTCCTGGGCGGCGAGGAAGGCCAGTTCGGCGGCGTACCGCTCCTCGGCGGGCACCACCTGCCGCGCGGGGGCGGACGGTTCGGTCACGGTCATCGGGTAGTCCTCAAGTCCTGGTCGAAGAAGTCGGAGAGAAGCAAGGAGAAGCAAGGAGAGAATCAAGGAGGTGGCGGGGGCACGGGCCGTCGGGCCGCGCCCCCGCCGGAGCCGGTCGCCCGGCGGGGCTCAGCGCCGCCGGCCGGCGGTGCGCTTCACCTTGAGCTCCTCGAAGCGCGGCACGTCGCCCTCGCGGACCCGCGCCCACGCCCGGCGGTACAGCTCCGCGGCCGGCTCGGCGGGCACCAGCGTGCCCAGCACCGGGCGGCCGGCCGGAGCCAGGGCGTACATCGGCAGCTTCCACTGCTCGACCGGCAGCGCGGGCGCGGCCGGCTCGGCCCACGGGCCGGGCAGGAACAGGGAGCGCCCGGCCCGGGCCCGGGTTGCCGTGACGACCAGCTCCGTGGTGGCCAGCTCCGCGCGGGCCGCCTTGAGCCGGGCCGGCTTCCAGCCCGTCCAGCGCGCCGTGTTGCGGTCGGTCGGGTCGGGCATCGCGAGCAGCGCCAGGTACAGCGTGGCCGCGTCCGCCCCCAGCCCGTACCGCGCGGACACCTCCGCCACCAGCTCCGGCACGCTGCGGCCCGGGTCCTGCGGCCACCAGGCGCCCTCCGCGTCCACCGCGCCCGCCACCGGCGCCCCCGGGTCGGCGAGCAGCGCGGCGAACCCCGGGTCGTGGGCCAGTCGCAGCGCCGTCTCCGTCGCGCCGGGCAGCTGCTCGGTGCCGCGCAGCAGCGGCAGGTACGGGTCCGACCCGGTCGAGTCCAGCAGCGCCGTGCGCAGCGCGGGCAGCGGGCGGCCGTCCTGGGTGGCCAGCACCACCGCGCCGTACCGCTCGTAGCCGGCCGCGGTCTCGGTCGGGGTGCCGGCCGCCTTGCGGAAGCCGGCCAGGTCCACGTAGTGCCCCACGGCCAGCAGCAGCTCCGGCGAGGCCAGCCGCTGCCGCACCGCTGTGAGCACCGGCGGCAGGCAGGACCGTACGGGGTGCCCGGCGGGCAGCCGGTGCGCGAGCCAGGCCGCGAAGCCCACCGCGGAGGTGAGCACCCCGGCGTCGAAGGGGCGCCCGCCCGGGACCACGGGCTCGGCCCGGTCGCCCTTCACGGCCCAGGCCGTGTCGGCGGACAGCTCCGGGGACGCCGCCGCGTCCAGCAGCGCGGGCAGCGCCCGGTGCGCGGCCCAGGCCCCGCGGACCTCCTTGCCGGCCTCGGCGAGCAGCCACTCGGGTACCGGCGTACGGCGGCCCGCGCGCCGGTTCCACACGAGCGCGGCGGCCTCGGCGTCCGGGCCGTCCGTCCACAGCCGGGCCGGGTCGGCGGGCAGCAGCGCCGCGACCAGCTCGCGCCGCACCTGCGGGGAGAGTGCCTTGAGGTCGTCGCGGGCGTGCGCGGCCTCGGTGGCCTTGACCCCGAGGACCGTGCGCAGTTCGGCGGGGAGGAAGCCGCGCTCGTACGTCTCCAGGTACGGCAGTCCCGCGACGACCAGGGCGGCCATGGCGGCCGACACGCCGGTCAGCCGGCCGAACTCCTCGGCCGCCGCCGGGAACCAGGGCGCCGGACCGCGCTCGGCGGCCTCCTTGAGGAAGGCCGTCAGCCAGCCCGCCCCCCGCCCGGGGTCGCCGACCGGCACCGCCGCCGCGGCCGGGGTGTAGGGCGCGGGCACGGCGAAGGTGCCGGCCGGGTCGTGCAGGAAGGCGTCGAACTGCCGGCCCCGGGGGTACTCCTCGGTCTGCTCGTTCAGGGCGAGCAGCGCCCCGCCGCCCAGCGGCACGACCGCCCGGTGCCGGCCGCCGCGGCCGCGCTCCCGGCCGTCGGCGCCGAGCAGGTGGGCGGTGTCGATCCGCACCGTCAGCCGCCGCCAGCTCGCGGCGGAGGTCTCGGCCGAGGCCAGGCCCAGGGCGTCCACCTGGGCCAGCACCCGGCACAGCGCCTCCCGCTGCTCGCCGGTGGTGCCGGTGGCGACCGCACGGTAGGCGGCCGCGGCGGGCGCTTCAAGGAACAGTCCGGCCCAGGGGAACGAGGACTGCGCGAGCGGCGGCACGTCCACGTGCAGCCGGCCGGGGACCGGCTCGGCGGCGGTGTCGGCGGCGGCCGTGCCGAGCGCCCGCAGGAAGGCGGACGTGGCGTCCGTGTTCCCGCCGTAGTAGCGGTGGTAGGGGTTGCCGGTCAGCCCGTGCAGGGAGGCGTCGAGCAGCTGGTCGGCGGGACCGCGTTCCACGGCCGGCTTCGGGTGGGCCGCCCGGCGCCCGGCGAGGGACTCCGCGACCCTGGCCAGGGCCTTGCGCTGGACCAGCGCGGCGCGGAGCACGTCGACCACCCCGCCGATGAGCACGGGCGAGCCGAGCGCGGGCAGGGCCTCGCGGACCAGCGCGGGCAGGTCCTCACGCCGCTCCGCCTCGGCGGCGGCCTTCAGCAGCGCTCCGGCGGCCGGGGCGTCCAGCGCGCGCAGTGCCGCCGATCCCTCGGGGTCGCGGGGGCGCAGGCAGTACCAGTAGGCGAGCGGCGGGAGTTCCGCGTCGCCGGCGGCGTGCGGGGCGCCGTGGTGCGGGCAGGTGGTCCGGGCGGTGACGGCCCCCTCGGGGTCGGTCAGGGCCAGGGCGCGCCAGTCGCTGGTGACGGCGCGGGGCCGCTCGTCACCGGGCAGCCGGACCGCGGCGTCGGGCCTGGCGGAGCCCTCGGGGACGGATACCCGGCCGCCGGCCGGGTCGGAGCCGTGCCAGCCCTGCCCGGGCACGCGCACGGCGCGCCAGCCCAGCAGCCCGTCCGCGGGCGCGCCGAGCACCGAGCCCTCGACGGCGGGCGCGGGACGCAGCCAGTTCTGTCCGATGGCGTCGGGCAGGGTGCTGCCGCCGGGGTGCCCGGCGAGGGCGTCGGCGAGGAAGCCCGGCATCGAACGTCGGCCCGTGGCCCCGGTGGCCGGGTCGTACTCGGTCCAGCCCGGACCGCCGGAGTCGCGGTCGGGGTCCCACGTCCAGTGGGAGGTCCCGTCGCTGATGACGGGCCGCTCGGCCGGGACCAGGCTGTCGCCGCGGCGCAGCACGCCGGCGCCGGTGGTGCGGCCGCCGCCGGGCAGGGGCAGGGAGACGTGCCCGGAGCGCATCGACCAGTAGGTGGCGGAGGAGTCGAGGGTGAGCACGTCGTCGGGGGCGCTCAGCCAGTAGCCCTCGACGGGGCCGTTGTAGGAGGCCCAGAAGACGAGCAGGTCGCCGTCGGTGTAGTGGAAGCCGAGCTGGCGGCCGCTGCTCGGGGGGACCCGCAGATCGTGGGTGACGACGGTGGAGTCCGCGTCGATGACCCGCACCTGGGTGGAGTTGGCGACGATGACGTACGGCCAGGCGTCCATCACGGTGAGAGTGCCCCGGCCGCGGCCGGGCGTCAGCGCGCGGACGGCCTCCTCCCAGGCGGGCCAGACCAGTTCCTCGAACATGCCGCCGCGCAGGGTGCGCGCGAGGACCTCGTCGAGGTCGGCGGCGGCGGCCGCGGCCACCTCGGCCGGGGCCAGCGCCAGAGCCTCGGAGGGCAGCCAGGTCAGCCGCCGGATCGCCTCGGGCAGGTCGGGCAGGGCCGTCGCCGTGGACTCGGCGGCCACCCGGCGGACCCACTCGGCGATCAGCGGGCTGCTGCCCGCCGTCACGGCCAGCCGCCGCACGGTCTCACGGCCGTTCGACATGTGGCCGTTGAACCGGTCGAGGGTGCGGAAGAAGGCGGGGCGCAGCCGTTCGTCGGCGCACAGGGCCGCCAGGTCGCGGGGGTCGGGCGAGCTGTTCCACTCCTCCAGGCCGAGGACGGTCCGCGCGTCGTCCCCCGGATCCGCCACGGGCAGGCCCAGGGAGAGCAGCAGGTCGAGCAGGTTGACGTCCTGCAGGCCCAGGCGCAGCCCCTGTTCCCGTCCCGGCCGGGCGAGTTCCTCCCGCAGCGGCCCGGCGCAGCGGGCCACGAGGTCGAGGAGGGCCGGGAGGGCGGGCGGACGGCCCCAGCCGCCGTAGCGGGCGGTGTGGAAGCGCTCCAGCCAGCCCGCGGTGCCGTCGGGGGAGCGCTCCGCGTCGGGCAGGGAGGCGTCGGCCAGTCCGGCGGTGGCCCCGGACTCCTCCAGCACCTCCAGCCACAGGGCGGACAGCTCGCCCGCCTCGCCGCTGCCGCCCGGCACCATCCCGAGCAGGGTGCCGCGTACGGAGGGCACCCGCTTGGCCAGCGCGATGAGCGCGGCGCGGTGGGACTTCCACCAGCCGGCCGCCGCGCGCAGGGTGGCGGGCAGGGGCAGCAGTTCGGCGAGGTACTCCTGCTCGGGCAGGTTCCCGCTCAGCCCGGCCGCGCGGGCCAGGCGCCGCAGCTCGGTCGTGGCCTGCGCGGACGGCGGGAGGCCGCCCGCGGTGCGGCGGACGCACAGGCGGCGGAAGCGGGTGAGGGCCTCGGCGGGGGAGACCCGCTGGGCGAGCTCCTTGCCGTAGCCGGTGAGCACCTTCACCGGAAGGGCGCCGGCCAGGGCGAACTCGAGGAACACGGCGTCGAGGCGGTCCTCGTCCACGGCCAGGCCGTAGCGGGCCTCGGCGGCGCGGGCCCGGCCGAACAGCTGGGCGGCGTACGTGGTGTTCTCGACGGCGAGGAAGACGCGGGCGGCCTGCTCCTGGAAGACGGGCAGGAAGTGGGGCAGGGAGGCGGCGAGCCGTTCGCAGATCTCGGTGCAGGCGTCGAGGGCGGCCTTGGGCTTGGTCTTCGCCTGTCGGGCCAGCCGGTCCAGCTCCGGGACCAGGGCGAGCGCGTGGTGCCCGTCCCCGGGGTGGTGCACGAGGACCCACTCGGGGAAGCCGAGCGCCTGCCGGCGGCCGAGGCCGACGACGGCGGGCTCGCCGTCCGGCACCAGGCCCAGGAAGCCCGCGGCGAGGTCCTCGGCGGCGCCCAGTTCGGCAGCGGCCAGCCGGACGACGACCCGCTCGTCCCCGAGCGCCGGGTGACGGTACGTCCGGGCGGTCAGCGGCACGGCGCCGGGGCCCGCGTCCGAGGTGTCCCCGGGCAGGACCGCGCCGGCGGCGAGGAGTTCGGCGCTCGCGGTACGGGTGGCGGCGTCCGGGTCCGTCCCGGCCTGTGCGTCGGTGGTCTCGGTGCTCATGCGTTCCCGCCCTCCTCGATCTTGCGCCCGGCGTACAGCGCCGCGGCCATCCGCATCCCCTCGGACCAGGCCACCGGTCCGACCTCGCCGAGCCGTACGGCCCGGCCCTCCTCGTCGTGCCAGCTCAGGGCGCCGGTCTCCGACTCGTCCTCCCAGTAGGGCTCGCCGATCCACACGGCGGCCTCCACCGTCCGCCCGCCGTCCCGGACCCGGCTGGTGGCGTATCCGCCGGAGACCCGGTAGCCGAGGCCCGTGGCGCGGGCCGCGAGGCTGAACCGGGAGGGGAACTTCCCGCCCGCGTAGTCCCGTACCTCGGTGGCGGAGGCCTTCACGTCCTCGGGCCTGGTCCAGGTCGCCCGGTGGATCTGCTCCACGCGCTGGGTGATGTCCAGGTCGGCCGCGAACTCCCGGACGTCGTCCAGGTCGGGCAGCAGCACCGGGTGCGGCAGGGTCACCGTGCGCGGGGAGAGGCGTACGGTTTCGCCGTCGAGGTTGACCACCTTGAGCTCGCCCGCGTCGGTGGCGTCGCGCAGGAAGCCCACCTCGTCGGGGTCGTCGTCGCCGACGACGGCCAGGTCGCGCAGGGCGCCGCGCCAGGCCTCGTCGCGCCAGACCCGGGCCAGCAGGGCGGTCGGGACCGGCAGCGAGGAGACCATCCAGCCGTCGACCCGGGCCGCGCAGGCGGCCTCGTGGCGGTCGAGCCACTCGGCGAGGCGGCGCAACCGGTCCACCTCGGGATGGTCCCGCAGGGCCTTGGGCAGCGTCTTCAACTGCCGTCCCGTGGGACGCCGTACGGCGACCCGCCCCTCCACGAGGGAGACCTCGTACCCCTCGTCCTGCAACGCCAGCCAAGCCATCAGCCGTGCCCCTCCGCCTGTCTGAAAACCGTCTTGCGCAGCACGGAGCAAGGCTCCAACGCCTGCCGGGCTGCGGTATGTCGGGAGACTAGCGAGCCCCACTGACAACGCCTCGCCGCGGGTGGGCGCGAGCCCGCGCACGGGTCCGTCGCGGGCTCGGGCACACCACTGCCCCCGGTCCGCGGGGGACCGGGGGCAGTGGGTGGGGCGTACGGGGATCAGCGGGCGGAAGCGGTCTCCGCGGCCTTCTGCGGGGCGGTGTTCGAGGCACTCGCTCCGACGACGCGCGGGCCGTGGCCGGAGCGCAGTCCCAGCCAGCTGATGACGGCTACCAGGGCGAACGCGGCGGCGCCGATCCAGAAGGTGAGGGTGAACCCGGACTCGGCGGGCAGCGGCGGAACTCCCTTGGGGAGGTGCTCGATCGTCTTGGACGCCAGGATCGTGGTGACGATGGCGCTGCCGATCGCGCTGCCGGTGGAGCGGGAGATGGAGTTGATGCCGTTGGCGATGCCGCTCTGGTGGTGCGGGACGCTCGACATGATCACGGCGGGCATGGCCGCGTAGCCGAAGCTGACGGCCGCGCCGACGACGACGCCCGCGCCGATGACGGAGGCGGTGTGGCCGTGGTCGAGAGCCAGCCACCCGAAGCCGACGGCGCCGAGCGCGGCGGCGAGGGCGAGGGCCAGGCGCGGCCCGCGGTGGCGCACCAGCTGGCCGCCGACGGGGGAGGCGAGCAGGGAGACGATGGCGCCGGGGAGCAGGAACTGGACCGAGGCGCGCAGGATGGAGGCGTCGAAGCCGTAGCCGGTGAGCTTCTGCGGCATCTGGACCAGGTAGGAGACGCCGAGGAAGTTCGCGAACATGCCGAACCCGACGAGGATGCCGGCCAGGTTGGCCATCAGCACCGGGCGGTGGACGAACATCTTCATGTCGACGAGCGGCTCGGCGACCTTGCGCTCGACCAGGACCCAGACGGCGGTCATGACGGCGGCGCCGGCGAAGCTGCCCAGGGTGCGGGCGGAGGACCAGCCCCACTCGTGGCCCTGGGAGATGGGCAGCAGGAGCAGCAGCAGGGCGATGCCGAGGGTCAGCGCGCCGAGGAAGTCGGTGCGGCCGCCGGTCTTGTGACGGGTCGCCGGGACCAGGAAGACCACGGCGAGCAGGGCCAGCGTGGCGAAGCCGGTGGCCATCCAGAAGGCGTTGCGGTAGTCGGCGCCCTCACCGGAGGTGAGCAGGCCAGTGGCGACCAGCGCCAGGCCGCTGCCGAACGCGAGGGTGCCGCTGACCAGCGCCATCGCGCCGGGCAGCTTCTGCGGGCGGACCTCCTCGCGCAGGACGGAGAGGGCCAGCGGGAAGATCGCGGTGGCGGAGCCCTGGAGCACGCGGCCCAGGATCAGCAGCGGCAGCGAGCTCGCGAGCGCCGCGACCACGGAGCCCGCGACCATCACGCCGAGGACGGCCACCAGGGTGGGCTTCTTGCCGTGCTGGTCGCCGAAGCGGCCGAGCAGCGGGGTGAAGACGGCGGCGGACAGCAGGGTGGCGGTGGTCACCCAGCTGACGTTGGCGGTGGAGGTGCCGAGGTCGTTGCGGATCAGGCCCAGGATCGGTACGGGCAGGGTCTGCATCATCGACACGACCATGGCGGCGAGGCTCAGGGCGAAGACGATGACCGTCTCGTTCCCGTTCCTGCCTTCTGCGGGGGCGGATGCGGCGGAGCTCATGGCTGCGGGGACCTTCTCAGTGCTTCGGAGTCCTGCGTCGGGTTGTTTGAGGACGCAGATGTTTCATGTCATCAAGTACTTCTCCCGAAGGTAGCCAGAGATACTTAAGGTGGTCAAGTAAAAGGTTGATAATGTCAACGATCCTCGAGTAGGGTCCGAGCCATGAGCACCACCGCGACGCACCGCCCCGCCAAGCTGGAACTGCTGGAACTGCTCGCCGCCATCGGCACCGCCCAGTGGCGGGACTTCGCCGCCGCGGCCGCCCGGTACGGGCTGACCTCCACCCAGGCCAAGGTCCTGGCCCAGCTGGACGGACCGGTGCCCATGCGCGGCCTCGCCTCCCTGCTCGCCTGTGACGCCTCGAACGTCACCGGGATCGTGGACCGGCTGGAGGCGCGCGGGCTGGTGCGGCGGGAGCCCGAGCCCAGGGACCGCCGGGTCAAGAACGTCGTGGCGACCGACGAGGGCCGCGAGACCATGCGGCGGGTGCGCGAGGAGATGCAGGCCACGCACGGGGCGCTGGACACCCTGGACGAGGCGGAGGGCGCGACCCTCTACGCCCTGCTGGAGCGCCTGCGCCCGGCGATGGAGCGCCGGCCGGAGGCCTGAGAGGGCGCCCCGGGGCGGTCGGAGGCCTGAGAGGGCGCGCGGGGCCGGTCGGAGGCCTGCGAGGGCGCCCGCGCCGGCCGGAGGTCTGAGGGCGCGCGGGGCCGGCCCGGGCGCCGGTCAGTCCTGGGCGACGGAGTCCACGGCCGCGTCGAGGGCGGCCGTCAGCCGGCCCAGCCGTTCCTGCAGCTCGCGGATCTCGGCCAGCTCGAACCCGGTGGCCCGCGCGATCCGGCGCGGCACCTCCACGGCGCGCTCCCGCAGGGCCGCGCCCTGTGTGGTGAGCACCGCGTGCACGGAGCGCTCGTCCTCGGTGCTGCGCTCGCGGCGGACCAGTCCGGCCGCCTCCAGGCGCTTGAGCAGGGGGGAGAGCGTGCCCGAATCGAGCCGCAGGTGCTGCCCCAGCTGCTTGACCGGCATCGTCCCGTGCTCCCAGAGCACCAGCATCACCAGGTACTGGGGGTAGGTCAGCTCCAGGTCCTTGAGGATGACCCGGTAGAGCCCGCCGAACGCGCGGTTCGCGGCGCCCAGCGCGAAGCAGATCTGCCCGTCGAGGCGGAGGAAGTCCTGGTCGCGGAGGGTGTCGCCGGGTTCGGTCATGGGCTGCTCCGTCATGGGCCCCAGTCTACCCGAGCCTCCTTGCGAGCGATTGAGTTGTGCACAACTGAATTGTGTGCTCTATTTGTGGTCGAGGGTCGGCCACCGGCCGCCCCGCCCCTCTGAAAGGACCTCCCGATGGACGCGCTGTACACCGCCGTCGCCACCGCCAACGGCCGCGAGGGCCGCGCCGTCAGCTCCGACGGTCAGATCGACCTCGCGCTCGCCATGCCCCCGGCGCTCGGCGGCAACGGCCAGGGCACCAACCCCGAGCAGCTCTTCGCCGCCGGGTACGCCGCCTGCTTCGCCAGCGCGCTGGGCCTCGTCGGCCGTCAGGCCAAGGTGGACACCGGCGACATCTCCGTCACCGCCGAGACGTCCATCGGCCAGGACGCGAGCGGCTTCGGCCTCGCCGTGACCCTGCGCATCGAACTGCCCGAGTCCCTGGAGGGCGAGACCGGCGCCCTGCTCGTCAAGCAGGCGCACGAGGTGTGCCCGTACTCCAAGGCCACCCGCGGCAACATCCCCGTCGAGCTCGTCATCGAGTAACGCTTCCGCCCGCTCCGCTCAGGCGGTGCGCCGCGCGGCCACCACCGCGCAGGCCACCGCCAGCGGCAGCTCCGCCCCGGCCGCCAGTAGCAGCGCCAGACCCTGCTCGCCGGTCCCCAGCGAGGTGGTGACGTCGAACCAGGCGTCCATCGCCAGCAGCGCCGCCGTCGCCGCCGCCACCGGAGCCGCCCGCGGATCGCCGGCGCGCAGCAGCAGCCCCGTCCCCGTCAGCCCGGCCGCGAGCATCGCGTCGAGGCCTATCCAGGCGGTGGACCAGTGGGACACCTCGGCCGTCCGCGGCATCGTCGTCGCCAGCACCGCCATCCACGGCAGCAGCGCCATCCCGCACCCCGTGAACACCGTCGCGAGGCGGGGCAGCCCCCGGCCCGCCCACCCGGCCCGCAGCCGGCCGGCCGGCATGCGCAGGGCGGCGGCGGGAGGGCGGACCTGGAACTGCGGTGCGGCGAGGGCCATGGCTGCGGGTCTCCTTCCGGGCCGGCGGTCCGTCCGCCGGGCACCCCACCACTGTGTCCGCCGACGGCCTCACGATCAGTAGCCCCACCGTCCGAACCGGGGGTGGTGCCAGCTACACCCCCCACCGGGCACCAGGGGGGTGGCGGCCACCCTGACCTGTGCGATTACCGTACGGCTATGGCAACTCGGGGCGCCCTGAAGCGTTCGTACACCTGGATCGCGGGGCACACCCCGTGGTCGGCCTGGGCCTGGCGCAACACGGTCTTCGGCGTCGCGGCGATCCCGCCCGCACTCCCGGTCGCCACCGGGCTCCTCCTGCTGACCGTGGCCGCCCCCGGCGGCACCGCCCTCCCGCTCCTGCTCTGCCTGGCGCTCGCCCCGCTGCTGACCAGGCTCCAGCGCAGCCGCTTCCGGGTGCTGCTCGGACTCGACGTGCCGCCCGTGGTCCACACCCACCCCTGGCGGACCGTACGCGGACTGGCCGAACGGCTGCGCTCCGACGCCACCCGGCGCCAGTACGTCTACCACCTCGTCGTCAGCCCGCTCGCCGCTCTCGGCGCCGCCTGCCTCGTGCTCACCTGGGCCGGCGGCCTGGCCTGCGCCTCCGCCTACGGCTGGGTCTGGCTACTCCCCTCCGACGGCGAACTCCCCGACTTCGGCTGGACCCGCCAGTACGACCTCCTCACCGCGGGCGGCGTCCTCGCGCTGCTCGCCGCACCCTGGATGGCCGCGGCCCTGACCCGGCTCGACGCCCTCGCCGCGGCCTCCCTCCTCGGCCCCAACCGGGCCCGCGAGCTCGAACGGCGCGTCGAGGACCTCGCCGAGAGCCGCGCCGGGGTGCTGGACGCCGCCGACATCGAACGCCGCCGCATCGAACGCGACCTCCACGACGGCGCCCAACAGCGCCTCGTCTCCCTCGCCATGAACCTCGGCATCGCCCGCGCCACCCTCACCGGCCTCCCGCCCGAGGCCAAGGCCGTCATCGACGAGGCCCACCGCGAGGCGAAGGAGGCCATCGAGGAACTCGGCAACCTGGTCCGGGGCCTGCACCCCGCCGTCCTGGAGGACCGCGGCCTCGACGCCGCGCTCTCCGGCATCGCCGCCCGCGCCCCGCTGCCCGTCGAACTCACCGTGGACCTCGCCGAACGGCCGGACCCGTCCGTCGAGGCCGTCGCCTACTTCGTCGTCTCCGAGGCCCTCGCCAACGTCGCCAAGCACGCCCGCGCCCGCCGCTGTTCGGTCACCGTCGCCCGGGTCCCGGGCGGCCGCCGCGGCGACCTGCTGCGCGTCGTCGTCACCGACGACGGGGTCGGCGGCGCCGACCCGGCCGGCGGCACCGGTCTGACCGGCCTGCGCAAACGCGTAGGGTCGGTCGACGGAACCATCCTGATCAACAGCCCCCAAGGGGGCCCGACCGTCGTCACCGTGGAGCTGCCGTGCGGGCTGTGATCGCCGAGGACTCCGTCCTCCTGCGCATAGGTCTTGTCAAAGTCCTCGAAATGGCCGGATTCGAGGTGGCCGCCGAGACCGGCGACGCCGAAGGGCTGCTCGCCGCCGTCGATGAGCACCGGCCCGACCTCGCCCTGGTCGACGTCCGGATGCCCCCCGGATTCACCGACGAGGGCGTCCGGGCCGCCCTGATGATCCGCAGTCAGAGCCCGGGCACGGCCGTGCTGCTGCTCTCCCAGTACGTGGAGGAGCGCTACGCCGCCGACCTGCTGTCCTCCCAGAACGGATCCGGCATCGGCTACCTGCTCAAGCAGCGCGTCGCCGACGTCGAGGAGTTCATCGACGCCCTGCGCCGCGTCGCGGCCGGCGGCACCGCCCTCGACCCGCAGGTCGTCTCCCAGCTGCTGCTCCGCCGCGGCGGCCCGGACCCCCTCGAACGCCTCACCCCGCGCGAGCGCGAGGTCCTCGCCCTGATGGCCGAGGGCCGCTCCAACGCGGGCATCGCGGAGGGGCTCGTCGTCAGCGAGAGCGCGGTGGCCAAGCACATCAACAACATCTTCGCCAAGCTCGACCTGCCCCCGACCGCCGAGGCCCACCGGCGCGTCCTCGCGGTCCTGCGGTTCCTGGACGGCGCCGCGTGAGCGGCCCCGCGGACCCGGCCGGCGCTGCCCCGCGCGGCCGGCGCCTCGCCTGGTACACGGCCGCGGCACTGAGCGCCGTCCTCGTGCTGGCGGCGGCCGGCTGGCAGGTGCGGGCGGACGTCGGAGCCCGGAGCACCGTCGCCACCGGGGGCAGCGCGGGGCGGGCCGTGACCGCGCTGGAGGTCGACGGCGGCGGGGCGGACGTGACCGTCACCCCGCGCGGCGACCAGGAGGTCGGCTACCGGGCCGACCTGCGCTGGACCTTCAAGGAGCCGTCCGTCGAGGAGAGCTGGCTCGGCGACACCCTCAAGCTGAGCGCGCACTGCCCCGGGGAGGACCTCGGGGTGTCCGGCGGCACCGGCTGCTCCGTCCGTCTCGCGGTGACCGTCCCCGCCGGGATCCCGGTCAGGGTCTCGGGAGGCTCCGGCCGGGTCACCGTCAGCGGCCTCGCGGGCACCGTCGACGCCGACATGGGCTCGGGTGCCCTGGTCCTCGCCGATCTGCGCGGCCCCCTGCGGGCCCGCGTCGGCGCGGGCACCCTGGACGCCTCCGGCCTCGCCGTCCCGCAGGCCGACGTCCGCGCCGGGTCCGGCGCGGCGAGGCTGGCCTTCGCGGCCCCGCCGGACCGCGTCGCCGCCCGCCTCGGCGCCGGCCGTCTGGAGCTCGTCCTGCCCTCGGCCACCCGCTACCGCGTCAGCTGCCGGGCGGGTGTGGGCCGTTGCGAGGCCGATGAGGCCCTGCGCGATCCCGCGGCCGCCCGCACCCTGGACCTGGACGTGGACGCCGGCCACGCGAGCGCGGTCGCCCGCACCCCGTCCCACTGAGCGGCGGCCGCGCTCAGACGACGTGCCGGCCGCCGTCGACCGTGAGCACGTCCCCCGTCGTGTAGGCGGCGTTCACCAGGTACAGCGTCGCCTCCGCCACGTCCTGGGGCGTACCCACCCGGCGCAGCGGGGTGTTCTCCGTGATCCACTCGCGGGAGCTCTCCCACACCTCCTCCACCCCCTCGTACCAGGGCGTGTCGATCAGCCCGGGCGCCACGGCGTTCACGCGGACCGCCGGGCCCAGCTGCGAGGCGAGCAGCCGGGTCATGTGGTTGACGGCGGCCTTGCTGACGGCGTACGGGACCGAACTCCCCAGCGCCCGGGTCGCGGACACGGAGGAGATGTTGACGACGGACCCCGCTCCGGACGCCTTCAGGTGCGGGGCGGCCGCGGTGATCATCTGCCAGGCCCCGATGACATTGACGTCGAAGATCTCCCGCCACGCGGCCGCGTCCGCGGCCTCCAGGTCGCCGAGCGGGATGAAGCGGGTCACGCCCGCGTTGTTGACCAGGACGTCCAGCCGCCCGTAGGCGTCCATCGCGGCCCGCACGATCCGCCGGGCGTCCTCGGCGTCGGAGACGTCCCCCTGCACGTACACGGCGTCCGGGAGGCGCGCAGCGAGCGCTCTGCCGGCCTCAGGGCTGCGCGCGGAGTTGACGACCACGCGTATCCCCTCGGCGGCCAGCCGCTCGGCGACGGCGGCCCCGATCCCCGAGGACGAACCGGTGACCAGGGCGACGCGACTCTCGCTCATCTTCTTCTCTCCTCCAGCTGTCGGTCTGCGGTGCGGGCGCTGGCCGCACCGGAGATCGACAACCTACCGCATGGCGGAAAACATCTTCCGCAATATGGAGGACCATTCGGTCAGCCCCGCTCCAGCAGCCCCCGCACGTACGCGGCCTGGCCCGCGTGCTGGAGGTCGTCGGCCAGGACGCTGACCAGCCGGACCCCCAGGGTGACCGGGGGGTCCCAGCGCTCGTCGACGATCCGCTCCAGGTCGGCGGCGGCCAGCCCGCGCACGTAGCGCAGGGAGGCCTCGTGCACCGCGTCGTAGTAGCCCAGCAGCAGCTCGGGCGAGTCGACGCGGACGCTGCCGGCCTGCTCGGCCGTGTGCCCGTAGCCGTGGTCGGCGACGGGCAGCGGCAGGTCGAAGCGGCCGGCCCAGCCCGCGGAGCGCCAGACCTGTTCCTGGCCGGCGGCGTCGGCCACGTGGTCGTCCTGGATCCGGGTCAGGTGCCACACGAGCCAGGCGATCGAGTTGGCCTCCGGGTCGGGGCGGGCGTTGAGCCGTTCGGCCGTGAGTCCTGTGACCGTTTCGTGGACCACCTCCCGGATCCGCCCGAAGCCGTCCGCGAGTACCTCCGTGGCCTTCATGTGCCGTCCCCAGCCTTGGTCGTAGCGATCCTCTGCCGGGAACCACCATGCAAGGCCCCGCCCGGCCGGGCGGGGCGACACTCCGCCGGAGTTCGGTCAGCGGCGGCGGGCGCGGCGCAGGAGGATCCCGGCGGCCGCGCCCAGCAGGGCGATCGCGGCCACGCCGGCCGTCGTCCACCAGCCGGTGTTCGTGCCGCCCGGGGCCGGGTCCGCCGATGCCGTGGACGGGGGAGGGGCGGAGGCGGCGGACGGGGCCGGGGCGGGGACGGCCGGGGCGGGGGAGGACGGGGCGGGGGAGGCCGTCGACGGCGCCGGGTCGGTCACCGGGACGCCGACCTCCTTGCGGGCACGGCCCAGGGAGGGGAAGCCCGCCTCGACGGTGACCGTCCAGGTCCCGGCCGGGAGCGTCTCGGCGGTGGTCCAGCCCGCCGCGCGGCCGGGATCGCGCACCAGCTTCCAGGGGCCCTCGGTACGGGTGCCGTCGGCGCTGACGGCGTTCACGGTGGCGGCCACGGCCTCCTCGACGGCGTCCCCGTCGTTCTCCCAGGTGACGTCGGCGGTGACGTGTCCGGCCGCCTGGCCGGTGATCACCACGTTCAGGGTGTCGCCGTGCGCCTGGGCGGGCCCGGCCGTGACGACGACGGCGACGGCGGTCAGGGCCAGCGCGGTGAGGGCGGGCGCGGTCAGGGGCGGCAGGGCGGCGCGCCGGATACGGGCCGGGGCGGTGCTCGCAGTGCTCACGGTGCTCCAGATGAGGTGGAGTGCGGGAGGGGGTACACGGGGGCGGGCGGCCCTAGGGGAGTAGGGCCGCCCGCCGGTCGTCGGGGTCAGGCGGCCTTGCGGGCCGTCCAGACCTGCGCCGGACGGCCGTCCGCGCGCTGGAGTTCGAGCAGCCAGTCCCCGTAGTAGGGCCGGTTGCTCACCGCGAGGGCGAAGCCGCCGCTCGGGTCGGACACGGTCACCGCGCCGTCGCGCGAGGAGACCTTCCACCGCTGGGCTGCCGAGCCGCCGGAGCAGGGCTGCTGCGCGATCCACATCCCCGCGGCCGGGGCGCCGCCGGGCTGCAGGCACTTGCCGGAGACCGCGGAGCGGATCCGCACCAGGCCCTCGCCGGCGTCGTCGAAGTACCACTGCTGCTGCGCGTAGCCGTTGGACCGGCCGCCGACCAGGACCGTCCCGTCGGCGGTGCGGCCGCCCCACAGCTCGGCGGCCATGCCGCTGCTGCCGTTGCCGAGCACGTAGCGGGTGCCGGGGGTGGTCGTGGCGCCGCCGCCGGAGTCGGCGGTGCGGAAGGAGGCGGCCTTGCCGGGGCCGCTGTCACGGCCGGAGGCGTCGCGGACCGAGACGGCCGCCGTGTACGCGGTGCCGGGGCGGAGGTTGTAGACGCGCAGGGAGGTGGACTGGACCCAGGTCAGGTGCTTGTCGTTGAGCAGCACCTGGTACCAGACGGCGCCGTCGGCCTTGGGCCAGCTCAGCACCACCGAGTCCGCCTGGATCTGGCCGGCCGTCACCGTCGGCGCCCCCGAGGGCTTCTTGGTGGGCGACGGGGTGGGCGTCGGCTTCGGGGAGGGGCCGGGGTTCGGGTCGGTGCCGCCCCCGCCCTCCGTCCGCATCAGGAACTGGTTGTCGGCGATGTTCCAGTGCGTGGCGAGGTAGCTGCCCGGCTGCGGGTTGGTGTGGAAGTAGTCGTCGTGGTTGCAGTCGAGGATGTTCTCCTTCGCCTGGTTGTTGCAGACGTAGCGCATCTGCGGGTAGTAGGGCGTGTCCGAGTAGCACATGACGTCGTATTCGTCCGTGCAGTGCGCGCCGCGGCTGGTGTTGGGCGCGCTGTTGTTGACCGCGCCCAGGTTGTGGCCGAGTTCGTGTGCGGCGGTGTGGCCGCCCCAGCAGCCCGAGTCGGTACGGCCGTAGGAGGGGCCGAAGTTGCTCAGGTTGTCCTGGCCGTGGCGCTCGTCCCCGTTGAAGGTGCCGATGCCGCAGTAGACCTGGGTGTCCGCGAAGATCATGTACTTGCGGTCGCGGCGGTTGAGCCCCTTGCCGGCCAGCGCGTTGTTGGTGGCGCTGAACTCGGCGAGGGCGGAGTCCGGGAGCTCGATGTCCAGCACCGACGGGGTGCAGTCGGCGGCCGTCACGTAGCGGATGTGGCGGATGCCGCCGGTCTCCTTGGCGCTGGCCGCGTAGATGAGGTCGGCGTCCACCGCCCACTTGCGGAACGAGGCCGCGTACTCGGCGTAGCGGTCGCGGCCGGGGCCGTGCGCGTAGACGACCTGGACGCGGTTGCCGGTGCTGCCGTCGCCGTCGCACGGGACCGTCTGTCCGGCCGGGCCGGTGGCGACGGTCTGGCCGCCGGACGGCGCGGCCGGGGCCTTGGCGCTCGGCGCCAGGCTGCGGGCGTCGGCGGCGGGCGCGTCCTGAGGACGCCCGCCGCCGTCCGTGGCGGCCGGGTCGGCGGAGGCGGGGGAGGCCGGATCGGCCGCCGCTGCCTTGGCCTTGACCACGGGTTCGACGTCGGCCTTGATGTCGACGTCCTTGGGCGGGGCGTCGGGGCCGTGGGTGCACAGGCCGGCCTCGGTGCGGTAGACGCCGGCGCAGCGGTCGCCCTTGGGGGCGGTGTCGAGGCCGTCGTAGACCATGCCCTTGGCGTCCTCGTTCGCGGGCTTCTTCGCGAGGGGGGCCGGCTCCTGGTCGCGGGCCGGTGCGGCGGCCGGCTCCGCGGCTGCGGCCGGGGCTCCGGCCAGTGCGGGGGTGCTCGCCCCGGCGTCGGGGGCGAGTCGGGAGTACGCCAGACCGCCCGCGAGCAGCGCCGCCGACGCGGCCGCGGCGGTCAGGAGTATCAACTTGCGCGGTGTGCGGCGCTGGTCGGCCCGGCGGCGCCGGCCCTTGGGTCGTGCTGTCATGCGCACCTCAAGTCCTGGTCAGGGGAGTGGGTGCGCAGAAGCGTGCCAGATGGGCGCCGTGGAGAATTCGGACAAACGGGAGCCGGGCCCGGGAAATCTATCCGTTACCTTCGAGCCCGATTTGATGAACTGTCAAGTTGCTTTGAAATCAGGGGAGTTACGCGCGTCGCGTGATAAAGGTCCAGGCCAATAAAGGGAGGTTGTTATCAAATCGAGATAAGAGGCGGAACCTTGTTGACGGCAATTCAGTCAGGTATTCATTCAAAAACTACCTGCCGAATTCCCCCCGTCACAGGCCGTGGGTGCCCAGGCCGCCCGGCGGAGCGGCGCAGG
This sequence comes from Streptomyces sp. NPDC001594, assembly GCF_042893675.1. Taxonomy (NCBI): domain Bacteria; kingdom Bacillati; phylum Actinomycetota; class Actinomycetes; order Kitasatosporales; family Streptomycetaceae; genus Streptomyces; species Streptomyces sp. NPDC001594. Next base: position 99,359 of record NZ_JBIAVB010000012.1, on the reverse strand, counting down.
CTTGGGCACCCCTACGGACTACCGCGCGGCGTCCCGCTCCCAGAGGTAGAACCGGTGGGCCATGGCGTCCTGGGGGCCGCGCCAGGTCTCCGGGTCGTGCGGGCTGACGTACGCCTGGAGCCGGTCGCTCAGGTCACGGAACTCCGGGTGCCCGACGACCTTCGCGATGGCCGGACCGGGATCGGTGTCGCACTCCACCAGGTGCATGTACACCTCCCCGAACTGGAAGAGGCTGCGCCGCCGGACCCCGACCAGGTGCGGCAGCTCGCCGGCGTCCGAGGCGGCGAACAGGCCGGCGATGTCGGGCGCGGAACCGGGCGCCATCCGGGCCACGATGAGGGCTTGGTGCATCGGGGTCGCCTTTCGGGTGGGACGGGGGAGGGGAGGGGGCTCAACCGCGGCCCGCGGGGGACGCGGCCTTCGCCCGGTGCGCCCGCTCGATCTTGTCCCGGATCAGCTCCATCTGGATCTTGGAGTTGTGGTTGATGCGGTCGGTCATCCCCGCGTCGTCGAGCGGCGCGTCCGGCTTCATCGCGAAGTCCTGGACCCACCGCATCCGGGTGCCGCCCGGCACCTCGCCGTACTCCCAGTGGATGTTCATGTGCGCGAACGGGCCGGTCTCCACCCGGCGCGCCTTCACCGTGAGGCCCGCGCGGTCCACCGTCCGCTCCGAGACCCAGCTCCACACGATCCCGTTCTCGTCGGGGTGCATGGCCAGGCGGAACCGGGTGGTGTTCCCCGCCTGCTCCAGGATCTCGACGGAGGCGTACTCGCTGAACAGCTCGGGCCAGTTCGGCAGGTCGTTCGTGACGTCCCAGACGACGTCGACGGGCGCTTTGACGGTGATCTCGTTGTCGGTGTGGCCGGGCATCTCAGGCTCCTGTCATGAGGCTGTTGTTGACGAGGTCGACGAACTCGCGCGGGCTCTTGCAGCGGTCGGCGTCCGTGGGCAGCGCCCGGCCGCGCCGGTTCTCCAGCTCGCCCACGATCCCGAGCAGGCCCAGCGAATCCAGGCCGTAGTCGTCGAACCGCGAGTCCGGACGGCTCGTCAGCTCGGCGGGGTCGACGGTGATGCCGGCGCTCTTCATGAGCGCCGCCAGCTCTTCCATGGTCAGTCGGTCGGACATCGTGCCTTCTCTCTCCTGCTTCCGGGCGGCCGGCCGGTCGCCCGCACGGCCCTGACGAACCGCGTACGGATCACTGCGCTCCGGCCTCACGGCCCCTTGCGCAGCACGAGTGCCGCGTTGGACCCCATCCGGCCGCGGCTCAGGACGAGCGCGGTCCGCACGGGGGCGACGCGGGCGCTGCCGGTGACCACGTCGAGGTCGTGGCAGACGTCGAAGACGTTCGGCGTGGGCGGCACGACACCGTGCTCCAGCGCCAGGACCGCGGCGGCCGCGTCCAGGGTCCCGGCCGCGCAGTACGCCCGTCCGGTTCCGGTCTTGGGCGCCGTCACCGGCACCTTCGACCCGTGCGCCCCCAGCGCCGACCGCAGCGCCGCGGCCTCGGCCGCGTCCGCCTCGGGCGTGCCCAGGGCGTCCGCGAAGACCACGTCCACCTCCTCCGGCGCGCAGCCCGCCTCCCGCAGCGCGCCGCGGACGGCGTGCGCCAGCCCCTCGGAGTCGCCCGGCCGGCCCGGCGGGGTGAACGTGGCGCAGTGCCCGGCCACCAGGGCCCGGACCGGCGCACCCCGCCGCGCGGCCGCGGCCGCGTCCTCGACGGTGAACATGGCGCCGCCCTCGGCCGGGACGAACCCGCAGGCCTTCGCCGTGAAGGGCCGGTAGGCGCGCTCCGGGTCGTCCGCGGTGCTCAGCCCCTCGTACCCCACCTGGCAGACCACCGAGTAGGGGGCCAGGGGGGCCTCCGTCGCGCCGACCAGCATCGCCCGGCTGCCCTGCCGCAGCGCCCGCACGGCGTGCGCGAAGGCGTCCAGGCCGCCCGCCTCGTCACCGCAGACCACCCCGCACGGGCCCTTGAACCCGCGCCGGATGGAGATCTGGCCGGTGCTGGCCGCGTAGAACCAGGCGATCGACTGGTACGGGCCGACGTAGCGGGGGCCCTGCCCCCACAGCCGCTGGAGCTCGCGCTGCCCGAACTCGCCGCCGCCCGACCCGGCCGCCGTCACCACGCCCACGGCGTACGGGTCGTCCTCGTAGTCGGCACGGCCCATCCGGGCGTGCTCCAGCGCGAGGTCGGCCGCGGCCAGCGCGTAGTGGCTGAAGCGGTCCGTCTGGACCAGGAACCGCTCCTCGACCAGCGAGCCCGGGTCGAAGCCCCGCACCTCGCCCGCCACCCGCACCGGAAGGTGCTCGCAGCCCTGCCGGGTCACCCGGTCCAGGACGCTGTCCCCGGACTGGGTGGCCTTCCAGAAGGCCTCCGCGCCGATCCCGTTGGGCGCGACCACTCCGATACCGGTGACGGCCGCCACGGGACCGGCAGTACGGCTCTTCACGCGCGTACCTCCTTGGGCTGGGTCAGGACCACGGCGGACTGGAAGCCGCCGAAGCCGCTCCCCACCGACAGCACGTTGCGCAGGGTGTGCTCCCGCGCGGTGCGCGGCACGTAGTCCAGATCGCATTCCGGGTCGGGCGTCTCGTAGTTCGCGGTCGGCGGGACCACGTGATGGGTCATCGCCAGGACGCAGGCCGCGAGTTCGATCGCCCCGATGGCGCCGAGCGAGTGCCCCACCATGGACTTGATGGAGGTCATAGGCGTCTTGTAGGCGTGGTCCCCGAGCACCCGTTTCACGGCCGCCGTCTCGTGGCGGTCGTTCTGCTTGGTGCCGGAGCCGTGCGCGTTGACGTAGTCGATCTCCCGGGCGTCGACCCGGGCCTGGGCCAGCGCCGTCTCGATCGCCCGGGCCATCTCCAGGCCCTCGGCCGTCAGCCCCGTCATGTGGTGGGCGTTGCCGAAGGTGGCGTACCCGCCGATCTCGCAGTAGATCCGGGCGCCGCGGGCCCGCGCCCGCTCCAGCTCCTCCAGGACCAGCACGGCCCCGCCCTCGCCGAGGACGAACCCGTCCCGGTCGGCGTCGAAGGGCCGCGAGGCGTGCGCCGGGTCGTCGTTGTTCGCCGAGGTCGCCTTGATGGCGTCGAAGCAGGCCACGGTGATGGGGGAGACCGGGGAGTCGGAGGCGCCCGCGATGCAGACGTCCATCCGGCCCTCCTGGATGGAGTGCACCGCGTACCCGACGGCGTCGAGCCCCGAGGTGCAGCCGGTGGAGACGGTCTGGACCGGACCGCGCGCCCCGGTCTGCTCCGCCACCGCCGAGGCGAGGGTGGCGGGGGTGAAGGCCCGGTGCAGGAAGGGGGAGGAGAGGCGGTGGTCCACGTCCCACCACGCGCCCCGCTGGCTGACGTCCACGTAGTCGTGCTCCAGCCGGGTGGTGCCGCCGACCGCCGTGCCCAGGGACACGCCGGTGCGCCAGGCGCTCTCGCCGTCCAGCTCCAGGCCGGAGTCGGCCACCGCCTCGCGGGCCGCGACCAGGGCGAACTGGATGTACCGGTCCGCCCGCGCCGCCTCGTCCTCGGTGAAACCGTGCTCGGAGGGGTCGAAGTCGACCTCGGCGGCTATCCGGGAGCGGAAGCCGTCCGGGTCGAAGAGGGTGATGCCCCTGGTCGCCGTACGCCCGTTGGACAGCAGGTCCCAGAAGGCGGGGGCGCCGATACCGCCGGGGGCGACCACCCCCACCCCCGTGACGGCCACCCGCCGGCGGCTCACGAGACCGCTCCCGTGCGCTCCGGCGGCCGCTCCGCCCAGGCGGTGGCGTCCGGGTTCGGCGCCTCCTCGGTGTCCACGTGCCCGAGCTTCGGATCCGGGGCGAGGGGACCGAGGTGGAAGACCATCCGCGCCTCGGTGGAGCCGACGTTGCGGAACCGGTGGCGCATGTTCAGCGGGACCAGCAGCCCCTGGTCGGTGCGCAGCGGGTGGGTCTCCCCGTCGAGGTCGACCTCCAGCGTGCCGGCGACCACGTACACGAACTCCTCGGAGTACGGATGGTAGTGCTCCGCGATCGACTCGCCCGGGGCCATCACCGCCAGCCCCATGAATCCGCTGGTCGAGCCCACCGAGGTCGGGGTGAGGACGGCGCGCAGATCGCCTCCGCGCCTGCGGTTGGGCTGGGTCTCGCTGAGGTCGACGATGCGCGGGTGATGTTGGGTCACGGCGGACTTCCTCCTGGCGGACGGGAGCCCTCTCACGGGCTGCCGGTGGGGGTGGGTGGTTCGGGGCCGGGGCGGGCACCCGCGGGGGGTGGGCCCGCCCGTCCGGGTCAGGCCTGCGCCGGGGCCCGGCGGTCGGTGATCAGGTCCATGGGGTACGGGGCGTGCGGAGCGCCGGCCAGCATCCGGTCCAGCACCGCCGCGCCGCGCGGGCCGTCCAGGCCGAAGCCACCCGCGAAACGGCCGTCGGCCGGCCCGCTCACGTCGAGCAGCCGGACCACGACGTCGTCCCGCTGGAAGATGCTGCTGCTCAGCACCGGACTGGTGGGGATCTTCGCCGCCGCCTCGTCCTGGCGGGCGAGGAACCGGGCGACCATCGGGCCGCAGCCCGGCTTGGCCGGGTAGAACAGCGCGTGCCGGGTGATCCGGTCCGGCTGCGGGCCGTGCGCGGCGACGTGGTGGACGGCCGGGAGGGCCGCGCGCATGAAGAACATCCGGGCGGACTCCGGGTCGGTCAGGTCCCGGTCCTGCTCCAGGTACGGGTTGATGGCCTGTTCCACGGCCCGCACCTCGGGCTGCTCCGAGACGTGCCGCAGCGCGGCCGTCAGGTCGCCCTGCACCTCCACCGCCCGCACCACCCGGTTGCCGTGCATGAACAGGGAGGTGCGCAGCAGCCGGGTGTGCTCGTCGACGCGGGCGGCCGGGGAGGAGTACGAGGACAGCAGGTCGGCGACCTTCTGCTCGCTGCCCGGCTTGACCGTGAACGTCAGCGCGTGCCGCACGATCCCCTCGCCGAGCCGCGGCCCGTCCTGCAGCCGCCCGCCGAACCCCGCCTGCGGGGCTTCGTAGCGCCGGCCGGTCTCGCGCAGCACCGTGAACTTCAGCGGGCGCATCGAGCGGGCGCAGGCGCCCAGCGGCTTGACCTGCTCGGCGTGCTCCTCGCTGTTGACCCAGGCGAGGTACTGCGGCGCGCTCTCCCACTCACTGGTGATCAGCCACTGCGAGGGGTTCTCGAAGGACTGGCAGAGCTGGTCGCCCAGATGCCCGGGCACCGAGGCGATGTCGTGCCTGAGGCGGTCGTAGGCCTCGAAGAACCGCTGCTGGGCGCCCTCGTGGAGGTCCATCAGCAGGACGACCCGGAGCATGGAGCCGTCGAACGCGGACTGCGACACCCGTTCGGACAGGGTGGTTGTCATCTGCTCACTCCTTCGTGGGGGCACGGACGCCGGCGCGCACGCGGGGCCGCCGCTGTCGCTCATCGTCATCCGCCCGGGTAAGGATCGCGACATCTCCGGATCAAGCGGGTGACAAGACGCGACTCGCCCGGACAAGAAGGCTGATCGGGGGCATAAGCCGTCGACTGGCCCTTGCACTCCCCCCACACGAAACAGGAGCCCGCAGCCGATGGAAGAGCATGCCGATGTCCGCGTACCGGTCCTCGTCGTGGGCGGTTCCCTCGTGGGCCTCTCCACCTCGCTGTTCCTGAGCCGCCACGGCATCAGGCACATGGTGGTCGAGAAGCACGCCGGAACCTCCGTCCACCCGCGCGGACGCGGGATCAACGCCCGCACGATGGAGCTGTTCCGCACGGCCGGGGTCGAACCCGCCATCCGCAAGGAGGCCTCCGCCCTGGAGGCCAACCAGGGGATCCTGCAGACACAGGCGCTCATCGGCGGCGAGCACAAGTGGCTCATCAAGGCCGTCGACCCCACCGGGGCGCTCGCCCGCTTCAGCCCCACCGGCTGGTGCCTGTGCAGCCAGAACAACATCGAACCGGTCCTGGCCGCGCAGAGCCGCGCCCAGGGTGCCGACGTGCGCTTCTCCACCGAGCTGATGAGCTTCGACCAGGACGCCGACGGGGTCAGCGCCCTCGTCAAGGACCGGGAGACCGGCGAGCACGTCACCGTCCGCGCCGACTACCTGATCGCCGCCGACGGACCGCGCAGCCCCGTCCGCGAGGCCCTGGGCATCCGCCAGGCCGGCAGCGGCGAGCTGTTCCACAACGTCAGCATCGTCTTCCGCTCCGAACGCCTCGCCGGTCTCCTGGGCGACCTGCGCTTCATCGTCTGCTACCTGATGCGCCCGGGCGCCGACGGCGCGCTCCTGCCGGTGGACAACGAGACCCAGTGGGTCTTCCACGCCCCCTGGCACCCGGAGACGGGCGAGACCCTGGAGGACTTCACCGAGGAGCGCTGCATCGCCCAGATCCGGGGCGCCATCGGGGTGCCCGACCTGGACGTGGAGATCGGCGGCAAGGCCCCCTGGCACGCCGCCGAACGCGTCGCGCAGCAGTACTCCGTCGGCCGGGTCTTCGTGGTCGGCGACGCCGCGCACGAGATGTCCCCGACCGGGGCCTTCGGCTCCAACACCGGCATCCAGGACGCGCACAACCTCGCCTGGAAGATCGCCGCCGTGCTGAACGGTTCCGCCGGACCCGGCCTGCTGCACACCTACGAGGACGAGCGGCTCCCCGTCGCCCTCGCGACCAGCGAACGCGCCTCCGCCCGTTCGGCCGAGCACAGCCACCCCGGATACGTACCGCCCCCCACCATGGGCGGCGGCCCCGGCAGCGGCGTCCTCACCACCGCCATGGGCTACTGCTACCCCGAGGGGGCCGTCGTCGGCGGCGACCCGGACCGGCCGATCATCCCCGAGACCATGCGCCTCAAGGGCGACGTCGGCACCCGCGCCCCGCACATGTGGCTGACGCGGGCCGGGCAGCGGATCTCCCTGCTCGACCTGTACGAGACCTCCTTCGTCCTGCTCAGCAGCCCGGGCACGCCCTGGCAGGAGGCCGCCGGCCAGGTCGCGCGGGAGCTCGGCGCACGCCTGGACGCCTACACGGTCGGCTCCGCGCCGGAGGCCGACCTGGTCCAGCCGGACGGCGCCGACTGGGCGGAGCTGCACGAACTGGCCGCCGACGGAGCCGTCCTCGTCCGCCCGGACGGGTTCGTCGCCTGGCGCGCGGAGGGCGCCTGCGCCGATCCGCGCGGGGAGCTGCTGGACGCGCTGACCCGGGTCCTGCGGCGCGCCTGAGGGCGTTCCGCTCAGCGGCAGGCCCAGCACCCCGCCCAGCAGCCGTGGCCCCCGGGCCGCGGCTGCGGGCGGCGGTGCTTCACGGCGTGCCCCGGGGAGGCCGGCGGCCGGCCGGTCCGGCCCGCGAGGCAGGCGACCACGACCGTGATCGCGGCCAGTTCCTCGGGGCAGGCGGTGCCCCGGTGGACCCGGAGCAGGCTGGATATCGCGTCTTCGCTTCGCATCGTGACGGCCTCTCGGCAGGAGCTGTCCCCCTGGGGCCTCCGGCGGATCAGGGCCGGGCCCGACGCTGACGACGCTACGGGGCCGAACGTGGGCGTGTCGCGCCGGACGGGGGTTGTCCACAGCCGTCCGGGCGACGCGGCCGCGCGGCCCTCTAGCGGTGGCCCAGCTTCACCCAGCGGGCGGTGCTCGGCACCCCGCGCCCGTCCAGCAGGAAGAGCATGTAGTACCCGGGCGGGGCGTCGGCCGCGGTGCGCGGGGCGCGCAGGGTCAGGGTCTCGCCCCGGACGGCGGTGACGGCGAGCTCCAGGTGCCGCTGGCTGGTGTTGACGGCGTGGGTGACCGTCGTCGGCGCCAGCAGGACGGCCCGGCGGACGGTGGAGGCGGTCCGGCTGCGGACCTCGAAGAGGGCGTCGTGCGCGAGTTCGCCCCGGGGGACCCGGTCCAGGGCCGGGCGGGCGCCGCCCTGGTGGAGGTAGGCGGGCTCGTAGATCTCGATGCTGCCGTCCATCGCGTCCCGGATGTCGGGGTCGTTGGCGATCTGCTGGAGCTCGTCACCGGTCACCATCACCCGCCCGTCCGGCATCACCAGGGCGTTGGAGTGGTAGCCGCGCGGCAGCCGCTGGGCCGGGCCGAGCCGCCAGTGGCCGCGGGCGTCGCGCAGTTCCGTGTGCCGGTACTTGAGGTCGGCCTGCGGGTTGAAGGGGCCGTGGCCGTAGTCGCGGGTGCTCAGGGCTCCGTTGACGGTGAGCAGTGTGGCGTCCGGCAGGATCAGGGTGTCGTCCTGGGTGCGGCCGAAGGCCCGGGGCTCCTCGGTGGTCCAGCGCCGGCCCGACAGCTTGTAGGTGTTCGGGTCCTGCGGGTCGCCGCCCAGGACGAGGACCGAGTCCGGGCCGCGCAGGCCCGCGGGGAGCGGCACGGCCGACCCGTAGCCCCGGAAGTCCGCGGGGCGCCGGGGCAGGCCGGTCCGGGTCTCCTTCACCGGGTCGAACAGCCACTGCTGGTCGGCGTCGCGGCCCAGCCCGTAGATCATGCCGTCGCGCAGCGAGAACAGGTGCGGGTAGTCGTTGCGGAAGGGCGCGTCCGCCCGGAACCGCTCCACTGCCATGCCCGCCGGGATGTCGTACGTCCGCCACGGCACCGGCAGCCCCTTCGCCGGGAACCGCTCCACCACCGGGGTGGGGGTTCCGGTGCCGCGCTCGGACTGGCCCGACATGACGGTCTGGCGGCCGTCGGCGCCGGTGACCACCGAGGGGTACCAGCGGCCCACGGACATGTCCCGGTTGCGGAACCAGGTCTCGGTCCAGGGGTCGAACACGAAGGAGAGCTTCGCCCCGCTGCCGCCCTTGCCGCCCGCGTTGCCCCCGAAGACCGCTAGCATCCCGTTGGGCAGGAAGGCGTGTCCGGCGCAGAAGAACGGCGCGGGGCGCGGGACGTAGGTGCCGTCCGGCATCAGCACGGTGGGCGGCCGGACCTCCCTGAAGGCCCGCGCCCCCGTGCCCCGGGACGGGTCCCACAGGAAGGCGCGGCCCGCGTTGGTCCGGCCGATGCGGTCGGTGGGGCCGGTCTCCTTGGTGGGGTTGACCTCGACCCGTTCGAAGGAGAAGAGCAGCACCTTGCCGGTGGGGAGCTGGGCGAGGTGGACGCCGAAGTCGGGGGAGGGGAAGAACTCCGCGAACCGGCCGTCCCGGGCGGCGGAGAAGGCCTTGTTGGCCGCGGCCTGGGACTTCGTCAGCGCGGCCAGGCCGGCGGTGCGGGTGGCCTGCGGGTACTCGGCGGCCCCGGCGGCGGCGTCGCGCCGTTCCGCGTGGGCCCGGGCGTGGTCGGCGCCGATGAGGGCCGCTTCGGCTTCGGCGGCGGCGTCGGCCTGCTCGTGGCCGTGGCCGTGGCCGACGCCGGCCTCGGATCCGGGGCCGGCGTCGTGGGCCGAGGCGGGCGGCGCGGAGAGGAACGCGCTCGCGGCCAGGGCGGCGGCCAGCGCGGCCGACAGGGCGGCGGAGGGGGCGGCGGACCGGCGGGCTGTGGGGGGCATACGACGCGCTCCTCGGTGTGCGACGCCCGGGACGGCAGGGCGCGGGAGGATCGCCATGCTAGAAGATCTACGACATATCCCCTCATATGACGCGAACCTCCTGCCTCGTACGAGTGTCAGGGCCGACGCCGTTCACCCGTATCGGAACATTCGGCCGCGCGGGGCCGGGTACGGCACGGGCGGGCGGCTTCGGCCACGTGCGCCCCCGCCGCACCACCCGTCGCTTCCCGGCGCCCGCCCGCACCCCGGGGCCGGGCCTCCGCCGCCCGCCGTGATCCCGCCATCCGGGACCGGGCCCCCTGGGCGCACGGCGCCGTACGCACTTTCGTATCCACCGATATGAGGAGCAGTCATGCGCATGGTCCGGTCCTCCCTCGCCCTCGCCGCCACGGCCCTCGTGCCGGCCGCGGCCGCCACCCCGGCCTCCGCCGCGAGCCCGCAGCCCGCCCCCGAGGCCCCGAAGTTCTGCACGCTGGTCGTCGACACCGGCGAGGGCGGCTGCTTCGCCACCAAGGCCCAGGCCGCCGAACTGGGCGCCCAGGCCGAGTACAAGGACCTCGGCAAGATCTGGAGCGACTCGAACTCGGGCGGCAGCGAGTTCACCTTCCGCGGGAGCGTCGGCTGCAACTGGCGCTACCCGAGTTCAACGACCTGTCCAAGTGGTGGAACGACACCGTGAGCTCGGCGCAGGGCATCACCTGTCCGATCACCCTGTGGGAGCACAACGACTTCCGCGGCGCCCACCAGACCTACTACGGCTACAACGCCTACGTCGGCGACGGAATGAACGACAAGGCCTCCTCGGTCAGCTTCGACCTGCGCTGACCCCCTCCCGCCTCCCCCGGCCCCGGCCCGGGGGAGGCCTGCGGACGCACCTGCGGACATACGGAAAACGCCCCGGACGAATTGACGTCCGGGGCGCGCGTCTGCGTATATTCGGTGATTCACGCCTAGACTTGGAAGTAGGCGTGACGAAGCTTTGCAGGCACATCGTATCGCGCAGGGAGCGAAATTGTCAAACATGGAATTCCACAGCGAGCAGCAATTCATCGACATGCTCTACGCGCGCCTCGAAGACCTGCGGGACAAGGCCGGACGCGCCGTCCAGGGCGCCCTCGCCGAGAGCGGCAACGGATTCCAGGCACGCCTCGAACGTGATGTGATGGTCGCCGAGCAGTCCGGACTGCTTTCCGCCCTGAACGCCGCCGAGCACGGCCTTTGTTTCGGCCGCCTCGAGTTCTCCGACGGCCGCGACCACCACATCGGCCGGATCGGAATCAGACGGGACGACAGCGAACGCACCCCGCTCGTCCTCGACTGGCGCGCCGACGTCGCCCGCCCCTTCTACCTCGCGACCGGCCACGTCCCCATGGGCCTGCGCCGCCGGCGCCACATCACCACCCGGGGCAGGGAGGTCACCGCCCTCCACGACGAGATCCTCGACCTCACCGACACCGAGCGCACCGGCTACGAGGGCGCCGACGCCGACGCCGTGCTCCTCGCCGCGCTCGACGCCGCCCGCACCGGCCGCATGCACGACATCGTGCAGACCATCCAGGCCGAGCAGGACCGCGTCATCCGCTCCCCCCACCAGGGCGTCCTGGTCGTCGAAGGCGGCCCCGGCACCGGCAAGACCGCCGTCGCCCTGCACCGCGCCGCCTACCTCCTCTACGCCCAGCGCGAGCTCCTCGGCAAGCGCGGGGTGCTCATCGTCGGCCCCAACCCCGCCTTCCTCGGCTACATCGGGGAGGTCCTGCCCTCCCTCGGCGAGACCGGAGTGCTCCTCGCCGCCCCCGGCGACCTGTTCCCCGGGGTCCACGCCACCGCCGCCGACCGTCCCGGAGCCGCCCAGGTCAAGGGCCGCGCCGCCATGGCCGAGGTCCTCGCCCGGGTCGTCGCCGACCGGCAGACCCTGCCCGAGGGCGTCCCCGCGGGCAGCGGCGAGGACAACGACCTCGTCCCCGAGCCCGCCCTGGAGATCGACCACGACGACTACGGCACCCTGCTGCTGGACCGCACCATGGCCCACGCCGCCCGCGACCGGGCCCGAGGCACCGGCCTGCCCCACAACCTGGCCCGCCCCTACTTCGCCTTCGCCGTCATCGACGCCCTCACCGAACAGCTCGCCGACCGGCTCGGCGCCGACCCCTACGGCGGCCCCAACCTCCTCGGCCCCGACGACGTCGCCCAGCTCGGCAAGGAGATCGCCACCAGCGCCCACGTACACGCCGCCATCGACACCCTCTGGCCCCACCTGACGCCCCGGCAGCTGGTGTCCGACTTCCTCGCCGACCCCACCCACCTGTCCGCCGAGGACGCCGCGCTGATCAGGCGACCGTCCGGCGCGGCGGAGGACTGGACCCCCGCCGACGTCCCGCTCCTCGACGAGGCCGCCGAACTCCTCGGCGTCGACGACACCGCCGAACGGGCCGCCGCCGAGCGCGACCGGCTGGAGCGCGTCGCCTACGCCCAGGGCGTCCTCGACCTCTCCCTGGGCTCGGAGTCCTACGAGTTCGAGGACATGGAGAAGGAGTACCTCGCCGCCCACGACGTCATCGACGCCGAGCGGATGGCCGAACGGCACGAGGAGGCCGACCACCGCACCACCGCCGAACGCGCCGCCGCCGACCGGACCTGGGCCTTCGGGCACGTCATCGTCGACGAGGCGCAGGAACTGTCCGAGATGGCCTGGCGGCTGCTGATGCGCCGCTGCCCCACCCGCTCCATGACCCTCGTCGGCGACCCGGCGCAGACCGGGGACGAGGCGGGCTGCGGCTCCTGGAAGCGCATCCTCGACCCGTACGTGGGCGACCGCTTCGAGCGCGTCCGGCTCGGCGTCAACTACCGCACCCCCGCAGAGATCATGGAGGTCGCCGCGGCCGTGCTGCGCCACCACCACCCCGGCTTCGAACCGCCCCGCTCGGTGCGCTCCACCGGCGCACGGCCCTGGGTGCGCGCGACCGGAGACCTCGCGGCGGCCGTCGCCGCGGCCGTGCGCGAGAGCGCCCCCGCCGAGGGGCGGCTCGCGGTCATCGCCCCGCGCCCCCTGCACCCGGAGCTGGCCGCGGCCCTGCCCGGCGTACGGGCGGGGGAGGAGCCCGACCTCACGCGGCCCGTGGTCCTCCTCGACCCGCGCCAGGCCAAGGGCCTGGAATTCGACACGGTGATCGTGGCCGAACCCGCCCGGTTCCCTCCGAGCGACCTCTACGTCGCCCTCACCCGCGCCACCCAGCACCTGGGCGTCGTCCACACCGGACCCCTCCCGCAGGGGCTCGCCGCCTGATGGCGGGCGGACCGGCCACCCGACCCGGCGGTGGCCGAATCCGCCCGTCCCCAGCGGGAGTTCGGCCCGTACTGTGGAGCGATGCCTGTCGTGGACATCAGTTTCGCCGCCCCGGACTTCGACTCCGACCCCCACTCCTTCTACGCGGCGCTGCGCGCGGCCGGCCCGGTGCACCGGGTCACCGACTCGGCCGGCCGCTCGAACGAGCCGTACTGGCTGGTCGTCGGCTACGAAGAGGCCCGCCAGGCCCTGACCCACCCCGACCTCCTCAAGGACTGGCGCACCACCGACCTGTTCCCCGACATCGAGCCCACCGCCGCCAACACCAACATGCTGGAGTCCGACCCGCCCCGCCACACCCGGCTGCGCCGCCTGGTGGCCCGCGAGTTCACCTCCCGCCGGGTGGAGGCGATGCGCCCGCGCGTCCAGGGGGTCACCGACGGCCTCCTCGACGCGATGGCCGCCCGCCCCGGCCGCACCGCCGACCTGGTCCGGGACCTGGCCTTCCCGCTGCCCATGACGGTGATCTGCGAGCTCCTCGGCGTCCCCGACCTCGACCGCGAGAGCTTCCACCGCTGGTCCACCGACGTCGTCGCCCCCGAACCCGGCACCACGGGCAACGAGGCCCACCAGCACCTGAGCGCCTACCTCGCCGACCTGGTCGAGGCCAAGGCCGAAGACGGCGGCGAGGACCTGCTCAGCGCCCTGATCCGGACCCGCGACGAGGGCGGCGACTCCCTCTCCCCGGACGAACTCATCGGCATGGCCTACCTGCTGCTGGTCGCCGGCCACGAGACCACCGTCAACCTGATCTCCAACGGCGTACGGGCCCTCCTCGCCCACCCCGACCAACTGGCCGCCCTCCGCGCCGACTACGACGGACTCCTGGGCGGGGCCGTCGAAGAGATGCTCCGCTACGACGGCCCCGTGCAGAACGCCACCTACCGCTACACCGCCAAGGAGGTGGAGATCGGCGGCACGCCCATCCCGCCCGGCCAGGTCGTCCTGGTCTCCCTGGCCGGGGCGGGCCGCGACCCCGAACGCTTCCCCGAGCCCGACGTGTTCGACATCCGCCGCCCCACCGGCGGCCACCTCGCCTTCGGACACGGACTGCACTTCTGCATCGGCGCGCCCCTCGCCCGCATGGAGGGCGCCATCGCCCTGCGCGGCCTGCTGGAACGCTTCCCGGACCTGGCCCTCGACCCCTCCGCCGGACCCCTCGCCTGGCTCCCGGGCAGCCTGATGCACGGCGTCAGGAACCTTCCCGTGCGCTGGTAGCGGCGGCCGCCGCCGCGCCCCGCACCCGCGCGGGGGCGCCCGGCGGCGGCGAAGACCGCCCGCCGGAACACGGTTTGGCCTCCCGCCCGGATCCTCAATACGATCCGGCGATGATCACAAGAAAACGGCTGGCGGCCGGGGCCTTCGGCCTGTTCGTCGCCTTGAGCGCGGGACTCCTCCCGCAGACCGCCGCCGCTGCCGACGGGCCGGCCAAGGAGCCGCCCAAGGTCGAGCTCGTGCTCGACGCCAGCGGCTCCATGCGCGCCAACGACATCGACGGCCAGTCCCGCATGGCCGCTGCCAAGCAGGCCTTCAACGAGGTCCTCGACGCGGTACCCGACGAAGTCCGCCTGGGCATAAGGACCCTGGGGGCCACCTACCCGGGCGAGGACCGGGCGCTCGGCTGCAAGGACACCAAGCAGCTCTACCCCGTCGGCACGGTCAACCGCACCGAGGCCAAGACCGCCGTCGCCACCCTCGCCCCGACCGGCTGGACCCCCATCGGCCCGGCCCTCCAGGCCGCCGCCCAGGACCTGGACGGGGGCAACGCCACCCGCCGGATCGTGCTCATCACCGACGGCGAGGACACCTGCGCCCCGCTCGACCCCTGCGAAGTGGCCCGCGAGATCGCCGCCAAGGGCATCCACCTGGTCGTGGACACCCTCGGCCTCGTCCCCGACGCCAAGACCCGCTCCCAGCTGACCTGCATCGCCGAGGCCACCGGAGGCACCTACACCTCCGTCGCGCACACCGCCGAACTCTCCGGCAGGGTCAGACAGCTCGTCACCCGGGCCGCCGACCCCGTCGCCACCCCGGTGGCCACCGAGGGCGCCAAGAGCTGCGAGAACGCCCCGGCGCTGAAGGCGGGCCTCTACAGCGACCGCGAGACCTTCGGCGAGCACCGCTGGTACAAGGTCGACGTCCGCCCCGGCCAGGAACTGCGCGCCTCGGTGAGCATCGGCGCCGACCGGGCCGTCAACAACGACTACGGGATCCTGCTGCGCGCGACCACCGCCCACGGCCGGGAGATCGTCCGCGGTTCCGAGGCCGGCGACGGCCGCACCGACGTGATCTCCACCGGTCTGCGCTACCCGAAGGCCGGAGCGGACGGGGACGAGGAGGACAAGCCCGAGACCGTCTGCCTCCAGGTCAGCAACTCCTTCTCCGCCGGGCCGGCCGTCAAGACCGCCCCCGGCATGCCCGTCGAGCTGACCGTCGACCTGGTCGACGGGCCCGACGGCGGCTCCGACATCGCCTCCTTCGGCCTCGGCCGCGGCTGGTGGCTGCTCGGCCTGCTGGTCCTCACCGGCCTGCTCGCCGGCCTGGTCTGGGGCTGGATCTCGCGCTGGCGCATCTCCGTCTGGAGGACCAACTGATGCGTACCGTACGCACCCTGGCCGCCGCCCTCCTCGCGGGCGCGGCCCTGCTGGCCCCGGCGGCCGCCGCCAGTGCCGCCCCGACCCCCACGCCCAGCGCGGGCGGGAGCACCGGCAAGGACGGCGGCGCCCCGACCGAGGCGGGCACGGGCTTCCGCACCGCGGCCCTCTTCCGGCCCGGCCAGAAGGCCACCGCCGCGGCGTCCACCGGCGACTACCTGTACTGGGCGGTGCCCGCCGACAGCGGCCAGCGGCTCACCGTACGGGCCACCGTGACGCTGCCCGAGTCCGCGTCCCGGCACGGCGCCCAGACCTGGCAGCTCGACCTGTACGACGGCCTGCGCCGCCGCCAGCCCTGCACCTACGGCAACCAGCACGTGGCGGTGGCCAAGGAGGCCGCCACCGCGGAGCTCTCCTGCACCCTGCGCACGGTCCGCTCCGGGGCCGAGCCCTGGTCGGACGACCCGCTGCCGGGCAGCTACTACGTCCGCCTGACGGTCGTCGGCGTGCCCGAGGACGACCACGGCCTGCCCGTGAAGGCCCAGGTCGAGGCCGAGGCGAAGGACACCGGCGGGGCGCAGATGGTGGACTCCGCCCTGGGCGCGCCGCTGGTCCCGGGCATCGCGGGCGCCTCGGAGGCGCAGCGCGAGGCGCGGGCCCCGGAGGGCGGCTGGTCGGGCGGCTGGTGGTCCGACCGCTGGCTGTGGACCGCCGCCGGCGGGGTGCTCGGCGCCCTCGCGGGCATCTACGGCTACACCCTGACCAGGGGTTCGGGCCGTCCCACCCGGCCCCAGGGCTGAACCGGCGCCGCACCGGTACCGCGTACCGGTGCGGCGCACCCGCGGGGTGCCCCGGGCCCTGCCGGACGATCATCCGGCCACGGAGCGTGGGCTATGTTGGGGGGAGAGTGACGTGAGAAGGAGGCCGCCGGTGTCATCGGGGCAGCAGGCACGCGCGCAGGCGGCCGCGATCACGCCCGGCCAGAGCCCGCCCCCGGAGCGGGAGAAGCCGGCGGCCGACCGGCTCCTCGCGCTGTTCGACGGCCGCCGCCTCTCCCCGGGCCAGCGGCGGATCGCCCAGTACCTGATCGACCACCTCACCGAGGCGGCGTTCCTGTCCATCACCGAACTCGCCGAGCGGGTCGGGGTCAGCCAGCCCTCCGTGACCCGGTTCGCCGCCTCCCTGGGCTTCAGCGGCTATCCGGCCCTGCGCGAGGTGCTCCAGCCGATGGCGCTGAGCGCCGTGGCAGGAGGCACCGCCGACACCCGCGAGCAGATCCGCCACAACGAGCTCCAGGCCGCCGTCGACGCCGAGATCGAGAACCTGGAGAGCGTCCGGCGCCTGCTCGCCGACACCAACCGGGTGCTCGGCATCGGCCGCGACCTGGCCCGCTCCGTCCCGCTGACCGTCCTGGGCCTGCGGATCTCCGTCTCCCTCGCCGAGTACTTCGCCTACGCGGCCCGCCGCATCCACCCCGACGTGCGCCTGGTGACCCGGGGCGGCAGCGTGGCCTACGACGCCCTGCTCCAGTCGCGGGCGGCGGGCGGCAGCTGGGTGCTGGCCTTTGCCATGCCCCGGCACGCCAACGAGACCCTGGCCGCGCTGCGGGCGGCCCGCAGCACCGGCCTGCGCGTGGTCCTGATCACGGACCCCACGGTGGGCCCGCTGGTCGAGGAGGCCGACGTGGTGCTGACCTCCGGCACCGGCTCACGCCTGGTCTTCGACTCCTACGCGGCCCCCGGCATGCTCTCCGCGGCCCTGCTCCAGGCCATGGCCGACGCCGACCCCGAGCGGACCCAGGCCCGGCTCGAACAGTACGAGCAGGCCGCCGACCAGCACGGTTTCTTCCTGTAGGGGTGGATTTCACCGCCTGTGAACCAGGGATATTCACACCTCGGGTATGCATGAAATTTTTCATACCCTTGCTTACTCGACGGTATATATGTTTACTGACGCAGGCGCTCCGGATCCCATCGACGCCAAGGCGGACGTTCCCCGCGCCCGCCTCGAACAGGCACCCAGTACGCCGAACCTCCTCACGGCGGAACCGGGTGTCGGGTCAGGGCTTACGGATCCCCCGGAGGAGCGCCCCTGGCGGCCTCGGTCAACCCCTGGGCCGAGGCCGCCCCCCTTCTGCAGTCTCTCGATCAGAGTCCACACCCCTCGGAAGTGACGAGAATGCCCCAGACGGCCACCCTCACGCGCAGCCCGGACTGGCCCCTCCAGGTCAAGGCCCCCGGCACGCACGACTGGGAGCGCAGCGCCACGCGCTGGCTGCGCGACCTCCTCCCGGCCCGCTACGGCAGCTACCTGACATTGACCCGTCACCACGCCCTGCTCGCCCGGCACGTACAGCTCCAGCTCCAGCACGAGATGCGCGCGGTCCGCGTGGCCCTGCACACCAGCCGGGCCGAGCTGCCGACCATGGGCGTCGCCGAGTCGGTCATCGAGAACACCATCCGGATGTACGCCATCGAGCTCGAACAGCTCGGCCGGCTCTCCCGGGGAGCGCGCCTGGTCTCCGAGGCGCTGCTGCTCACGGCGGCCACCCCGGGCCAGCGCAGGCGCTGACCCGGGCTCCCGGCCCGTCAGTTCCCGCAGAGGCCGCGCGCGTAGTCGTACGTCGCGGTCGCCTGTGAGTACTTCCACTGCGGCGCCAGCAGCGAGTCCGCCACCTGCCGCGCGGCCGCCGGGCTCTCGACCACGTAGCCGAAGTCCTGGAGCCAGGACGGGTACAGGTTCTTCGAACCGATGTAGAAGGCCGCGTCGTCCACGGAAACCAGCTTGTGGTGCTGGGCGTACGGCTTGCCGTCCGCCCACGTCGCCTTGTCCGAGGCCCGGAACGACGCGAGCTGCAGGTTCTGGCACATCGCCGCCTTCGACGTGCGCTCGTCCCCGGTCAGCGCGGTCAGCCTGCCGCGCAGCGCGTCGCCCACCTCGGCGAGGGACTTGATCTGCGAGTAGCCGCCGCTGCCGACCGCCCCGCGGTTGGCCGGGTCGCTGACGACGATGCGCACCTTGACCCCGGCGGCCAGCTTCGCGGCCAGGGTGTCGTAGAGGCGGACGTCGTAGCGGGGCAGCGGCGGGCAGGTCGCGTGGAGGTCCTGCTGGGAGATCTCCACGTGGCTCTTGGCGCTGGCGACGAGCGCGCGCAGGGCGCTCTCCTCCGGGTTGACCGTGTCGTAGTCCCGGTCGGCGTTGGTGTAGTCGTGCACCCCGATGCCGCACTTGGTGTCGGAGGCGGTGGGCAGGACCGGGTTGAACCCCGAGACCGGGTCCCGGTCGCGGATGCCCACCCCCAGGCCGCCCACCGCCAGGGCCGGGACGTCGCCGCCGCCGGCCGGAGCGGCGGGCCGGGGGAGGGTGGGCATGCAGCCGGCGTCGTTCGAGGACGCGAACCAGACCGTGGACCAGCTGCTCTTGTTGCGGCAGGTCCAGTCCCACAGGGTGTCGAGGTAGCGGCCGGCGGAGCCCGCGGCCGGGCCCGACAGCGCCAGGTCCACGTCGTTCACCGGGTGCGCGGTGTCGAGGTAGTCGTCCTTCCAGCTGTTGATGCCGCCGGTGATGACGGCTCCGCCGTCGACCACGACCAGCTTGGAGTGGTTCCAGGAGAACCCGGTCTTCGAGGTCGTCATCGACGCCACGTTGAGGGTGACGTCCGCGGCCGCCGGACCCAGCTTGCCGATCAGCTCGTCACGGTAGGAGGACGGGATCACGTTGGCGTGGTAGACCGGCGCGGCGCCGACCAGGACGCGCACCTGGAGGCGGTTGCCCTGCCGCACCGACTCCTTCAGCCCCGCCACGATCGCGTCCTGGAAGGCCCCGTTGGGGAAGGGCGCCAGCGTGGATATGTCCACGCTCTGCTTCGCCCTGCCGATGTCCTCGCGCATCTTGTCCAGCAGCCGGCGCGACCCCGGACGGTCGGAGCAGGAGGCGTCGCCCCAGCAACCGGGCGTCTGGAGCAGCCAGTCGGAGCCGCCGGGAGCGGAGGCGCCGAGGCGGTTGCCCGAGGTGCGCTCCCAGACCGAGCCCTCAAGGCCGGGCGAGGACTGGCGCACGGCCTGCTCGACGGAGTCCAGGTGCGGGGTGGGGGAGGAGTCGGCGAAGGCCGGGACGGCGGGGAGCAGGGCGAAGGGGAGCGCGAGCGAGAGGGCCGTCGTGCGGACGGTGCGTGCCAATGTGGTTCCTAGGTAAGGGGGGTGGCTCGGACCGGAAGGCGCGGTACCGGGAGGGATCCGCGCTCCGGCCTTGATCGACTCGCGCAAGTTACCAGCCCGTAAGGTCCCGTTCATCCGGCCTGGTCTGCTTCCGGCCACCCCCGCCCGGCCGCCGGTGCCCCCCTCGGGGCCGCGGACGGCCGCCCGGCGGGACCCGGGTGGCCGGATCCCGCCGGTGGAACGCCTCGCCGCGCGCCCGGGGCCGTCAGAGCCAGGGCAGCTGCTCGGCGGCGTAACGGTAGGCGCGGAACACCGAGTTCTGCGCACCGCGCGAGGACTCCAGGCCCGTCCCCTCGCTGAAGGAGCCGAACTCCGGGACGACGAACTCCCAGACCACATCCCCTTCCGGGGTCACCTCGAAGAGCCGGCCGAAGGAGCCCTCGGCGATGAACGTGTTCCCGTTCGGCAGCCGCTGCGCGCTGGACATGTACGGGCTGTAGAAGTTCTGCGGCGGGTTGTCCTCGTACGACCACACCTGCTCACCCGTGGCCGGATCCAGCTCCAGTACCCGCGAGTACGGCACCGACGTCGTGTCCCGATACGTCCCGTTGTCGAACACGAGGATGTTCCCGCCCGGCAGCTCGTGCGGATGGTGCTGCTGCGCCAGCACGTCGGGGCCGATGCTCCAGCGGACAGAGCCGTCGGCGCGGTCCACGGCCACGGTCGTCGAGGCGCTGCGGAAGCCCACCACGATCCCGCCGTCGGCCAGTTCGTTGACGGTGTTGGCCATCGGCCAGTGCTCGCGGGCGAAGTGCCGGTTCAGCGGCACCTCCTCGGGGTCGAGGTGGTCGATCGCCGCCCAGCGCCAGACGGTCTCGCCCTCCCAGGTCAGCTCGTACACCACGTCCCCGTAGACCACCCCGCCCGGCGCCTCCGAGCCGGGGATGCCGCCGCGGATGCGGGCCGCGTCGGCCGGGTCGAGCGGCTCGACGGTGGTGATCAGCAGGTTCCCGTTGCGCAGGACCGACGCGTCGTGGTGGTGGAAGGGGTGGCGGACCTCGCGCAGCACCGTCGAGTCGGGTGCCAGCTCCTGGAGGATGCCGCCGTGGTAGACGTCCCAGATGGGGAAGAGGGTCGGGCTCGAGGTGTCCTTGGCCGCGTAGAAGAGGTTCCCGTTCGGGAGCAGCTGGGCCTGGCGGCCGGGCGGGTGTGGGGAGTTCCAGGTGTGGGCGGACTTGCCCTCGATGTCGACGAGGTGGATCCGGCCGTCGCCGGCGATCGGGGTGTAGAGGGTGTAGCCGCCGTAGCTGCGCCCGGGATCGTGGGCGCGCAGGCCGGTGCCGCGGCGGCGGAGGGTGTTCTGGTCGACGGTCATGGCGTTTCCTTCTGCCTTCGAGGGTGCCGGCCGGTCGGGGCCGGTCGGTCGGGGTGAGTCGGGGTCGGTCGGTCGGGGTCAGTCGGTGAGGGTGACGGCGGCGGGGTCCGCGGCCCGGAGCGGGGCGGGACGCAGCCGCGTACGGAGGGACTGCGGGTCGGCGGGGCCCGCGAGCGCCTGGGCGGCCTTGGCCCAGGCGGCCTCGTCGGCCAGCTGCGCCAGGAGTTCGGGGCTCAGGCTCGGGCCGTACGCGTAACGGGGCTGGAAGGCCTCGACGTAGCCGGGCTGGAGCGCTCCCTTGGCCTGCGCCACGACCGCCTTCCGGGCGCCGGCCGGGTCGGCCTCGCCGGCCTGCCGCGCGCGCACCACCGTGCGCAGGACGGCGGTGGCCGCGGCGTCGTCCGCGCCGGGACCGGCGACGAGCAGGGTGCGGGCGGTGTAGCCGGTGAAGGGGAGTTCGGCGTAGCGCTCGCCGAGGGCGGTGCGGGCGGCCTCGTAGAAGCCGGGGAAGGTCACCCCGGCGTCGACGTCACCGCGGGCGAGGGCGGCGGGCACCTGGTTCGGGGCCAGGTTGACCACCGTGACGTCGGCGGCCGTCAGCTGGGCGGAGGCGAGCATCCGGCTCAGCGCGTACTCGACGTTGGTGCCCTGCGGGACCCCGACCTTGTGCCCCTTGAGCGCGGCGAATCCGGTGACCCCGTGGTCGGTACGGGTCAGCAGCCGCCAGTCCGCGAACCGGGACAGCTCGGCGACGATCCGAACGTCCCGCCCGCCGAGCGCCGCCGTCACGGCGGGGAGGTCGCCGACCACCCCGAACCCGGCCTGCCCGCCGAGTACGGCGTTCAGCGCGTCACGCCCGGTCGGCAGGGTGGTCAGGGTGGCGTCCACCCCGTCGGCGGCCCACAGCCCCCGCTCCTGCGCGAGGTACACGGGCGCCCCGCCGAGCTGGTCGCTCCCGGCGATGGTGACGCGGTGACGCCCGCCGGAGCCCGCGCCGCCGTCGGCGCCGCCGCTTCCGCAGGCGGTGGCGAACAGGGACAGGACGGCGGCGAGCAGCACGGCGGCGGCCGCGCGGGGTCGGGGTCGGGGCATGGGACGGGGTCCTTTCGGGGGTGGGGAAGAGGAATTCGGCGGGTGGGGGCGTCCGGCCGGAACGGGGTACGGCCGGTGCGCTTGGGCCGGGCGTGGCCCGGGGTGTGTGGTCAGGGCGTGGCGGGGGAACGGTCCGGGCCGCCTTGCGCAGCCCGGCAGCCCGGCAGCCCGGCAGTCCGGTCCGGGAGGACGGGACGGCGGCCGGCCGTGGCGGGGTCACTCCGTGCCCAGGTGTCCGGCGATCAGGGTCCGCAGGGACGGGTCCGCGGGCCCCGGCGGGACCGGGTGGTCGGCCAGGACGCGCCCCGGCGAGCCGCCGAGCACCACCACCCGCCCGGCCAGGGCCAGGGCCTCGTCGATGTCGTGCGTCACGAACAGCACCGTCGTGCCCCTGCGCCGCCACAGCTCCCGCAGCAGCTCCTGCATCCGGCCCCGCGTCAGGGCGTCCAGCGCCCCGAACGGCTCGTCCATCAGCAGGACTTCCGGCTCCGCGGCCAGCGCGCGGGCCAGCGCGACGCGCTGCTGCATGCCGCCCGACAGCTGGGCCGGGTACTTGCGCGCCCCGTCCGCGAGGCCGACCTCCTCCAGCGCGGCCAGCGCCCTCTCGCGGCGCTCCGCCCGCGACAGCCCGAGCCGCTTCAGCGCGAACTCGACGTTGCCGAGGGCCGTGCGCCACGGGAAGAGCGCGTAGTGCTGGAAGACCACGCCCCGCTCGGGCCCCGGCTCCCGCACCGGTACCGAACCGGCCGTCACCCGCCCCGCCGTCGGCCGGACGAAGCCGGCCACCGCCCCCAGCACCGTGGACTTCCCACAGCCGCTGGGCCCCAGCAGAGCGGTGAACGAGCCCGCCGGGAACACCAGGTCCGTCGGCTCCAGTACGGGCGCGCCGGACCCGTACCCCACCGACAGCCCCTCCAGCCGCACTTCCCGGCTCATGACGCGCTCCAGTGCACGAAGCGGCGTCCGACGGCGGCCAGTACGAGGTCGGCCGCCACTCCGAGCAGGCCGAGGACGATCAGCCCCGCGAACATCCGGTCCACCCGCAGGAACTGGCCGTCCACCTGGAGCCGGTACGCCAGTCCGCTGTCCGCGCCGCCCAGTTCGGCGGCGACCAGGGCCAGCAGGGCGACCGAGGCCCCGTAGCGCAGCGCCGCCAGCAGCGCGGGGGCGGCGGCGGGCAGCAGCACTTCGGTGAACCGGCGGTGCAGCGGCGCCCCGAGCGTGCGGGCGGCCCGCAGGTGCGAGACCGGCACGCGGGAGACCCCGTCGTGGACGTAGAGCCAGACCGCGAGGGCGACGGCGTACGCGATCAGCAGCCGTTTGGCGCTCTCGCCGATCCCGAACCAGGCCGTGGCCAGGGGCACGAGGGCGATGGCGGGGATCGGGCGCAGGAACGAGACCACCGGGGTGACGGCCGCCGACAGCCTCGGCAGGTACCCGGTGGCGAACCCGAGCGCACCGCCGGCCACCGCGCCCAGCGCGAAACCCTGGCCGGCGCGGGCGAGGCTCGCGCCGAGGTCGGAGAAGAGGACCCCGCTGCGGACGCCGTCGGCCAGCGCCGCCGCGGTGGCGGCCGGGCCGGGCAGCAGCCCCGGAGCCACCGCACCGGACCAGGCCGCCAGCGACCAGAGCGCGAGCACGGCGCAGGCCGCGGCCAGGGCGGGGCCGGCCCGGCCGGCGGGGGAGGGGGTGGCGTGCACGGTCGTACTCCTCGGGGGGTCGTCCATAAGTGAGGTCAATAATTGACCACGCTTATGAACGGGTTGTTGCAGGAGTACGAAACCTCCGGCCGCCACCCGGGGCCCCGGAACCGATGGGGTACGTTCGCCAGCGTGTCCCGACCCCGAACCGAACCCACGCCCGAAGCGATCGAGGTCGGCCAGGCGATCCGCGACTGCCGCACGGCACGCCGCGTCTCCATGGCCGCACTGGCCACCCGCTCAGGACTCTCGCAGCCCTTCCTCAGCCAGCTGGAACGCGGCCTGACCACCCCGAGCCTCAGCTCGATCTACCGCATCGCCGAGGCCCTGGACGTGGCCCCCGGCACCTTCCTGCGGCCCCCGGAGCGCCCGGGCGTGATCAGCCATCAGAGCGACCCCCAGGTCATCCGCGTCTCCGAGACCGCCGGCCAGGTGGCGCGGGTCCTCATCCCGGGCGGCCGCAGCGGGCTGATGGAGGCGTACGAGCACCACTTCGAGCCCGGGCAGGGCGAACGGGGGTGGTTCGAGCACCCGGGCGAGGACTTCCTCTACGTGCTGGAGGGCGAGATCGTCCTGGAGGTCCGCGGCGAGGACCCCCTGACCCTCCGGGCCGGCCAGAGCGCCCATCACCGCGGCGACGTCCCCCACCGCTGCGGCCTGGCAGGAAGCACCGCCCCGGCCCGGACCCTGCTGGTCATCGCCACCCCGTAGGCGGCGTCACGATCCGCCGGGCCGGGGGTCCGGCGGCAGGGCGACGGGGCGTCAGGAGAGCCGGGTCACCCGGGTGCCGAACGAGGGCTCCGCCAGCCGCTCGCCCACCGCGACCGGGACGGTCTTCGCGCCCAGGCCGTCGCCGACCGTCAGCAGCGCCACCTCGGTGCCCTCCCTGGCCTCGTGCGGCACGGACTTGCCGGCCGCCGTGCCCAGCGTGAGCCGCAGCTTCTGGCCCGGCACGCCGATCACCGAGAGGTCCTTCGCGGCCACGAGCGGGGTCCGGCCGCCGAGTCCGTCGGAGACGTAGCCGACCGTCTGCCCCTTGTGGATCACGGGGGTCGAGGCGAGGGCCTTGCGGACGGCCTCGACGAGCTTGCCGCTGTTCTTCAGCACCAGCTGGAGGCTGTCGTAGGCATTGACGTCCGGAGGGGGCGCGTGCTGGTCCATCAGCGTGCCGAGGATCAACGGGGTCTCGTCGCCGACCTGCTTCTCCGCGGCCCACATCAGGGTGCCGCCGGCCGGGGTGCTGGACCCCGTCTTGATTCCCTTGACGTGCCCGTCCGCGGTCACGAGCGTATTGCTGTTCTTGATTGCCTCGGGCAGCCCCTGGATCTTGGCGCTGGGCAGTTCGACGATCGAGCGGAAGGCCTCGTCCCGCATCACCGCCTCGGCGAGCTTGAGCTGGTCGACGGCCGTGCTGACGGTGCTGGACTGCAGACCGCTGGGGTCCGTGTACGTGGTGTCGCGCATCCCGAGGTCCCGGGCCGCCGCGTTCATCTTCGCGATGAAGGCCTCCTCACCGCCGTCCCAACGTGCCAGCAGGCGGGCCACGTTGTTGGCGGACGGAAGCATCAGCATCTTGAGCAGGTCGAGCTCGCCGAGCTTCTGCCCGACGGTGAGGGTGGAGACGGTCGACTCGTCCTGGGCGTGGCCGTCGGCGACCGCCTTCGCGTCGACCTCGACGAGGGGACCGGCTTCGCCCTTGCGCAGCGGGTGGTCCCTGAGGATGACGTACGCCGTCATCACCTTCCCCATGCTGGCCGTCGGCATGGGCTTCTGCTCGCCGAACGTGGCGATCTCACCGGACCCGGGGAAGCGGACGGCCCCCTGCCCCTTGGCCGGCCAGGGGAGGGACAGCGTGCCGTCCAGGGTGACCGAGTCCTGCGCGGCGACGAGCTGCGGCGCCGGGAGCGGGCGGAGCATCTGGCCGCCCGCGACGGCAGCCCCGAGCAGCAGGACGATCGGGGTCCACACCTTGACGCGGCGCGTGAGGGTACGGCTCGGGGTCTCCGGTGGGGGAGGGGTGTTGGTGAGCTCGGCGAGCAGGTCGAGGGCCGGGCGGGGGGTCTCCCGGGTGGGCTCCAGCACCGGGGCGGACGGGCGGGCCGCGGGTGCGGCGAACTCGCTGGTGCGCTCGGGGACGTGCGGCCGCGCCGGCACGGGGCCGACGTGCGTCTTGGCCGCCCGGCCGCCTGCCGTGTCCTTCCGCCGCTCGGGGGGCTCGCCCCCTTCTCCCGTCGGGCGGTCCCGGGACTCGCCCTCACCCTCGCCCTCGCTCTTGCGCTGCCGCTCGGTGGAGGCCGGGCCGCCTTCGGCCCCGGCGGGGCGGCGGGGGTCCCGCTGTCCGTCTTCGGGACGCCCGTCGTCGCCCTTGGCCCACGAGGGGCGAGGGGCCGGTGCGGTGCCGTCCGGGTGCTCGTCCCGCTTCGCCCATGCGGGACGGCGCACGGGCGCCGAACCGCCGGCGGGCGCCGCGGGGTCCTCGTCCGCCTGCGGGCCGGGGCCGCCGGCCCCGGAGCCCCGCTGTTCGCTCCCCTCCGGCTCCGTGTCGTTCGCGGTACGGGCCCCCCGCTCTCCGGCAGCGGCGTCGGGGCCCGCGCCGTCGGCCGTAGGCCGTTCCGCGGGTCCGGGTCCGCCCGGGGTGTCGGCACCTGCCGCCGGCTCGGCGCGGTCGGCGTCCCGGGGTTCGGCCGCCGGCTTCCGGCCGGGGGCCTCGTCCTGCGCGGGACGGGACGCCTTCTCGGCACGGGCACCGTCCCCGGCCGGGGGTTCGGAGGCGGCGGCGTCCGGGACGCGGCGGGGCTCCTCCCCTCCCGGGGTCGGCAGCTCCGGGGCGGTGCCCTCCCGGTCGGCGGCTTCGCCGTCGAGCTCCGCCTCGGCCGCGGTGTCGGTGTCGGCGTCCTGGGCCTCGGCCGACGGCGCGGTGCCCTCGGCCGGCTCGCGCTCGTCGCCGGCCGGTGCGGTCTCCGTACCAGCGGGCTTCCGCCCGACCTGGGCATCGCCGTCGGTCTGCTCCGGCCCACCCGGGGCAAGGCCGTCATCGGCCCCCGGTCCCGCGCCCTCCCGTGCGGCGGCGGCGTCGTCGGTCTGCTCCGGCCCACCCGGGGCAAGGCCGTCATCGGCCCCCGGTCCCGCGCCCTCCCGTGCGGCGGCGGCGTCAGCCGGCTCGCCCTCGCCCTCGGCACCGTCACCCGGCGCCGTCTGCGTTCCGGCAGGCTCCCGCCCGGTGTCCGGCGCGTCGGCGCCGGCCGGCTTCCGCGCCGTCACGGCGGAGGTGTCGTCTGCCTGAGGCTCCGTCTCCTGCGCGGCGGAGTCCGTGTCCTCGGGTGCGGCAGGGGACGGCGCGCCTTCCGCGGCGGGGTCGGCATCCCGCTCCGGGCCCGGGTCCGCCCCGCCCCGTTCCCGCCCGGCCAGGGCAAGGGTTCCGTCGCCGCCCGACACCGTTTCCGCCTTCATCCACGTCCACCTTGCTGTTCACACCCGGCCGTGCCGGTCTCGCCGTCATGTCGGCATGGCCGTCTCCGGCCCGCTGATCACCTAGATGTTCGACCCGGCCCCCGCGTTCCGTGCCCGACGGGCTGTGACCGTTCGGTCATATCCGCCGCCTCCCACCACCCCCGGTGGGGGACCGGCTGCCGACGGGCCCGTGGGGTGGTCGCGGCCACCGCGATCAACCCCGACACCGTGCTCAAGGCGTACCGGGAACTCGAACGCGAGGGCCTCGTCGAACCCCGCCCCGGCGCGGGCACCTTCGTCCGGCGCTCGCTCTCCCACCCCGAGACGGCGCCGGACTCGCCCCCGCGCACCGCCCTCGCCGACTGGACGGCCCGCGCCCGGAACGTCGAGAGAGGACACGGCGTGAACGATCCGTACCACGCGCCGGACCACGACCCGGCCTCGCCCCGGGCCACTACTACGGCATCGACATCTCCCCGGCCATCCGCATAGCCGCCAAGCGGACCCTGGCCGGACGGGGACTTCAGGACAAGGTCCCCTACCTCACGATCACCCAGGACCTCACCCTGGACTTCCTGCCCGACCGGCACTTCGACTTCACCTTCGACCGCACCGAGGGCGCCGAACACCAGGTACTGCGCGAGGACTTCTACCCAGCCGCCCCGTGCCCTGGCCGGGAACCGTCCAAACGCCGTTTCCCGGCCAGGGTACGGACACCCACCCGCTGCTCGAAAGTGCGCGGTCACGCGCCACTTCGAGCAAGTTCCTTCACCAACTCCGCCGGGGTCGCTATCTTTCCGGGTGCATGCCAAAGCGGTAGTCCGCCATCCGGACCGCACGAGGAGCTGCCCCATGAGTCAGACCCCTCCGTCGAGCACGACGAGACCGACCACGAGGCACGGCCACCCCCGCACCCGCGACGCCCACCCCCCGCACCCCCGCCAGCCGCACCCCCGCCCCCGGGCCCGCCGCCGGCTCGCGGCCCTGCTCGCCGGGGCCCTGGCCGTCGCGGGCCTCTCGGCGGCCGGCCCGGCCACCGCCCGCGCGGCGGCCGCACCCGCCGCCCCGTCCTCCACCGCCGGCTCGGTCACCGCCCTGTCCCAGTCGGGCGGCACCTTCACCGTGAGCACCACCAGCGGCGCCAAGGCCCGGGTGTCCGTAGCCCGCGCCGACATCTTCCGGCTCTGGCTGTCCCCGGACGGCTCCTTCACCGACGACCCGGCCGGCTCCGACCTCGCCCCCACCACCGACTTCGGCCCGGTGGCCGCGAGTTACACCGACGCGGGCACGTTCTACCGGATCACCACCGGCTCCCTCTCCATCCACGTCAACAAGTCCCCTCTGCTGTTCTCCGTCTACCGCGCCGACGACTCCACACCCGTCTGGCAGGAGACCCAGCCCACCAAGTGGGGCGGCGGCAAGACCGTCCAGACCCTCGCCCGCGCCGCCGACGAGCAGTTCTACGGCACCGGCCTGCGCCTGGGCGAATGGGCGCTGCGCGACAAGACCGTCCCCGTGGCCGTCGACAACAAGTGGCGCGAAGGGAACAACGCCAGCCCGGCCCCCTTCTACATGTCCACCCACGACTACGGCGTCATGCGCAACACCTGGGCCCCCGGCTCGTACGCCTTCAACTCGCCCACCACCCTCACCCACGACGAGAACCGCTTCGACGCCTGGTACTTCACCGGCGACTCCCTCAAGTCCGTCCTCGACGCCTACACCGACGTCAGCGGCAAACCCTTCATGGCGCCGATGTGGGGCTTCGAACTCGGCAACGCCGACTGCTTCAACGCCTCCAACCCCGCCTACCAGGGCGACCACAACAGGCTCCGCCACCAGACCACCCCCGACGTGGTCGGCTACGCCGCCGACGCCCGGGCCGCCGACATGCCCTCGGGTTGGTTCCTGCCCAACGACGGCTACGGCTGCGGCTACACCGCGCCCCTGAAGTCCACGGTCGACGCCTTGAAGGCCAAGGGCTTCCAGACCGGCCTGTGGACCTCCACCGGCCTCGGCTCCATCGCCGACGAGGTGGGCACGGCCGGCACGCGCGGGGTCAAGACCGACGTGGCCTGGATCGGCGGCGGCTACAAGACCGCCTTCCAGGGCGTCCAGCAGGCCGTCGACGGCATCGAGAAGAACTCCGACGCCCGCCGCTACGTCTGGACCGTCGACGGCTGGGCCGGCACCCAGCGCAACGCCGTCGTCTGGACCGGGGACACCTACGGCACCTGGGACGACATGCGCTGGCACGTCCCCGCCATCGCCGGAGCCGGACTGTCCGGCATCAACTACGCCTCCGGCGACGTCGACGGCATCTTCGGCGGCAGCCCCAAGACGTACGTCCGCGACCTCCAGTGGAAGGCCTTCACCCCCGCCTTCATGACCATGTCCGGCTGGGGCGCGACCAACCCCTCGGCCGGCTACCAGGACAAACAGCCCTGGCGCTTCACGGAGCCGTACCTCTCCGT
Source organism: Streptomyces sp. NPDC001594 (assembly GCF_042893675.1). NCBI lineage: Bacteria > Bacillati > Actinomycetota > Actinomycetes > Kitasatosporales > Streptomycetaceae > Streptomyces > Streptomyces sp. NPDC001594. The sequence goes on along the minus strand of NZ_JBIAVB010000012.1, from coordinate 69,724 downwards.
CAACCGCAAGTACCTCCAGCTCAAGATGCGGCTGATGCCCTACCTCTACACGATGAGCCGCGTCGCCCACGACACCGGAGTCCCCAGCACCCGCGCCATGGTCCTGGAGTACCCCGACGACCCGGTGGCCCGCGGCAACCTCACCAGCGGCCAGTTCATGGCCGGGGACTCCTTCCTCGTCGCCCCCGTCGTCTCGGACACCTCCGTCCGCGACGGCATCTACCTGCCCGCCGGGACCTGGACGGACTACTGGACGGGCAAGACGTACGCGGGCCCCGGCTGGTTCAACGGCTACCAGGCCCCCCTCGACACCCTGCCCCTCTTCGTCAAGGGCGGAGCCGTCGTCCCGATGTGGCCGCAGATGAACTACGGCGGCGAGAAGCCCGTCTCCACCCTCACCTACGACATCCACCCCCGCGGCACGAGCTCCTTCGACCTCTACGAGGACGACGGCCGCACCCGCGCCTACGCCTCCGGCGCCTACGCCCGCCAGCGCGTCGACGTCACCGCCCCGGCGAGCGGCTCCGGCACGGTCAGCGTCTCCGTCGGCGCCCCCACGGGCAGCTACACCGGCCGGCCCGCCTCCCGCGGCTACGAGTTCACCCTCCACGTGGCCTCCGCGCCCACCGCCCTCACCCTGGACGGCGCCCCCCTGACCCGTCTGGCGAGCAAGGCCGCCTACGACGCGGCCACCACCGGCTGGTTCTTCGACCCGGCCGACCGGGGCGGCATCCTCTGGACCAAGACCGGAACGCGCACGACCGCCTTCACCGTCAAGGCCACCGGCACCAGCGTCCCCACCGCCGACCCGATCCCGGCCACCTCGTTCCCCCTCCCCTCCTCCGCCTGGACCCTGCTCTCGGCCGACAGCCAGGAGACGGCGGCCGAGAACGGCGCCGCCACCAACGCCTTCGACGGCGACCCCGCGACCATCTGGCACACCGCCTGGTCCGCCAACAAGCCGGCCCCCCTGCCGCACGAGATCCGGATCGACCTCGGCGCCCGCTACACCGTCGACGGCCTCGGCTACCTCCCGCGCCAGGACGGCGGGGTCAACGGCCGGATCGGCGGCTACGAGGTCTACGTCTCCGACACCACCACCGACTGGGGCACCCCGGCCGCCACCGGCACCTTCGCCGACTCCGCGACCGCGAAATCCCTCACCTTCGCCCCCCGAACCGGCCGCTACCTCCGACTACGCGCCCTCACGGAGGCCGGCGACAGAGGCCCCTGGACCAGCGCCGCGGAACTCACCCTCACCGGCCGCCCCACCCCCCTCCCCTCCGACGCCACCCTCGTCAACGCCGCCTCCGCGTCCTGCCTGGACCTCCCCCACAGCGCCACCGCCCCCGGCACCGTGCCCACCCTCTACTCCTGCCACGGCGGCCCCAACCAGCGGTGGACCCTCCAGAACGACGGCCGCCTCACGGGCCTGAACGGCGTCTGCCTCGACGCCGCCGACCCCGCCCGCATCACCGTCCAACCCTGCGCGGGCACCCCCGCCCAGACCTGGCAGACCGGCCCGGACGGCAGCCTGCGCAACGCCGCCCAATGCCTGACCTCCCACGCCACCGCCGTCACCCGAGCCCCCTGCGACGCCCTACCGCCCCAACACTGGACCTTCACCCCCTGACCCCGACCCCACCCCGCCCGGCCAGGGCAATCGCGAAACCCCTGGTGCGGAGCCCGCCGGGCGGGAGATCATCCCCGGATGAACACTGAAACGATCACCGCAGCCGCCTCGGGCACCTGGACCCTGGGGGACATGCCGGTCAACCGCCTCGGCTTCGGGGCGATGCGCGTGCCCCAGGACGGCCCCGCCCTGCAGGCCGACTCCGTGCCCAGTGACCGCGCCCGGGCCATCGCCGTGCTGCGCCGCGCCGTCGAGCTCGGCGTGAACCACATCGACACCGCCGCCTTCTACTTCTCCCCCCTCCGCTCCGCCAACGAGCTGATCAAGAGCGCGCTCGGCGGCCCCTACCCGGACGACCTGGTCATCGCCACCAAGGTCGGCCCGCGCCGCGCCCCCTGGGGGGAGTGGGACGAGCACGCCCGTACCCCGCGCGAGCTGCGCGGCCAGGTCGAGGAGAACCTCCGCCAGCTCGGCCGCGACCACCTCGACCTGGTCAACCTCCGCGTCCTCGGCACCGACTCCGTCGCCGAACGCTTCGGCGCCCTCGCCGAACTCCGCGAAGCCGGCCTCATCCGCCACCTCGGCGTCTCCAACGTCACCCCCGAGCAACTCGCCGAGGCCCGGACCGTCGCCCCCGTGGTGTGCGTGCAGAACATGTACGGCATCGGCGTGCGCCCCGAGTACGACGCGTTCGTCCGGTTCTGCGGCGAGCAGGGCATCGCCTTCGTGCCCTTCTACTCGATAGCCGCCGCCGGCCGCGAACACGGCGCCGGCCCCGCCGCCACCGCCGAGAGCGAGGAACTGGCGGCCGTCGCCCGGGCCCACGGGGCGAGCACCGCACAGGTCCGCCTCGCCTGGACCCTGCACCGGGGACCCCACATGCTGGCCATCCCCGGCACCGGCAACCCCGCCCACCTCGAATCCAACGTCGCCGCCGGCGCCCTGCGCCTGACCGAGGACGACCTGGCCCGCCTGGAGGCCCTCCACCACCCGTAGGCGCGCGCGGCCGGACGGCCCGGGCGACGGCCCCGGGCCCACCAGCGAACCCGAACCCCTGAACGCGAGCCGTCCTCCCCGCCCGCGTCCGGCACAATCGGCGGAATGAACGATGAAGCCCCGCGCCCCCCTGCCGACCACGAAGACGACCCCTACCTCTGGCTGGAGGACGTGACCGGCGAGGCCGCCCTCGCCTGGGTGCGGGAGCGCAACGCGGAGACCGTCGCCGCGCTGACCGGCGCCCCCGCGTTCAAGGAGACGGAACGCGAGGTGCGCGAGGTCCTCGACGACGACGGCCGGATCCCGTACACCGTCCGGCGCGGCCCCCACCTCTACAACTTCTGGCAGGACGCCGACCGGCTGCGCGGCATCTGGCGCCGCACCACCCTGGAGGAGTACCGCACCGAGCACCCCCGGTGGGAGACCGTCCTCGACCTGGACGCGCTCGCCGCGGCCGAGGGCGAGCAGTGGGCCTGGGCCGGCAGCAGCGTCCTGGCCCCCGGGCACCGCCACGCCCTCGTGATGCTGTCCCGCGACGGCGCCGACGCCTGCGTGGTCCGCGAGTTCGACCTGGAGACGCTGGAGTTCGTCGAGGACGGCTTCACCGTCGCCGAGGCCAAGACCCGCGTCGGCTGGATCGACCCAGACCACCTCTGGATCGGCACCGACTTCGGCCCCGGCACCCTGTCCCCCTCCGGCTACCCCCTCCAGGTCCGCCGCTGGCGCCGCGGCACCCCCCTGCACGAGGCCGAACTCGTCTACCAGGGCCGCCCCACCGACCTCTCCGCCTCCGGCTGGCGCGACCACACCCCCGGTTTCGAACGGGACTTCGCCGCCCGCAGCATCGACTTCTGGAACCAGGAGCTGTTCCTCCTCCCCGAGGACCCCGCCGCCCCGCCGGAGAAGATCGACGTACCGGACGACGCCGTCACCGGCGTCCACCGCGAGTGGCTCCTCGTCAACCCCCGCTCACCCTGGCTCGGACACCCCGCCGGCAGCCTCCTCGCCTTCGGCTTCGACGCCTACCGGGCCGGGGACCGCACCCCACAGGTCCTGTTCACCCCGGACGAGCGCACCGCCCTCGCCGGCTACAGCTGGACCCGCAACCACCTCATCCTGCGCACCCGCGCCGACGTCTCCTCCCGCCTGGAGCTCCTCACCCCCGCCCCGGACGGCTGGACCCGTGCCCCGCTGACCGGCGTACCGCCCCTGTCGACGGCCTCGGTGACCTGCACCGACCCGGACGAGAGCGACGAGTACTTCCTCGACGTCACCGGCCACCTCCAGCCCTCCACCCTCTACCGGGGCGTGGCCGGGACCGCCGGCCTGGAGATCCTCAAGCAGGCCCCCGCCCTCTTCGACACGGCCGGGCTCACCGTCAGCCAGTACTTCGCCGCCTCGCCCGACGGCACCCGCGTGCCCTACTTCGTCATCGGCCCCGAGGACCGCCCCGGCCCCGGACCCGCCCTGCTCTACGGGTACGGCGGCTTCGAGATCTCCATGGTCCCCTCCTACAGCGCCGTCACCGGCCGGGCCTGGCTCGCCCGCGGCGGCACGTACGTCGTCGCCGGCATCCGCGGCGGCCGCGAGTACGGGCCCGCCTGGCACCAGGCCGCCCTCGGCGCCAACCGGGTCCGCGCCTACGAGGACTTCGCCGCCGTCGCCCGCGACCTCACCGCCCGCGGCATCACCACCCCCGCCCAGCTCGGCATCGAGGGCGGCAGCAACGGCGGCCTCCTGATGGGCGCCATGCTCACCCGCGAACCCGGCCTGTTCGGCGCCGTCGTCGCCCACGTCCCGCTCCTCGACATGCTCCGCTTCCACAAGCTCCTCGCCGGAGCCAGCTGGACCGCCGAATACGGCGACCCCGACGACCCGGCGGACCGGCCCCACCTCGAAGCCATCTCCCCCTACCACCGGATCAGCGCCGAAGGCCCCCCGTACCCGCCCCTGCTGCTGCTCACCTCCACCCGCGACGACCGGGTCCACCCCGGACACGCCCGCAAGATGGCCGCCCGGCTGCGGGAACTCGGACACCCCGTCCTCTTCCACGAGCACCTCGGCGGCGGCCACGCCGGAGCCACCGACCACCAGCAGACCGCCTTCAACGAGGCCCTCGTGCACACCTTCCTCCGGGAGCACCTGACCCCGCCGAGGTGACCGACCGGCGCGCTGCCCCGCCGACCGCGCCGGGCCTGGTGGAATGGACCGGCCGACGGCCCGCACCGGGCCGCCGGCCGGGCGCGGGAACGGAGGACACGTGTCGGATCGCGACGGGCACCCCAGCGGCCGGACCCCCCACGGGGACCCGCACCGGGCGCCGTCGCCGGCCGAGACCCTGGAGGCCATCGGCACCGGCGACGACGAGACCACCACCTGCCGGGAACTCGCCGCGTTCGTCCTCCGCACCCTGGCCGACGCGGCCGCCGTCGACCTGGCCGTCGAGGGCCGCACCGAGCGGGTCGCCGCGGCCGGAGCCGTCGGCCTGCTCCGCGCCCCCGCTCCGGTGCCCGTCGGCCGGGCCGCCGTCCGCGCGGTCGACGAGGGCCACCCGCTGCGCAGCTGGACCCTGCGCCCCGGGGCCTCCCCGGTGCACGGCCTGTCCGTGGCGCTGACCCGGCACGGGACCTCGTACGGGACCCTCCTCGCGGTGCGCACCGGCTCCGCCTTCACCGACCGCGAGGCCGCCGCCCTGCACTTCGCGGCGCGGGTCGCGGCCGTGCAGGTCCGCCACGCCCGCCGCCTCGCCGCCACCGAACGCGTCGCGCTCGACCTCCAGCGGGCCCTCGTCGCCGGCCCCGGCCGCCCCCACCCCAACCTGCTGATCGCCGGCCGCTACCTGCCCGTCGGACCGAGCGCCCTGGTCGGGGGCGACTGGTTCGAGGCGGTCCGGCTGCACTTCGGCCGGACCCTGCTGGTCGTCGGCGACGTGATGGGCCACGGCCTGGACGCCGCCGTGGACATGAACGCCTACCGCTCCACCCTGCGCGAGGTGGCCTCCACCGAACTCGCCCCGCACCGCGTGCTGCGCCAGCTCGACGCCCTGGTCGCGGGGGACGCGGCCCGCCGTCCCGCCACCTGTCTGCTCGCCCGCGTCGACCCGGCGCGCGGCACCGCCCTCTTCGCCTGCGCCGGCCACCTGCCGCCCGCGGTGTTCGCCGCCGACGGCACCGGCCGGCTGCTGGACGTGCCGGTCGGGCCGCCGCTCGGCACGGGCCTGGGCGGGTACGAGTCCGCGGCCCACCCCTTCACCGGCGAGGACACCCTGGTCCTCTACACCGACGGGCTCGTGGAGCGGCGCGGCGAGGACATCGAGGACTCCCTGGCCCGGCTGACGGCCCTGCGGCTGCCGGCCGGCGCGAGCGCGGCGGAGGCCGTGGACGCGCTGGTGGCGGGCCTCGACGCGCGCCACGCCGAGGACGACGTCGCCGTGCTCACCGCCAGGATCCGCTCCCGGCCCGCGCACCCGTGACACGGGCCCGGGCCTCAGGCGTGGGCGCGGGCGATGAGGAGGGCGACGTCGTCGTGCGTGTCGGGGCGGCGCAGGGCCGACAGCAGCAGGTCGCAGGTCTCCTCGATCGGCCGGTGGGGGCCCGCCAGCAGGTCGGTCAGGATCAGCAGCCGGGTGTCGATGTCCTGGTCGCGGGTCTCGACCAGCCCGTCGGTGTACAGGACCAGCTCGTCGCCCTCGTCCAGGGTGAACGCGGTGGTGTGGAAGGGGACGCCGCCGACCCCCAGCGGCACGGCGGTGGTCAGCTGGACCAGCCTCGGCTGGCGCCCGTGGCGCAGGTGCACCGGCGGCAGGTGGCCGGCCGTGGCGATGTGGCAGAGCCGCGTGTGCGGGTCGTAGACGGCGTAGACGCAGGTGGCCATGGCCTCGCCGAGGTCGGCGGTGGCCGCGTCGAGGTGGGTGAGGACCGTCGCGGGGTCGAGGCCCAGGCGGCCCAGCGCCCGGGCGGTGGCGCGCAGCTGCCCCATCGTCGCGGCGGCGTTGATGCCGCTGCCCATCACGTCGCCGACGACCAGCGCCGTCCGGTCGCCGGTGAGCGGGATGACGTCGAACCAGTCGCCGCCGATCTCGTCGGCGGCCCCGGCCGGCTGGTACCGGTAGGCGATGTCCAGGCCGGGGGCGTCCGGCGGGTGCTGCGGCAGCAGGTGGCGCTGGAGGGCGAGGGCGGCGTGGCGCTGGCGCTGGTACCAGCGGGCGTTGTCGATGGACACGGCGGCGTGGGCGGCCAGCTCGGCGGCGAGGAGCACGTCGTCCTGGCCGAAGGGGACGGGGTTGCGGGCGCGCTTGAGGTCGAGGGTGCCCAGGACCTGGCTGCGGGCGATCAGCGGGACGGCGAGGTACGAGTGCACCCCCGCCTCGTCCAGCAGCCGGGCTGCCTCCTCGTCGCGGGCGATGCGCGGCAGGTCTTCCGGGGTGACGTGCGGGACGAGGACGGGCCGGGCGGTGCGGGCGCAGCGCGCCACCAGCCGGTCGGTGCGGTACAGGGCGACGTCCCCGACGGGGTCGGCGGCGTCCTCGGCGGGGGTGCGGTAGCCGGCCTTGACCGCGAGCGCCCGGAACCGCACGGCCCGCTCGTCGGGGCCGTCGCCGGGACGGCCGCCCGTGAGGACGGTGTCGAGGACGTCGACGGCGGCGATGTCGGCGATCTCCGGCACGGCGACGTCGGCGAGTTCCCGGGCGGTGATGTCCAGGTCGAGGGTGGTGCCGATGCGCACCGAGGCGTCGGCGATCAGCGACAGGCGGCGCCGTGCGTGGGCCGCGGAGACCGAGACCCGGTGCTGTTCGGTCACGTCCACCACCGACACGGCGACGCCGATCACCCGGGCGGACTGGTCCTCCAGCCGGTAGATGGACACCAGCCAGGCGCGTTCGCCCTCGTCGTCGGAGATCGTGCCGGTGGTGAAGCTGTCGAGCACCGGCACGCCGGTCTCCATGACCTCGCGCATCCTGGCCTCGACGGCCGGAGCGTCCAGGAAGGGGAGTATGTCGGCGATCCGCTGCCCGAGGTGCCGCTCGGAGGGGACCCCGTTGATGCGCTCCAGGGCCGGGTTGACCAGGACGTACCGCAGGTCGGTGTCGAGGACGGCCAGGCCGATGGGGGACTGGTCGACCATCCGGAGGGAGAGGGCGAGATCGCGTTCGACCCGGCGCAGGGTGGCCTGTTCCGAGGCGAGGCCGAGGGCGAACATCCCGCCGTGGTCGGCCTGGAGCCGCATGTTGCGGAACTCGACGAGGACGGTGTGGCCGTCGCGGTGGCGCACGGGGAACGACCCCGCCCAGGCGCCCTGGCCCGCCATCACCTGGGCGAACAGGCCGAGGACCTCCTCGCGGTTGTCCTCCGCCACCAGCAGGCTCGCCGCGTACCGGCCCAGGGCCTCTTCGGCGGGGTAGCCGAACAGGGCGGCGGCCTGCGGGCTCCACAGCCGGATCCGGCCCTCGTCGTCCAGTACCACGGCGGCCACCCCGAGGACGTCGAGGAGCCCGCCCGCCGAGGGGGACCCGGCCGGCGGGGATCCCGGCTGCGGAGCCGGAGTCGGAGCCGGAGCCGGGGTCGGCGGGGGTGCGACGGGTCCGGGGCCGGGCCCGGGTGCGAGCGCGGGGGGCTCGTCCCCGGGGCCATCGGCCGGCGGAGCGGGCTGCGCATCGGCCATCACCGGCCTCCTCACCCGGACGGAGCTCCTTCCATGCTGAGGCCCCGCCTCGGGCCCGGCGACCCGGCGGGGGCCATCGGGGCCGGTGGGGCCGTGTGTGAGGGCTGTGGGTGACGGCCGGGGGCGCCGCCGCACGGGCCGAGGCCCCCGGCCGGGTGGTCAGTGGAAGAGCATGGAGGCGCCGCCGGCCGCCGTCGTGACGGAGCCCGGGCACAGGAAGCTGCCCGAGGCCTTGGTGGCGGTGAAGGCGCGGTTGACGTACTTGCGGGTGGTCCCGTCGCGGTCCCACACGATGTTCGTGGCCTTGTAGCGGCAGGAGATGAAGCTCTGGCTCCCGGTGATGTCGATCAGGTCCGTGCGGGCGGTGGCGGTCGCGTCGTCGAACGTGAAGGCCGGGTTGTTGTTGAGGGAGGCGGTGATCCCGCCGTCGCAGGCGAGGTTGCCGCCGGGCTTGTTGATGCTGGTGCGGTCGACGGTGAGGGCGGTGGGGGGATTGGCGCTGGTGCGGGCGTTGGTCCAGGTGCAGGTGTTGCCCGAGACCACGATCACGCCGTCGGCCTTCTGGTCGGCGGTGGGGCCGAGGGCTGCGGCGCTGGTGACACTGGCCGCGGTGGCCGCGAGGGCCAGGGCCGCTATGGCGAGTTTCGCGCGGTGCATCATGTCGCTCCTCCGTGACACGTCCTTGTGGGGGTGTGGTGCGAGGGCGGTACCGAGTGCGCAGGGAGCGTGCCACAGGGGTCTTGAGAAGTCGCGACTGATGTCATGCGCGTGTCAAGTATGGCCGGAAGGTGACGGTCGCCGGCGGGTCGGGGGAGGGACGCGCGGCGTCGGGCGGCCGGGGTCAGGGGAGGTCGGCGGGGGCCGTTTCGGCCTCGTACACGTGCGGTGCGTCGCCCTGCCATTCGATCAGCGGGACCCCGCCGCCGAGGACCACCTCGTCGGGGTCGGGCACCTCGGCGCGGCGCAGGAACTCGATGACGTCGGCGTCCGAGTGCGCGACGCCCAGGACCGATTCGCGCCCCCCGGTGCGCAGGCTCACCCGGCGGCCGCCCGACGGCGAGACGCGGTGTACGACGATCGGCGCGTGCTCCATCCCTCCACCGTGGATCCGGCCCGGGCGGGGCGCATCCGGAGGGGATCCGGACAGCGGGACGGACGGGGCGGCGTACACCGGCGTACTACCTGGGGAGTACGCCGGGAACGCTACGCCCGGGTGACGCGGGTGAAGGCGGGGCCGGTCTAGCGTGATCGTATGGAAACGCGGAGCGTACGCCCGGGACCCCCGTGGCGGCAGTGGGTGCGGCGGACCGGGCGGGGCCCGGCCTGGCGGTCCGCGCTGCTCGTCGCGGTCCTCGCCCAGGCCGGCTCGGGGTGGGCGGCCCAGGCGCACACCGGCCGGGTACCGCTGGACGCCTTCGCCCGGATCCTGCTCCTGGCCGGCCCCGCCCTGCTGGTGGTACGGCACCGGTACCCGGTCGCCGTCGCCTACGGGGTCAGCGCCGTCACCCTGGTGTACCTCGCCGCCGGTTTCCCCTACGGCCCGGTCTTCGCCGCCGTGGCCGTGGCCTGCTTCGCGGCCGTCGTCGCCGGACACCGCCGGGCCGCCTGGGGCGCCGCGGGCCTGCTCTGGGCCGGACACCTCCTCATCGCGCACTGGCTCTACCCCTGGCTCCCGCCCGCGGGGGACGGGCCGGGCCCCTGGGGACAGGAGCTGGGCGTCACGGCCTGGGTGCTGGCGATGTTCGCCGTCTTCGAGCTGGTCCGGCTGCGCCGCGAGCAGTGGGCGCGGGAGCGGGCCGAGCGGGCGGCCGCCGCGGGCCGCCGGGCCGACGAGGAACGGCTGCGGATCGCCCGCGAGCTGCATGACGTGCTCGCCCACAGCATCTCGGTGATCAACGTCCAGGCCGGAGTCGGACTGGCCCTGCTCGACACCGACCCCGAGCAGGCCCGTACCGCGCTGACCACCATCAAGGCCGCCGGCAAGGAGGCGCTCGGCGAGGTACGCCAGGTCCTCGACGCCCTCCGCGCCCCCGGCGCCGCCCCCCGCGCCCCGGCCCCGGGCCTCGACCGCCTCCCGGAGCTCGTCGGGCAGGCCGCCGCCACGGGGCTCACCGTCGCCACCGAGACGGTGGGCAGGGCCCGGCCCCTGCCGCCCGGAGCGGACCTGGCGGCCTTCCGCATCCTCCAGGAGGCACTGACCAACGTCGTGCGCCACTCCGGATCCCGCACCGCCCGCATCCGCCTCGCCTGGCGGCCCGACGCCCTCGAACTGCGGGTGGACGACGACGGCCCGGCCACCGGCAGCCCCGCCGGCGGCAGCGGCAACGGCCTCGCCGGGATGCGGGAGCGGGCCGCCTCCCTCGGCGGGACCGTCGAGGCCGGCCCGCGGGCCGACGGCGGCTTCCGCATACGGGCGACCCTCCCGCTGGAGGCCGCCCCCGACCTCGGCCCGGACCCCGACCGGGAGGCCCCGTGATCCGCGTCCTGCTCGCCGACGACCAGCTGCTCGTACGGGCCGGGTTCCGGGCCCTGCTCGACGCCCAGCCCGACATCGCGGTGACCGGCGAGGCGGCCGACGGCCGGGAGGCCGTCCGGCTGGCCCGGGAACTGCGCCCCGACGTCGTCCTGATGGACATCCGCATGCCGGACCTCGACGGGCTCGCCGCCACCCGCGCCATCACCGCCGACGGCACGCTCGCGGACGTCCGGGTGGTCATGCTGACCACCTTCGAGCTCGACGAGTACGTGTTCGAGGCGATCCGCGCCGGCGCCTCCGGCTTCCTGGTCAAGGACACCGAGCCGGCGGAGCTCCTGCGCGCGGTGCGGGCGGTGGTCGCCGGTGACGCACTGCTCTCCCCGGGCGTCACCCGCCGCCTGATCTCCGAGTTCGCCGCCCGGTCCCGCGAACCGGCCTCCGCCGAGGGGCTGGAGCGGCTCACCGCCCGTGAGCGGGAGGTGATGGCCCTGGTCGGCATGGGCCTGTCCAACGAGGAGATCGCCCGCCGCCTGGTGGTCAGCCCGCTCACCGCGAAGACGCACGTCAGCCGCACGATGGTCAAGCTCGGCGCCCGTGACCGGGCCCAGCTGGTGGTCCTGGCCTACGAGTCGGGCCTGGTCCGCCCGGGCTGGCTCGGCTGACCGCTACCGCGCGGGAAGTACGCGCGGTGCAGCCGGCCGTAGGACGCCCCGGACGTGCTCCCGGGGCCAGTCTCGGAGGAAGACGAGCCACCACGAGCCCCGAGGAGCCGAACGCCATGAACACCCTCACCCCCCTCACCACCCTCGCCTACGACGGGCCCGGCCCGTGGATCCTGCTGGCCCCCCTGCTCTGGGCGGCCGTCGTGGTCACCGTCGTCACCGTGCTGCGCCGCACCGCCTGGCGCGGCGGCCGCCGCTCACCGTGGCAGGCGCCCCGCGAGAGCGTGCCCGCCGGACATTCGCCGATCGCCGTCCTGGGCCGGCGCTTCGCCTCCGGCGAGATCGACGAGGACGAGTACTGGCGCCGCCTGTCCGTCCTGGACGAACAGTTCGGCCGCCCCCTCAAGGACGGCCCGGCCTGAGACCGGCACCGCGCCCGGGCCGGGCACGCGTGGGAGGCTGGGGGCATGTGCGGCCGTTACGTCTCCACCCGAAGCCCCGAGGACCTGACGGGCCTCTTCGGCACCGCCCCGCCCGCCCCCGACCTGGTCCTGCCGCCCAGCTGGAACGTGGCCCCCACCGACCCGGTGTGGGCCGTGCTGGAGCGTGCGGACCGGGAGACCGGGCTCCTGGAGCGGCAGTTGCGGGCCCTGCGCTGGGGGCTGGTGCCGTCCTGGTCCAAGAGCCCGGACGGCGGCGCCCGGATGATCAACGCCCGGGTCGAGACCGTCGACCAGAAGCCCGCCTACCGCCGCGCCTTCGCCAAACGCCGCTGCCTGCTGCCCGCCGACGGCTTCTACGAGTGGGAGGCCGTCCCGGCGACCGCCACCGCCAAGGCCTACAAGCAGCCGTACTTCATCAGCCCGCAGGACGGCTCGCTGATGGCGATGGCGGGCCTGTACGAGTTCTGGCGCGACCCCGGCGTCGCGGACCCCGACGACCCGGCCGCCTGGTGGTCCACCTGCACCGTCATCACCACCGAGGCCACCGACGCCGCCGGCCGTGTCCACCCCCGCATGCCCCTGGCGCTCGCCCCGGCCGACTACGACGCATGGCTGGACCCCGCCCACGAGGACCCGTCCGCCCTGCGCGCCCTCCTCACCACCCCGGCCGCCGGCCGGCTGGAGGCCCGCCCGGTCACCACCGCGGTCAACAGCGTCCGCAACAACGGCCCCGAACTCCTCGCCGCCGCCCCGGACCCCGCCTGACGCACGCACCGTGCGCGGTGCCCGGCGCCTCAGGACAGGCCGAGCGCCGTGCGCAGGGCCCGCGCCGAGGTGAAGACGTGGCCGCGCATGCCGAGGGCGCGGGCCGCGCGGACGTTCTCCTCGCGGTCGTCGACGAACAGCACGCCGTCGCCTGGTACACCGAGCCTCCGCAGGCACCACTCGTACGCCGCCGCCTCGGGCTTGGCGTGCCCGATGCGGCAGGACAGGCCGCGCACCCGGAAGTGCGCCAGCCAGGGGTGGTGGTGCTCGTAGTGGGCGGCCAGCTCCTCCGGGATGTTCGACAGCAGGGCGACCGTCCGCCCGGACGCCGCGAGTTCCCCGATCAGGGCCACCATCTCCTCGTCCACCGCGCTCCAGCTCGCGACGTCGGCCGCGACGAGCGCGACCGTGCGCTGCGCGTCGAAGCGGGTGCCCAGGGCATCGGCGACCGACCGCCAGTAGCCGGGCCCGTTCACCCGGCCGCTGTCGTAGGGCGGCCGCAGCGACCAGTACGCCTCCCAGAACTCCGCCTCGGACACCCCGGCCCCGGCCGCCGCGACGAGCCGGGCCCGGCCCTCCGGGGACTGCACCCGGGCGATGACCCCGAACATGTCGAAGAGCAGGGTCTGGGGGGTCCCGGCCTCGGTCGCGGCGGTCTCGCTCTCGGCGGTCTCGGTGGTCTCGGTCCCGGTCATGCGGTCATACCTTCCGTACGGTGACGCCGGCCGCGGCCAGCGCGTCGGTGGCGTCCTGCGGGGCCTGCGCGTCGGTGACCACGGCGTGCAGCGCCGAGGCGGGCAGGACGTGCGCGAGGGCGGTGCGCGAGAGTTTCGCCGACTCGGTGACGGCCACGACCCGGCGGGCCGAGGCGATCGCCGCGCGCTTGACGGCGGCGTCGGCCAGGTCGTAGGCGGTCAGCCCGTCGGCCGCCGTCAGGCCGCAGCAGCCGATGACCGCGGTGTCGAAGCGCAGGGCGGCGAGCGAAGCCTCGGTCAGCGGCCCGGTCAGCGCGAGTTCCCCGCGGCGCGGCGCCCCGCCGGGCAGCAGCAGCGTCAGGCGGGGCGCGTCCGCCAGGGCGTTGGCGGCGTGCAGCGACAGGGGCATGACCGTCAGCCGCCGGTGGTGCAGGGCCCGGGCCACCTCCAGGCAGGTGGTCCCGCTGTCCAGCACCACCGACTCCCCGTCCGCCAGCAGCGCCGCGACCTCGGCGGCCAGGCGCCGCTTGACCTCCAGCCCGTCCCGGGCCCGCAGCGGGAACGGGGTCTCCTCGCCGCGCAGCAGCAGACTGCGTGCCCCGCCCCGGTAGCGCTCCAGCACCCCCTGCTCGGACAGGGCCTCCAGGTCGCGGCGGATCGTCATATCGGAGGCGCCGGTGAGCTCCGCGAGCTCGGCGACGCTACGGCTGCCACTGGCGCGCACGGCGTCGGTGATCTGCCTCAGGCGGTCAGCACTCATACCCCGATTGAACATTCCACGTGTTCGGAATGCAAGTTTCGAACATCGAAACTGTTTGTTATGTTCGATCGTATGGAGACGGAGAAGGCCGCACCGGCGGCCGCACCCACCACCACAGCCACGACCGCACTCAGGAGGGCGCGGGCGGCCACCACCGCCTGCTTCGCCCTCAACGGATTCGTCATGGGCATGTGGATCGTGCACATCCCGGCGGTGGAGCAGCGCACCGGCGTCGGGCACGCCCTGCTCGGCTGGCTCCTGCTGCTCCTGGGAGCCGGCGCCTTCGCCGGGATGCGGATCGCCGGGCCGCTCACCGACCGCTTCGGCGCCCGCCGTGCCGTCCCCGCCGGTGCGGGGCTGTGCAGCGCCGCCGTGGTGCTGCCCGGGCTGGCCGCCGACGCCTGGGCCCTGGGCGGTGCCCTGGTGCTGCTCGGCTTCGGCAACGGCTGCCTGGACGTCGCCATGAACACCCACGCCGTCCAGGTCGAACGCCGCTACGGCCGCCCCGTCATGTCCGCCTTCCACGCCGTGTTCTCCCTCGGCGGAGTGCTCGCCGCCCTGGCCGGCGCCCTCGCGCTCGGCGCAGGCCGGACCCCAGCCGCCACCCTGGGCGCCACCGCCCTCGGCGGGACCCTCCTCGCCCTCCTCCTCACGCCCGCCCTCCTGCCGAAGGAACCCGCGGCCGCGGCGGCCCCGCCCCAGGCCGGCCGGACCGGCCGCCGGAGCGCGCCGCGCATCCGCATGCTCGCCGCCCTGGCCTTCCTGCTGATGCTCTGCGAGGGCGTCGCCAACGACTGGAGCGCGCTCCACCTGAGGGACTCCTTCGGCGCCCCGGCCGCCACCGCCGCGCTCGCCTACGGGGCCTTCGCCACCGCCATGACCGCCGGCCGGCTCCTCACCGACCGCCTCGCCGCCCGGACCGGCCCCGTCGCCGTCCTGCGTCGCGGAGCCGCGCTCGCGGGGGCCGGGCTCGCCCTGGCCGTCGCCGCGCCCGCCGTGCCGGTGGCCCTGGCGGGCTGGACCCTGTTCGGGGCGGGCCTGTCCGGCTGCGTCCCGCAGCTGTTCAGCGCCGCCGGGCACGCCGACCCCGGCGCCGCCGGAGCCAACGTCTCCCGCGTCGCGGGCCTCGGCTACCTCGGCATGCTGGCCGGCCCCGCCGTCATCGGCCCGCTCACCCGCCTCGTCCCGCTCGGCCCGGCCCTGCTGCTGCCCGTGGCCTGCTGCGCCTTCGCCGCCCTGGCCGCCCCCGCCCTCCGCCCGGCCCCGGCGCCCGGCGCCCCGGCCACGGCACCCCGGCGGCCGGTGGTTCCGTAGCCGTACGCCCGTGGCGGGCCGATAGTGGAGACGTGAGCGATGACGGGAAGCGGGACTCGCAAGCGGCGGCCGAGCCCGCGGAGGGGACCACCTGGTCCGGGACCGAGGGCGCCCGGGCCTTCGCCGCCGTGGAGGCGGCCACGGACTGGCTGCTCGGCTACCCCTTCGTCTTCCGGGCCCTGGCCCGCCGCGGCATCGGCGCCGGCGCCGTCATCGTCGACTACGGCTGCGGGCCCGGCAAGGTGGCCGACCGGGCTGCCCGGCTGCTGGGGGCACGGGTGATCGGGGTGGACACCTCACCCGAGATGCTGGCGCTGGCCCGCGCCCCGGGCACCGCCGTCGCGGAGTTCCACCTGGTCGAGGGCGGCCGGACGGCCGGCCTCGCCGACGGCTGCGCGGACGCGGTGATGTGCAGCCACGTGCTCGCCTCGCTGCCCGACGAGGAGACCGTCGTGTCGGTCTTCCTGGAGGTCCGCCGACTGCTGCGCCCCGGAGGCCCGTTCGTCCTGCTGTCCACCGACCCGGACTGCGGCGGGACGGAGTACGCCTCCCTGCGCATCGGCGGCCCCGGCCCGGCCCGCGCGCCGGGCCAGGAGCTGAGCGTGGGGCTGCGGCGCACGGACGGCACCTGGCAGGAGGTGCGCAACCACGCCTGGCCCGTCGCCCGGATCCCCGTGCTGCTGGAGCGGGCCGGGTTCCGCGACGTCCTCCAGGAACGGCCGACGTTCGACGAGGCGCGGGCCGAAGCCGACCCGGAGCTGGTCCGCAGCCGCCCCTGGACCGCCGAACGGGAACGGCCCCCGCTGGTGGTCACCACGGCCCTGGCCGACACCGCGAGGGCGATCCCGCGATGAAGCAAAGGCCTTCAAGGGCTCGCGGGGGGACTCCGCGGTACGGACACCTGGTGCAGCCGCAGGGCGAGCTGGAGCTCCAGGGCCCGGTCGGGGGACTGCCAGTCCGGACCCAGGAGGCTGCCTATCCGCTCCAGGCGCTGCACCACGGTGTTCACGTGCACGTGCAGCGCCTCCTTCGCGCGGGCCTGGCTCATGCCCGACGCGAAGTAGACCCGCAGCGTGTGCAGTAGGTCGCTGCCGCGCCGGGCGTCGTAGTCCAGCACGGGCCCCAGCGCCGCCCGGACGTACCCGGACAGGTCCGGCCGGTCGCCCAACAGGACGCCGAGGAACCCGAGTTCGGCGAGGGTACTGCCGTCCCCGGCCCGGCCCAGGGCGCACAGGGTCGTCAGACAGCGCAGGGCCTCCGCGTGCGCGCCGGGCAGGGCCGCCGGACCGCCCTCGGCCCGCGCCGCGCCGACCGTCACCGGGGCGCCCACGGACCGCCCCAGCGCCGCCGCCAGCCCGGCGGCGTCCGCACCCGTGTCCCCCGAGGGCGCCAGCAGCACCGCGTGGTCGTGGTGGACCCCCGCCAGCCCCCGCCGTTCCCGGGCCTGGTGCGCGGCGGCCGCGAGCAGGCGCGGGCGCGGGGCGGTGTCGCTGTGCAGCACGAACAGGGCGTGCGGGCGGGCCAGATCGACGCCCAGCCGCCGGGCCCGCTCGGCCAGCCCCGCCGGATCCCCGGACGGGCCCAGCAGATCACCGAGCAGCTCCCCGCGGATCCGGTCCTCGGTCTGCGCGACCGACCGCCGCAGGAGCAGCAGCAGGGCCGTGACCATGGCCGCCCGCTCGAACAGCCGCCGCCCGGCCTCGTCCAGACCGGGCCGCCCGGTCAGGGTGACGCTGCCCAGCAGCTCGGGGCCGGCCAGGACCGCGCACACCCAGCTTCCCTCCGCCGCGACGGCCCGCCCGCTGCTCCGGGACGCCGTCACGGCCCGGGCGGGCGGCGCCCCGGCACGGGTCCGCGAACGGGCCAGCTCCACGCCCTCGGCGTCGTGCACGAGCGTCCCCCCGTCCAGCAGCGCGCCGATGGCCGCCGCCACCTCGCCCAGGTCCCCGCCGCGCAGCACCAGGCCCGTCAGCCGGTCGTGCGCCTCCTCCGCCCGGCGCATCGCGTCGCTGTTCTCCTGGATGGTGCGGGAGGCCACGCCCAGTTCGGCCAGCGCCCGCCGGGTCTCCTCCAGCAGCCGGGCCCCGTCGATCGCGATGGCCGCGTGGTCGGCCAGCGAGGACAGCAGCGCCACCTCGCGCGGGCCGAACTCGCGCGGGCTGCGGTCGGCGGCGAACAGCACCCCGATCACCCGGGCGCCCAGCCGCAGCGGCACCCCCAGGATGGCGTGCAGGTCCTCCTCGCCGACCGCGCTGTCGATGGGCCCGGTGTGCCGGAAGCGGGGGTCGCGCTGGTAGTCCCCGGTGGCGTACGGGCGGGCGGTCTGCGCGACCAGCCCGCCCAGTCCCTCGCCCATGCCGAGCCGCAGCTGCTGGAACGCCGCCGACACCGAACCGTCGGTGACCCGCATGAACGTGTCCCCGGCGGCCTCGTCGTTCAGCGACAGGTACGTGACGTCGGTGTGCAGCAGCTGCTTGGCCCGGTGGGTGATGGCCCGCAGCACCGAGTCCAGGTCCCGCAGCGCCGCGAGGTCGCCCGCCGTGTCGAACAGCGCGGTCAGCTCCGCCTCGCGCGTGCGGTGCTGGGCCAGCGTGCGGTGGACCTCCAGGGCCACCCCGGCGGCCTCCTCCAGGGCGGCCACCTCGGCCGCGGCGGCCCCCGCCGCGCGCGCGGACGCGGCCGGCCGGGAGAACTCCTCGGCCGGCGCGCCCTGGGCCAGCAGCCCGAGCAGTTCCCGCAGCCCCGCGTCGATCACGCCGCCGAGCATACGGGCCGCCCGCTCAACGCCCGCTCGGGGTGGCGGCCGTGGCCACCGGCGCGGCCTTCGCCGCCCCCGTGAGACTGCGGCCCCGGGTCTCCCGGGCGGCGACCGCGGCCACCGTGGTGACCAGCGCCGTCGCGCACAGGTACACGGACACC
Source organism: Streptomyces sp. NPDC001594 (assembly GCF_042893675.1). Lineage (NCBI taxonomy): Bacteria > Bacillati > Actinomycetota > Actinomycetes > Kitasatosporales > Streptomycetaceae > Streptomyces > Streptomyces sp. NPDC001594. The sequence continues at coordinate 51,400 of NZ_JBIAVB010000012.1, read as the reverse complement.
GGCACGGACGAGCCGTAGTCCTTGAGCAGCTCGACGGCGACGATCGGCGCGAGCGCCCCACCGATCAGGGAGGCCAGCTGGGAGCCCATCGACGCGCCCGAGTACCGCACCCGGGTGTCGAACATCTCCGAGATGAACGCCGCCTGCGGCCCGTACATCGCCCCGTGCAGCAGCAGCCCCGCCGTGACGGCGACGGCGATCACCGCGAACGACCGCGAGTCGAGCAGCGCGAAGAACGCGAACGCCCACACGGCCATTCCGGCCGACCCCACCAGCGTCACCGCCCGCCGCCCGATCCGGTCCGACAGCGCGCCCCACAGCGGGATCGTCACGAAGTGCACGGCCGAGCCGATCAGCACGGCGTTGAGGGCGTCCGACTTGGGCAGGTGCAGGTGCACCGTGACGTACACGAGCAGGAAGGCGGTGAGCACGTAGTACGAGACGTTCTCCCCGAGCCGCACCCCGATCGCCGTCACGACCTCCCGCCAGTGCACCCGGAACACCTCCAGCACCGGCGGCCGCTGCCGGAGCCCCGCCGCCTCCTCGGCCTCCGCCCGCGCCCGCGCCTCCAGGAACGCCGGCGACTCCGACACCGAGATCCGGATCCACAGCCCGACGACCACCAGCACCCCGGACAGCAGGAACGGAACCCGCCATCCCCAGGCGAGGAACGCCTCGTCCGACTGCACGGCCGCCAGCAGCGCCAGCACCCCGGTGGCGAGCAGGTTCCCGCCGGGCGCCCCGGCCTGCGGCCACGAGGCCCAGAACCCCCGGTGCCGGTCGCCCCCGTGCTCGGCGACCAGCAGCACGGCCCCGCCCCACTCCCCGCCCAGCGCGAACCCCTGCACCAGCCGCAGCAGGGTCAGCAGCACGGGCGCGGCGGCGCCGACGCTCGCGTGCGTGGGCAGCAGCCCGATGGCGAAGGTGGCCCCGCCCATCATCAGCAGACTCACCACCAACAGCCGCTTCCGCCCGATCCGGTCCCCGAAGTGCCCGAACACCACCCCGCCGAGCGGCCGCGCGGCGAACCCGACGGCATAGGTGAGGAACGCCAGCAGCGTCCCGACGAGGGGGTCGCTGGCCGGGAAGAACAGGGTGTTGAACACGAGGGCGGCGGCGGATCCGTAGAGGAAGAAGTCGTACCACTCGACGGTGGTCCCGACGAGACTGGCGGCGACGACTCTTCTGATGTTCCCGGGGCGGGCTGACGGTGTGGCAGAGGCGGCCATGAGTACCACTTCCGGACGGGGGCGGGGACGTTTCCGTGTCGCCACACCATAGGAACGCCCAGGTCAACGTCCCATGGTGCCCGTCCCCACACTTCCCGCCCGACAGGTGTGCATCCCAGCCATGCCACCCACCGAGCGCGCCTGCGGGGCGTTGACCGGCCCCGAATCCACCTTCGCTAGCCGAAGGCCTCATCGGAGGGCAGCTCGGCCAGGGCGGCGGCCAAGGCCTTGACCTGGTCGGCGGCCACGTCGCGCTCGGCCGGCTCGCCGGCGAGCAGCGGGGCCACCGCCGTCCCGACCCCTTCGGCCACGGTCGCGACGACCGCCGCGGTCCAGCCGGGCCGGCCGATGTGGGCTCGGCTCCCGAACGACGCCACCTGTTCGGGCCTGCCCAGCGAGCAGACGAGCACCCAACGGCCGGGCGCCTGGCCGGCCCCGGCCTGGAGCGGCCCTCAGCTTCCCTGGTCGACCAGGCCGCCGCTCCGCCGGTCCGCGGGGGCTGACGCGGCCCGGGCCGAGCGGGGCGCCGCCGTCAGGTGTCGCGGAGCCGGACGCCGAGTCGGCCGGGTGAGCGGAAGCCGCGTCCGGCCGGGCCGTCGGTGTGCAGGGTCCACCCCGTCGGCCAGGCGGAACCTACCACGTCGTGCAGTTCCGACAGCAGTTCCTGCGCTTCCACGGCGGCGAGGTGCCGCCCGAGGCAGGTGTGGGGGCCCGTCCCCATGGCCAGGCTCGGCAGCTGCTCGCGGCGGACGTCGAAGAGGTGCGCGTGGCGCCACCGGGTGTCGTCCCGATTGGCCGACGCGAGGTTGACACAGACCAGTTCGCCACGGCTGATCCTCTGCCCGGCCAGCTCCGTCCCGGTGGTGCAGCGGCGAAACACCCAGGTCAGCGGGGGCTCCCAACGCCAGCACTCCTGGAAGACGGCGGGAGCCAGGGACAGGTCGGTGCGCAGCAGGGCCGGCACGGAGGGGGCCGTGAGAGCCGCGTACATCAGCGTGGCGAGGGAACGGAACGGTGGCTCGGTGCCGGTGGACAGCAGCAACCGCAGCGCGGGCAGGAGTTGTGGCCCCGTTCCGATGACCGGGTTCTTCGCGCGCAGGAGGAGGTCGACGAGGCTGCCCGGTGTCCAGGCCGAGGGCGTGCCGAGCAACTCCCGTACCGCGGAGGTGACCTGCCCGTCCGGATCCTCGCGCAGCCCCACCGCCCAGGTGTACAGAGTGCCGATGCGTGTTCCGCGCGGCAGGCCCGCCAAACGCGCGATGGTCGTCAGGGCCACCGGGAAGGCCACCTTCGCGACCAGGTCACCGCCGCCCCGGGCAGTGACGGAGGAGAGCCTGGACGCCACGGCCAAGCGGACGTCCTGGCGGTGAGCGAGGACCGTCTGCCGGTTGAAGCCGCCCTGCAGGACGTTCCTCCAGGTCCTGTGTTCCTGATGGTCCATCTGGAGGAAGGACCTGCCGATCACGCGGCCCATGCTGTCGTCGTAGGCCGCCGACGAGTAGGTGTCCTCGTCGCGGATCACCTGCTCGGCCGCGGTGAACGACACGACGTGCCAGGCCGGGGTCGTCGTCCCCTCGGCGCCGTCGGTTCCGGTCAGCACCCGTTCGAGCGTCGACCGGTGCACGGCACCCTGTCGGCGCAGCGCCGCGAACTCGGCGTGCGGATCACCGCCCTGCGCGAGCGTGGTGGCGTCGTCGTAGGCGCGGACCAGCGCGTACGCCTCCTTGATGTCCTGTTCGACGCCCTGGGGGCTCGCGTCGAGGAGGCCTGCCACCGCGGTCACGGTGCGCCCCGGTCCGTGTGCCCGTCGTCCGTGTGCCCGTCGTCCGCGGACGCCCCGTCCAGTTTCCGTACGGCGGTGCACAGGCCTTCCTCCGCGGGGAACCGGAGCCGGTTGCCGACCGTCGGTCCCGCGTCCTGTGCCGGTGCGCTCACCTCGAAGCCCATCTTCACCAGGAAGGCCCGGCCGGGCGCCCAGCTCTGCGGGCAGGTGGCGGTCACGTACCGCATGCCACGCGTCGCGGCCTCCCGCAGCAGGTGCCGGGCCACCCGCGTGCCGATTCCCGTGCGGCGCGCCTTCGGCTCGAGGAGGAACAGGCCCACCGAGCAGCCGAGCCGGTCGGGGTGACGGGCGACGGCATCGACCACACCCACCACCGTCGCTCCGTCGCACACCACCAACAGGTGTTTCTGTTCGAAGTCGGCGCCGTCCGGCAGGGAGTAGTACAGGCTCTGTACGTCCGCGGGCAGGGCGGGAGAGCCGGTGGCCGCGAGGAGATAGTCGTCGCAGGCTGCCAGCACGCGGGCCACGTCGGGTTCGTCCTCCGGCCGCATGGGGCGCACGATCGGCGCGGCCACGCCGGATGTCGGGAACTGTTTCACTGCCTTACACCGCCTGTCCTTGGGTGAGGTACCTCGGCCGCGCCCGCCCGGAGCCGACCGGTTCGCGGTACAGGAATCCGTAGCGGACGAGCGCACTGGTGACGGGGTCGTCCGTCGATGCGGGTGCCACGCCGTTCTGCCAACCCTGCCACGTCTCCACGGCCGCGCCCCGGAGGCGGATCGTCACGCCCGTGACGGGGTTGGACACGTACCGGGTTCCGTCGCGATTCTCCGTCCCGGTGCCGATCTCGGCGCGCAGCCGTGCGGCCGGCGGGCGGGCCTGCCGCCGCGAGGGCACCAGGAAGCCGTGCCTGAGCAGCAGGGCGGCCGTGGCGCCGGGACCGGAGCCGAGGTAGTGGCACTCCCGGTCGGTCAGCCACGCTTCCAGATCGCGCCAGGACAGACCGTCCAGCTGCCGCAGGTCCGTGTGCCCCGTCCAGTTGAGCTGGAGGAACCTGTCCTCGGCCGGGTGGTACAGCGCCATCGCCGGTTCGGCGTCCGCCTCCGTCGGCGGCCAGGGAACCCGGGTGAACGTCACCCCGGAGGCGAGGGCGAGCCGGGCGTCCGGCTCGGGCGGCGGCCAGTCGAACAGCGGGACGGCAGCCGCCCTGGGTTGCGGTGCCCCGACGCAGGCGCGCAGGAAGGTGAACTCCTCGATCTCCCGCGCCATGGGGTCGCCGGCCGCGCGGAACCAGACGGTGGTGTCACCGGCCGACCCCGCGGCGTCCTCGGCGACCCGCAGACTGTCCTGCTGGGACAGCCCGGCGTCGGTGCGGTAGTTCCGGCTCAGGCTCAGGTCGTCCAGCGGCGCCGGGGGTTCGATGTGCACGCCGAAGGCTTCGGGCTGCGTGCCGACGGGCGAGTGCACGTCCAGGACGAAGGGGGATCCGCCCCAGGTGGTGTGGGCGACGCCGTACCGGTCCACGGACAGGCGCCGTACGGCCTCCGCGAACGCGACCGTGCGCGCGGCCTCCTCCTGGGTCTCGCCGGGGAAGCCGTGGATCACGAACAGGTGGATCGGCACTCCGGCTTCCAGCATCGCCATGATGTTCTCGCACGCGTCCTCGATCCGCGTGCCCTTGCGCATCAGGTCCAGGACCCGCTGGTTCGCCGACTCCAGGCCGAAGTTCATCCGGCGGCAGCCGGAGGCGTGGAGCAGGCCGGCGAGTTCGCCGTCCAGGCCCCCGGCGAACCGGGTCTCGCCGTACCAGTACACGTCGGCGGACGTCGCCGACAGCGCCTCGCCGACGCTGCGCAGCGTCCGCAGGCTCATGATCTCGTCCACGAACATGAAGTACGCCGATCCGTGGTCCGCCCGCAGTTGGCGCACTTCCTCCGCCACGGCGGCGGCGGAGCGCTGGCGGAAGGAGTTGCTCGCAAACGGGATCGAGCAGAAGGCGCACTCCCAGGGGCAGCTGCGCGAAGCGAAGACCGGCAGGATCGGGCCGGGGGCGAGGTACTTCTCCAGGGGGAGGGCGTCGTAGGCGGGCTTCGTCGCCGCAGAGATGTCGACGCTCTGCCGGGGGGTGCGCAGCAGGATGCCGTTGTCGTCCCATACGGCCCCCGGGATCTTCTCGCGGAAGTCGGTTCCGGCGCGCTCGCCCGCGTCGAGTCCGTCGATCACGGCGGCCAGTGCCCCTTCGCCCTCCCCGGTCACCACCGTGTCGACGTAGTCGAACAGGGGATGGCGCTGCTGCCAGCGGTCTACCAGCCGGGTGGCGTAGTTGCCGCCGAGGACCACATGGACGTCGGGGCGCATCTCCCGGAGCATGCCGAGGAAGGTCACCCCGGCGATCAGCTGGGTGTCCGCGGACATGCTCACGCCGACGACCCCGAGGGAGGGGTCGAGGAAGAGGTCCCGGTCGAGCATGCGGTCGAACGCCCAGCGGTACGGGTTGCCGTCGGGGTCGCCGCCGGCCGCGAGTACCTGGACCGTCGACTCGGCCGAGTACGTGGAGGTGTTCGAGACCAGGTCGAAGGTGCAGCCGGGAAAGGCCCCGGAGATCAGCCACAGCGCGTCACGCAGGGTGCGGCGGGCCCATGGAAAGGCGGCCGGGTCGTGCAGTGTGTCCAGGGACCTCAGACGTTCCTTGGCTTCCTGGATGCCGCGGATCGCGGCCGGGGCGGCCAGGAGGGCCCTCAGGCGCGCCCACTCGTCCTCCAGGCCGACCGCCGTGCGCGCGGCCGCCTTCTGCGCCAGTTCCTCCAGCGCCGGGGCGGAGAGCATCCAGTCGATGCACTCGATGCTCAGGTCGTAGCCGGTGGCCTCGTACCCGCGGGCCCGTAGATCGCCCAGGAGCAGCGGCACCGCCAGGTGCGGGGCGTAGGCGTTCCACAGGGGCGGATTGACCAGTACGGTCTTGGTGCCCATCTTCTTCCCCCTCGCTCCTCCGGATGGGACCGGCACCCGGACCGCCGTCCGGGTGCCGGTCGAACCGACACGGGTCCTTCCCGGGTCAGTGCTGTTCGTCCGCCTCCGTCTCCGGCGTCGCGTCGGACACGTCCGGGCGCTTGGCCTTCATCGACGGCAGCAGGGCGTACTGCGAACCGGTACGCACTTCCGGCTGCACCACCTCGACCGCGGGGCCCTCGCCGGTCGCGCCGGCCGCCGCCATGAGCTGTTCGAGGTCCGTCTTCTTCTTCGTCATCACTTCACCTCCCTTCCCGAGGAGCGACGGGTCGGCTACGCGGTGGAGACCAGCTCCCCTTCGAGGAGTTGGCCCATCGCCGACTCGAACGCCTCCTGGAGTTCCGGTTCACCGATCCGGCCCTTGTTGAGTTCCTTGAACGAGGCGTAGATCTGCGGACCGGAGGATCCGTCGCACAGCTCGGCGACCACCCATGCCACGGGGTTCAGGTAGTGGATGGCGGGCTTGTGCGGGGTGTAGGCGAGCATGCAGTTCCACTCCGGGATGGGGCGGAACCTCGCGGAAGGACTCTGCTCATAGCAGTCGGCTCGTTGCCGGTACGGCGGGGCGGACGCGCCGTTCGTCGAGGTCGCCGGGGAGCTGAGAGACATCGATGCCTCCGTTGGTCGTGGTGCAGAACGGGTCGGGTGCGTCCCAGCGGCCGGTGAAGGCGAAGGCTGTCGACCTGCATCCGCCGGACGAACCCTGTGTTTCCTCGCAGGAGTCACAGCCTCCGTCGACGTGGCCGGCGCGGTTGCGCACGTAGGTGGGGTCGTTCCAGGTGTCCAGCCAGCTGACTTCGCGGACGTTGCCGTAGTCGGTGTAGTCCCTCAGGTAGGCGCAGCCGACGGAGCGGCCGGTGGCGTCCACTCCGGCGTTCTGCCAGCAGCAGTTGCCGTCCTTGGGGTGCCAGGAGGTCATCAGGTGGACGTTGTCGGGCACGCGCAGCGCATCGAGGGCGGCCATCTGTTCGGGCAGCCGCAGCGCCAGGTCCTTCCACTGGGTGCGGGCCCGGCCCAGGGGGTAGAGGCGCAGCACCCCGACGCGGGGCACGTCGAGCTCGGCGGCGAGCTCCAGTACGGCCTGGAGTTCGTGCACGTTGCGCCGCGTCATGATGATCAACAGCGAGACGGGGAGTCCGGCCGCTTGGGCGCTCTTCAGCCCCTGGACGGTCCGGTCGAAGCTGCCGGGGACCCGGACGTGCCAGTCGTGGGTGGCCGCGGTGGCTCCGAGGACGTCCACGTAGACCTCGCCGATCCTGATCTCCTTCAGCCGGGTCGCCGTGTCGGGGGTCAGCAGGGTCGCGTTGGTACGCAGGCGGGTCATCACGTGCGGGGTCAGCTCGGCGAGGAGGTCGAGGGCGTCCGGGCGGTTGAGGGGTTCGCCCCCCTCCACGAAGACCTCGATGACCCCGGACTCGGCCATTTCCCGGATGAGCGCGGCGTACTCCGACCGGCGCATCTCCGTGTCGCGGGGCCGGTCTTCGCAGTCGCCGTAGCACTGGCGGCATTTCAGGTTGCACGACTGCGTGACCTGGAGCCAGCTCTTGAGGGGCTCGTTGAGTACGAGTTCCATGGGTCTCCGTCCTCAGGGGTGGGCGTGGAAGCGGCTCGCCCGCGGCGGGGCGTCCTGACGGTCATGGCGCCGCCCGTTCGCGGGGGCGCGGGCCGGTCCGGCTCTGGTGGACCTCCGTCAGCCACCGGAGGAAGCCCCTTCCTGCCGGGCCGAGGCAGTCCTCGGCGTGCCGGGCGACCTTGTCGAGGAGGCTGGTGGCCCGGAACGCGGCCGTCTCGGCGGACTGCCACAGGTCCGGCCCGCCGGAGTCGAGGGCGCGCTGCTCGAACCAGGCGCGGAGGTGGACGTAGACATGGGCGGCGGCGAGGGCGCGGTCCACGGGCCATCGCGGGACCGGGGAGTCCCTGTGCCACTCGGGCGCCACGGTGGGTGCCGTGGCCGTGTCGTAGGCCGGTGCGAAGACCGACCTGGTGGCCTGCAGGTCGTAGAGGCGCAGGTGCACCAACTCGTGGACCAGTGCCTCGGCCAGTCGTTCGGGGGTGCGCATGCAGCGGACGGCGACGAACGCCGCTCCGGGGATCTCCCGGGTGGACGCGCTGTCGAAGGCGTCGGGGCCGTCGACCGCGACGATGTAGCGGCCGTGTCGCAGCAAACCGGTGCACAGGTCCGGGGCGGTGGCGAGCATCAGCTCCACGGCCGCTCGGACGGTCCCGGCCTGCTCCGCGGTGCAGCCGGCCAGGGTGTCGGCGGTCTCGCCCGCGCTGAGGTGCCGGCGGAAGAGCGCCTGGACCTCTTGGTGACCGGGGGCTGGCAGGGCGGGGTCCATCAGGAGGTGCACCCGGTGGCCGGGCAGTTCGACGGCCTGCCGGAGGCCGACGCGTTCCTCCTCGGCGGCGAGCGTCGAGTCGACATGTCTTCTGTCCGCGAGCGCGGTCAACTCCGCTTTGCAGGCGGGTGGGTTGCGGATACTGCGCAACGCCTGGTCGAGTCTGTGCCGAACGGTGGGTTCCAGTGCGGTTTCCGGAAGGATCCGGCGTTGGCCCGGGCCGGTCGGCCACTCATGGGGCGCGATGCAGTCGAGAAGGAAATCGTAGGTTTCGTATAATCGGCTGAGGATTCCCGCCGATTCGGCGAAGACGGGATGGCGGGCGAGAATCGCGAGTGCAGGCTCTTGCATACAGCGGTCCCTGTCGAAGAACGTCCGGCGCTCATTGCGCAATGCGAACTCATTGCGTCATTCGAGGGGCGCGGCGGACGGCACGGGTCAACGAGACTGTCGGCAAAGTCGTGGACGTCTCAATCGCAACTGACGTTCCATCGACTCATCGACCCTGCCACGGGAGGGGGAGGCGCGTCAACCGCCCCAGGTGTCGACTCGGAACAATCCGGCGGCACACAAAAGTAGTTCAGAAACTCTGCCGGGCGGCATGAATGGTTCGCCAGGGACGGGGCAGGCGGAGATGGAAGTGTGCCTGCTTCAGGTTGTGGCACGTCCGTTCCTTCGGGTGTATTCGTGTGCGCGCCGCGACCTCCCGCCGACGAAGGAATCCGCTGCCCATGACATTCGCCGGTCCACCCTCTCCTCGGGCCGACGGGTCCCGAACTCCGGCCTTGCGCCGGCTCGTCACCGCCAACGCGCTCAGTGCGGTGGGTGACGGCGCGCGGTTCGCCGCGCTTCCCCTGCTGGCGGCCTGGACCACCGGCGATGTGTTCTGGGTGTCCTTGGTCGCTGCCGCGGGCCGGGCGGCCTGGTTGCTCGCACCCGTCATCGGTACCCTGGTGGACCGCATGCCGGGACGTCGGCCCATGGTCGGCGCGGATCTGGCGCGCTGCGTGATGCTGCTCGTGTTGTTCTCCGTCGTGGCGGCGGGGCGGACGTCGGTGACGGCGCTGGTGCTGCTGGCGTTCGCCTCGGGGGTGGCCGAGGTGTTCTTCGACTGCGCCGCGCAGGCCGTCGTTCCCATGCTGGCCGCGGACCACGAACTGGAGCGGACGAACGCCCGGGTCATCGCCGCGCAGATCACCGGAACGGGGTTCCTGGGCCCGCCGGTCGGGGCCGCGCTGTGGGCGGTGTGGCACCCCTTGCCGTTCCTCCTGGACGGCGTGACATTCCTGGCGTCGGCGTTGCTACTCATGGGCCTGCCGTCGCGGGCCGCGCACGAGGGGGCGGGGGGCGACGAGCGGGGCCTGCGGAGTCTGCTGCGCGGCACCTGGGCCGGACTGCGGTTCCTGGGGCGGGACCAGGTCCTGCGCCGGCTCATGGTGGTGGTGGCGGTTCTGGGGGTGGGGCAGCAGGCGGTCTACGCGGTGCTCGTCGTGTACGTGGAACGGGAACTCGGGCTGCCGGCCTACGGCTATAGCCTGATGCTCGTCGCGGCCGCCGTCGGCAGCCTCGCCGGAGCGAGCGGGGCGGCGAGGGCCGTGCGGTGGCTGGGGTCCGGGCGGAGCCTGAAGGTCTCGGTCTCCGTGTCGGCGCTCAGCTACCTGGTGGTCGCCCTGCTGCCGTGGTGGCCGCTGGTCGCCCTGATGCTGGCCCTCAACAGCGCCGGAGTGGTGCTGTGGAACGTGTGCACCGTCTCGCTCCGCCAACGCCTCGCGCCACCGCACATGCTGGGCCGCGTCACCAGCGGCTACCGCCTGGCCGCCTGGGGGGCCATGCCGATCGGCGCGTCGGCGGGCGGAGCACTGGCCCAGCACACCACGCTCGGCGCCCCCTGGGCCCTGGCAGGCCTGCTGCTGCTGGCCTGCCTTCCCCTCCTGCGCGGAGTGCCGTCGGGGAGGTCGGGGTCTGGGTCTGGGTCTGGGTCTGGGTCTCAGGATGCGGGCCGTGCCCCCACCCCGCCCGCCGCCCCCTCCGACTCATGACGCACGCCCCCCGAACTGCCAGGGACGCACCTTGACATCGGCGGGCCCGTCCGGGGTCAGGGCGGCGCCCGGTCCGCGGATCGGGCGCCCGGATCAGCGCCGCCGTGCCCGGCCGGGTCGCGCCGTCGTCGGGCACCAGCGGCCCGCAGGCGATCCACTCGTCCCGGCAGGGGGTCGGCCGCCGACGTGCTCCCCGGACGCGGAGTTGCCGGCAGGGTGTGCTTGGTCAGGTACCAGCCGTTCTTCGCGCATCGGGTCCGCAGCCTGCCGCTGCGACGCAGAGTGTCACCGGGCGGTGAGACTTGCGTACTGCGTGGGCCAGACCCTCTGCCCCGACTGGGTCAACGAACTGTGACCACCAGCACCGGCGGTTTGACGAGGACGGGGAGAGCACGCACATGGACGACCACTTCACCGAAGTCCTTCTGGTGCTGCGCCGGTTCATCGGTGTATCCCTCCCGGCCAGTCAGGCCAGACGGGGAGCGTGTCCGTGTCTACCTTGACCACGGAGGCCGCACCATCGGCGTCGACCGGTCCAGTGGTGGGCCTCGGCCAAGCGCAGTTCCCTCCTGCACCCGGAGGAACCCACGACCCTGGCCGCTCACCAGGTCCACGACGCCCACGACCCCCCGTGCGAGGCCGTCTACTTCACCGTCCGCGGCCACCTGAGGGACGCAGGGCCAGGCCTGGCAGCGGCGGTGCGGCGCGTCGTGGGATTCGGCACCGCCGAGGAGCTCGTCCTCCCCACCGACAGCCAGGCCGCCCGCTTACGCAATGGCTCACGCGGCGGACGGCCAACGGCCTCAGCCCTCACCATCCGGCTCCGAACATGATCGGCCGGACAAGCCCTAGTTGATCGCCGGTCCGGAGTTGTTCAGCCAGGCCCAGTCCGACCAAGTGGCGAAGCCCGTCTGCCACTTGTGGTAGACACCGGCGCTGCTGGTCGCGAACACCTCGATGCGCCCGTCGGCGTCGTTGCCCGCGGCGATCTCGGTGCCGCCGCCGCCGAAGGTCTCCCACTCCGAGTACGGCGCGTTCGGGCGGGTCTGCCAGGCGTGGCTCGCGGCGGTGGCGTTGATCGCGAACACCTCGATGCGGCCGTCGGCCGACCGCGAGTGGGTCAGCTCGGCGTTGGAGATCCCTCCCATGCCCGCCCATTCCGACCACGAGGTCGGGCTGGTCTGCCAACGGTGGAACACACCGGTGGAGTTGGAGGCGAACACCTCCAGCCTTCCGTCCTGGTTGTAGCCGGCCGTGAGGTCGTGTCCGCCGCCGCCGAAGTTCTCCCAGGCGGACCAGCCGCCGTTGACTCCGGTCTGGTAGAGGTGCTGGAAGGTGGTGTCGGAGAGGGCGAAGACTTCGAGTCGGCCGTCGGGTGCGGTCTCGAGGGCGAGGCGTGAGGTGGCCGGACCGCCGCCGGTGCCTTCCCAGTTGGCCCAGTTGCCGCTGGGTGCGGTCTGCCAGCGGTGGAAGACACCGTCGGTGTTGGAGGCGAAGACTTCGATGCGGCCGTCGGCGTTGTTGCCGGTGGCGAGTCGGTATCCGCCGCCGCCGAAGTTGGCCCAGGTGGACCACGAGCCGTTCACCCCGGTCTGCCACATGTGGTCGAAGGTGGTGTCGGAGAGGGCGAAGACCTCGAGCCGTCCGTCGGCATTGGCCGCTACGGATAGCTGTGCGTTGCGGGGTCCGCCTTCGAGCCGCCACTGCGACCAGGCGCCGTTCACCGCGGTCTGCCAGGAGTGGTACACGCCGTCGGCTCCGGCGGCGAAGGCCTCCAGCCGACCGTCTGCGGACCGCCCGGACACCACACGGCCGGCGCCGTAGGGGTGCTTGGGGCCGGTGCTGCTCGTACCGGACCACAGCGCATTGGCGATGATCACCGCGTCGTCCGCCTCGATGGCGTAGAGGCCGCGCAGGTCCTCGCGCGGTCGCTGGACGTGCCAGCACACCTCGCCGATCGCCTCGTTGTTCCACGAGCCGCCCGGATACATCCGTTCCACCTCGTCGAAGAAGGCGTTGGTGGCGTGGGCCGGGTTCAGTCGCTCCTCACGGGTGCCCCACCAGTCCTGCTGCTGGAACAGTCCGAGGCTGGTGTAGTCGACGGCCTGGGCATAGTTGTTGACGCTGGACTCCACGATGATCGTGGCGATCGCGATGGCCGCGGCCCTCTGGTTGAGGCCCCGGTCCTTGACCGCCTGCGTGACCATCCGCGCGCAGGACACCTTGTAGGCGTCCATGTACCCGGCCATCTTCGCGTGCAACTGCGGGTTGAGCTGGTCGGCCATGTTGCCGTCGGCGGCCGACGGACCGGCCGGATCACACGGCACGGTCGGAATGGCGAAGCCCTGCGGGCCGCTGAAATACCGGGAGACCCCGGTGTGATCCTTGCCCGGAACCGGAACCGGAACCGGAACGGGCGACTGTGCGGCTACGGCGACCGAGGCGGTCATCCCGACGGCCAACGCCCAGGTGCCGGCCACGAAGGCCAGTCTGGTGCACACGCGGCGTAAATCAGTTATCGGCATTGTCTGCCCTTCTGCCGTGAAGTGAGATGTGCGGAGTTCACGCGATGCCCGGCCCTGCGGAAGTGCCCACCCACCCCCATTCGGACCAGGCGGAGAAACCGGTCTGCCACTTGTGGTGGACACCGGCGCTGCTGGTCGCGAAGACTTCGATGCGCCCGTCGGCGTTGTGGCCGGCGGTACTGCCGTTGACCGCGAACACCTCGACCCGTCCGTCCACCGAACGGTCCGACGCCAGCTCGAAGTTGACCGGACCGCTCATCCCCTCCCAGCCCGACCAGGCGGAAAGGCTGGTCTGCCAGCGGTGGAAGACTCCGTCGGCGTTGGCCGCTACGGAGAGTTGTGCGTTGCGGGGGCCGCCTTCGAACCGCCATTGCGACCAGGCGCCGTTCACCGCGGTCTGCCAGGAGTGGTACACGCCGTCGGCTCCGGCGGCGAAGGCCTCCAGCCGACCGTCCGCGGACCGCCCCGAGGCGACCCTGGGCCCCGGAGGCTCTACGTCGCTGGAACCCCCGCCGAAGCTGTAGGAGGAGAAGCCGCCGTGATCGTCCTCCCACTTGTGGAAGATCAGGGTGTGGTCGTAGAAGGAATTGAGAATGTCCCCTGCGCGCAACTCGTCGCGCGCGATCTCGTGCGAATGGCCGTCCAGCCCTTGGGTATTCGGGTTCGCGTTCAGATGCCACGCCATGGAGACGTAACCGGAACAGTCGGTGCGGTAGCGGAAATCGCCGCCGGCATCGGTTGCGGACCCCTTCTGGTTGTACGGGGGATGCTGGTCCATCCAGTGCTGGGCCCGCCAGATCACCTCGCTACGGGTGATCGGGCCGCCGCGGTCGGACGAGACGGCCGCCATCGCGGCAGTGGGCGCGGTCGCGGCGATGGCGGCCGCGCCTGCTATCAGCAGCAGGAGCACTCTGCCGCACCATGATCTTGAAGTCGTCACCGGAACTCTCCCGTCGTCGGCGGCCGACAGTAGGGCGCACCGATGAAATGCCAATGGAATCGGCAACTCCCTTGGCTGGCAGGAAAGATGGGCCAACCGTCCTAGGCCGCCGGGCGGCGCCGTGTCCAGGGATCCCGGGGCTTCGCGTCTGTCACTCCGGATCGTTGCGGATGCCTTGTCAGGCGCTCTCCCCCTACTTTGTCGACGGCTTCCGCCAGACCTGCGGAACCGACCGACCGAACCGATCAGCCCGGAGCCCGGGGGAGCAGCGATGCCGACGACCGCCACCACCTGCCGACCGATCACCACTGCGCTCGGGCACCAGGAGCGCAAGGTGCTCCACGCGGTCGGCTGCGGCCTGCGGGACGACGAGATAGCTGCCGTTCTCGCCCTTTCCGAGGACGCCGTCGCCGGACACCTCGCGCGGGTCCTCGTGAAACTCGGGCTGCGCGACCGGGCCGCCGCCATCGTCCACGCCTTCGACAGCGGCCTGGTCGTCCCCGGCAGCGGCCCCCGTACGCAGGCGGCGAACCCGGCGTCGCGGGCCCCCGCCCGCCGGGATGCCGGACCGGCGATGCAGATCTCCCTGCTCGGACCGCTGCAGGCATGGCAGGACGGGCGGCCGTTGAAACTCGGGCACCTGCGCCAGCAAGCCGTACTGGCGGCGCTCGCGCTGTGCGCGGGCCGCACGGTCGGTCGGCAGGAACTGCTCGACGGAGTGTGGGGGACCGACTCGCCGGGCACGAACGTGGTGCCGGTGTACATCTACCGGCTGCGCAAGACCCTGCGCACCGGGGACGGCCGCCCCGACGCGGTGATCGAGCACGACCGGTGCGGCTACCGACTGGTCCCCGGCCTGGTCGACGTGGACGTGTCCCGTATGGAGAAGCTGGTCACCGACATCGCGACGGCCGACCGGGCCGGAGAACCGGCGGAGGCGGTCCGCCTGTGTTCGCAGGCGCTGGACCTGTTCCGCGGGGAGCCCCTGGCCGGCCTGCCCGGGCCGCTCGCCGAGCTGGAGCGGTGGCGGCTCAACGAGCGCCGGATCGCCATCGCGCAGCGGAAGCTGGAGTGGCAGCTACGGCTGGGGCAGCACTCCGAAGCGGTCGCCGAACTGTTCGCCCTGTCCGCGGCGCACCCCCTGCACGAGCCGGTGGCCGCGATGCTGATGCGGGCGCTGTACCGCAGCGGCCGACGGGCCGACGCGCTGACCGTGTTCGACCGGGCCCGCCGCCGGCTGGCCGAGGAACTCGGCGTTCCGCCGGGCCGGCTGCTGCAGCGGACGCGTCGGTCGGTCCTGCGCGGGGACGAAGCGGGCCTCGGCATCACCACGCCGCTGGGATGACCGGGCCGCAGCCGGAGCGGGCCGCCGCCGGAGCGGGGCGGCCCGGTCATCCCGTCAGGAGGAGAAGGACCGTTCCAGCCGGGGAACCAGGTCCTGGAGGTCCGCTTCCCAGCACCAGGCGTTGTGGCCGCCGTTGCAGTTGGTGCCCCAGCCGCCGCCGTCGCCGTAGTCGACGTAGTAGTAGGGCATGCGCAGGGCGTCCATGCTGTCCTTGACGTGCTTGGACGCGCTCTCCACCCAGAACTCCAGGTCGGTGACGTCTCCGCGTCCGTTGCCGACGTAGATGGAGACCCCGACTCCCGCGAGCTTGTCCATGTGGGCCGCCGGGTCCACCTCGTTGAACCTCCAGTCGGCGTTGAACACCGGGTAGGGCGAGCCGAACGCGGCGTCACTGTCCACGCCGGGGGAGTAGCCGACGAGGGAGGCGACGACGGCCATCCGCAGGTCCATGGACCGGACCGACAGGTCGATGTCACCCGACAGGGACGCGGTCTGGCCGAACAGGTCGGGGCGGACCTGGGCGTAGTGCAGGGCCCCGAACCCGCCCATGGAGACACCGGCGACGGCCCTGGCCTTCTTGGCGGCAATGGTCCGCAGGTTCGCGTCGATGAACGGGATCACCTGCTTGAGGTGGAAGTTCTCCCAGTTCTGGGCACCGGCCGCGGTCCTCTGGTCGAGCCAGTTGGCGTACCAGCCCCGGGCACCCCCGTCCGGGATGACGGTGATCATCTCGTTCGAGGTGGTCAGCGCCGGGTAGTTCTGCTGGATCGGGTCGTCGGGCGAACCGTGCAGGAAGTACAGCACCGGGTAGCGCCTGGCCGGGTCGTCGTAGTAACCGCTCGGCAGGATGATCTTGATGTGGTGCTTGCCCGAGACCTCAGGTGTGGTCACGGTGATGTAGAAGGTGGTGGGACCGCCCACCGTCGTGTCGACCTGGGTCAGGCCGAACCCGTCCGTCATCCTCGGTGGCTCGGTGCCTTCGGCGGCCTGTGCCGTACCCGCCGGCAGCGTCATTCCCACCACGGCGGCCATCAGGGCCACCACCATTCGCCACCGACTCGATGTCCTCGTCACAGCGTGCTCCCTCGTGAGTTCCGTCGTCGTACGGGTGCGAGACCGATCGGGAGACCGGTCTCAGTTCAGGACCTTGACCTCCAAGGCCGGCGAGGCAGCGATCTGCTCCTCGGTGAACCGCTCGGTCACCCACTGGCCGGCCGAGAACAACTTGGTCTGATCGGCGTAGTGCGGTGAATTCGGGTTGGCCGACTGGGAGTAGGCCAGCACGGAAGAGGCCTGCGGCGGTCCGTCGGCGGTGAACCGCACCTGCTGGACGAAGCTGGAACCGAAGGTGATGTCCATCTTGCCGTCGACCGAGCCGGGGGTGACGACGTTCAGCACGCCCAGCTCGTGGACCGCCCCGTGGATCGGGATCTGCTCGCCGTTGCGCGTGACCTTCTGTACGTCCGACAACGCCGCGTTCAGCGGAATCCCCGCGCTGCGGAAGGCGATGACCGTCCGGCCGAACGCGTCGCGGACGGCGGAGCTGCCGGAGTCCAGCGAGTTGGGGGTGTGCACCGGGTCGTCGGGGTCGAAGGGGGTCCGCCACGGCAGCTTCTCCACCGACTGGCCGCCGAGCAGGGCGTACCAGTAGTTCTCGAACAGCCAGGAGCCCCGGCTGTCCGCCGTGAAGTCATGGCTCTTCCACCCGGCCAGGATCGGGCAGGCCTCGCTCACGTTGACCAGCTGGCCGTCCACCAGGATGAGCCCGAAGGGCTGGGCCCGGCACATCGCCACGGTGGCGTCGAGGGCCAGATCCGCGGCCCGGCTGTTGTCGGCGAACAGCAGCTGCCGCATGTTCTCCGGTGTGAACCCCCGGCCGGGCAGGCCGTCGGTTCCGTTGATCCGCTTCTGCGCGGTCAGGATCAACTCCTGGGTGCGCAGCGACCGGGGCGCCGCCGTGTCGCCCATCACGCGGGGGAAGGACAGCGGTTGCTCGGGGTTGGCCAGCCAGGCGCTGTCGTTGGCGTTGCCGACGAAGTCCTTGCGGATCAGCCGCGGCTGCCGGTGCGGGTCCAGCAGCCCCGGTGCGACCGCGTTCGGATCGGCGGGCCAGTCGCACGCGCTGCGTTTGCCGTCGAAGATGGAGACCGGCGGCACGTTCGGCAGCCGCAGCACCTGGTTGAACAGCGCCTGGCCGGTCAGGGTCAGGCAGGACTGGGCGTGCTCGTCGGTGATGTTCGGGGTGGCCTGGATGTCCGCGTACAGGGCGTTGCCCTTGCGGTCGGAGGCGACGGTGTTGAAGAAGGGGACGCCCTGCGTGGTCTCCAGGGTGTTCACCACCTCGTCGACGTCCTTGGCCTGGTCGAGGCGGAACCAGGTGTTCAGCGCCCGCAAGTTGTCCATGTTCACGTCGCGCACCGCGTGCGCGCTGACCACCCAGGGCAACGGCACGGTCAGCACCTGTGTGGTGATCGGGCCGTAACGGGTCGCCCACAAGGTCCTGTTGACCCTGCCGATGGAACCGTCCGCGTTCAGCACGTCGACACCGACCTGCTGTGAGGTCATCGTCTCCCAGGCGCCGTCGACCAGGTAGTTGGTCGGGCGCAGCGGATCGACCTGTACGTCGAACAGTCCGAAGGGGGCCACCGTGGCGACGGTGTGGCTCCAGGCGACATCGTCGTTGTGCCCGATGTTCACCGCGGGGAAGCCGAGCAGGCTGGCCCCGGAGACGTTGATCCTGCCCGGGATCGTCAGCTGGCTCTGCCACATCCGGTTCTTGCCCTGCCAGGGGAAGTGCGGATTCGCGAGCAGCATGCTCGTGCCCCCGGACACGCCCTGAGAGCCGACCGCCAGCGCGTTGCTGCCCATGCTCTGCTGACGGCTGACCGCCATCGCGTCACGGATCTTCGACGCCGTCTCCGCGGCCGAGGAGGCCGGCGGGGCGGCCCCCGGATCGGCGGCCGAAGCACCCGGGGGAGCCGCGTTCACCTGGCCGTCGAGCAGCACGTCGGCGGTGCCCATGATGATCTCGGCGTGCGCGTGCCGGTAGACGTCCAGCTCCGTGATCGGCCGCACCCACGCCTTGCCGCGGCATGCCGGATCGGTGATGTGGTCCACGCCCGTCTCGGCCAGGTACCGGTTGTACCCCTGGACGTAGCCGCGAATGGCCTCCTTGACCTCCGGCTCCGGCCCGTTGGGCGCGGGCAGGTCGATCAGCCGCTCCACCACCCGGTTGTCGTTCATCCGTTGGAAGTGGATGTCGCTGTTGAGGTTCGTCGTGGTGTTCTGGTGCTCGCCGGGGCTCGCCCTGCCGTCCGGCCCCAGATAGCGGGACCGCTGGGCGTTGACCATCAGATAGGTGTCGGCCAAGGTGCAGATGTTGTCCTTGGCCGCGGCGTATCCGTAGCCCGTGCCCAGTCCCGCCCAGTCGGAAGCGATGATGTGCGGGATCCCGTACTCGGTGTAACGGATGGTCGGCTTGTCGGGCGCCTGTCCCGGAGCCGGCGCCCCGGTGGCCGCCAGCGTGCTCATCACCGCCGCCACCGCGGCCGTGGCCACCACCGGCAGCCTCGCTCTGACTCTCCTCCGCACCATCGAGCCGTCCTTCCCCTGTGGTCCGGGTCTTCGTCTGACCGCGGCCACGCTAGGGAGGAGCGATGAAATCCCGATGACGCCGGCTCCGACAGTTCCCGACACTCCCTAGCCGACGCGCCCGCCCCTGTCAGTCCGGAAGCTTCCGGGGTCTCCCGGCCCGGGCGCCGTTGCTACCTTCCACACGCATCGTCAGGATCCCGACCAGGAGGACCCATTGAGCGCGCAGCACCCCAGCCGCAGGAACATCCTGAAGACCGCCGGTGGCCTCACGGCCGCGATGGCCCTGGGAGGCGCGGGAGTCCTCGCCGCCGCGCCGACCGCTTCCGCCGTCGGTGACATTCCCGGCCTGCACATCACGGAACGCGGCGAGCAGGATCCCCGGATGTGGTACTACCGGTTCCAGACGGCCGCCATCGGCGGCTGGACCCCGGCCGTCAACGTGCTGCTCCCCGACGGCTACCACACCAGCGGGCGCCGCTACCCCGTCCTCTACCTGCTCCACGGTGGCCTGGAGGACTTCATCACCTTCGACCGGTTCCACGACATCCGGGGTCTGACCGCCTGGAAGGACCTCATCGTCGTGATGCCCGACGGCGGGCGAGCCGGCTGGTACTCCAACCCGGTGAGCTCCAACATCGGTGCCCGGAACTGGGAGTACTTCCACATCGGTCAGCTGATCCCCTGGATCGACGCGAACTTCCGCACCTACGCCGAATACGACGGCCGCGCCGTCTCCGGGTTCTCCATGGGCGGCTTCGGCGCCCTGAAGTACGCGGCCAAGTACTACGGCCACTTCGCCTCGGTCAGCGCCCACTCCGGCCCGGCCAACCTGCGCGGGGGCAACGGTGACCTGGTGACCCACTGGGCCAACGCCTCCTCCGCCGCGGTGGAACTGAACGGCGGCAGCATCTACGGCGTGCCCTTCTGGGACCAGGCCCGGGTCAGCGCGGACAACCCGTGCGAGCGCATCGAGAGCTACCGGAACAAGCGGGTCTTCCTGGTCGCCGGCACCAGCCCCGAGGACATCCAGGGTTACGCCAACGAAACCCTGGTGCTGGCCACCCAGCGGGAGTTCAAGTGGAACCTCGACCGCGCGGGCATCCCCTACGAGCAGCACGAGGTGGGCGGCGGTCACTATGTCCGCCGGGATCTGCTGCAGGACGACATCAACGGCATCATCGACCGGCTGCGCAAGGCGTGAGTGGCCCCTTGATCCGCGTCCTGGCGGCGACTGCCGTACTCCTTTCGGCGCTGTCGGTGCCGGCCGCCACGGGTTCGGCCGAGGCCCGGCCCGCCGAGCTCACCGCGGCCTGCCCGACCACCGGCTGGGTGTCCCAGCACTTCCACGGCGGCCACAACGGCGTCGACATCGCCAACGACGTCGGGACACCGATCTACGCCGTCGGCGACGGCGAAGTGACCATCTCCGGATACACCGGCGACTACGGCCAGTGGATCCGCGTGCTGCACCCCGACGGGCGGATCTCCGAGTACGGGCACATGTCCCGCCGCGACGTCTCCGTGGGCGACCACGTCGTGGCAGGCCAGCAGATCGCCCTGATGGGCGCGGAGGGCACCAACGTCGACGGCTCCCACCTCCACCTGCGGATCTGGGGGGACCGGTCCACCTCCTATGGCATCGACCCCGAGGTCTACCTGGCGGAGCGCGGTGTCGTCCTGCCCTGCACCCCGGGCAGCGGGCCGCGGCCCAAGCCGCCGGTGTATCCGGCGGAGTCGGGACGCGTGGTGTCGGCGCGGTCGGCGGACGGACGGCTCGAGGTGTTCGTCGCCGGCGCCGACGGGGTGCACCACGCCTGGCAGCAGGAAGTGAACGGCAACTGGTCGGCCTGGGAACCGCTCGACGGGCCGGGCAACGCCGAACTGGCGATCGCGCCCAACGCGGACGGCCGTCTGGAGGTGTTCGCCCTGTCGGGCAGCACCTTCCAGCACCGCTGGCAGCTGTCCCCCTCCGGTGGCTGGTCCAACTGGGAGACCTTCGGCGGTGGCGGCCGCGACACGGCGGCCGGGGTCAACGCCGACGGCCGCATCGAGGTCTACGCCTCCGGACCCGTCGGCCTCTTCCACCGGTACCAACTCGCTCCCAACGGCGGATGGTCGGAGTGGGAGGCCACCGGCGGCGGCCCCGCCGACAGCCGGGTGGAGATGGAGAAGTCGCCCGACGGCCGCCTGGAGGTGTTCGCCCTGGGCGCCGACACCTTCCAGCACGCCTACCAGACGGCCCCCAGCGGCGGCTGGTCCCCGTGGGAGACCTTCGGAGGCGGCGGCCACGACCTCACCGTCGACCACAATGCCGACGGCCGCCTGGAGGTGTTCGCCTCCGGGCCGAACGGGGTGTTCCACAAGTACCAGACCAACGAGGCCAGTTGGTCGGGCTGGGAAGGCACCGGCGGTCCCGCCGACGCGCAACTCAGCAGCGAACGCACACCGGACGGCCGGGTCGAGGTCTTCGCCATGAACGGCAGTACGGCCATGCACACCTGGCAGCGCGCCGTCAACGGGGCGTACGGCGACTGGAACGCCTTCGGCGGCGGCGGCACCGAGGTCACGGCGGTCACCAACGCCGACGGCCGGATGGAAGTCTTCGGCACCAACCACACCGGCACCTTCCACAAATGGCAGACCGGCTTCTCCACCTGGTCCGAATGGACCTGGCTCAACACCACCGCCGGCCCCACCCAGGGCTGACCGGTCTCCGACCGCCACACGCGCGCCCCATGGTCGGCCGTCCCCCCGTTCGGGCACGGCCGGCCGCGCGGCCTCCCCGGAGGGACTCATGCCCGCGATCAGCAGACGCACCCTCCTGCGGGGCGCCGCCGGGGCGGGCGCACTCCCGTTCCTGGACACCGGCCGGACCGCGGCCGCGGCCCCGGCCGGCGCCTACCGCGCCGCCGATGTCGTACCGCCCGCCCGGTGGGTCGGCACCGGCCCCTTCGCGTACGTCTACGACCCGTCCACCCCCGCGGGCCCGCGCTACCTCAACGACCACACCCTGATCAAGGCCCAGGGCCGCTGGCACCTGTTCAGCATCGTCGGGAACAGCGCTCCGCGCGGCGAATCCCCGGACAGCACGGGGGAGACCTCCTTCGTCCACGCCTCCGCGCCGAGCCCGAACGGTCCGTGGACCACCCACGCCGACGCGCTCACCGTCGACCCCTCCTACTTCGGCGAGGAACACCTGTGGGCGCCCCACGTCGTCGCCGCGGGTGGCAGGTTCTGGATGTTCTACGCCGCGGGCGGAGCGGGCGGCACGGGCGGCGCCGCGATCAACCTTGCCACCTCGCCCGACCTGTTCAACTGGACGCGCGAGCCGTCCGGCCCGCTCTTCCGCGGACTCGCGGCGCGCGACCCCATGGTGCTGCGGGTCGGCGACGAATGGGTCATGTACTACACGGAGCTCTCCGGCGCGGGCGGCCACCACGTCGTCGCCTTCCGGCGGTCCGCCGATCTGCTGCACTGGAGCGAGCCGGGCGTCGCGTTCACCGACGCGACCACGGACACGACCGTCTCGGTCACCGAGTCGCCGTACGTAGTCGAACGGGACGGCTGGTACTACCTGTTCACGGGACCGAGGGGCGGCTACGAGGGCACGGACGTGCTGGCGTCCCGGGACCCCTACCGCTTCGGCCTCGACGGCTACGCGGGCCATGTGTCCGGCCACGCCGTCGAGGTCTTCGCGGACGGGGACACCTGGTACGCCAGCGCTGCGGGCTGGTTCCGGAACGGGCTGCATGTGGCGCCCCTGGAGTGGCGGGACACGCCGCCGCCGTGGCAGAGCGCGGACAATCCGGTGGCCGGCCTCGACGTCGGCGGCCGCCTCACGGTGTTCGCGCTCGACGCCTCCGACCGCTCGATGCTGCGGCGCGTCCAGCTCGCCCCGGACACCGACGCCTGGTCGGAGTGGGAGCCCTTCGGAGGGCCGGCCGGGGCCGTTCCCACCCTCGGCCAGGGCGCCGGCGGCAGGCTCGAGGTGTTCTCGCTCGCCCCGGGCGGAGCCGGCCTGCACCACCGGGTGCAGCGGCCGGACGGAGGCTGGTACGACTGGGAGGAGTTCGCAGGCCCGGCCGGCGCCGCCCCTGCCGTCGCCCGTAACGCCGACGGCAGGCTGGAGGTGTTCGCCCTGAGCCCCGGCGGCGCCTCCGTCGCCCGGCGACGGCAGCGGTCACCCGGATCCCCGGCCTGGGACCCGTGGGAGCCCGGCTTCGGCGGGGCGGCGGGCGCGCCCCCGGTGGTCGCGGCCAACGCGGACGGCCGCCTGGAGGTGTTCGCCCTCTCGCCCGGCGGCGCCGGGATCTTCCACCGGTGGCAGGAGACCCCGGGCGGTGCCTGGACCGCCGCATGGCACCGCTTCGGCACCGCGGCGGGCGCCGCACCGCGGGTGGCCCGGGACGGCAGCGGCCGGCTCACCGTCGCCGCGATCGGACCGTCGGGCGTGGGAACCTTCGCCCGGCGGCAGTTCGCGGCGAACGGCGGCTGGGACGACTGGCTGCCCCTGTTCGGTTGGAGCGCCGCCGCCCCGGCGTTCGCCGTCAACGCCGACGGCCGCCTGGAGGCCTTCTCCTTGACGCCCGGTGGCGCCCGGCTCGGCCACCGCTGGCAGACCACCTCCGGCGGAAGCTGGTATTCCGGTGGGGAGTTCGGCGAGCCCGGCACCAGGCTTGCCGCCACCCCGGCCGCCGCGCTCGATACCACCGGGCGGACGCACGTCTTCGCCGTCACTGCCGAGGGCCGGATCCGCACCCGCGTCCAGGACCGGCCGAGTGGCGGATGGCAGCCGTGGACGGCCTTCGGCGACCGAGCGGTCGTCCCCGTCGTATCGGGCAGTCCCGCTCTCTGAGTGCGCAGGGCGGATCGTGGAGTGTGGATTTCGCCAAGTGAAAGGGGGAAAGGACGGGCAGGCGGCGGCGTGACCGCCGGACACGCGCCCTCCCCCACCCTGGCGGGGCCGTGGCAGGCCATCGGCGGCCGCGGCCGGAGGGACGGATACCACTCCGATGCCCCTGTGCCGGCCGCACCGTCTGCTACTCCGTTCCGCTCGGCATGCGATCTCCCGGCTCGCCGGGGAGATCCGCGTCGCCCCGCGCCTGCGCGACCAGTCCCGTGTGGCGGTCCCCACGACTCCCCAGACCGTCGAGCGGCTCAGGGGGCACCCCACTTGCGGCACGCTGACCGCGCGTGCGATCAGCTCGCACATCGACTACCTCGCCGAGGAGAAGCTGCGCATCGGTGCCCCGGGCCTGCGCGAACCCGGCAGGAGCGAGCGCCGGAACGGCAAGCGGGAGGAGATCGTGGGGCTCGCGCTGCGGCTCGGGCTCGTACGGGAGGAGCACCTGCCGGCTCGCTGGGAGCAGCGCTGACGTTTGCGGGGCGGGGCCGGATGTCAGCGGGCGGCCGCTCCCGCAGGGCCTCCGCGCGGGCCGTGGCTGCCGGTCAGCGGCGCCTCATGGAGGAGGGCGGCACGTCGAAGGCGCGGGTGAACGCGTACGAGAAGGCTGCCGGGGAGGCGTAGCCGAGCACCGTCGCGACCTCGGTCACGGTCCGGTGGCGCAGCAGTGGGATCGAAGCGAGCAGCCGGGCCCGGGAGCGCCAGGCCGCAGGACTGGTCCCCGTCAGGCCCCGGAACCGCCGTGTGAACATGCGCTCGCTCATGGCGGCGGCGCGGGCCCAGTCGGTGTTGGTCACCGCCAGGTCGGGGTCGGCGAGGTAGTCACGGCACAGCCGGGCGAACGGCTGCTCGTGGGGGAGGGCGACGTGCAGCGGTACCTCGGACAGGGCTGCCGTCTCCAGGAGGATCAACGCCATCACCGCGCTGCCCCGGCGGTCCGCCGCGTAGTCCGCGTCCAAGTCGGCGGCGGCCAAACTCGCCCATCACGACTGAGCACCGCACCCGCGAGGCGCGCGCCGGAATCGTTCGCGCCGGAGGCGGAGCACTTCCGTCTCGACCTCGGCAGGCGTTCGCCGGGGCTGGTGGTGGGGCTGGGCTGGAGCGGTCACTCATTCCGGCGATGCCGAGCCGCCGGTAGCGGGTGGCCCAGCGGGCGGCGGTGGTGTGGCTGACCTGGAAGCGTTCCGCTGCCCGGCGAAGGGGCCGGCCGTCGTCGACGACACAGCGGGCCAGGCGAAGTCGCCCGGTCTCGGTCAGCGGGGCGTTACGGTGGGGGACGAGGGCCTCCTCGGCTAGGTGCAGATGTCGCAATCCACACCGAACCCGGAGGCCCTCGCCCATTTCAAGAACCCAGCACGCGTGTCACCGACGTCCCGGGACAACACACCTGGGCAGGCAGGCGCGCAAGGCGCGGTCAGCGGCGGAAGCTGGAGGGGTCCAGCGAGGCGAGGCGCCTGACCAGGGACGGGACGGGACGGCCGTGGTCCTCGCGGTGTTCCACCGCCCGCAGGGCGGGGATGACCAGCCGGGCTCCCGGGTAGCGGACCGGTTCCGGGGGGAGCCAGCCGCCCGGCGGGCGGGTGAAGGCGGAGCCGGACCATTCGTCCTTCGTGCCCAGGACGAGCGAGGCCAGCACCTTGGCCATCAGCCGGGACGGGCCCACACCGTCCCCGGAGTAGCCGGTGGCGTAGCAGACGCCGGGGACGGTCTTCAGCCAGCCGGCGAACGGCAGCGAGGTGGTCGAGTACTCGACCGGCGCGGTCCAGGCCATGTCCACCGGGGCGTCGGCGAGTTCCGGGAAGAGCCGGCCCAGCTGCGCGTGGAGCTCGGCGGGTCGCAGGGCGTCGCCCCACAGGGTGTCGGGTCCCGCGTGGCCGTAGGCCACGCCGGAGCCGCCCTTGCCGAAGACCAGCCTGCCGTCCGGGGTCGTGCGGTAGTAGTTCAGCCGCCGCCGCGCGTCGCAGACCGAGGTCCCGCCGTCCCAGCCGAGCGCCGCGAGCCGCTCCGGGACGGGCCGGGTCAGGACGGTGTCGCTGGCCACGGTCACCATGCGGCGGCCGAGGTCCTCCAGCCGTGCGGCCCAGGCGTTGACGGCCAGGACGACCCGGTCCGCGTACACCCGGCCGTACGGCGTGTGCGCGGTGGTGGCGCCGCCGGGCGCGTTGCGCAGGGCGGTCAGCGGGGTGCGTTCGTGGATGCGGACGCCCTCGTCCAGTGCGACGCGGCGCATCCCACGGGTCAGCTTGGCGGGCTGCAGGGTGGCGCAGCCCGGGTCGATGACGCCGCCGAAGTGGCTGCGGGTGCCGACGGTGCGGCGCGACTCCGCCGCGGAGACCTCGTGCAGCGGCTCGACGCCGGCCCGCCGCAGGTCCTCCAGGGTCTGCCGCCAGGCCCCCCGCTGGGCGGGGGAGGAGGCGGCCCACATCCAGGGGCCGCGCCGGTGCTCGATGTCGATGCCGTGGGTGCCGGCGAAGTCGAGGATCTCGTCGACGGCCCGCGCGGAGGCCTCGCCGATGCGGCGTGCCTCCTCGTGGCCGCCGATGGCGACCAGGCTGCTGAACCGTGCCCACATCGGCATCAGATAGCCGGCGTTGGCGCCGCTGGCGCCCGCTCCGCACACGTCGGCCTCGATCAGCACGACGTCCGTGCCGGGGGCCCGCCGCAGGATCTCCAGGGCGGTCCACAGGCCGGTGAAGCCGCCGCCCACGACGAGCACGTCGCAGCGCACCTCCTCCAGCAGCTGCGGTGCGCGGCCGTCGTCGGGTTCGGCGGCCAGGGCGTCGCGGAGCCAGGCGGTGCGCCGGGCCGGCGGCGGGGTACCGGGGCGGGGCCAGGTGCCGGTGAGGAGGAGGTCGGGATCGGTCACGGGTACGGCTCTCCACGGTCGGTACGGGTGTACGGGTGTGCGGGGGGTGATGCGCGCGGGGTCAGTTCTGGCGGGCGCGGGCCGCCCTGCCGGTGGGGTCCAGGTGCTCCGCCGCCGTCAGCAGGTCGATCCGCGAGCTCACCCCGTACGCCTTGAACAGCTTGCGCAGGTGGTAGTTGACGGTGTGCGGGGACAGCGCCAGGCGCCGGGCGATCTGCTGGTTGGTGAGGCCCTCGCGCACCAGCCCCACCAGCTCCCGCTGCTGCCGGCTCAGTTCGGGTCCGGCGGGCGGCGCCGGCGGGAGCCCCGTCGTGGTCCGTAGGGCCGCGGCCTCCCGCTGCAGGGACAGCCGCAGCGACTCGGGCACGGACTCGGCGACGAGCCGGCGCAGCAGCGGCCCGGCGAAGACGGCCCGGTCCCCCTCGTGGCGCACGACACCGGTGGCCGCGACCTCCTCCAGGGCCGGGAGCAGGGCCGAGACCGAGGTGCGCAGCAGCAGGGCCACGTCCTCGTAGACGACCTCGCACCCCAGGACGGCCGCGACGCGCAGCAGCTGGCGGCACTCGGGGGAGAACCGCTCCATGGTGGCCCTCGCCCGCAGGGACAGCCGGGCGGGCAGCCGGGTGGTCAGCAGCCGGGCCTCCCCGTCCACGGTGGCGAGGGAGCCCTCCTCCCGGAGCCCGGCGAGCAGTTCGAGCAGCAGCCGCGGGTGTCCGCGGGCCTGGTCCAGCAGCCGGACCAGGTCGGGCGACGGTTCGACGCCCAGCAGGTCGCGGGCCAGGTCCAGGGCGTGGGACGGGCTGAGCGGGCCGAGGGACAGCCGCTCGCTGCGCCCCGTGGGCCCGGGCGGCAGGACGGGGCCCGTGCCGGGCCGGTGGGAGACCAGCCAGACGACGGGCCGCTCGTCGCCGCCGTGCTCGCGGGGGGCGTGGGGCCCGCGCGGCGGGGTGTCGGGGGCGGGCCGGGCGTCGTCGACGAGGACGAGGACGGGCCTCGTCGCGACGGGGCAGCGGCCCGGCCGGCCCCGGGCGTGCCCGGCCGCGGCGCCGCCGCGGCGCCCCGGCGGGCGGTCCGTCCACGGGTCGGGGTGGTGGCGGACGTAGCCCAGCCCCTCGGCGAGGGCGGCGGCCTCCCGCAGCAGCCGGGTCTTGCCGATGCCCGGCATCCCCTCGACCGTCAGCAGGGCGCGCCCGGCGCGGCGGCCGTACTCCAGGAGCTCGCGGACGGTCCGCATCTCCCGCTCGCGGCCGCGCAGCGGCAGGCCGGTGAGGGTGCCGTTCATATCGAACCGCCGTAGCGGCGCACACCGACGGTGTGGAAGCGCGCGGTCACGAACTCGGGGTCGCAGTACACCGCGTTCCCCGACGGGTTCATCCCCGTGCCGTGCAGATCGGAGTAGACGGCCGACTGGGAGATGTACCAGTCGCCCATCAGGTTGGCCGAGAGCATCACCCCGGCCTCGGCGCAGGCCCGTTCCATCGCCGCCTCCACCTGCGGCGAGGTGGAGTAGAGGCCGACGGAGAGCGCGCCGCACTCGCGGGTGGTGCGGGCGACGAGCTCCACCCCGGCCGCGGCGGAGTCCACCGCCACCGCGAAGACCACCGGGCCCAGCCACTCGGACAGCAGGACGGCCCGGTCGGCCTCCCGGCCCGCGTCGAGGGTCACCACGGCCGGGGTCCGGACGACCGCCTCCGGGTGGCGGGGGTCGCGCACCGCGCGGGAGGGCACGGCCACGGGCCCGGCCGCTCCGGCGGCGACCCGCTCGACCCGGTCCCGGACCGCGGGCCCGAGCAGCGCGCCCAGGATCCCGCACGCCCGCGCATCGTCGTCCAGCAGTTCGGCGAGGGCGCCGCCCAGGTCGGCGACGACCTCGGCGAAGGAGCGGTGCCCCTCGTCGGTGCCGATCCCCTCCCGGGGGATCAGCAGGTTCTGCGGGCTGGTGCACAGCTGCCCGCTGTAGAGGGAGACGGAGAAGGCGAGGTTGGCGAGCATGTCGCGGTAGTCGCCCGTCGACTCGACGAGCACGCTGTTGACCGCGGACACGGAGGTGAACACGCGTGCCTGCCGCGCGTTGTCCTCCAGCCAGGTCCCGAAGGCGGTGGTGCCCGCGTAGTCGACGAGGCGCACCTCCGGCCGGACGGCCAGCCGCCGGGCCAGTCCCTCGCCGGGGTGTTCGGCGGCCAGGCAGACCAGGTCGGCCGGGAAACCGGCCTCGGTGAGCACCTCGCGGGCGATGCGGACGGTGAGTGCCAGCGGCAGGACGGCCGCCGGGTGCGGTTTGACCAGGACGGGGTTGCCGGTGGCCAGGGAGGCGAAGAGCGCCGGGTAGCCGTTCCAGGCGGGGAAGACGCTGTTGGCGACGACCAGCGAGATGCCGCGGGGCACCGCCTTGAAGGTCTTGGCGATGCTCAGGGTCCGGCCGTCGCCCATCGGCTTGCGCCAGAGCGCGGAGGCGGGCATCCGGGTCTGCTCCTCCAGGGCGCGGGCCACCGCCTCCAGACCGCGGTCCTGGGCGTGCACCGCCCCGGCGTGGAACGCCATCAGGAAGTTGTGGCCGCTGGTGTGCACGGCCGCGTGGGCGAACTCGGAGCTGCGGGCGTTGATGCGGTGCAGGATCTCGGCGCACACCTCCGCCCGGGTCCGGGGGCCGGCGTCGCGCCAGGCCGGCAGGGCGGCCTGCATGGCGGGCAGCAGGACGTCGGGGTCGCAGTGGGGGTAGGAGACTTCCAGCGGGCCCCCGTACGGGGAGCGTTCGCCGCCCGTCTCCGGGGCGGGGCCGACGGTACCGTCGCGGCCGGGCTGGCCGAGGGCGAACTCCCGGCCGAGGAGGGCGCGGAACGCGGCCTCGCCGGCCTCCCGCGCGCCCGGGCCGTAGGAGCGCGGGTCCTCCGGGTCCTCGGAGTACGGGGACCAGTGCGCGCGGGTGCGGAGGGTCTGGCGGGCCCGCTCCAGGGTGTCGGCGTGGCGGGGGGCGGGACGGGCCGGTTCGGCGTGGGTTCCGGGAACGGGCGGCGGCAGGGTGTGCGCCATGGTCCACATCCTTGTCGAACGGGTGGGGGGGCGGTCCTAGGACGAACCGTGGGTGGAAACTCCTGACGATCACGGTAAATCGGCACTTTCGGACCCACGTCGGAGTCTGGTCACGGTGGGATTTGACGGGCCGTTCACACGGCCCAGGGGCGGAATTGACGCGTCCGGTGTGGGGTCGGGGCTCTGGCGGAACCTGAACCACCGGCCGGACGAGGCCCTTTGGGCCGCCCGCCGAGGAGGGGAGAACAAAACGTGATGATGGCCATATTGCGCTACAACTCACTGCTATCGGCCGTGCGATGGCTCGATAGCGTCGCTCGGCCCTCCCCGGCGGGCGTACCGACTGGCGGGTTCTACTCGGTGATCGGCCGCAGGTACCGGTCGAGCGCCGCGTCGGGCAGCACCCGGGCGAGCACGCTCACCCTGCGGGCGTCCGGCCCGACCCGGTAGCGGGTCCGGGGACGCCGGGCCGTGAGGGCCACCCGCACCGTCCGCGCGAAGTCCTCCGGCCGGGTGGTGCTCTCCCGCGCCTGCTTCTCGTTCTGGTGCAGGAAACGGCCGAAGGGGACCCGGTACAACTCGGCCACCGCTTCCGGAACTCCGTCCATCGAGGCCCGCGCCACGTCGGAGACCTTGCCCCAGATCGGCGTCATGATGGCCCCCGGCTGCACCAGGGCGACGTCCACCCCCTGCGGGGCCAGCTCGCGGCGCAGGACGTCGGTCAGGGCCTCCTTGGCGAACTGGGCCGCCGCGTACGCCCCGAGGAAGGGGATCGCCACACTGCCCAGGCCCGAGGTCACGTTGACCACCCGGCCGCGGGTGCGCCGCAGCAGCGGCAGGAACGCCTGGGTGACGGCCAGCTGCCCCACCACGTTGGTGTCCAGCTGCGCGCGCAGCCGGTCCGGCGAGACGCACTCCAGCGGCGCCGACACGCAGATCCCGGCGTTGTTCACGAGCCCCCACAGACCCGCCTCGCCGACCTCGGCCGTGACCCGTTCGGCCGCCACGGCCACCGACTTCTCGTCGGTCACGTCCACCGCCACCGGCACGATCCGGCCCGAGCCGCCGGCGGCCTCGGCGAGGGCGGCCCCGTCGGCCTCCCTGCGGACCCCGGCGAAGACCCGGAAGCCCGCGTCGGCGAGCTGGAGCGCGCAGACCCGGCCCAGCCCGGAGGAGGCCCCGGTGACCAGGACGGACCGGCCGCGCGGGGACAGGGCGGGGCGCTGCGGGACGGACGGCACGAACTTCCTCCTCGGGGAGCCGGCGGAGCCGGGGGAGCCCGGAGAACCGGGGGCGGTCATCCGGCCACCGCCGGGAAGGTGAGGGCGCCCTCCAGCGTGCGGGTGAGCCGGCGTTCCGGCATGAACCGGAAGTAGGCGTCCCGCACCGGCCGCCGGATGGGGTCCTCGGACTGCTCGAAGGTGCTGATGCCGCGCGAGGCGGCGACCATGCCGCGGGTCCGCTCGCGCCGCTCGTCCTCGTACCGGCGCAGGGCCCGCGGCAGGTCGCTCGCACCGCGCAGCGCCCGGCCGAGGACCACGGCGTCCTCGATGGCCATGCCCGAGCCCTGGCCGAGGCTGGTCAGCATCGGGTGCGCGGCGTCGCCCAGCAGGGTCACCGGGCCCCGGCCCCACCGCTCCAGGAAGGCGCGGTCCCGCGAGGGCACCGCGATGATCGACTCCTCGGGGGTGGCGATGACGGCCTGGCGCACCTCGTCGGCCCAGCCCTCGTAGCAGTGCAGGATCTCCGCCTTGCCGCCCTTCCAGTCCCGCGAGAGCTCGGCGGGCATGTTCTTCGTCCCCCACCAGTACAGCCGCCCGCCGCCCATGTCCACGAGGCCGAAGCGCTTGCCGCTGCCCCAGAAGTGGGTGACCGAGCCCGGCGTGAACCGGGGGTGCGAGAACGGTACGACCGCGAGCCAGCAGACGTAGCCGCTGTCCTGCGAGTCCTCCGGGCCCACCAGCTGCCTGCGCACGACCGAGTGGAAGCCGTCGGCGCCGATCAGCACGTCCCCCTCGGCGGTGCTGCCGTCGTCGAAGGACAGCCGCACCCCGCCGCCCGGCACTCCGTCGGTCTCGAAGCCGGTCGCGGCCGCACCCAGCCGGATCGGGATGCCCTCGGCGGCCTCCAGCAGCGACTGCTGGAGGTCGGCCCGGGTGATGAGGACGCTCGGCACGCCCAGTCGGCCGATGATCTCCGGGAACGGGAACTCCCGGATCAGCCGGCCCGTGGCCGTCTTCACCTGGTAGGAGCGCAGGGCCTCCCCGCGCTTCTCCAAGTCGATGCCGACGCCCAGCGAGTTCAGCGCCCCCACGGCGTTGCTCATGACGGACAGCCCCGAGCCCGCGGCCCGCAGCTCGCCCGCCCGCTCGTGGACCTCCACGTCCAGGCCCGCCTCGCGCAGGGCGATCGCGGCGGTGAGGCCTCCGATGCCCGCCCCGAGGACCAGGGCCTTCCTGCGGTCTGTCTGCTTCGTCATCTCACTGTCCGATCAGTTCGGTGACGACCCGGACCATGTGGGCCACGTGCGGCTCCTCCATGATCGTGAGGTGGTCGCCGGGTACGTCCACGACGTCGAGCCTGCCGCTGGTGCGCTCCCGCCAGCCGTTGCTGGGGTCGGCGTGCATGCTCTCGATCGCCGTGTGCATGGAGTTGAGTACGTCCGGCAGCGGCTCGGACGCGTGGATGAGGACCATGTCCTGGTCGACGACCTCTGGCCGGTAGGCGAACGCCGCCTTCCAGTTGGCCTCGTACACGTGGAACAGGCGCCGCACGACGGCCCCGCCGCTTCCCGCGGGCAGGACGCCCTCGTCGATGGCCAGCCGGGCGATGAAGTCGAACTTCTCGTCCAGTGTGGTCAGTTCGGCCGGGATCAGCTCCAGTGGCGAGTCCCCGCCGCGGCGCAGCCACAGCAGCTCCCAGAAGAACCAGCCCAGCAGGGCCTCGTCGCCCGTGGTCAGCCGCCGGCCGGGGTTGAGGGCGGTGGTGTCCAGCAGGACGAGCCGGGCGATCTCCTCCCCGGCGGCCCGCAGCTGCCGGGCCATCTCGAAGGCCACGAACCCGCCGAAGGACCAGCCGCCGATGACGTAGGGACCGCTCGGCTGCACCCGGCGCATGGCCTCGATGTAGCTCGCCGCGATCTCCTCCACGCTGCGCAGCGGCTCGGTGCCCGGATCGCCGCCCGCGGCCTGGAGGGCGTAGAACGGCCGGTCCTCCTCCAGGTACTTGGCGAAGCGGAGGTAGCAGAGCACGTTGCCGCCCATGGGGTGGACGAAGAACACCGGGCGCTTGGACCCGGCCGGGCGGATCGGCACCAGCGGATCGAAGGCCGTCGTCGCCCCGCCCGCACGCAGCCGCCCCGCCAGCTCGGCCACGGTGGGCGCCGAGACGAACTCGGACAGCGGGACGCTGATCCCGTAGCGCTGCTCGATCTGGACCACCAGGCGCATCGCGGTGAGCGAGGTCGCCCCGAGGTCGAAGATGTTGTCGTGCACCCCCAGCCCGGTCAGCTGGAGCAGGTCGCCCACGAGCTCCACCAGGGTCTGCTCGTACGCGTCGCGCGGCGCGGCCGCCGTGTCCCCACCGCCCGCGGCGGACAGCGGGGCCGCCCGCAGGGCGGCGTCGTCCCGCTTGCCGCTCGGGGTCAGCGGCAGGGCCGCCACCCACTCGAAGTGCGAGGGCATCATGTACTCGGGCAGCACCGTCCGCAGCTGCTTGCGCAGCAGCGCGAGGTCCGCCCCGTCCGGGTCGCCGGTCAGGAAGGCCGCGAGGAAGGAGTCGTTGCCCTCCCGGCGGCGGGCCACGACGGCGGCCTCCGAGATCCCCGGGTGGCCCGCGGCGAAGCGGGTGATGGCCAGCTCCACCTCGGCCGGCTCCACCCGGTAGCCGCGCACCTTGACCTGCGCGTCCGCGCGGCCCAGGCACACCACGTTCCCGTCCGGCAGGACGAAGCCGAGGTCGCCGGTGCGGTACAGGAGCTCCCCCGCCGCCGCGGCCGCGGGGGAGGGGTGCGGGACGAACCGCTCGTCGGTCAGGTCCTGGCGGCCGACGTACCCCTCCGCCAGGCAGGCGCCCGCCAGGTACAGCTCGCCGCGCACCCCGGCCGGGACCGGACGCATCCGGGAGTCCAGGACGTGCACCCGCGAACCCGTGATGGCCCGCCCGATCGGCGGCAGCGCCGGGAACGCGGCCGGATCGCCCGTCATCGTGTACGTGGTCACCACGTGCGACTCGGTCGGCCCGTACTGGTTCTCCAGCAGCACCCCCGGCAGGGCCGCGCACAGCCGCCGGATCTCGTCGGTGACGCGCAGCTGTTCGCCGGAGGAGAGCAGGGCCCGCAGGGAGCGCGGGACCAGGCCGAGCGCGTCGGAGGCTTCGGCGAGCTGCTGGAGCGCGACGTACGGCAGGTACAGGCGCTCGACCCCCGCCCGGTCGAGCAGCCGCAGCAGGGCGGGCATGTCGCGGCGCTCCTCCTCGGAGAGCAGCAGCAGGGTCCCGCCGCCCGCGAGGGTGGAGAAGATCTCCTGGAACGACACGTCGAAGCTCAGCGGCGCGTACTGCGCGGTGACCCCGCCGGCCACACCGCTGGGGACGGAGTTCTGCCAGGCGACCAGCTGGGCCAGCGAACGGTGCGGCATCGCCACGCCCTTGGGCGCTCCGGTGGAACCGGACGTGAACAGGACGTAGGCGATCGAGTCGGGTGTGATGTCCTCGGTCACCTCCGCGGGGATGCGCGGCAGGTGGGGCCGCCCTTCCTCGTCGCCGAACAGGTCCTCGGCGGGCAGGACCAGCCCAGGGACGTCCACGACCGAGCGGTGCGCGGCGCCGGTGACGACCCGGAACGGCCGGGCCTGCTTGATCATCGAGGTCAGCCGGTCCACCGGATAGCTCACGTCCAGCGGCACGGTCGCGGCGCCGGCCTTCATCACCCCGAGGATCACGGCGACGGTCTCCGGGGAGCGGTCCATGGCGATGGCGATCCGGTCACCGGTCCGGGAGCCCAGCGCGAGCAGTTCGCGGGCCACCCGGTCGGCGGCCCGGTCCAGTTCGGCATAGCTCCAGCGGCGGTCGCCGAAGACCAGCGCCGTGGCCCCGGGGGTCCGTGCGGCCTGCGCGGCCACGGCCCGTACGACGTCCGGCGGCGCGGCGGCGGTCCCCGTCCGCCCTTCCGGGGCGGGTTCCGCCGCGGGGGCCAGGAAGCCGAAGTCCGGTGTCTCGTCGGGGTGGTGGACGAGGCGGTCCAGGATCGCGGTGAACCGCTCGGCGTACAGGTCGGCCTGGGCCGGGGTGAACGTCAGCCCGTGGTGGTCCAGCCGCAGCCGCACGGAGCCGTCCACCGGGTCCGTCATGGCGTTGACGAGCAGCTGGAAGTTGGTCTCCTCCCAGGTGCGGAAGTCCAGCAGCCGGACCCCGGGCAGTTCGAACACCGTGGCCAGCTGGCGGAAGTGGATGTAGTTGAAGGCGGTCTCCAGGACGGTGGCGCCCCGGTCCTCCTGGATCGCGCTCAGCGGGTACCGGCGGTGGGCGTGGCTCTGCTGCTCCTGCCGGAACGCGGCGCGGACCACGTCCGCCCAGCTGTCGGCGGCGATGCCCAGCCGTACGGGCATCGTGTTGAGGAAGAGGCCGGCGATCCGGTCGCCGCCCTCCAGCTCGGGCCGCCCGTGGGTGACCAGGCCGGTGGTGATGTCGTCGGAGCCGGAGAACAGCCCCAGGGTCAGGCAGTGCGCCGCGAACAGCACCGACTTCACGGGCAGGGCACGCTCCCGGGCGAACAGGTTCACCTGCGAGGTGAGGCCGGCCGGCAGGTCCACGATCCGGGTGATCTGCGTGTCCGGGCCGGGCGCCTCGTGGCCGCGGAACGGCTCCAGCCGCAGCAGCGGCGCGTCGCGCAGCCGCTCCCGCCAGAAGGCCCGGGCCCGTTCCGACTCCAGGGCCTCGCGCTCGGCCCGCACATGGTGCGCGGCGGACGGCAGGACCGTTTCCGCTACGGGTTCGACGGGGTGGCCCAGGCCGTGCAGGTAGTCCTGGAGCAGCTCGGCGACCAGGGTGGCGACGCTGCCGCCGTCGAGGATGGCGTGGTGGAAACTCAGCACCAGTTCGAGGGTGTCCGGGCGGACGTGGGCGCGCAGGTGGTACAGCGGCGCCCGCTCGAACACGTAGCGGTGGTGGCGCCGTTCCTCGATGTGCGCGCCGATCCCGGCCAGTGCCTCGGCCTCCTCCCGGGCGCGCAGGTCGACGACGTCGAACCCGCCGGTCACGCGGTGGTCCACGATCTGCAGCGGTTCGGAGAACGAGCCCAGGTCGAAGGAGGAGCGCAGCACGGGGTGGCGCTCGACCAGCCGCTCGAACGCCCGCCGGAAGCCCTCCTCGTCCCACGCGGCCGTCACGCTGTACTGGAAGACGTCGCGGTAGACGGCCGAGTCCCCCTCGGCCCGGCTGTGGTAGAGCAGCCCGAGCTGGAGGCGGGTCAGCGGGTACGCGTCGGCCCGGCCCTCCAGGCGGGCCCGGTCCACGCCGGAGACCAGCGCGAACGGGGGGAGCACGGCCTCGGGAGCGGGGGCGGCGTCCCCGGTGGCGAGGGCCGCCAGCTGGGCGACGGTCGGCTGCTGCACCAGGTCCGTGAGGGAGAACACGATGCCGGCCCGCTCCGCCCGGGAGCGGATGCGCAGCATGGTGATGGAATCCCCGCCGAGCGCGAAGTAGTCGTCGTGGACGCCGACCCGGTCGGCCCCGAGCACCTCGGCCCAGATCGCGGCGAGGGTCTCCTCGGTGGCGTCGCGCGGAGCCGTGTACCCCCGGCCGGAGGTCACCGAGGGGGCGGGCAGGGCGCGGCGGTCGGCCTTGCCGTTCGGGGTGAGGGGGACGGCGTCGATCCGGATGAAGTGAGCCGGGACCATGAACTCGGGCAGTACGGCGGCCAGTTCCTGGCGGAGCTGGGCTGCGCCGAGCTCGGTGTCGGCGACGTAGTAGCCGACCAGGACGAGGCCGCGGTCGCCCGACTGGTGGTCGACCACCACGGCGTCGCGCACGCCGGGCACGGAGGCGAGCCGGTTCTGGACCTCGCCCAGCTCCACCCGGTTGCCGCGGATCTTGACCTGGCCGTCGATGCGGCCGAGGTACTCCAGCGTGCCGTCGGCCAGCCATCGGGCCAGGTCGCCGGTGCGGTAGAGCCGTCCGCCGGGGACGAAGGGGTCCTCGGTGAACTTCTCCGCCGTCAGCTCGGGCCGCTCCAGATAGCCGCGGGCCACGCCGACGCCGCCGATGCACAGCTCCCCGGGGACCCCGGCGGGCTGGAGGCCGCCGTGCGCGTCGAGCACGTACAGCCGGGTGTTGTCGATGGGCCGGCCGATGGGGACGCGGCGGACCGGGCCCTCGCCGGCGGGGCAGTCGTAGAAGGAGACGTCGACGGTGGCCTCGGTCGGGCCGTACAGGTTGACCAGGCGGGGCGCGTCCGCGCCGCGGCCGGAGAAGACCCGGTTGAACTGCTCCACGCGCGCCGCGGGCAGGGCCTCGCCGCTGCAGAACACCCGGCGCAGGGAGCCGGCTTCGGCGCGCAGCCCAGGGTCGTCCTCCAGCAGGTCCAGGAACGGGCCGAGCATCGAGGGGACGAAGTGCAGGGTGGTGACGCGCTGTTCGGCGATGGTGCGCAGGATGCCCCGCGGGTCGCGCTGGCCGCCCACGGGCAGCAGGGCCAGGCCGGCGCCCTCGATCGCCCACCAGAACAGCTCCCAGACGGAGACGTCGAAGGAGATGGGGGTCTTCTGGAGCAGGACGTCGTGCTCGCCGACCGGGTAGGCGTTCTGCATCCAGGCCAGCCGGTTGACCACCGAGTGGTGCTCGACCATCACGCCCTTGGGGCGGCCGGTGGAGCCCGAGGTGTAGATCACGTAGGCGAGGTCGCGCGGGCCCGCCTGCTCCGCCACCGGCCCGTCCGGCCCGGTCAGCAGTTCCGAGGTGGCGAGGACCGGCACCGACAGGTCCCCGGCCCGGCCGGCGTCGTCGGCGAGGACGGCCTTGGCCCGGCTGTCCTGGAGCAGGAAGGCGATCCGCTCGGCCGGGTAGCCGGGGTCGACGGGGACGTAGGCGCCGCCGGACTTGAGCACGCCGAGCAGGGCGACGATCAACAGCGGGGAGCGGTCCATGAGGACGGCCACCCGGTCCCCGGCGCCCACGCCCCGCCGGCGCAGGGCGTGCGCCACCTGGTTGGAGCGGGCGTCGAGCTCCGCGTACGTCAGCGACGGGGTGCCGTCGGCGGCGGTGACGGCGGTGCGGCCGGGCGTCCGGGCGGCCTGCTCGGCGATCAGGGAGTGGACGGTCCGGTCGTGGGCGTAGGGGGTGTCGGGCCCCTGCCACAGCCGGGTCAGCTCCTTGTGCTCGGCCTCGTCGAGGACCGGCAGGGTCACCGCGGGCCGGTCCGGTTCGGCCAGCCCGGCGGCGAGCAGCCGCAGCAGGTGTCCCGCGACGGCGGTGACGGGGTGGTCCTCGTCGAACACGTCCACGGCGTAGTCGAGGTCGACCCGCAGCTCCGCGTCGTCCTCGAAGGCGTGGACCATCACCGCCAGGGCGTCCTGGTGGTGCACGGGTGCCAGGACGACGGAGTCCAGCGCCGTGCCCGGCAGCGGGGCGGGGCGGGGGTGGCGCAGGTAGGACAGGGTGATGTCGAACAGCCGGCGGGAGCCGGCACCGGCGGCCGGGAGGTCGCGCAGCACGTCCCCGAGGGACAGCCGCTCGTGGCCGCGCAGCGCGTCCGTACCGCGCCGGACGGCCGCCGCCAGCCCGGGCAGGGTGGTCTCCGGGCCGACCGGCACGCGCAGCGGCAGGTTGTTGGCGAGCTGGCCGACCGTGTCGAGCTCGGCGTCCGTGTGGCGGTTGCGGAACGGGACGCCGAGGACGAGCTCCTCCGTGCGGTGCACGCGGCTGAAGTAGGCGGCGAAGGTGGCCGCCAGGTACGCGAACGGGGAACCGCCGGCGTCCCGGACGCGCCGGACCAGACCGGCGTCGACGGTGAAGGTGTGCCGGGCCCGGCGCTGCCCGCCGACGGGTGCCACGGTGGCGCGGGTGAACAGGGCGGGCTGGACGCCCGCCAGCGTCTCGCGGAAGAAGGCCCGGTCCTCCTCGAAGGCGGCGGACCCCCGGTAGGCGGCGTCGGCCTCCACGAGGGAGGCGACCGGGCGGCCCGCCGTGGCAGCCGCCACGGGAGCCGCCACGGGAGCCGCGCGGCCGGTCAGGGCGGAGTAGCGCTCCCACAGGTCGAGGCTGACCCGGTTGAGCGCCCAGGCGTCGGCGATCAGGTGGTGGGCGTTGAGGTGCACATGGGCGACCGAGGCGCTCTCGCGCAGGATGGCGGCCGTGAACAGTCGCGAACGCCGCAGGGTGAAGGGCCGGGTGAGGGAGTCCTCCCGCCAGGCGGCGCAGGCCGCCGCGGGATCGGCCTCGCCGGACAGGTCGACGTACGTGACCCAGGGGTCGGCCGCCTCCTCACCGTCGGCCGCGGCGACCCACTGGCAGGGGGTGCCCTCGTGTTCGTCGAAGCGCAGCGAGAACGCGTCGTGGGAGCGCAGGGCCCCTTCGAGGGCCTCCCGCAAGCGGTCCGCGTCGGCCTCGCCGGCCAACCGCTCGTGCAGGACCACGTTGAACTGGGGGTCACCCGGCGCGGTGGACTCGGCGACCCAGATGTCCTGCTGATAGGCGGACAGGGGGAGCTGGCGTATAGCGGGCATCGGCCTTCCTTCGCTAATTCGGACAGCCGGATGTTTTTCGCCGTCCGATGCTCAGGAGCCTACGTTTCCCGCAATCCGGTCCACCACTACTCGTATGAGTAGACGCGGACTACCCGTTCAAGTAGCCCGGCCGGGGAATATGTGATCCGCGCGATATTGGTTCAAGGATTTCCGTAGATGGTCGCTAACATCTCCCTCATGACCTCCACACCTCCTTCCCGGAAATCCGTCCTCGTGCGGGGAAGCGGCCCTGGACTGCTGCTCGCGCACGGTGCGGGCAGTGACATCGAGGACAGTTTCGGCCCCGTCATAGAAAATCTCGCGGCCCGCCGGACCGTCGTCGGGCCCGATTATCCTGGCTCCGGCGATAACCCGCTACCGGACGTTCCCCTGACGCTCGACATGCTGGCCGACCACATTGTGGAAAGCGCTGTGCAATCCGGCGTGCATTCCTTTGCAATATCCGGATTCTCGATGGGGACGACGGTGGCCGTACGGGCCGCCGTACGCCATCCCGAACGCGTTACCGCGCTGGTTCTCTCGGCCGGGTTCGCCCGGCGCAACGCACGTCTGAAGCTGGCGGTCGACACCTGGCGGGCGCTCGGCGCGCCGGGCGGCGACGGCCGGGTCCTGGCCTCCTACCTCTCGCTGCTCGTCGGCGGCACCCGCTGGCTCGACGCCCGCTCCGAAGGAGAGGTCGGGGAGCAGCTGGAGCTGTTCGCCGCCGGCATGCCGCCGGGTACCGACGCACAGCTGGCGCTCTTCGACGAGATCGACGTCCGGGCCGATCTGGCCCGGATCGACGTGCCCGTCCTGGTCGTCTCCCCGTCGGGCGACCTCCTCATCACTCCCATTCACTCCCGCGAACTCGCGGAGGGGATCCCGGGGGCCAGGCTCGCGACCGTCGACTGCGGTCACGCCATCGCGGCGGAGCTCCCGGCCGAGTGGGCCGCGCTGATCGACGGGTTCCTGTCCTCCGTCGGGGGCTGACCGGCCGGCCCCGGGCGGGGCCGGCCGGTGGTGTGAGCCCGGCGTCCGGCCGCGCCGGCCCCGGTACGGGGCGGCGCGACCCGGGGGAAGACGCCGGGCCCGGTCTCAAAGCCGGCCGGAGTCGGGGGACTTGCCGAGCGCGGTCACCAGGAGGGCGGCCGCCGCCAGGCCGCCGCCCAGCCACATCACGGCGGTGACGTCGATCCCGTCGGCGGTCAGCCCGCCCAGCAGGGCGCCCAGGGCGATGGCCCCGTTGAAGACGCCGACGAACAGGGCGGACACGCCCTCCCGCGCCTGCGGCGCCGAGGCCAGCAGCCAGGTCTGGGTGCTGACCGACACCCCGCCGTACGACAGCCCCCACACCGCGAGCAGCACTCCGGCGCTCAGCACGGAGCCGCCGATCAGCGGCATCAGCGCGACCGTCGCCGCCAGCACGGCGCTGATCACCAGCAGGGTGCCGCGCGGCGAACGCCCGGCGCCCGCACCGGAGGCGAAGTTGCCCGCGACGCCGGCGAGTCCGTACACCAGCAGCAGGGTGCCGATCATCCCGGCACTCGCCCCGGAGACCTCCTCCAGGACGGGCCGCACGTACGTGTAGGCGGCGAAGTGGCCGGTGACCAGCAGGGCCACCACGGCCAGTCCCGTGCGCACCCGGGGGCTGCCGAACAGCCGCAGCACACCGCCGAGACGCATGTCCTGTTCGGCGGGGAGTCTCGGCAGCAGGGCCGCCAGCGCGACCAGCACCACCAGCGCCAGCACGCCCACGGTGACGAACGCCGCCCGCCAGTCGGCCAGTTCACCGATGTACGTGCCCGCGGGCACCCCGAGCACCGAGGCCACGGCGATCCCGCTGAAGACGAGCGAGGTCGCCGGCCCGACCGACTTCGGCGGCACGAGCCGCACCGCCAGCCCCGCCGCGATCGCCCAGACCCCGCCCATGCCGACGCCGACGAGCACGCGGGCGGCCACCATCACCGCGAAGTGCGGTGACCAGGCGGCGAGCAGGTTCCCCGCGGTCAGCACCGCCATCAGCGCGCACAGCACGGTCCGCCGGTCGAACCGTCCCAGCAGCGGTGTCAGCAGCGGTGCCGACACCGCACCCACCAGCCCGGTGATGGTCAGGGTCAGGCCGGCGGTGCCCTCGGTCACCTCCAGCGCGTCGCCGATGGGCGTCAGCAGGCCCACCGGCAGCATCTCCGACGTCACCACGGTGAACGTCGCGCTCGCGACCGCCGCGACGCCCATCCAGCCGCGTGCCGCGGACCGTTCGGGCCCCCCTGTGGTCTCCGCAATTTCCTCAGTCTGTGCCATGCCCTCAGCCAACCCGCCCCGACCTGCGGGAACAACGGCCGATCCCTCATCCTTCGATGAGCTGGGCTACTTGATGAACCACGGCAGGGCCGGGTCCGGCCGTGCACAAGCCGTGTAGAAAGGGACATCATGGAGGGAACAGCATGAGCGGTGTGGAGATACGGGAACTGGAGGCCTTCCTGGTCCTGGCCCAGGAGTTGCACTTCGGCCGGGCCGGGGAACGGCTGTACGTCTCGCAGAGCCGGGTGAGCCAGTTGCTCAGGTCGCTGGAACACCGCATCGGCGCCCCGCTCGTCGAACGCACCAGCCGCCGGGTGGCACTGACCCCGCTCGGCGAGAGCTTCCTCGCCGGCCTGCGCCCCGCGTACGACGCCCTGCGCGCCACCGTCGACGACGCGCGGGCCGCCGCCCGCGGGATGGGCGGGGTCCTGCGCATCGGCTTCCAGGGAACGGTCGACGACTACCTCAGCCGGGCCATCGCCCGCTTCGGCGACCTCTACCCCGAATGCGCCATCGACATCGTGGAGATCCCGCTCTCCGACCCCTTCGGGCCGCTGCGCCGCCAGGAGGTGGACTGCGCGGTGGTCCTGCTGCCGGTGGCCGAGGACGACCTGGTCCTCGGGCCGGTCTTCTCGCGGCAGCCGCAGACCCTCGCCGTGTCGGTGCGGCACCCGTTCGCCGCCCGGGAGTCGCTGTCCGCCGAGGAACTCGCCGACTGCCGGCTCATCGGCATCGGCGGGGGCGCCCCGGACTACTGGCGCAGCGCCCAGGCGCCGGGCATGACCCCGGGCGGCCTGACCGTGCCGGCCGGGCCGGGCGTCAACACCCTCCAGGAAGGGCTGAGCCTGACCGCGGCCAACCGCGGCGCCATGCTGCTGTGCCGCTCGACGGCCGAGTACCACGGCCGCCGCGACTCCCTCACCTTCATCCCCGTGGAGGGCCTGCCCGACTCCGAACTGGGCCTGATCCGCCACCGCCTGAGGCCCTCGGCCCAGGCCTCCGCCTTCGCCGAGGCCCTCACGGAAGCCACCGCCCCCTCACAGCCGCCCGCGTAGCGTCCGGCGCGGTCCCGTCGGCCGGCGGTCGCGCAGTTCCACCACGCGGACGGCGATCTGGATCAGGTCGGGTCCGTTGGCCAGGGCGCGGGCCACCGCGCCGCGCTGCTGCCGGCCGCCGGAGAGTTCGCTGGGGCGCTGTTCGGCGTGGTCCGCGAGGCCGACCAGCGCGAGCAGGCCCCCCGCGTCGAGGGTGGCCGGGTCGGTGCCGTCGAGGTGTGACGGGCTGCCCGTCCCTCCGCTGCGCGTGGTCACGGGGCTGATGAGGCTCGGTCGCGGGACGCATCTGTTCGGCTCAGTCGGGCGGCGCTTCGACGGTAAACCATCCCCGTCACCCGGCTCCAGGAGGGCGAACGGGAGAAGCTGCTGCGCCTCGACGAGATCCTGCGCGAGCGCGTCATAGGCCAGGACGAAGCCGTCAAGTTGGTGGCCGACGCCATCATCCGCGCCCCCTCCGGCATCCGCGACCCCCGCCGTCCCATGGGCTCGTTCGTCTTCCTCGGTCCCACCGGCGTCGGCAGGACCGAGCTGGCCAAGACCCTCGCCCCGGCCCTGTTCGACTCCGAGGAGAACATGGTCCGCCTCGACATGAGCGAATACCAGGAGCGGCACACCGTCGGCTACGAGGAGGGCGGCCGGCTCACCGAGGCCGTGCGCCGCAAGCCGTACTCGGTCGTACTGTTCGACGAGATCGAGAAGGCGCGGCCTCGGCGGCCGGTGAGGGGTGCTATGGCGATCCGCGTCGTACACGAGCACCGGGGGAAGACGGGCAACCTCGTCCGCACCGCCGGGCCCGAGGGGCCCCGGCCGGTGACGGGCCGGTCCGTGTCCCGGAGATGACGGGGACTGTCGTTCGACGTTGCGCAGTTGTACGGCGAGGTCGCCTTCGAGGGCGTGGTG
This sequence comes from Streptomyces sp. NPDC001594, assembly GCF_042893675.1. Lineage (NCBI taxonomy): Bacteria > Bacillati > Actinomycetota > Actinomycetes > Kitasatosporales > Streptomycetaceae > Streptomyces > Streptomyces sp. NPDC001594. The sequence goes on along the minus strand of NZ_JBIAVB010000012.1, from coordinate 7,823 downwards.
GGCCGGGCCGCTGCGGCCGACGGGCAGGACTTCTTCGCTGCGCATGTCTTCGGGCATCAGGGCGAAGGGGCGTAGGTGGCGGCGGCGGTCCGGGTGAGCCACTCGGCGTGACTTCGCCGTGCCCATCGAGGAGCCGACCAGGACGGCGTCGCGCAGGTCGTGGGCGGTCAGGACCTGGTCGGGGTCGGAGGCGAAGGTGTCGTAGTCGTAGCCGTCGGCGTGCAGGGCCGCTCCGGCGACATCGTCGGTGCGGTGTTCAGCGGTCTTCACCGTGAACCCGGCCTCACGTGGCTGCCGCCGCCTCGGAGTATCGGGACCAAGGTGAACGAGGGCGATACCGTGCCGGGGTTCGACGTTGGAGGGGGGCCGTTTCAGAGGGGCGTGATGAGGCCGCCGTCGATGACGTGGTCGGATCCCGTGGTGTTGCCGGCCCGGTCGGAGGCGAGGAACACGACGAGGTCCGCGACCTCCTCGGGGCGGGTGAAGCGTCCGGTGACGAGCTGGGCCTCGCGGTGGGCGTCACCCGCGCCACCTTGCCCTCGTTGTGGCGTACGCCGAGGCCCGCGACGCGGTGGTGCGCCGGGCCGCCGGGCGGCCGAAGCCGCCGCCGAGTACCCCGAACCGGCGCACCCCGTCCGGCGGGTGGTCGCCGCGCACCGCGACTGGCTGCGCACCATCCCGGCCGGCGGCCGGGCGCCGGGGAGGTGGTGGTCGAGCCAGGCCTCGGGATACGGCCTCCCGCGCGGGCGCGCCGTCCGCTGTCAGGGCGTCGAGGACCGCGTCCACGGTGAGCCCGGCGGGCAGGTCGGTGATCTGGAACAGCTTCCGGCCGCCGCGCGGGTCCCGGCAACCGGTACAGGGACAGTTGTCGCGCAGCCAGAGCGGCGGCGCGGACGCCAGGGTGGACATGAACGGGGATCCATGTTGTACGGACAACCTGCAAGTCGGGCGTGGAGCCGACGACGCCGGCGGTGACCGGGGCGGCTCAGGACATCGGGGTGCGGTGCAGGCCGATGAGCAGGCGCCAGACGCGGCCCGCGACCTCGGCGGGGGTGGCCTCGATCAGGCCGTGCAGCCAGTCGGCCAGCACGCCGGCGAAGGCGGAGGCCACGGCCGAAGCGACCAGATCGGGTTCAGGCGCGCCGGCCAGGGCCCGTTCGGCCCGGCTCCGCTCGCGCAGGTCCCGGTGGAGGGCGTGGCCGAGCGGTCCGCCGCCGCCCGGGCGGAGCAGCTCCCGGTAGAGCCCGGCGTGCCGGGGGAGGCGTTCGAAGAAGTCGAGCAGGGCGGACGGCGGGTGCGCGGGGTCGGGGACGCCGCGCCAGGCGTGCAGGGCGTCCACCGCCTCGCGGACGATCTCGGCGCAGGTGTCGACCGCGAGCGCCTCCAGGTCGGCGTAGTGGAGGTAGAACGTGGCCCGCCCGACCCCGGCCCGGCGGACCAGAGCCGAGACGGCGACCTTCTCCAGCGGGCGGTCCGCGCACTCCTCCAGCAGGGCCTGCCGCAGGCTGTTGCGGGTCCGCTCGGTGCGGGGATCCTCCGGCACGCCCGTCACCCGGCCAGCAGGACGGCGCCGAGCGCCAGCGCTCCGGGCAGGGCCTGCGCGATCAGGATGCGCCGGTTGGCGGTGAGCCCGCCGTAGATCCCGGCGACCACCACGCAGCCGAGGAAGAAGACCCGTGCCTGGAAAGCGGTGGGGTCCCCGGCGAGCAGGCTCCAGACCAGACCGGCCGCCAGGAAGCCGTTGTAGAGGCCCTGGTTCGCCGCGAGGGGGGCGGTCGCGCGGGCGAGCTCCGCGTCGAAGCCGGACAGCTTCCGGCCGGGCGGGCGCTCCCACAGGAACATCTCCAGCACCAGGATGTACGCGTGCAGCGCGGCCACGAGGCCCACCAGCACGGTCGCGGTCGTCTCCATCGGCGCAACCCACCTCTTTCCTCTTCATGGACAGGTGTCCAGAATAACTGGACACCTGTCCATGAAGTCTATCCCGGCCCCAGCCATCAGGACGTGGGGAGCCCGTGCCTAGTCGGCGGCGTAGAAATTGGGTCGCTGGTCGGCGTCGTCGTAGTAGCGGTGGAAGACGGGGGTGACGCCGCCGGACACCGGGGGGACGATCCAGCTCCAGTCGGCGGGGACGCTGCGCCCTTGGCGTTCCTCCCGGGCGATGTGTGCGAGGAAGCGGCGGGACTCGGTGTGGTGGTCGCTGATCCGGACGCCGGCGGCGTGGAACGAGTGCAGGACGGCAATGTTCAGCTCGACCAGCGCGCGGTCGCGCCACAGCGTGCGTTCGCTGCCGGTGTCCAGGCCGAGGCACGCGGCGACGGTGGGCAGGAGGTCGTAGCGGGCCTCGTCGACGAGGTTGCGGGCGCCGATCTCCGTTCCCATGTACCAGCCGTTGAAGGGCGCGAGGGGGTGGTCGATGCCCCCGATCCGCAGGCGCATGGTGGAGATCGCCGGGACGGCGTGCCAGCGCAGCCCCAGCTCGGCGATCGCGGGGAACTCCGGGTGGGTGAGGGGGACTTCCAGGACCAGGTCGCGTGGCAGCTCGAAGAGCTGGGGTTTGTCGTCGGCGGTCTCGATGACGAGGGGCAGGACGTCGAACGGCCCGTCGGGTCCACCGGTGCCCTGCCAGCCGAGGTGGCGTACGGCCTCGGTGAGGTCGGCGTTGCGGGGGTCGCCCAGCACGGTGCCGTCGGCGCGACGGTGGCCCGCGTACCGGATGAGCTGCTCGTTCCAGAGCCGGGGGCCGGGCCGGCCGGGTATGTCAGGCGCGAAGACGGAGATCACGGGGCGGAGGCGGCCGCCATTGGTCGCCTGGTGCAGGTGCGCGCACAGCTGTCGGTGGATCTCCTCCGGAGAGGTCGCCTCCCGGCGGTCCAGTACGTGCAGGCTGTTCCAGTACAGGCGGCCGATGCAGCGCCGGGAGTTGCGCCATGCGACGCGGGCACCGAAGACGAGTTCGTCCCGGGTGAGGCGGTAGGTGCCCGCGTCGTCGATGGCGGCCCGGACCTGGTCGAGCCGCCGGACCAGCGGGACGGGCTGGTCCGGGTGTTCCGCGTGGTACTGGCGGAGGAACTCCGCTGCCTCGTCACGGTCGGCGACCGCGCCGTCGTACGCTCCGGGGGCGGCGGTGCGGGGGGAAGGCGTCGGGGACGGGACGGCGGGGGAGGTCACGGTTTCCTCGCAGGTGGGCGTGGGTGCCGGGCCGGGTGAGGGCCGGTCGCGTGGGTGCGCCGGCTGGTGAGGGCGTCAGTGCAGCCGGAGCGGAAGCGACCGCAGGGAACGGAATTCAAGGTTCGGGTTCCAGACGGGCTCGCCCGCCGGCCGGATGCCCGGGAAACGGGTCAGCAGGGCCGTGAAGAACCACTTGATCTGCAGATGGGCGATCTGCCGCCCCAGGCACGAGTGCATGCCGAGACCGTAGGAGAGGTGCTTGCCGCTGTTGGGCCGATCGAGGTCGAAGACGTCGGGACGCTCGAAGACGTCCGGGTCGCGATTGGCCGCACCCAGGAACAGCGCGACGCCCTGCCCTTGCCGGATCCTCGTGTCGGCGATCTCGAGGTCCGTCGTCGCGACGCGCCAGGTGAACTGGTTCGACGCGTTGAAGCGGACCACCTCGTTGGCGGTGTTGTCGACGCAGGCCGGATCCGCCAGGAAGCGCTCGATCTGGTGCGGGTGGCGTGCGAAGGCGAGCATGCCGCTGCTGACGGAACCGGGCGTGGTGGGCGCGAACAGCGCGATGAACAGCAGCACGAGCTGGTGCACCGTCTGTTCCGGGGTGGTCTCGGTGAGGCCGTCCTGCGCGGCCGCGAGGCGGGCGATGACGGTGCCCGGGAGGACTTTGCCCCGCTTCCCCTCCAGCAGTTCCAGCGCGTAGGTGTGCAGGTCCGTCAGGAGTGCCAGGAGGCGGTCGAGTTCCACCGGCTGGTCCTGGGGGCCGGACCAGTACGTCATGAGCGTGTCCACACACGGAATGACGAAGTCCAGGTCCTCCTCCGGCACGCCGAAGGCATGTACGGAGGAACGGACCGGGAGCTCGCCGGCGAGCGCGGCGGCGTCCAACTCCTTCGCCCGCCGGGGGATCGAGGCGACGAGGTCGGCGGCGACGCGCTCGATGACCCGGCTGTAGTGCTCGTGCGCGGCCCCGGTGAAACCCGCCTGGGTGGACCTGCGCAGGGCGTCGTGGCGTGCGGCGTCCGTGTACATCATGGTGTTCTTCGTGAAGCGGTGGTAGATGCTCTCGGGCGGCAGTGGCTGCCCCGGGAACTTGGCCTCCAGCACCTCCTCCATCCGCTCGGCCTTCAGCCGGGGGTCCTTGAGCGCGGCGGCGCAGTCCGCGTGTTTCAGCACCGCCCAGGCGCTCAGGCCCTCGCACCAGTGGACCGGCTCGCGGAGCGCCAGGTCGGCGTAGACGGGGTAGGGGTCGGGCACGATGGCGGGGTCTGCGAGCGGCGAGGCCGCGGTGGGGGCGCTCACGGGGTCTCCTTCGGACGGGCAGGGCTGGTGCCGGGGCCGGCGGCCGGGATGCCGGGCGGCCCGAGCACCTCGATGCCGAACTCGGCCGCGATGGCGCGCACGTGGTCCAGGTCGGGGAGGGCCACGTCGTGCGGCGGCAGTTCCAGGGCGGGCGCCGGGCGGGCGAGCGAGCGCAGGAAGCCGTCGAAGCCGCCCGGCTCGGTGACGTGCAGGAAGCGCGCTTCGGGAGAGGTGACCTGGAAGGTGTGGGGCTGGTCGCGCGGACCGTAGACGAAGGAGCCCGGAGCCGCGGGGTACGCCCGGCCGGCCACCCAGAAGGTCATCTCACCGTCGAGGACGTACCACCACTCGTCCTCCTTCCGGTGCACGTGCAGCGGGGAGCCGGAGCCGCGCCGGCCGAGGAACTCCACGACCGTCGACGCCCCGTTCAGCTCCGCGGCCGATCCCTTGAGGGATGCCAGGAAGTCGAGGAACCACAGCGCCTCACCTTCGCCGCTGCGCAGCGCGATCGGCACGGGACGTGCACCGGGCCCGGACATGTCTCCTCCTGTGTGCGCGTGGTGGTTCATCGGGCGACCAGCCTGACCGGCACCGCCGACGGAACCACGGAGATCGTCGAATGGAACTCCACTTCGACGTCAGTGCGGGGAACAATGTGGAAATTCTTCAGGATTTGGGCGAGCAGGGTGGCGCACTGCTGCTCGGCGAGGCGGTTTCCCACGCAATGGCGCGGACCGGCGCCGAAGGGCAGAAAATTCGACACGGTCTCGTTCTCCTTGCCGTGCGCGGAGAACCTGTCCGGGTTGAAGCGGTCCGCCTCCCGGAAGATTTCCGGATTCCTGCCGACCTCGTTCTTCATCCACATGATGACCGTGCGGGGCGGGATGGCCATCCCGCCCTCCTCGACGGCTTGGTGTTCTGTGAGTTTGGCGCTGAACGGGACGGGAGGGAAAAGCCGGAGCGTCTCGTGCACGATGTCCCTGATGTACGGATCGGGACTCTGGGCGATACCGGTGTCGGCACCGTGGCCGCCGGTCTCCTCGGTCTCCTCGGCCGCCTTCCGCGCCCGTTCCTGCACCTCCTGGTCCAGGGACAACATGACGAGAGCCTGGGAAACCACGTAGGACATCGGGTCGGCGCCGCCGAGGACGAGGGACATCAGCTCCTCGACGCGGTCCTTCCTCGACCACGGCGCCCGTGCCACCCGGTCGAGCAGGTCGACCGGCTCGCGGTGCACCGGGCAGCCGGCGGCGGCACGCCGTTCGCGCCGTCGCAGCACCCCGCCGAGGACCGCGGCGACTTCCTGGTACGCCGCCCTGACGCGCAGCAGCCGCCTGGGGAAGATCCACCGGACGAAGAACGGGTGGAAAGCCCGGAAACTCACTTCCTCCTCGATGGCGGCGAGCGCACGGTGGTAGCCGTGCCAGTCGGCAGGCTCCTCCCAGTCGTCGCCGAACAGGAACGCGCTGAGACAGTGCACGCTCCAGTCGCGCAGGTCGGACTGCAGGGCCTCGTGGGACCCGTCGCCCCGCCGCCACCGGTCCACGTACCGGCCGGAGACCTCTTGCAGCACCCGCGAACGGTCCGCGACCGCGCGGCTGGTCAGGGCCGGTGACAGCACCTGCCGGTGGCTCCGGTGCAGGTCCCCGCCCGGCACCCCCATGAGGCTCCGCGACAGCACGGTCCCGTCGGCCTTGCGGAGCGAGTCCAGCTCCTTGCGGTGCAGGTGGGGCGAGACGTACGACAGCGACACCAGAGGCCGGGTGCCCCACGCCAGATGGAGCCGGACCACCGGACCGTACGTCTGGTGGAGCTCGTGCAGCGCTCGGTGCCGCCCGCCGTGCCCGTGGGCCAGCAGGTCGCCCATGTTCCCGAGGAGGAACGAGGGCTTCGGGCCCGGAAGGTGCCGGCATGCGCGCAATTCCCTCACGCGCCGCCGCAGGGAAACGAACAGGGCGCTGAGGGCGATTCCCGCGGCGACCAGCACCACCCAATACCCGGTGGTGATACCGAACCACAGTCCCGCAAGGGAGATGAGGAAACCGCCGATGATGCCTGATGCGTAGATGATCCGGTAGAGCGACAGCAGCGCACGTACGCTGGACATGCTCATGTGGTAATCCCCTTGAACGTTGAGCCTTGGCGCCGACGCATTCGGGTCGTGCAGGGCATGACTGAAGGGGCTCGCGATGCGACATCAGGCTACGGACGGATTTCGCCGCCCCACAATGAGGCGCCGCCGGATGGCCGGTTCCCGACCGGCGTCAGGAAGACGCCGGGAACTGCCGGAAAACCGGGACGCCCCAGGTCGGCGTTCCGCCGCGGCGGCCCGACAGCTCGGCCACCCGCCCGTACGGGTCATGCGGATGACCTGTTCGCGTGGATGGGAAGCCTCAAGGACACGGCGCGGCTGCCGCGGCGGGACGCGCTCGAATGTCACTGGCGTCGGGCCACAACACCCCGCTGAGTCTGGAAGGGTTGGCCCGGCGCAACACGTGCGCCCGAACGCGTACCACCTCCGTCGACCAGGAGAGCAGCATGACCATCAAGGACATCGGGCCCGACCCTCAGAGCTTCGACCTCGAGCGGGCGACGCTGGAGAACACCGACTACCGCTCGGTGGCCTGGTCCGGGAAGTACCTCCAGCTGACCCTCATGTCGATCCCGGTGGGCGAGGACATCGGCCTGGAGGCACACCCGGAGACCGACCAGTTCCTCCGGCTCGACGCGGGCCGCGGCCGCGTGCAGATGGGCAGCGCGAAGGACCGCCTCGACTTCGACCAGGAGGTCGAGGACGGCTGGGCGGTCTTCGTGCCCGCCGGCACGTGGCACAACGTCACCAACATCGGCGATGAGCCAATGCAGCTCTACGCCGTCTACGCCCCGGTCCACCACGCCCCGAACAAGATCCACGCAACGTTCGCCGACGCGGAACGCGACGAGGACTCGGGCAATGACGAACCCCCGGCCTGGTCGGTCCAGCCCACCCGCCACCCCGCGGACAAGCACGCCTGACCGCCGGCCGGCCAGGAACACACCCAAGCCCCAGGTTGCCGACCTGGGGCTTTGCCTGGAGCGGACACCGGGACTGGGCACTGACCACCGCACGCGGCACCGGCTGGACGGACACCCGGGTGCTCGCGGCCCCCGGCGCCGTCCTCGACGACGTCCGGTCCCGGGGCTGAACGACCCCCCGGTCAGGAGGACATGATGAAGCGCAGGGCGAGGCCGGAGGCTGGGATCCAGTAGGTGACACGGGCGCCGTCGTCGAAGGAGACCTGGCCGGGCAGGCTGACGTTCACCGGCTGGCCCGGCTCGCTGCCGGGGTTGGGGCCTTGGAGGCGGAGGGG
>NZ_JBIAVB010000011.1:0-323892 GCF_042893675.1 Streptomyces sp. NPDC001594 | reverse complement strand
GGCCGACTGACCCCCGTCGAATTCGAGATCGTCATGACCACACCGGCCCTCCAAGCCGCGTGACTCAACCTGTCACCCGAACCTGCACCAGACCCGACCTCTTCGGACGGCTTCTTGGATGCCTTTGCTTCTGCGGCGCGTGGGGATGAGATGTTGCACGTATGTGCCTATCTTCAGGGTTACTGGTCAGCCCGAAGGAAGGCGCGCACGTACGGCCGTGGCGTCGCATGCTGGCACGGCCGAGCAGAGATGGTGGATTGCCCAGCGCACTGGTCAGATGCGCTGCCCCTATTGCCTTCCCCCAAGGCACTCCCAGGGTTTCATGGTCACGTTACCGTCGGTAGTGCGCTTTCCGGCCGAAACTACTGGCCGGTATCCAAGTGGCCGAACATGCCGAGGGCGGCACCCCGGGTCCCTTTCAGGGGGCCGGGGTGCCGCCCTCGGTCTCTGTGCGGCAGAGTCGGGTGGCCGGGGGGCCTCAGTCGCGGCCGGTGCCGCCGAGGTGGTGGACGCGGACCATGTTGGTCGTGCCCGGGACGCCGGGGGGCGAGCCGGCGGTGATGATCATGGTGTCACCCTCGTTGAAGCGCTGGAGCTTCAGCACCTCGGCGTCGACCAGGTCGACCATGGCGTCGGTGCTGTCCGCGTGCGGGACGACGGCGGACTCGACGCCCCAGCTCAGGGTGAGCTGGTTGCGGGTGTTCACGTCGGTGGTGAACGCCAGGATCGGCTGCTGGGCGCGGTAGCGCGACAGGCGGCGGGCGGTGTCGCCGGACTGGGTGAAGGCGACCAGGGCCTTGCCGTCGAGGAAGTCGGCGATCTCGCAGGCCGCGCGGGCGACGGAGCCGCCCTGGGTACGCGGCTTCTTGCCCGGGACCAGCGGCTGGAGGCCCTTGGAGAGGAGCTCCTCCTCGGCCGCCGTGACGATCTTCGACATCGTCTTGACGGTCTCGATCGGGTAGGCGCCCACCGAGGACTCGGCGGAGAGCATGACCGCGTCGGCGCCGTCCAGGATGGCGTTGGCGACGTCGGAGGCCTCCGCGCGGGTCGGGCGGGAGTTGGTGATCATCGACTCCATCATCTGGGTGGCGACGATGACCGGCTTGGCGTTGCGGCGGCACATCTCGATGAGCCGCTTCTGGACCATCGGGACCTTTTCGAGCGGGTACTCGACGGCCAGGTCGCCGCGGGCCACCATGACCGCGTCGAAGGCCGCGACCACGGCCTCCATGTTCTCGACGGCCTGCGGCTTCTCCACCTTGGCGATGACGGGGACCCGGCGGCCCTCCTCGTCCATGACCCGGTGGACGTCCTTGACGTCGTTGGCGTCGCGGACGAAGGACAGGGCGACCATGTCGCAGCCCATGCGGAGGGCGAAGCGCAGGTCGTCGACGTCCTTCTCCGACAGGGCGGGGACGTTCACGGCGGCACCCGGCAGGTTGATGCCCTTGTGGTCCGAGATGACACCGCCCTCGATGACGATGGTCTTGACCCGGGGGCCCTCGACCTCGGTCACCCGCAGCTCGACGTTGCCGTCGTTGATCAGGATCTGGTCACCCTTGGCGACGTCGCCCGGCAGGCCCTTGTAGGTGGTGCCGCAGATGGACTTGTCGCCCGGGACGTCCTCGGTGGTGATGGTGAACTCGTCACCGCGCACCAGCTCGACGGGACCCTCGGCGAAAGTCTCCAGACGGATCTTCGGACCCTGGAGGTCGGCGAGTACGCCGACCGCTCGACCGGTGTCCTCGGAGACCTTCCGGACGCGGTCGTACCGCTCCTGGTGTTCTGCCTGGGTACCGTGGCTGAAGTTGAATCGGGCCACGTTCATACCTGCCTCGATGAGTGCTTTCAGCTGCTCATACGAGTCGACGGCGGGGCCCAGCGTGCAGACGATTTTGGAACGGCGCATGAAGCGGATCCTATCCGTTTGTTTCGTAGCGGAATATTCCGTCTGGTGGAAAGTCCAAGTGACTACTGGGTAACCAGCGCGTACGCCTGGGTGGCGATCTCCAGCTCCTCATCCGTGGGCACCACGGCCACCGCCACCCGGGCGGAAGCCGGCGAGATCAGCCGGGGCTGCGCGGAGCGCGCGGCGTTCGCCTCCGGGTCCAGCGCGAGCCCCAGCCCCTCCAGGCCGGAAATCGCCGCCTTCCGCACCACCGACGCGTTCTCGCCCACGCCGGCGGTGAACACCACCGCGTCCACCCGGCCCAGCACCGCCGTGTACGCGCCGATGTACTTCTTCAGCCGGTGCGCGTACGCCGCCAGCGCCAGGCGCGCCGCCTCGTCGCCCTCGCCCGCCCGGCGGGTCACCTCGCGCATGTCGTTGTCGCCGCACAGACCCAGCAGACCGCTCTTCTTGTTGAGCAGCGAGTCGATCTCGTCGACCGACAGCCCGCCCACCCGCGCCAGGTGGAAGACCACCGCCGGGTCCAGGTCCCCCGAGCGGGTCCCCATGACCAGCCCCTCCAGCGGGGTCAGCCCCATCGAGGTCTCCACGCACACCCCGCCGCGAACGGCCGAGGCGGAGGCCCCGTTGCCCAGGTGCAGCACGATCACGTTGACCTCCTCCACCGGCTTGCCCAGCAGCGCGGCCGTGGCCCGCGAGACGTAGGCGTGGGAGGTGCCGTGGAAGCCGTACCGCCGGATGGAGTACTTCTCGGCGGTCGCCGCGTCGATCGCGTACCGGGCCACGTGCTCCGGCATCGTCGAGTGGAAGGCCGTGTCGAAGACGGCCACCTGCGGCAGGTCCGCGCGCAGCTCGCGGGCCACCTCGATGCCGGTCACGTTCGCCGGGTTGTGCAGCGGGGCCAGCGGGATCAGGCTGCGGATCTCCGCCAGCACCTCGTCGTCGATCACCGTCGGGGCGGTGAACCGGGTCCCGCCGTGCACCACCCGGTGCCCCACGGCGGCCAGTTCGGGGGAGTCCAGGCCCAGACCGTCCGCGGCCAGCTCCTCGGCCACCGCCCGCAGCGCCTGCGCGTGGTCCGCGATCGCCCCGGTCCGCTCACGCCTGCCGCCCTCGGCGCCCGGCCCGGCGAGCGCCTCGTGCACCAGGCGCGAACCCTCCTCGCCGATCCGCTCCACCAGGCCGACGGCGAGCCGGGAGGAGTCGGCCATGTCGAGGAGCTGGTACTTGACCGACGAGGAGCCGGAGTTGAGGACGAGGACGCGCGTTGCGGTCACGGCGGGTGTCTTTCCTTCGAACGGAGGGATGCGGGGGAGGGGAGGCGGGCGGGGCGGGCGGCGGGTCAGGCGGTGGGCCCTGCCGCGCCCTGGGACTGGGCCTGGATCGCGGTGATCGCCACCGTGGTGACGATGTCCTGCACGAGCGCCCCGCGCGAGAGGTCGTTGACGGGCTTGCGCAGGCCCTGGAGGACCGGGCCGACCGCGACGGCGCCCGCCGAACGCTGCACGGCCTTGTACGTGTTGTTGCCCGTGTTCAGGTCCGGGAAGATCAGCACGCTCGCCCGGCCGGCCACCTCGGAGCCGGGCAGCTTCGTGGCCGCCACCGAGGGCTCCACGGCCGCGTCGTACTGGATCGGGCCCTCGATCAGCAGGTCCGGACGCTGTTCGCGGACGGTCTCGGTGGCCTTGCGGACCTTCTCCACGTCCGCGCCGGAGCCGGAGGTGCCGGTGGAGTACGAGAGCATCGCGATCCGCGGCTCGACGCCGAAGGCCGCGGCCGTGGCGGCCGACTGGACGGCGATGTCGGCGAGCTGCTCGGCGTTCGGGTCCGGGTTGACCGCGCAGTCCCCGTACACGAGGACCTGGTCGGCCAGGCACATGAAGAAGACGGAGGAGACGATCGAGGCCTCCGGCTTGGTCTTGATGATCTCGAAGGCCGGGCGGATGGTCGCGGCGGTGGAGTGCACCGAGCCGGAGACCATCCCGTCGGCGAGCCCCTCCTGGACCATCAGCGTGCCGAAGTAGTTGACGTCGGTGACCACGTCGTGGGCCAGCTCGACGGTCATGCCCTTGTGGGCGCGGGCCCGCGCGTAGTACTCGGCGAACCGTTCCCGCAGGGGGGAGGCCGCCGGGTCGATGAGCTGCGCGCCCGAGATGTCGACGCCCAGGTCGGCGGCCTTCTTGAGGATCGCCTGCTCCTCGCCCAGCAGGGTCAGGTCGCAGACCCCCCGGCGCAGCACCACGTCCGCGGCGCGCAGCACCCGCTCCTCGGTGCCCTCGGGCAGGACCACGCGCCGCCGCTCGGAGCGGGCCCGCTCCAGCAGCTCGTGCTCGAACATCATCGGGGTGACGCGCTCGGAGCGGGCCACCGACAGCAGGCCGCGCAGTTCGGCGGTGTCCACGTGCCGTTCGAAGAGGCCGAGCGCGGTCTCCAGCTTGCGCGGGGTCGCGGAGTTCAACCGGCTCTGCAGCGAGAAGAGTTCGGCGGCCGTCGGGAAGCTGTTGCCGGCCACCGAGACCACCGGGGTGCCGGGCGCCAGCTTCGAGGCGAGGGTCAGGACGTCCTGCCCCGGGCGCTCGCCCAGGGTCAGCAGGACGCCGGCGATCGGCGGGGTGCCGGAGGTGTGCGCGGCCAGCGCTCCGACGACCAGGTCGGCGCGGTCCCCGGGGGTGACCACCAGACAGCCGGGGGTCAGGGCGGCCAGGAAGTTCGGGAGCATCGCGCCGCCGAAGACGAAGTCCACGGCGTCGCGCGCCAGCCCGGCGTCGTCGCCGAGGAGCACCTCGCCGCCGAGGGCCCGGGTGATCTGGGCGACGGTCGGCGCGGAGAGGTTCTTGTCGTCCGGCAGGACGTAGCAGGGCACCGGCAGGCGGGCGGCGAGCCGCTCGGCTATGGAGTCCCGGTCCGCCGCGGCGACCCGGTTGACCACCATCGCCACCACGTGGCAGCCCAGGGTCTCGTAGGCCCGGTAGGCGCTCTGGGCCTCGGCGCGCACCCCGTCGGCGGGCTGCTTGTTGCCGCCCACGACGGGGATGACGACCGCGCCCAGCTCGTTGGCGAGGCGGGCGTTGAGGGCCAGCTCGTCGGGGAGGTTGGTGTCGGCGTAGTCGGTGCCGAGGACCAGCATGACCTCGTAGTCCCGGGCCACCCGGTGGTAGCGGTCCACGAGCCGGGAGACCAGCTCGTCGGTGCCCTTCTCGGCCAGGACCGCGGCGGCCTCCCCGTACTCCATGCCGTAGGCGGCGGAGGCGTCCTGGTCGAGCCGGTAGCGGGCCCTGAGCAGGTCGAAGAGGCGGTCCGGCGCGTCGTGCAGCAGGGGACGGTAGACGCCGACCCGGGCGGTCTGCCGGGTCAGGAGCTCCATGATGCCCAGTTCGACGACCTGGCGGCCGTCCCCCCGCTCGATCCCGGTCACATACACGCTGCGCGTCACGCGTGCTCTCCGTCCATGCTGTGGCTGTCGGTTTTGGTCTGGCGGTATTGGTCGGACTCGACCTCTTGACAATACCCCGGTCAGTGGATAAAGCGCCCGCCGGAAGAAAGGCCCGGGAGGCCGGGACGAAAGGCCTGGTGGGCGGAGTAGTGCGGAGCGCGGGGCACCCCCGCGCCATGGAACAATCGGACACCTGGGATCAATACGACCACCCTCACGTGCGACCACGAGCAGGAGACACAAGGCGATGCGTATCGGAGTTCTCACCGCAGGCGGCGACTGTCCCGGCCTGAACGCCGTCATCCGCTCGGTCGTACACCGCGCGGTGGTCGGCCACGGCGACGAGGTCATCGGTTTCGAGGACGGGTTCAAGGGACTCCTCGACGGCCACTACCGCCCCCTGGACATCAACGCCGTCAGCGGCATCCTGGCCCGCGGCGGCACCATCCTCGGCTCGGCGCGCATGGAGCGCGCCCGGCTGCACGAGGCCGCCGAGAACGCGGCGGAACTGGCGCGCCGCTACCAGCTCGACGCCCTGATCCCGATCGGCGGCGAGGGCACCCTGACCGCCTCGCGGATGCTCTCCGAGGCCGGGATGCCGGTCGTCGGCGTCCCCAAGACCATCGACAACGACATCTCCGCCACCGACCGCACCTTCGGCTTCGACACCGCCGTCACCGTCGCCACCGAGGCCATCGACCGGCTCAAGACCACCGCCGAGTCCCACCAGCGCGTGATGGTGGTCGAGGTCATGGGCCGCCACGCGGGCTGGATCGCCCTGGAGTCCGGCATGGCCGGCGGCGCCCACGGCATCTGCCTGCCGGAGCGGCCCTTCGAGGTGGACGCCCTGGTGAAGATGGTGGAGGAACGATTCGCCCGCGGCAAGAAGTTCGCCGTCGTCTGCGTCGCCGAGGGCGCGCACCCCGCCGAGGGCTCCATGCCCTACGAGAAGGGCGCCATCGACGCGTACGGCCACGAGCGCTTCGCCGGCATCGGCAACCGCCTGGCCGTCGAGCTGGAACACCGCCTGGGCAAGGAGGCCCGCCCGGTCATCCTCGGCCACGTCCAGCGCGGCGGCGTGCCCACCGCCTACGACCGCGTGCTGGCCACCCGCTTCGGCTGGCACGCCGTCGAGGCCGTGCACCGCGGGGACTTCGGCAACATGACAGCCCTGCGCGGCACCGACATCGTCATGGCCCCGCTGGCCGAGGCCGTCACCGAGCTGAAGCGGGTCCCCGACGACCGGATGTACGAGGCCGAGTCCGTCTTCTGACCGGCCCCGCGCCCCGGTCCGGCGGTGGCCCGAGCCCCGTCCGGCCGGGCCGCCGGCGCCCCGGTCCGGCCGGGCCCCGGGCCCCGGCGCACCGGGACCTCCGTCCCCGGTTCCGTGCCGAAGGGCCCTTCTCACGCGCCGCCGGTCAGCGACCAGAACCGTTCCGAGATCGCCTCCAGGTACTCCCGGCCGGCGTCGCCGGTCCAGGTCGAGCTCTCACCGCCGCCCCAGCTGACCGTGGCCACCATCCGCTGCTGGTACTCGTTGTAGAGCAGCTCCAGGACCCGCTCCAGATGGGCCTTCGGCACCGGCAGCAGCTTGGCCAGCGGCTTCACGTACGCCTGCCAGCGGGTGGTCGCCGCGCTGCGCAGCAGCCCGTCGAGCTCCTCCTGCCGGCCCGTCACCCCCACGAACTGGGCCAGGCTCAGCTTGAGCGCGGAGGCGAGGGCGGCGGACTGGCGCTCGTTGCCCTTCCAGCGGCCGCTCTCCTCCATCTTCAGGTACGCGCCCGGCTCCACCCCGACCCGGCGGGCCAGGTCCTCGGGGTCCATGCCCCGGGCCAGCCGGTGCTCCCGCAGGGTGACGGGCTCGGCGAGCAGTTCCCCGGGGGAACACCAGAGCACGCCGGCGAGGGCGGTGAGCTCGGTGGAACTGGGCGACTGCTCGCCCCGCTCCCAGGCCGTCACGGTCTCGGGTGCGACGAGCAGGCCGTACTGGGCCCGCAGGCCGTAGGCGACATGACCGGGCGCCATGCCCAGGGCCGCGCGCAGGCGGCGCGCGGCGGGGGCATTGAAAGGTGGGCTGGAGTGCACACGGCACACGGTAGGAGTGGCCGAGCCGTGCCGACTACAGACCATTCAAACAAGCCAATAACTCGTAGGAAAGTCCTAGGGAGTTCATGACTTTATGCGGTTTTTCCGGCGACTGTCCGGTAATCGGATGCGCGGAAGATCCATTCACAGCGTACGGATCCGGCCACGCCGATCCGGGAACCTTTCCCGGACCCGCCGCGTGATCCCCGCCACACACCGTGAACCGCACCCCCACGCCGTACGTGATCCATATCGGGGCCCTCGCATACGGGGGTGGCGAGGGCCCCGAACCCACCCGCTCCCGCGACCCCTTTCCCTGACGTCGGCGTCAAGGAATACGGTCGGGCCATGCGCATCGGCGAACTGGCGAAACGGGCCGGGACCAGCACCCGCACGCTCAGGTACTACGAATCGCGCGGTCTCCTGACCGCCCGGCGGACCGGCAACGGCTACCGCGACTACGACGAGGACGACCTGCGGCTCCTGCTCCAGATCCGCACCCTCCAGGACTTCGGCTTCGACCTGGAGGACACCCGCCCGTTCGTCGACTGCCTGCGCGACGGCCACCCGGCCGGCGACAGCTGCCCCGCCTCGCTCGCCGTCTACCGCCGCAAGCTCGCCGAGCTCGACGGGCTGATCGGCCGGCTGGCGGACGTACGCGAGCAGGTCGCGCACCAGTTGGCGGCGGCCGAGGAGGCCGCCGGACAGGCACAGCCGGGCTGCGAGATGACCGGCTGGGAGAGGGGAACACGATGATCCACGCCAAGGGAGTGGCCGAGGTGACCGACGCCGACTTCGCGGCGGAGGTGCTGGCCGAACGGGACCGCCCGGTCCTGGTGGAGTTCACCGCGGACTGGTGCGGCCCCTGCCGCCAGCTCGCCCCCGTCCTCTCCGCCGTGGCGGCGGAGGAGGCCGGGCGGCTCAAGGTCGTGCAGATCGACGCGGACACCAACCCCGGCGCCGTGACGCGCTACGGGGTGCTGTCCATGCCGACCATGCTCCTCTTCCGCGACGGCGAGCCCGTCCGGCAGCTCGTCGGCGCCCGCCCCAAGCGTCGCCTCCTCCAGGAGCTGGAGGAGGCGCTCGTCAGGGCCTGAGCCAGAGCGTCGCCATCGGCGGGAGCGTCATCCGCAGGCTCTTCTCGCGGCCCTGGGCCGGCACCGGCTCCGGGCGCAGCGGGCGGTCGTGGTGGACGCCGCTCCCGCCGTACACCTCCCGGTCCGTGTTGAGGACCTCCCGCCACAGCGGGACCTCCTCCGGCACCCCGAGCCGGTAGCCGTGCCGGACAACCGGCGAGAAGTTCGACACGCACAGCAGCGGCGAGCCGTCGCCCGCGTACCGCAGGAAGGCGAACACGTTGTCGTCGGCGGCGTCCGCCTCCACCCACGCGAAGCCCTCCGGCACCGAGTCCCGCTCCCACAGTGCCGGCGCCGCCGTGTACGCCCGGTTCAGGTCGCGCACCAGCTCCCGCACCCCCCGGTGGTCCCCGGCCGCCGGGTACGAGGAGTCCAGCACCCACCAGTCCGGCCCGTAGGTCTCCGACCACTCCGACCCCTGCGCGAACTCCTGCCCCATGAACAGCAGCTGCTTGCCCGGATGGGCCCACATGAACCCCAGGTACGCCCGGTGCGTGGCCCGCTGCTGCCACCAGTCGCCCGGCATCTTCGACACCAGCGACCGCTTGCCGTGCACCACCTCGTCGTGCGAGATCGGCAGCACGTAGTTCTCGCTGAACGCGTACACCATCCCGAAGGTCATGTCGTGGTGGTGGTACTTGCGGTGCACCGGCTCCTTCGACACGTAGCGCAGGGTGTCGTGCATCCAGCCCATGTTCCATTTCAGCCCGAAGCCCAGCCCGCCCGAGTCCGTCGGCCGCGTCACCCCGTCCCAGGCCGTGGACTCCTCGGCGATCGTCACCACGCCCGGGCAGCGCCGGTAGAGCGTCGCGTTCATCTCCTGGAGCAGCGCCACCGCGTCCAGGTTCTCCCGGCCGCCGTGCTCGTTCGGCGACCAGTCGCCCTCGCCGCGCGAGTAGTCCAGGTACAGCATCGAGGCCACCGCGTCCACGCGCAGCCCGTCCACGTGGAACTCCTGGCACCAGTACACGGCGTTGGCCACCAGGAAGTTGCGGACCTCCTTGCGCCCGTAGTCGAACTCCAGCGTCCCCCAGTCCGGGTGCGCGGCCCGCCGCGGGTCCTGGTGCTCGTACAGCGGCCGCCCGTCGAACTCCGCCAGCGCCCACGCGTCACGCGGGAAGTGCGCCGGCACCCAGTCGACGATCACCCCGATCCCGGCCCGGTGCAGCGAGTCCACCAGCAGCCGGAAGTCGTCCGGGGTGCCCAGCCGCGAGGTCGGCGCGTAGAAGCCGGTCACCTGGTAGCCCCACGAGCCGCCGAAGGGGTGCTCGGCGACCGGCATGAACTCCACGTGCGTGAAGCCCAGCTCCTTGACGTACGAGGGCAGCTGCTCGGCCAGGCTGCGGTAGCTCAGCCCCGGCCGCCACGACGCCAGGTGCAGTTCGTACACCGACATCGGGGACTGGTGCGCCGGGCGCAGCCCGCGCGCGGCCATCCACCGCTCGTCGCCCCACTCGTACCGGGAGGCGGTGACGACCGAGGCGTTCGCCGGCGGGACCTCCGCGTGGCGGGCCATCGGGTCGGCGCGCAGGGTGTGGCCGCCGTCCGGGCCGGTGATGTCGTACTTGTACAGGGTCCCCTCGCCCACCCCCGGCAGGAACAGCTCCCACACCCCGGTCGAGCCGAGCGAGCGCATCGGGTACGCCACGGAGTCCCAGTACGAGAAGTCCCCGGTGACCCGCACGCCCTGCGCGTTGGGCGCCCACACCGTGAACCGGGTGCCGGCCACCCCCTGGTGCTCCATGACCTCCGAGCCCAGCGCCGTCCACAGCTCCTCGTGCCGGCCCTCGCCGATCAGGTGCAGGTCCAGCTCCCCGAGGGTGGGCAGGAACCGGTACGGGTCGTGGACCTCGATCTCGTCCTTGTCGTACGTCACCAGCAGCCGGTAGTCCGGCACCCCGGTCAGCGGCAGGAGCCCGGAGAAGAGCCCGTCGCCCTCGTCGAGGAGCTCGGCCCGCAGCCCCTTCGCCAGGATCGTGACGGCCTTCGCGTACGGGCGCAGCACCCGGAAGGCCACCCCGCCCCGCTGGGCACGGGCGCCCAGCAGCGCGTGCGGGTCGTGGTGGCGGCCCTCCAGCAGCCGGGCCCGTTCCCCCGCCTCCAGCGCGGGGGCGGGCCGGACCCCGTGCGGCGGGGCGGTGCGGCGGGCACGCGGGGCGCGGGGGCGTTTCGCGGCTTCCGCGGCCGCTGCGGCTTCCTCGCGGACGGTCGGTGACGGCTGTCGTGCGGCGCTCACGGGAGCGGCCTCCTCGGGGGCTTCGGATGGGGGGTGGTGCCGGGCAGGGGCGGGGGCATGCGGTGGGCGGGGCGGTCGGGCGCCGACAGCCGGCGGATGGCCGCCATCGGGACGTGCAGCCAGTCGGGGCGGTGGCGGAACTCGTAGCGGGCCTCGTACACGGCCTTGTCGGTCTCGTACGCGCGCAGCAGGACGGGGTCCTCGCGCGGGTCGCGGCCGGTGGTACGGGCGTAGCCCTCGCAGAACGCGGCCCGGCAGGCGTCCGCCCAGGCGGGGGCGAAGGGCCGGTGCGAGCGGGCGGCGTAGTCGAAGGAGCGCAGTATGCCGGCGATGTCGCGGACGGCCGGTTCGGGGCGGCGGCGGTCGGCCAGGGGGCGGGCGGGCTCGCCCTCGAAGTCGATCAGGGCCCAGCTGCCGTCGGCGGTGCGCAGGGTCTGCCCCAGGTGCAGGTCCCCGTGGATCCGCTGGGCGGGCACCCCGGAGCCCCGGGAGGCGGCCAGGGCGTCGAAGGCCCCGCGCAGCCCGGCCTCGAACGGCCGCAGTGCGGGCACCTCGCGGGCGGTGGCGGCCAGCCGCGCGGTCATCCCGGCGGCGAGCCGGGCGGTCTGCTCGGGGCCCAGGGCCACGGTGGGCAGGGCGTCGGCCAGGGCGCTGTGCACCTCGGCGGTGGCCCGGCCCAGGGCGTGCGCCTCGGCGGTGAAGTCGGCGCCGGCGCCGAGCCGGCGCAGGGCCAGCTGCCAGCCGTCGTCGGAGCCGCGCAGGTAGGGCTGGAGCACGCCCAGGGTCAACGGTTCTCCTCCGCCCGCGGCGGCCTCGTACCAGGCGACGGGGGCGGGCACCCGGGCGCAGCCGGCGGCGGCGAGCGCTCTGGGCAGCTCCAGGTCCGGGTTGATCCCGGGACCGACCCGGCGGAAGACCTTCAGGATGTACGAATCCCCGTAGATCAGCGAGGAGTTGGTCTGTTCCCCGGACAGCGGGCGGGGGGTGAGCCCCGGTGCGATCGGAGTGTCCGGGTCCCGGTCGAAGCGCAGCGGCCCCAGGGTGCCGGGGGAGCGCAGCCGCTCCAGCAGCAGGGCGGCGAGCCGGGGGTCGCCCAGGGCCTCGTACACGGCGCTGCCGGCGTACGGGCCGGACCGGGCGTGGCCGATCAGGGCGGGGGCGAGGGCGGGCGGCAGCGGGGTGGGGCGGATGCCCAGCAGCAGCTGGTAGCAGTCCCCGTCCACGTCGAGCAGCAGGTGCAGCAGTCCCGGGACGGAGCCCGGGGGCAGCAGCTCGGCCGCCGAGACGGGCCTGAGGCGGCCGATCCCGCGTCCCTTTCCCGCGAACCAGCGCTGCGTGGGCAGCCATTCCCTCAGCATCGGTTCGAGCGGGCCGATCCCGGCGGCCCGGTCGGCCGTCAGCCGGCTCCGGGCGGATGCAGCCTCCGACATGGCGTCGCGTCCTTTCCCCGGGCCGTCACAGAATGCGCAGAGTGTCCCGGATGTGCGGCAGTTGCTTCTCCGGTAAGTGCGAGTGTCGGGTCAGGATGCTCCGTACAGGGGCGGGCGTTGACCCGTTGGAGTGCCCGCCCCGTGCCGGTACCGCGCAGGTTCGCGCGACTGGCCTACAGCCGGCGCCTACTCCCGGCGCAGGCGGAACCAGTAGAAGCCGTGGCCCGCCAGGGTCAGCAGGTACGGCCATTCGCCGATCGGCGGGAAGCGCACGTCGCCCGTGAGCTCCACGGGGACCCGTCCGTTGAACGAGCGCAGGTCCAGCTCGGTGGGCTGCGCGAAGCGCGAGAAGTTGTGCACGCACAGCACCAGGTCGTCCCCGTACTCGCGCAGGAACGCGAGGACGGCCGGATTGGACGAGGCCAGTTCGGTGTACGAACCGAGCCCGAAGGCGGGGTTCACCTTGCGGATCTCGATCAGCCTGCGGGTCCAGTGCAGCAGCGAGGAGGGCGACGCCATGGCCGCCTCGACGTTGGTGACCTGGTACCCGTAGACCGGGTCCATGATGACCGGCAGGTTCAGCCTGCCCGGATCGCAGGAGGAGAAACCGGCGTTGCGGTCGGGGGTCCACTGCATCGGCGTGCGCACGCCGTCGCGGTCGCCGAGCCAGATGTTGTCGCCCATGCCGATCTCGTCGCCGTAGTAGAGGATCGGCGAGCCGGGCAGGGACAGCAGCAGGGCGGTGAACAGCTCGATCTGGTTGCGGTCGTTGTCCAGGAGCGGGGCGAGGCGCCGCCGGATGCCGATGTTGGCGCGCATCCGGGGGTCCTTGGCGTACTCGGAGTACATGTAGTCGCGCTCTTCGTCCGTGACCATTTCGAGGGTGAGCTCGTCGTGGTTGCGCAGGAAGATGCCCCACTGGCAGCGGTCCGGGATCGCCGGGGTCTTGGCCAGGATCTCCGAGACGGGGTAGCGCGACTCACGGCGCACGGCCATGAAGATGCGCGGCATGACCGGGAAGTGGAAGGCCATGTGGCACTCGTCGCCGCCGGCCGCGTAGTCCCCGAAGTAGTCCACGACGTCCTCGGGCCACTGGTTGGCCTCGGCGAGCAGGACGGTGTCCGGGTAGTGCGCGTCGATCTCCGCTCTGACCCGCTTGAGGAGCGCGTGGGTGCGGGGCAGGTTCTCGCAGTTGGTGCCCTCCTCGGCGTACAGGTAGGGCACGGCGTCCAGGCGGAAGCCGTCGATGCCGAGGTCGAGCCAGAACCGCAGCGCCGAGATGATCTCCTCCTGCACCGCCGGGTTCTCGAAGTTGAGGTCCGGCTGGTGCGAGAAGAAGCGGTGCCAGTAGTACTGCTTGCGGACCGGGTCGTACGTCCAGTTCGAGGTCTCGGTGTCGATGAAGATGATCCGGGCGTCCTGGTACTGCTTGTCGTTGTCCGCCCACATGTAGTAGTCCCCGTAGGGGCCGTCCGGGTCCGTGCGGGACTGCTGGAACCACTCGTGCTGGTCGCTGGTGTGGTTCATGACGAAGTCGATGATCACCCGCATGCCGCGGCTGTGCGCGGCGTCCACGAACTCCACGAAGTCGGCGAGGTCCCCGAACTCGGGGAGCACCGCGGTGTAGTCGGAGACGTCGTAGCCCCCGTCGCGCAGCGGCGAGGCGAAGAACGGCGGCAGCCAGAGGCAGTCGATGCCCAGCCACTGGAGGTAGTCCAGCTTCTGGGTGAGCCCCTTGAGGTCCCCGACGCCGTCGCCGTTGCTGTCGTGGAAGGAGCGGACGAGGACCTCGTAGAAGACGGCCCGCTTGAACCAGTCGGGGTCGCGGTCCTTGGCGGGGGTGTCCTCGAAGGTGTCGGGGACGGGATCGTTGATCATCATGTGGTGGGTGACCCTCCGGTGGGCGGGGACGGTCGCAGGGCGGCCAGGACGTGTGCGGGCGTGCGGCCCGGTTCCAGGCGTACGTAGTTCGCCCTGCCCCAGTGATAGGTCTCGCCGGTGAGCTCGTCGCGCACCGCGAGGGACCCGTGCCAGTCGAGGCCGAGTACCGGCATGTCCAACGAGACCGTCGCCTCCTGGGTGTGGTGCGGATCGAGGTTGACGACCACCAGTACGGAATTGCCTCCCGCGTGCTTCGAATAGGCGATCACCTGTTCGTTGTCGGTCGTGTGGAAGTGGAGGTCCCGCAGCTGCTGGAGGGCCGGGTTGCGCCGCCGCATCCGGTTCAGGGAGGTGATCAGCGGGGCGATGGAACGGCCCTCGCGGTCGGCCGCCGCCCAGTCGCGGGGGCGCAGCTCGTACTTCTCCGAGTTCAGGTACTCCTCGCTGCCCTCGCGCACCGGCTCGTTCTCGCACAGCTCGTAGCCGGCGTAGACGCCCCAGGTGGGGGAGAGGGTGGCGGCGAGCACCGCCCGGACCTCGAAGGCGGGGCGGCCGCCCTTCTGGAGGTACTCGTGGAGGATGTCGGGCGTGTTCACGAAGAAGTTCGGCCGCATCACGGAGGCCGAACGGGTCCCGGACAGCTCCGTCAGGTACTCCGTCAGCTCGGCCTTGGTGTTGCGCCAGGTGAAGTACGTGTACGACTGCTGGAAGCCGACCGAGGCCAGCGCGCGCATCATCGCGGGCCGGGTGAAGGCTTCCGCCAGGAAGATCACGTCGGGGTCGGACTTGTTGATGTCCGCGATCACCTTCTGCCAGAAGACGACCGGCTTGGTGTGCGGGTTGTCGACCCGGAAGATCCGGACCCCGTGCTCCATCCAGTGCCGCAGGATCCGGCAGGTCTCCTCCACGATCCCGGCCATGTCGGAGTCGAAGTGGACCGGGTAGATGTCCTGGTACTTCTTCGGCGGGTTCTCGGCGTACGCGATCGTGCCGTCCGCGCGGTGCCGGAACCACTCCGGGTGCTTCTCCACCCAGGGGTGGTCCGGGGAGCACTGGAGGGCGAAGTCCAGGGCGATCTCCATCCGCAGCTCACGGGCGCGCGCCACGAACGCGTCGAAGTCCTCCAGCGTCCCCAGGTCCGGGTGGACGGCGTCGTGGCCGCCCTCCGGAGAGCCGATGGCCCACGGCACCCCCGGATCCCAACCTCCGGCGGACAGCGTGTTGTTGGGGCCCTTGCGGAAAGTCGACCCGATCGGGTGGATCGGCGGCAGGTACACCACGTCGAAACCCATCGCGGCGATGGCCGGAAGCCGGTCGGCGGCGGTCCGGAACGTGCCGCTCACAGGA
Source organism: Streptomyces sp. NPDC001594 (assembly GCF_042893675.1). NCBI lineage: Bacteria > Bacillati > Actinomycetota > Actinomycetes > Kitasatosporales > Streptomycetaceae > Streptomyces > Streptomyces sp. NPDC001594. The sequence goes on along the minus strand of NZ_JBIAVB010000011.1, from coordinate 308,435 downwards.
GCCGAGCCGGGCTCCACCACCGCTCCCTCGGAGCGGGGGAACATCTCGTACCAGGAGCCGAAGAGGGCCCGCTTGCGCTCGACCAGCAGGGGCAGCGCCTTCGCGGAGGTCACCAGCTCCCGGTACGGCCGCCGGGCCAGCGCCGCGTCCACCGCCGGAGCGAGCGCGGCCGCGTGGCGCGCCTCGACGGACAGGTCCTCGTCGCGCATCGCGTCGGCCGCGGCCAGCACGGCCTCGCGCCCGTCCCGCTTGGGCACCTTCGCGGCCGCCCGCTCGTAGAGCTCGGCGCCCTCCAGGAACAGCAGCCCGGTGTCGATCCCCGCCGGCACCTTGACCGCCGCATGGGCCCGCCAGGTCGCGATCGGATCGCTCCACGCCTCGACGGTGTACGTCCACCTCCCCTCGACCTCGGCGGACACCCGGGCACCCCACCGGTCGGTACCGGGGGCCAGCTCGCGCATCGGCACCGGCGGGCGCAGCCGTCCGCTCGGATCACGCAGGACCACATGGGCGGAGACGGCGTCGTGGCCCTCCCGGAACACGGTGGCGGAAATCTCGAAAACCTCGTCCACCACCGCTTTGGCGGGTCTGGCCCCGCAGTCGACGGCAGGGAGGACGTCCAGCACGGGAATGCGACCGATCATGATGGGATCACCTGGGGGCAGTTCGCAGGGCTCGGTGACGGGCCAGCCGGAATCGCGGCTGGTAGTGCACGCTCTGTTCGCTCTGTTTCTAGCCGCTCGGAAGACGGCTGGGCTGCGGGCATGGCCGCTCCTGTCCGCGTTCACTCGGGTGGCGGGAGAAGGTCGGGGGAGATGCGCCGTGCGTGTACCGCGTGTACCCGCTCAGCCCTTCCCAATCCTCCAGCGCCCAATCCGTGCTCTCGGTCAACTACTCGTACGTAGGGAGCGCCCCATTCCCCAAGGGTCCGCTCGACATCCGTCGAGGCTCCGTCAAGTCGGCGAGGACCAGGTGACATCCAACGGAACACCTCTGCCCCACTGGTCCCCACGGCCCCCTCACGCCCCATGCGCACGCCCCGTCGCGGCGCGCGGGCCCCGCCCGCCGGCCCGCCGGACTGACGGTGTTTCAGCACTTCGGAAGGGGTCACCCCGGCCCCCGATCCGCGCGAGAATGCGCGGCATGGGCCTGACCGAGCAGCTCGTGCATCCCGACCCCCGGCAGCGCGCGGAAGCCGCGCGCCGGGTGAGCGCGGCGGTGTGGGACCCCGGGGCGGAAGAGGAACTGGCCGGGGTGCTCGTCGAGGCCGCCTGCGCCGAGGAGGACCCCGCCGCCCTGGAGGCCCAGATCGGCGCGCTCGTCGCCGTCGAAGCCGGGATCAGCGACCTCGGGCTGCAGCGGCTCGGCCTGGTCTGGCCCGCGCCGCCCGGGCTGGAACGGCTCCTCGCCCGGGCCGGCCGGCTCCAGGTCTCCGCGCCCGTCACCCCCGGCGGGGCCGCCACCCTCGCCGTGGTGCGCTGCCTGCGCGGGGCGCCCCGCACCGGGTCGCGGCTGCGCACCCCCGGCGGGCAGTGGGTGGTCCTGGAGCGGATCGAGCTCTACGGGCGGGCCGTCGACCGGCTGGACTCCGGCAGCACCGCCCGCGTCCTGCTGTCCGGGGCCGGCGCGCGCGGGCTGGAGGAGTGGGACCGGCTCGAAGCCGACCCCCGCGCGCGCGACTGCGTCCGCCGGATGCGCGACCCCGACCCGCGGGTCCGGCGCCTGGCCGCGCAGGAGGCCGCCGACCGGCCCGACGCCTGGGACGGGGACGACGGCCGCCGGCTGTGCGCCGCCCTGGCCCGCGCCGCCGTCACCGAGCCCGACCCCGAGGCGCGCGAGGGCGAGCTGTACGCCCTGCTGCGGCTCGGCCACTTCGCCTCCGGAGCCGTCCTGATCCTGCTGCGCGGCCTCGAACGCGGCCTCGTGCCGCTCCCGCTGCGCCCCTACCTCGACGACCTGTTGGACGAACGGCCACCCGGCGACCGGATCCCGCAGTAGATTTCCGGGGGCGTTGCGTGCCTGCACAGCGTGGTGCGGCCGCTCCGATCCGTCATCCCCTGCGAAGGTGGAACACGTGAAGGCTATCCGTCGATTCACCGTGCGCCCCGTCCTCCCCGAGCCCCTCGTGCCACTCGCCGAACTCGCGCGCAACCTGCGCTGGTCGTGGCATACGGAAACCCGCGAACTCTTCCAATCCGTCGACCCCGAGGGCTGGCGGGCCGCCGGCGGCGACCCCGTCCGGCTGCTCGGCGCCGTCCCCGCCGCCCGGCTCGCCGAACTCGCCGCCGACCGGCGCTTCCTGCGCCGGCTCGCCGTCGCCGTGGCCGACCTCGACGACTACGTCCACGGCGGCAGGTGGTACCAGACCCGCGAGGACAGCGGCGGCCTGCCCGCCGCCATCGCCTACTTCTCGCCCGAATTCGGCATCACCGCCGCCCTGCCCCAGTACTCCGGCGGACTCGGCATCCTCGCCGGCGACCACCTCAAGGCCGCCAGCGACCTCGGCGTCCCCGTCATCGGCGTCGGCCTGCTCTACCGGCACGGCTACTTCCGCCAGTCCCTCTCCCGCGAAGGCTGGCAGCAGGAGCACTATCCCGTCCTCGACCCCCACGAGCTGCCGCTGGCCCTGCTCCGCCAGGAGGACGGCACCCCCGCCCGCGTCACCCTCGCCCTGCCCGGCGGGCGGTCGTTGCACGCGCACATCTGGCAGGCCCGCGTCGGCCGCGTCCCGCTGCTCCTGCTCGACTCCGACGTCGAGGACAACGACGCCGGCGCCCGCGAGGTGACCGACCGCCTCTACGGCGGCGGCAGCGACCACCGCCTCCTCCAGGAGATGCTCCTCGGCATCGGCGGCGTCCGCGCCGTCCGCACCTACTGCCGCATCAGCGGCCACCCCGACCCCGAGGTCTTCCACACCAACGAGGGACACGCCGGCTTCCTCGGCCTCGAACGCATAAGGGAACTGGAAGGGGAGCGCGGCCTCGGCTTCGAGGCCGCCGTCGAGGCCGTCCGCGCCGGCACCGTCTTCACCACCCACACCCCCGTCCCCGCCGGCATCGACCGCTTCGAGCGCTCCCTCGTCGCCCGCCACTTCGGCGACGGCGGCGAACTGGCCGGCGTACCCGTCGACCGGATCCTGGAACTCGGCGCCGAGTCCTACCCCGGCGGCGACCCCGGGGTCTTCAACATGGCCGTCATGGGCCTGCGCCTCGCCCAGCGCGCCAACGGGGTCTCCACCCTCCACGGCGCCGTCAGCCGGGGCATGTTCGCCGGCCTCTGGCCGGGCTTCGACGCGGCCGACGTCCCCATCACCTCCGTGACCAACGGGGTGCACGCCCCGACCTGGGTCGCCCCCGAGGTCATGCGGCTCGGCGCCCGCCAGATCGGCCCCGGACGCACCGAGGACGCCCTCGCCGTCGGCGGCTCCACCCGCTGGGACGCCGTCGCCCAGATCGCCGACCAGGACGTGTGGGACGTGCGGCGCTCCCTGCGGGAACAGCTGGTGCAGGAGGTACGGGAGCGGCTGCGGACCTCCTGGAAGCAGCGCGGAGCCGCCGACGCCGAGCTGGGCTGGGTGGACGGCGTCCTCGACCCGGACGTGCTGACCATCGGCTTCGCCCGGCGCGTCCCCTCGTACAAGCGGCTCACGCTGATGCTGCGCGACCCCGAGCGGCTGCGCCGCCTGCTGCTGGACCCCGAACGGCCCGTGCAGATCGTCGTCGCCGGCAAGGCGCACCCGGCGGACGACGGCGGCAAGCGGCTCGTCCAGGAGCTGGTGCGCTTCTCGGACGACCCGCGCGTGCGCCACCGGATCGTCTTCCTCCCGGACTACGGCATGGCCATGGCGCAGAAGCTCTACCCGGGCTGCGACGTCTGGCTCAACAACCCGCTGCGGCCGCTGGAGGCCTGCGGGACCAGCGGGATGAAGGCCGCCCTCAACGGCTGCCTCAACCTGTCCGTCCTGGACGGCTGGTGGGACGAGTGGTTCGAGCCCGACTTCGGCTGGGCCATCCCCACCGCCGACGGCCTCGGCACGGACGAGGAACGCCGCGACGACCTGGAGGCGAACGCCCTCTACGAGCTGATCGAGAACCGGGTGGCGCCCCGCTTCTACGACCGGTCGGGCCGCAGCGGGCTGCCCGACCGGTGGATCGAGATGGTCCGGCGCACCCTGGTGTCGCTGGGCCCGAAGGTGCTCGCGGGGCGGATGGTGCGGGAGTACGTGGAACGGCTCTACGCCCCCGCCGCGCTCTCCCACCGCGCCCTGACCGCCGACGCGGCCCGGGACCTGGCCTGGTGGAAGGGCCGGATCCGGGCGGCCTGGCCGAGGGTGGCCGTCGAGCACGTGGAGGCCGTCGCCGCCACCCCGGTGGGCGGCACCGCCGAGCTGGGAGCCACTTTGACGCTCCGGGTACGGGTGGCGCTGGACGCGCTCGCGCCGGAGGACGTGGAGGTGCAGGCCGTCGCGGGTCGGGTGGACGCCCAGGACGTGATCAAGGACGGCCGGGCCTTCCCGCTCAAGCCCGCCGCCGGTCCGGACCTGGAGGGGCGCTGGGTCTACGAGGGCCCGCTCGCCCTCGACCGGACGGGCCCCTTCGGCTACACGGTCCGGGTGCTGCCCACGCACCCGCTGCTCGCGTCCCCGGCCGAACTGGGCCTGGTCGCGGGCCCGGTGGTGGACCCCGAGCCGGCGGGCGGCGTCCTGCTGCGGTGAGGCCCGGGCCGTGAGGCCGGGTCAGGGGGCGGGCGGCGGGTCGACCAGCCGCCCGTCCTCCACCAGCATCCCGGCCCGCTTGAGGGTCCGCAGGTTCGGGATCACCTCCACCTGCCCGACGCCCGGCACCGCGCCGATCCGCTCGGTCAGGTACGTGTACAGCGCGTCGGTGTCCCGGCAGAGCACCACGGCCAGCAGGTTCGCCGCGCCGGTGATGGCCGCCGCGAACGGCACCTCCGGGTGGCCCGCCAGCGCGGCCCCCACCTCCGCCAGCCGGGCCGGCGGCACGGTCAGCAGCAGGGAGGTGTCCGTCTCGAAGCCCAGGTGCTCCGGGATGATCTCCACGTCGAAGTACACCGCCCCGCGCTCCCGCAGCCGCTCCAGCCGGCGCCGGGCCGTGGACTCCGACAGGCCCGAGGCCTTGGCCAGCTCCGGATAGCCGGCGCGGCCGTCCCGCCGCAGGACCGCCAGCAGCGCCAGCTCGGCCTCGTCGAGGGTGTAGCGGGCCTCCTTGTACTCCGGACCGGGCCGCGGCGTCCGCAGGGCCGCCACCTGGTCCGGGCGCAGCCCCTCCAGCCCCGCCCAGACCCCGGGGCCGCCGATGTACTTGCGCAGCACGGTGTGGGCGCTGATGGCCGTCACCCGCCGGGTGCGGGGCAGCTTCTCCAACAGCAGGGCGTCGCGGTCCTCCCGGGTCCGGGCCCGGGTCATGCAGTGGATCTCCGTACCGCCCGAGTTCAGCGACACCCAGGCGATGTCCGGCCGCCGGGCCAGCGCCTCGGCCACCGCGACCGCCGCGTCGGGGGCGCACTGGACGCGCACCCAGGACTCGAACAGCCCGACCCGGCCGCCGACGGGCAGTCCGACCACCCGCAGCAGGCCGTTGCCGCGCAGCCGGTGGTAGCGGCGCACGACGGTCTGGTCGGAGACCTCCAGCACCTCGGCGAGCCGGCTGAAGGGCGCACGGCCGTCGAGGGACAGGGCGTGCGCGAGGATCCGGTCGAAGGCATCGAGCAGTGGCGGATGCATGGTTTCCATCATTCCAGGCCCCTGGAGGGGAGGAATCCTGCGCAGACCTGCTTCCGAGTGGGTGATTCGGGGCCCCGCTGCGACGGTGGGGACGACCACAGAGACTCCCGCCGGGCACCGACGACCCCGGCTCGGAAGAACCATGAGGAGAAGACCCCATGCGCAAATGGCTGCCCCTGACGGCGGTGTGCATCGGGGCGTTCATGCTCCTGGTCGACGTCACGATCGTGACCGTCGCCCTCCCGGACATGGCCGCCGACATGCACACTGGCTTCTCGGAGCTCCAGTGGGTGATGGACATCTACGCCCTCGCCCTCGCCGCCCTGCTGCTCGGCTCCGGCTCGCTCGCCGACCGGATCGGCCGCCGCCGGGTCTACCTCGGCGGGCTCGTGCTCTTCGCCGGGGCCTCCCTCGTCTGCGGCCTGGCCGACGGGCCGGGCGCCCTGATCGCCTTCCGTGCCGTCCAGGGCATCGGCGGCGCCGCGATGGCCGCCACGTCCATGGCCCTGCTCAGCGCCTCCTACCAGGGCCGCGACCGGGGGATCGCCTTCGGCGTCTGGGGCGCGGTCAACGGCGCCGCCGCGGCGGCCGGACCGATCGTCGGCGGGCTGCTGACCGAGCACTTCGGCTGGCGCTGGATCTTCTTCATCAACCTGCCGCTGTGCGCCCTGGCCGTCTTCGTGACCCTCCGGGCGGTGGCGGAGTCCCGCGACCCGCGCGCCCAGGGGCTGGACCTGCCCGGCATGGCCACCTTCACCGTGGGGGCCGGGGCCCTGACGTACGCGCTGATCCGGGCCGGTGAGGACGGCTGGACCTCGGCCGCCACCCTGGGACTGTTCGCCCTGGCGGCGGTCGCGTTCGCCGCCTTCGTCCTCGTCGAGCTGCGCGGCTCCCGGCCGATGCTGGACCTGTCCCTCTTCCGCAGCCCGGCCTTCGCGGCGGTCATGACCGCCGGACTGCTGACCTCGGGGGCGGCGTTCTCGTACCTGATGTACGTCTCCCTGTGGCTGCAGTCCGCCGAGGGGATGACCCCGGTGGGCGCCGGTCTGGCGCTGGTCCCGATGAGCCTGGCGGCCTTCGTCGTCGCGGCGGTGGCCGGGCGGCTGCTGCACGGGGTCTCCGCGCGGCTGACCATCGGCGGCGGGCTGCTGCTGATCGGCGGGGGCGCGCTGCTGCAGGCCTGGATGCTGGACGCCGGTGACAGCTGGCCGGCGCTGGTGCCGGGGCTGGCGCTGACCGGGGTCGGCGTGGGCGTGTCGATGCCGGCGCTGGCGGCCGCCGCCATGGGGGCGGTGCCGCCGGCCCGGGCGGGCATGGCCGGCGGTGTGCTGAACACCTCGCGGCAGCTGGGCACGGCCCTGGGCATCGCGGTGCTGGGCGGGGTGTTCCACGCCGGCCTGTCGGACGGCCTCGACGGCCGGCCCGCCGGCACCGCCGACGCCCTGGCCTCCGGCGGGGCGGGCCGGCTGCTGGCCTCCGTGCCCGGGGCGCGGGCCTGGGTCGACGCGGCGTTCGCGAGCGGGCTGCGGGAGACGTTCCTGGTCTCGGGCGCGCTGGGCCTGGTCGGCGGCCTGGTGGTCCTCCTCCTGATCCGCCGCCCCGCGGCGTCCGCCCCCAGCCCGTCCGCCGCCGCCGTCCCGTCCCAGGCCGGCGCCCCGGCCCCGGCGGTGGAACCGGCCCGGCCGCAGCCGTAGCCGTAGCCGCAGGCGCGGGGCCGGGAGACGGCTCCGTGCGGTGGGGGACCGGCGGAGCAGGAGGGTGAACCCCCGAACGCCTGCCGCATGGCGGCCCCCTCCCGGCCGGCAGGGGCTCCTAGGCTGCCCCGCTGACGCCCCCGCGAGAAACGGACCCTGTCATGCGCCTCCGCTCCACAGCCACAGCCGCTCTCCTCGCGGCCACCGCACTGGCCCTCCCCGTCTCCGGCCAGGCCCTGGCCGCCGCGGACCCCGACCACGACCACGGCACCCTCGGCGAGATCCACTACCGGTTCACGGACGACGACGGGGACACGCGCCACGGGACGATCGAGCCGGCCGACGACGACACCTGCTACCGGCTGACGGGCACCTCCCGCAACCGGGCGGCCTTCGCCGTGCAGAACGACACCGACTCCCTCGTCCTCGTCTTCCGGGACAACAGCTGCGGCGGCGAGGCCCAGGAGGTGCTGCGGCCGGGCGAGCGCGCGCACGACCTGAACGCCCGCTCGGTCTACCTCAAGCCCACCGACGACCACCACGGCCGCCACGACCGCGACGACGACTGGGGCGACGAGGACCGCGCCCGGCCCCGCCAGGAGCGCGGCAAGGACCGGGTCGTCTTCGACAGGGCCTTCCTCGACACGGCCTTCCGCTCGATCGGCTGACCCGCCGCCGCCGTCCGCCGCCGTCCGCCGCATGGGACAGGGCCGCCCGGGGAGGTTTCCTCCCGGGCGGCCCCGTGGTTCGGTCGGCTCAGTTCCTGCCCGCAGGGGTCAGAAGGTGAGCTTCCAGCTGTCGATCTTGCCGGTGTCCAGGCTGGCGTTGTCGTTCACGCGCAGCTTCCAGACGCCGTTCGCGACCTCGGAGGAGGCGTCGACGGTGTAGCTCTTGATGATGTTGTCGGCGCTGCCGCCCGCACGGTTGTGCAGGTTGTAGACGCTGCCGTCCGGCGCCACCAGGTCGACCTTCAGGTCGCCGATGTAGGTGTGCAGGATGTTGACGTCCACCTTGAGCGTGGCCGGCGCGTTGCCCGGGCGGCCGCTCACCGTGATCGGGGACTCGACCGTCGCGTTGTCGTTGATCGCGTAGTCGGTCGTGTTCTCGAAGACGCTCGGCAGTGAGGTGCCGACCGTCCAGGTGAACGACGTGGTGCCCGTCTTGCTCGCCGAGTCGGTGACGGTGACGGTCACGTTGGACGTGCCCGCGGTGGTCGCCGTGCCGGAGATCAGACCCGTGGAGGAGTTGATCGACAGGCCGGCCGGCAGGCCGGTCGCCGAGTAGGTCAGGGCGCCCGGGTTGGTGCTGGTCGCCTGGACCTGGAGGCTCACCGCGGTGTTGATCTGGGTGGTCTGGTTGCCGATCGCGGTGACGGTGACCCCGTCGTTGATGCGCGGGCCGACGCTGATGGCGGCCCAGGCGTTGGCCACGTTGTTGTACGTGGTCGAGCCGGCGCCGTACAGGTCGGCGGCGGCCTTCAGGGTCTGGACGCGGGCGTCGGCGTAGTTGGTGGTGGACTTGAAGTAGCCCACCGTCAGCGCGCGGAACCAGATCTTCGCGGCGGCGTCACGGCCGATCGCGGTGACCGGGAGGCCGTCGGAGGTCGGCGAGTTGTAGCTCACGCCGTTGATGACCTTGGCGCCGGAGCCCTCGGAGGCCAGGTAGAACCAGTGGTTCGCCGGACCCGAGGAGTAGTGGACGTCGATCGAGCTGATGCCCGAGTACCACGCGTCCTTGGACGCGCCGTCCTTGCTGGGCTTGTCCATGTAGCGCAGCGGGGTGCCGTCGCCGTTGATGTCGATCTTCTCGCCGACGAGGTAGTCGCCGACGTCGGACGGGTTGTTGGCCCAGAACTCGACGGCCGCCGCCATGATGTCGGAGGTGGCCTCGTTCAGACCGCCGGACTCACCGCTGTAGGTCATGTTGCCGGTGACCGAGGTCAGACCGTGGGTCATCTCGTGCGCGGCGACGTCGATGGAGGTGAGCGGCTTGCTGTTGGCCGTGCCGTCACCGTAGGTCATGCAGAAGCAGGAGTCGTCCCAGAAGGCGTTCACGTACGCGTTGCCGTAGTGGACCCGGCTGTAGGGGGCCACGCCGTCGTTGCGCAGGCCGTTGCGGCCGTGGACGTTCTTGTAGTAGTCCCACGTCAGCTGGGCGCCGTAGGCGGCGTCCGCGCCGGCCGTCTCCTTGTTGGAGGGCAGGCCGTTGCCCCAGACGTCGGTCGTCTTGCTGAACAGCGTGCCGGTGCCGGACGAACCCCCGTTGAGGTTGTACGTCTTGTGGCCGCCCCGGCTGCCGTCGGTCAGCGTGTAGTTGCTGCCCGACAGGGTGGTGCCGAGGGTGACCTGGCCGCTGTACTGCGTGTTGCCCGTGCCCGTCTCGACGGCCTGCCACTGGGTGATCTTCGCGCCGGTCTTGGCGTCGGTGATCACGTGCAGGCGGCTCGGGGTGCCGTCGTCCTGGAGGCCGCCGACGACGGTCTCGAAGGCGAGGACCGGGACGCCGGAGCCGGCCCAGATCACCTTGCGGGCGCCCTTGTCGGCCTTGGACTGCTTGGAGCCCGCGGAGTTGGCGGCGGCGACCGCCTGGCCCTCTGCGGCGGTGGTGCTGACCGTGGCGTTGGTGTCCGCGACCTTGATCTCGTGCTGGGTCGCCTTGGTCACGCTCTTGGTGACGCCGCCCTTGGCGTGGACGGTCAGGTCACCGCCGAGCACGGGCAGGCCGTCGTAGGTCCGCTCGTACGTGGTGTGCGTGGTGCCGTCGGCGTCCTTGGACACGTCTCGGACGACCAGCTTCTCGCCGCTGCCGAGGCCGAGCGCCTTGGCGGCCTGCGCGGTGGTCGAGTTGGCCTCGCTGATGAGCGTCGCACGCTCCGAAGCGCTGAGTACGACATTGGCCGCGCCCGGGTTGGGCTGGGCGACCGTGCGTGTCTGCGACGCGGTGGCGTCGGCGGCGGCGGTGGCGGTACCGGCCTGCATACCTACGGCGACCATGGCCGCCGCGGCTACGAGTGCGCCGGCCGCGGTGGCACGCCGCTGGGGGGTGGGACTCAACGCAGACTCCTTCTGCAAGGGGGGTTCCGGATGGCTGGGTGGGCCTCCGGGCAGATCAGGGCTGTGCGATGAACGGATCGAAGCGTGCCAGCTGGAGTGTCCGATGTCAGGGCCACATCAAAAGGTTGGCTGGAAACGGTTCGTTGTCCGAAGAGACGTATCCGGTATCCGGAACATTCACCTTCGTGTGCGAAAGGACTCCGCGCGCCGTGGAACGGTTGGTACCGGTTGCTAACCCTTGGGTAACAAGAGGCTCCGTTCACCCGAACGGCATTTACCGTACGGGTGTTTGTCGTACTGTTTCCCGGTGCGACAGATGTTCGTTGCTTGGGGAAGCGGCGGACGAGCGTCACCGACATAGACCACGTGCCAGGGGGGCCCATGAGGCATGTCCGTTTTCCTGCGCAAAGTGTGGCCGCTGCGGCCGGTGGCTCGGACGGGCCCCTGGACGCCCCCGCGCGGCGCCTCGGTGACAAGGCCCGCTGGTACCTGCCCGTGGCCGTGGGCGCCGACTTCGCCGGCGCGGCCGTGCCCGTCGGCCTGGTCTTCGACGCGGCGCAGCAGGCCAGGCCCGGGTACTGCGCCCTCGGCGCGGCCCTCGCCTGGGTCGGCGTACAGGCCCTGCGCCGACGTTACGCCACCCGCGCCCTCGGAGAATCCCGCGGAGTGCTCCCCGTCGTCCACGACTGGCTGATTCTCATCGGTGTCCTGGCCGTCGTCAGGGTGCTCACCGGGGAGGCCACCCCCCGGCTGGCCGCCCTCGGAGCCCTGCTGCCCGCCCTCCTGATCACCGTCGCCTGCCGCAAACTGACCTACCGTCACCTCAACGCCGCCCGCCGCGAGGCCCAGGCCGTCAGCCGGGTCCTCGTGGTCGGCGAACCCGCCGCCGCCGAACACGTCATCGCCCACCTCGCGGCGCGCACCGACCACCCGTACGTGGTCGTCGGCGTACTCCCGGTCGGCGAGGGCGCCCTCGAAGGCGGCGTGCCCGTCGCGGGCCGGCTCGGCGGCCGGATGCCCGAGGCCCTGACCGAGGACTCCGCCGCCGTGCTGGACGCCGTCCGCGGCCACCACGCCGACCTGGTGCTGGTCGTACCCGGGGCGCGGATCGCGGGGGAGCGGCTGCGCCGGGTGGCGTGGGCGCTGCACGACGAGGGGCTGGAGATGGCCGTGTTCCCCGGGCTGGTGGAGGTCTCCGTCAAGCGGCTGGAGACCCTGTCCGCCGGCGGGCTCGCCGTGCTGCGGGTCGCCCCGCCCGTGCGGCGGGGGGCCCAGCCCCTGCTCAAGTCGGTGCTCGACCGGGCCGCGGCGGCGCTCGGACTGCTCCTGCTGTCACCGCTCTTCCTCGGGCTGGTGCTGGCCATCCGCCTCGGCTCGCGCGGCCCGGCCCTCTACAGCCAGCGCCGGATCGGGCGCGACGGGGTCCCGTTCGTCATGTGGAAGTTCCGCACCATGGTGGAGGACGCCGAGCGGCTCAAGGCCGAGCTGTCGGGGGCCAACGAGAACGACGGGCTGATGTTCAAGATGCGCCGCGACCCCCGCGTCACCCGGGTGGGCCGACTGCTGCGCCGCACCTCGCTGGACGAACTGCCCCAGCTGTACAACGTGCTGACGGGCAGCATGTCCCTGGTCGGCCCGCGCCCGCCGCTGCCCGAGGAGGTGGCGGAGTACGACGAGGTCGAGCTGCGCCGGCTCACCGTGCGGCCGGGGATGACGGGGCTGTGGCAGATCAGCGGACGCTCCGACCTCTCCTGGGACGAAACGATTCAGCTCGATCTCCAGTACGTGGACAACTGGTCCTTCACCAGCGACGTCGACGTCATGGGCCGTACCCTCCGCGCCGTCGTCGACGGCCGCGGAGCGTACTGAGGGGCCGGCGTTGACGTCAGTTCTGGTCCAGCCACCAGCGGTAGGTGGAGGCGATGCCCTCGCGCAGCCCGATGCCGGGCTTCCAGCCCAGCGCGTTCAGGCGGGACACGTCGAGCAGCTTGCGCGGGGTCCCGTCCGGCTTGGTGGTGTCCCAGGCGAGCCGGCCCCCGAAGCCGGTCACCTCGGCGACCGTCTCGGCCAGCGCCTTGATGGTCAGGTCCTCGCCGCAGCCGATGTTGACGGGCTCGTCCCCGTCGTAGCGCTCCAGCAGCACGGCGCAGGCGGCCGCCAGGTCGTCCACGTGCAGGAACTCGCGGCGCGGGGTGCCGCTGCCCCACAGGACCACCTCGTCGCGGCCCCCGGCGGCGGCCTCGTGGAAGCGCCGGATCAGCGCGGGCAGCACGTGCGAGGACTCCAGGTCGAAGTTGTCCCCCGGCCCGTAGAGGTTGGTGGGCATGGCGGAGACGTACGAGGCCCCGTACTGCTTGCGGTACGACTGGACCTGCACGATCCCCGCGATCTTCGCCAGGGCGTAGGCCTCGTTGGTCGGCTCCAGCGGCCCGGTCAGGAGGGCGTCCTCCGAGATGGGCTGCGGGGCGAGCTTGGGGTAGATGCAGGAGGAACCCAGGAACAGCAGCCGGCCCACACCGGCGGCGTGCGAGCCGCCGATGACGCTGAGCTGGATCTTGAGGTTGTCCTCCAGGAACTGCACCGGGTACGTGCTGTTGGCCATGATCCCGCCGACCTTGGCGGCGGCCAGCACCACGGCGTCGGGGCGGACGTCCCTCAGGTACGCCTCCGTCGCGGCGGCGTCGCGCAGGTCGAGGTCGGCGCGGCCGCGGGTGAGCACCTCGTACCCGTCGGCGGTGAGGCGGCGGACGACCGCGGACCCCACCAGGCCGCGGTGTCCGGCGACGAAGACGCGGGCGTGCGGGGGCAGAAGCGGCTGCGGATTAGTCATACCGCCGATGATGCCAGTCCGCCGAGACCCGCCGGCCCGGACTTACGCGCCGCCGCGCACCCCGCAGACCGCACACCGAGGCGAAGCCTCACCAGGAACAGCAACAACGGACCCCAGGGGGACCCATGGGCAAGACCGCACTGATCACCGGCGTCACCGGACAGGACGGCTCGTACCTCGCCGAGCTCCTGCTCTCGAAGGGCTACACGGTGCACGGGCTCGTGCGGCGGTCCTCCAGCTTCAACACGGAGCGGATCGACCACGTCTACCAGGACCCGCAGACGGCGAACCGCTCCTTCGTCCTGCACCACGCCGACCTCTCCGACGGCGTCGCCCTGGTGAACCTGCTGCGCGACATACGCCCCGACGAGGTCTACAACCTCGGCGCCCAGTCCCATGTCCGGGTCTCCTTCGACGCGCCCCTCTACACCGGCGACGTCACCGGCCTCGGCGCGCTGCGGCTGCTGGAGGCCATCCGGGCCAGCGGCGTCGACACCCGGATCTACCAGGCCTCGTCCTCGGAGATGTACGGCTCCACCCCGCCCCCGCAGAACGAGGACACCCCCTTCCACCCGCGCAGCCCCTACGGCGCGGCGAAGGTCTTCGCGTACTGGACCACGGTCAACTACCGCGAGGCGTACGACATGTTCGCCGTCAACGGGATCCTCTTCAACCACGAGTCCCCGCGCCGCGGCGAGACCTTCGTGACCCGCAAGATCACTCGCGCGGTCGCCCGGATCAAGGCCGGCCTCCAGGACCACCTCTACCTCGGCAACCTCGACGCCGTCCGCGACTGGGGCTACGCCCCCGAGTACGTCGAGGCGATGTGGCGCATGCTCCAGCAGGACGAGCCGACCGACTACGTGGTCGCCACCGGAGTCGCCGCGACCGTGCGGGAGTTCGTCGAGTCCTCCTTCACCCACGCCGGCCTCGACTGGAACGAGCACGTCCGCTACGACCCCAAGTACGAGCGCCCCAGCGAGGTCGACGCCCTCATCGGCGACGCCTCGAAGGCGCGCGAGATCCTCGGCTGGAAGCCGACGGTCCTCGTGCCCGAACTGGCCCGCATCATGGTCGACGCGGACGTGCGGCAGGTGGAGGACCAACTGGCGGGCGCCACCGTACGCATCGACCGCTGAGGCCGTATATTTCGCCTACGATTCGCCTACGTTTTGCGTGTCCCGGTCATGTCCGCGGTGCTCCGAAGCCCTGACCGGGGCAAACCTGCCGTGCGTATCTCCGTTGGTATGCAGAGGGTCAAGTAGGGTGACCGGGAATTCACCCGGGCCCTAGTCTGCGTCGGATACACACGGCTGTTCGTACAGTTCCAGCCATCAGACCGGGCGATTGCCCTGGGGGGCCAATGCGTAGATCCAGAGGGCTGACTGCTGCCCTCGTCCTGTCACTGGTCGGCGCCGGCGCCGGCATGGGAGTGGTGCTGACGCCCTCGGCGTCGGCCCTCACACCGCCAGTGGCGTTCACCGCCGACGAACTGCCCACCTGGCAACCGAACGGCGTCGTCTTCGCCATGGCCGAGGCGAACGGCACCGTGTTCGCCGGCGGCACCTTCTCGGCCGTCCGCCCGCCCGACGCCGTCGGCGGCGCCGAGCAGGACGCGGTGAACTTCGTGGCGCTCGACGCCGCCACGGGCAACCCCACCCCCTGCAAGCTGGCCTTCACCGTCGGCGACGGCACCGCCACCGTCCGGGCCCTGACCGTCTCCAAGGACGGCAAGACCCTCTACGCCGGCGGCTACTTCGGCGCCGTCAACGGCACCCCGGTCTCCAGCCTCGCCGCCATCGACATCGAGACCTGCACCCCCAAGGCCGCCTTCCACCCCGCCGTCCCCGCCACCGTGCGCGCCCTCGCCGTCACCGACGACACCCTGTACGTCGGCGGCGACTTCGCCACCGTGGAGGGCCAGACCCGCGAGCGGTTCGCCGCCGTCGACGCCTCTTCCGGCGCCCTCAAGCCCTTCACCGCCAACGCGGACGAGCCGGGCCGCGCCGTCAAGGTCAGCAACGACGGCAAGAACGTCCTGCTCGGCGGCGACTTCTTCACCGTCAACGGCTCCAACTCGCACGCCCTGGCCGTCGTCGACGCCACCACCGGTGCCGTCACCAAGACGTACAGCACCATCCCCTCGAACTCGGTCGTCAAGGACATCGCCGCCGACGCCACCGGCTACTACACCGGCAACGAGGGCTCCGGCGGCGGCGTCTTCGACGGCCGCATCGGCCTGGGCCTCGACTTCAACGAGAAGTGGCGCGACCGCTGCCTCGGCGCGACCCAGTTCGTGCTCCCGTACGACGGCGTCCTCTACAGCGCCTCGCACGGCCACGACTGCTCCACCGAGCTGGAGTTCCCCGACGGCAAGCGCAACTTCCTGATGGCGCAGCCCACCGACCACACCGGCACGCCCCCCGCCCCCGTGGACGGCTTCGTGCGCGGCCCGCGCAAGCTCGGCTGGCACCCCACCGCCAACGACGGCATCGGCGAGGGCATCGGCCCGCGCGTCATGGCCGTCGCCGAGAAGTCCGACGTCAAGTACCTGTGGGTCGGCGGTGAGTTCACCCAGATCAACGGCAAGCCGCAGGCCGGCCTGACCCGCTTCGCCAACACCGGCGACGTCGGCGCGCCCACCACCCCGGTCGCCAGCGCCGGCAGCGTCAAGCCCGGCGAGGTCCAGGTCCGCTGGCGCACCAGCTACGACCAGGACGACAGCAAGCTGACGTACCGGATCTACCGCAACGGCTCGGCCACCCCGATCCAGACCATGACCGCCGACTCCCTGGAGTTCGAGCGTCCCCAGGCCTCCTGGACCGACACCACCGTCAAGGCCGGCCAGTCCTACACCTACCGGGTGACCGCCACCGACGGCGCCGGCAACACCAGCGCCCTGTCGGCCACCGCCTCCGTCACCGTCCCGACCTCGGTCCAGGCCTACCCGGACAAGGTCCGCACCGACGGCGCCAACCTGTACTGGCGCTACGACGACACCGTCACCCCGTACGTGGCCGACTCCTCGGCCGGCGGCAACACCAGCGGCATCCAGGTCAACGCCCCGGCGCTGAACCAGGCCCCGGGCGCCGTCGGCGGCACCAGCACGGCCATGGGCTTCAACGGCACCAGCCAGCAGGTCTACAGCGACCACCGCCAGTTCGTGGGCAGCAGCTTCACCATCGAGACCTGGTTCAAGACCAACACCACGCGCGGCGGCAAGCTGATCGGCTTCGGCAACAACACGGTCAACAACAGCGGCTCCTACGACAAGCAGCTGTACATGACCAACACCGGCCGCCTCGCCTTCGGCGTCTACAACGGCTCGACCCGCACCATCACCACGGGCCTGTTCGAGACGTACAACGACAACAAGTGGCACCACGTCGTCGGCACCCAGGGCCCCGGCGGCATGACGCTCTACGTCGACGGCCAGAACAAGGGCACCAACAGCGCCACCAACTCCACCCCGTACGCCGGCTACTGGCACGTGGGTGGGGACAACCTCAACAGCTGGCCGAACCGCCCGACGAGCAACTTCTTCGCCGGCCAGATCGACGAGACCGCCGTCTACCCGACGGCCCTCACCCAGGCCCAGGTCAAGAGCCACTACGACCTCGCCAAGGCTCCGACCGACACGGTCTCCAAGGTCCCCGCGGCCGAGGACACCTACATCAACCAGGGCGCCCCGGCGACGGCCTACGGCACCTCCACGCAGCTCGCGGTCCGCGGCAGCTCCGCGTACGAGTCGTACCTGCGCTTCACCCTCCCGGCCGCCCCGGCCGGACAGGTCCTGAAGGCCGCCTCCCTCCAGTTCAAGACCTCCACGCAGACCGGCGCCGGCACCGCCGACACCGTCTCCGTGGTCCCGGTCACCGGCACCTGGAGCGGCGCGGGCACCACGTTCAACACCAAGCCCACCCTCGGCACCACCCCGCTCGGCAGCGTCGCGGGCGTGCCGGACGGCTCGGCCATCCAGAACGTCGAGCTCGACACCACCGCCGTCTCCGCGGTGCTGGGCAGCAGCTACAGCCTCGGCCTGACCAGCACGGGCACCGACGCGCTGTGGCTCTGGTCCTCGGAGTCGACCGCCGCGGACGCCGTTCCGCAGCTGATCCTCACCTTCGGCCAGAAGTAACCACCGAGACGCACGGGGCCCGGCGCGACCATCCGCCGGGCCCCGTCCGCCTTCCCACCCACGGGAGCCCTCCATGCACCTGCGCTCCGCGACAGCGTCCGCGGCCCTCCTCCTGGCCACGGCCCTCACCCTCACCCTCACCGGATGCAGCTCCTCCGGCGACGCCAAGGCCGACGCCGGCCCCGCCAAGCCGAAGCCTCCGGCCGCTTCCCCGGCCCCCGACCCGGCGGACGCCACCGCACCCCCGGCCACCCCGGACCCGAACGCCAAGCCGACCGGCCCGGTCCTCCCGGACGCGCGGCTCACCCCGAAGACGGGCAGCTTCAAGGCGAACGAGAAGCAGTACCTGAGCGGCCGCGTCCCGGAGAAGACCGACCCCGCGGCGGTCCTCCAGACGGGCCAGGAAACCTGCCAGCGCGTGGAACGCACCGCGAAGCGCGACAAGGACGCCGCGGCCGCCTCGATCGCCTCGGGCGAGCTGACCGGCGCCAAGGACGCGATCACCTACCTCTGCCCCGACCAGAAGCCGATCCTGGCCACGGCGGAAAAGGGCTTCGGCGACGGCCCCCACACGAACCCGACCCCGGGCACCTACCGCGCGGCCACCCAGGCCACCACGTGCACCTGGGAAGCCAAGTCCAAGGACGGCACGGTCCTCACCTCAGGCCCCGAAACCCCCCCGAAGCCCGGCGACAGGATCACCGCCACCCTCCCCGCAGCCACAGCCACCTTCACCTCGACAAACTGCTACGCCTGGCTCCCGGCCTAACCCCCACCCCCACCGACCGCCGCCGCACCTCCCCGGGGGTCCGGCGGCGTCCGCGTGTCCTCGGCCCCGCCGGGCGACCAGATGGACCACTCCGCCAGGTGCGGGCCTGCCGACGCTTCGATACTGGGCGCGCGGGACGCCGACCGCGGGCCCGCCCTGACGAAGGAGTGCGGAGATGAACCCACCGGCCGGGGAAACCGGATGCGAGCTGATGAAGCGCCTCGCGAAGGACCTCAAGAAGACCATCCACGACGACGAGGTCCACGCTGCGAAGATCGCGCAGAGGATCGCCGAACTGGAGGCACAGTCCCCTCCGGACGAGCAGCAGATCAACGCCCTCAAGCAGGCACAGGAAGTCCTCAGGAAGAAGATCGAGGACGAACGCGCGTCGCTCAGTGAGCTGGAGGACGTGATCAGGGAGAACTGCTAGTCACCCTCAGCGGCTGATGTCCTCGTACACGCCGAGCAGGGTGTCGAGGACCGTGTCCATCGAGAAGGACGCCGTGGCCAGTTCACGGGCCGCCTTGGACGCCGTGGTGTTCTCGGACGGGTTCAGGAGGGTCAGGACCGCCTGTGACACGGCCTCCGGGCCCGGGTCCACCGCGCGGCCCGCGCCCGAGGAGGTGATGTCGCGGGCCAGGCCGTTGGAGTGGGTGACCACCGTCGGGACGCCGACCGACAGGGCCTCCAGGACCGACATGGGGAAGGGCTCGTCCACCGACGGCAGGACGTAGACGTGGGCGCGGCGGAGTTCCGTCAGGACCTCGGGGGTCGAGAGGGCGCCGGGGACCGTGAAGCGGGAGGTCAGGCCCAGGGCGGTGATGCGGGCGCGGACGGCCGCCAGTTCGCCCTCGTCCGGGCCCGCCACCACGAACTCCGCGTCCGGGTGGACGGCCAGCACCGCCGGGGCCGCGTCCACGAAGTCCACCGGGCGCTTGCGGGCCTGGAGGCGGGCCGAGTAGAGGATGCGGGGCGGACCGCTCAGGGGCGGGCGCTCCTCCTGGGACGGCGTGCCGTTCACCAGGCGGACCGCTTGGGAGAGGGGCGGGGTGCCGACCACCGCGTCCAGGCCCGTCCGCTCGTGCGGGGTCAGGTACAGGAGGGCGTCGGCGCCGCGCAGCAGGCGGCGGACCGCCAGCGCGTCCAGGACCTTCGCCAGGGGCTTCTCGCTCGGGTCCACCATGCCGTGGGTCTGCAGGACCAGCGGCCTGCCCGCGCGCAGGGCCGCCAGGGCGAGGGGGAGGGTCACCAGGTCGCGCGCCAGGTGGACGTGGACCACGTCCGCGTCCCGGACCAGCCGCGACGCCGAGGCCAGCAGGGCCGGCGAGGTCATCCCGCTGAAGCCGAGCGGCAGCAGCCGGCGCGCCGGGAACAGCTTCGCCGGGACGCCCTCCACCGACGTGGGCCAGGGATCGAACCCCTCCCCGAGGGCCAGCAGCCGCGCCTCGTGTCCGCGGGAGCGCAGCCCCTTGGCCAGGTTCAGGGCCACTCGCACCGGGCCGCCGAAGGCGTGCGAGGGGGAGTGCAGCGTGACGGCGTGCAGGATCTTCACTTGGGCTCCTCCACCGGACGACGGCCGCCGTCCTGGGTCTGCAGGGTCAGGGCGGGCAGGTCCTTGTGGACCACCGCACCGGCTCCGGCCACCGCGCAGCGGCCCACCGTCACCCCCGCCAGCACCGTCGCCCGGACCGCCACCCACGCGCCGTCCTCGACGGTGATCGGGGCGTTGCGGTAACGGAAGTCGGCGGCCCGGTGGTCGTGCGAGCCGGTGCACAGCATCGACTCCTGCGACAGGCACACGTGCGAACCGATCGCCACCGGCTCCAGGTTGAGCAGCCAGACGCCTTCGCCGATCCAGGTGTGGTCGCCGACCTTCAGCTTCCACGGCCACAGCACCCGCACCCGGTGCCGGATCAGCACCCCCTCGCCGATCTCCGCCCCGAACGCCCGCAGCAGCGCCACGCGCAGCCGGGCCGGGCAGAACCACGACATGAACAGGGTGTTCATCACCGCGAACCAGAGGGCCTGCGTCAGCAGGCCCCGCCCCTTGTCGTATCCGGCCAGCGTGAAGGCAGGAAGATTGCGCACCGGTCGCCCCCGTCGTCCCACGCGCCTTCCCCTGGCGCGGAACGCTCAGACTAGACTGCGCGCGGATCAGGCACATGGGGTGGGGGCAAAGGTGGCTACGGACATACGCACGCCCAGTGTGAAGGCGGCGCCCCCGACACCCGCGGACGAGGCACGGTGGGGTCGGATCACCACCCCGCGCACCCTCCTCTCCCGCGCCCTGTCCGTGCCGCTCGCGCTCGGATTCACCGTCTTCCTGCCGGTGTTCGTCGCCGCCCAGTCCGGCGACGGCCAGGAGGACGCCGCGTTCTGGCTCCAGTTGGTGCTCACCATGTACGCGGGCGCCCGCCTCTCCGCCATGGTGCTCACCAGCCGCCGCAAGCTCCTCCAGGGCTCCTTCTGGCTGTTCGTCTACATGGCCATGGGCGTGGCCCCGCTCGCCCAGGCCGTGTTGGGCCGCGTCCCGACCCCCGTGGTCGGACCCCGCTCCGACCTCACCCTCGCCATCGGCCTGGTCCTCCTCGGCTGCACCGCCTTCGACGTCGGCGTGCTCCTCGCGCGCCACCGCCCCGCCGGGCGCGCGGGCGGCTCCCCGAAGGAGCCCCGGCCCGTCATGGCGCACCGGCGGCGGCTCCAACTCCTCACCGCCGTCGCCTTCGTGTGCAGCGCCGCGTTCATCGTCAAACTGGGCGGCCCCGCCGTCTTCTTCTCCAGCCGCCAGGAGATCATCGCCGGCATCCAGGACGCGGGCGTGTCCAACGGCGACGGCCAGGCGGGCCAGGCCCTGCTGCGCGGCTTCGGCACCGTGCCCGCGCTGCTCGCCATGCTGCTGTACACGCGCTGGCTGATCACCTCGACCTACGCCCGCCGCAAGGTCTCCGTGATCGCCACCTGGGCGGCGCTCATCGCCCTCAACCTCGTGGTCAACAACCCGGTCTCGAACCCGCGCTACTGGTTCCTGACCGTCATGTTCGCGATGCTGTTCACGCTCTTCCCGGTCAGCGCCGCCATGTACCGCGTCGCGCTGTCCATGGCCGTGGTCGTCGCCCTCCTCGTCTTCCCCTTCGCGGACCGCTTCCGCTACGACGAGAAGAACTACAAGCCCGTCGAGACGACCTCGTTCCTGGAGCCGATGGCGCTCAAGGACTACGACCAGATCGGCATGTTCGCCAACACCATCACCTTCTCCCACTCCGGCCCCGGCCACTTCTACGGCCGTCAGCTCGCCGGCTCCGTCCTCTTCGCGGTGCCCCGCTCGGTCTGGCCGGGCAAGCCGCGCGACACGGGCGTGATGGTCGGCCAGTGGATGGGAACGGTCAACACCAACCTCTCCTCCCCGATCTGGGCCGAGCTGTGGCTGGACTTCGGCCCCCTCGGCATGGGCGCGGGCCTGCTGGCCATCGGTTACGCCGCCGCGCGCGTCGACCGCCGCTACGCCAGGCGCGCCACCCGCCGCTCACCGCCCGGCAGCCTGATCGCGGTGGTGGTGCCGCTCGTCGCCGGGTACTCGTTCATCCTGCTGCGCGGTCCGCTCCTGCAGGCCTCGGGCCGCGTCGCCATCGCCGCGATGTGCCTCGCGCTGGTGGCCACGTACCGCACGGACAAGAACACCACCCTGCGCTGAACCCGCCGGCCGGCCCCCGCCTCAGACCGCCGCCGTGACCTCCCCCGGCGTCGCCGCCGGGGCCCGCAGCCGGGCCACCCGGGTCCAGCCCGCCGCCGCCTTCGCCGCCGAGCCCGCCGCCAGGCCCCAGGCGGCGCCCGTCACGCCCCAGGCGGCGTAGCCGCCCAGCAGCAGGGCCACCGACAGGAGGGAGAAGACCACCTGGAGGGAGAGGGTCGCCTTCGGGTTCAGCACCCGCAGGGTCAGCAGGGCGCAGGTGCCCAGGCCCATCACCGCGTACTGGGCCCCCGTCGCCGGGAGCAGGGCGGAGGCGGCCGCCCAGGTGTCGCCCAGCAGGTGGCGGCCCAGCCGGTCCGGCAGGGCGTACAGGACCGCCGCCCAGCCGGCGCCGAGCACCGCGAGGGCGGCGCCCATCAGGGCGGTCAGCCGGACCACGCCCCGCTTGCCGGAGGCCCGGCCCACGATCGGGGGGCCGAAGGCGTTGGCGGAGTTGAACAGCACGTTCAGCGGCCCGAACAAGGTGGTGGCCCCGCGTAGCGCGCCCACCGCCAGCGGGGTCGCGAAGGCGCCCAGCCCGAGCACGGCGAGCTGGCTGGAGCCGTTGCCGACGGCGAACTCGACCACGAACCGCTGCCCGAGGTGCCCCCGGCGCAGGTACGGCCGGACGTCGGCGCGGGCACCGCGGACGTACGGGCGCAGCAGCCACACCCCCAGCCCCAGCGCGGGCAGCGCGGACACCCCCCACACCAGGACCAGCCGCCCGGCCGAAGCCCCCTGGGGCTGCACGGCCAGCGCCGCGACCACGCACACCAGCCGCAGCGCGTCCGCGGCCAGCGCCCGCTCGGGCACCCGCAGGGCGGAGAAGCAGTACCGCAGCCCGTCCTGGACGAGGACCAGCGGGAGCACCAGCCCCAGCGCGAGCAGGGCCCACCCGGCGTTCCCGGGCACGACCAGACCGGCGACCGCCAGCAGCAGCCCGGCCGCGCCCGCCGCCCCGGCCGTGAACAGCACCGACGAGCGGCACACCGCCCCCAGCCGGCCTTCCGTCTCCTTCTCCAGCACCACGGTCTGCCCGACGTAGGCCATGTTCAGCCCGAGGAGCACGGTGAAGGTGACGTACACCATCGAGAAGTCGGCGAAGCCGGACGCGGACGACAGCCGGGCGGCCAACACCAGCACCAGGATGTTGGTGGCGCTGGAGGCGGCCTGGTCCAGGACCGAGGCGACCGCGGCGAGGCCCCGCCGGCTCACCTCCGGCCCGAACGGACCGTGCGCAGCGCGACGGTGTCACCGCCCTCGCCCGGCAGCCCCCCGCCGGCCGCGTCGGGGTCCTGTGCCGAGGGCGAGGGCGAGGGCGAGGGCGAAGTCGACGGCGACGGCCCGGCCCCCGCCTTGGCGGGGGAGGTGTCCCGCTTGGACTTCTGGCCCGGCAGCGGGTGGTGCAGCACCGCGCCCAGCACGGTCCCGCCCGCCCCGCTGATCAGCTCGCGGATCCGGGCGAGGTCGCTGCGGTGCACCGCGCGCGGGTCGCAGACGACCAGGACCCCGTCGACGCGGTCGACGAGCGCGAGGGCGTCGGCGTACGAGAGCACCGGCGGCGCGAGCACGACGACGGTGGAGTTGGGGGAGTCGGCCTCGGAGATCAGCCGGGTCGCGCGCGGGGAGGTCAGCGCCCGGGCCACGTTGCGCACCCGGTCGCCCGGGATCAGGTCGAAGGCGCCCGACTCCCCGGCGTCCACCACCAGCTGGCGCCCGTCCGGCCACTCGGACTCCCCGGACCCGCCGGCGAACCCGCTCCCGAGGACGCCGCCCGGCAGCTGGCTCCAGCGGGGCCGGCCGCCCGCGTCGGTGGGCAGCTGGCTGGCCAGCACGGGGGTGCGCAGGTCGGCCTCGATGAGCAGGACGTCCTTGCCGGTCTCGGCGAAGGAGGCGGCCAGGTTCACGGCCACCGCGGCGGCCGTCTCGCTGCTGCCGCGCGGTGCGACGACCAGCAGCCGGCGCCGGTCGGCGAAGCGGGAGTCGTAGGCCAGCCGGAAGGCCACCGAGCGGTACTCCTCGGCGAGCCGGGGGTCGGCCTCGCCGGCCGCGAGCAGCGGGCCGCCGCCCGTCTTGTCCCGGGGCAGGTAGCCGAGTACGGGCGCGCGCAGGGACCGGGCCACGTCGCCCTCGGAGCGGGGCGCGGGGTCGAAGACCAGCCGCACCCAGGCGGCGAGCAGGCCGAGGGCCAGGCCGGTGGCGGCGCCGAGCGCGAGGGACATGGGCAGGCCCGGCCCGTCGGGTGCGCCGGGCGGGGTGGCCGGGCTGGTGATCCGGCCCGGGGTCATGTCGAGGGCCTGGAGCTTGCTGATGTTGTTGTTGAGGGTGTTGACCTTGCTCTGCAGGTCGGTCTTCGACCCGAGGGCCGCGTCGCGGGCCGCGCCCGCCGGCATGTTGTTGATCTGCCTGGCGAGGTCGTCGAGCTGCTTGGCGACCGGGTCGCGCTGGTCCGCGTAGCCCTTGACCATGGTGGTGCGGGTGACGTCGAGGGATTCCTGCCGCTTGTGCAGGTAGGCCTGGGCCATGCCGTTCGCCCGCTTGGCGGCCTCCTTGGGGGAGGAGGCGGTGTAGGTGAAGCGGAGCACCATCGTCTGCGGCGGGTTGGTCACCTGGAGCCCGGCGCGCAGCCCGGCGACGCCCTTGTCCGGGATGCCGAGGGTCTTCGCCGCCTGCTCGGCTATGGAGCCGGAGAGGGCGACCTGCCGCTCGGAGCCGATGTTGATGGCCTTGTCGGGCGCCAGGCTCGGGTTGAACGGGTCGTCGGTGGGGGCGCGCAGCACCACGTCCGCGACGGACACGTAGGTGTCGGCCGTGGAGACGCCGAGGTAGACGCCGCCCAGCAGGCCCACGGCCAGGCCGGCGCCGAGCAGCCGGCGGTAGCGCAGCAGCTGCCTGAACTGGTCCCTGAGGAGGTCGGGTTCGTCCTCGGGCGGGGCCGCCGCCGGGCGGTTCGTCTCGGTCACGACTGGGGACCCCCAAGTGCTTCGTCGATCAGTGCGTCGATGCGGGCCAGGCCCGCCTCACGGCTCAGGTGGGCCGCCACGTGGACGGGTCCGGCCGCGCCCAGCGCGTCCGCGCCCTCGGGGTCCGCCGCCAGGGCCCGGACGGCCCCCAGCAGGGCCTCGGGGTCCTCCGGCGGTACGAGCACCCCGGCGCCCGAACGTTCCACCTCCTGGGCGGTCCCGCCCTGTGCCGCGACGGAGGCGACGACGGGCCGGCCGGCCTGGAAGTAGGAGGTGAGCTTGGACGGAACGCTCATGTCCAGCACCGCCGCGTGCTGCGTGACCGCGAGCACGTCCGCAGCGGCGAGGATATCGGGGAACTCCCCGTCGGCGGCAGGGGGGATGATGTCGAGGTTGGGCACGTCGGCGGCGAGATCGGCGAGGGCCGCCCGCTGGCTGCCGTCGCCCATCAGGACGAAGCGGACGCGGGGATCGAGCCGGGCGGCGCCGACGAGGACTTCGAGGCCCTGCTTGAGGCCCATGTTGCCGGAGTGCAGGACCACGGTCTGGTCCGGGGCCCAGCCCAGGTGGTGGCGGGTCTCGCCGCGCGGCTTGGTGGGCCCCTGCACGTGCGACCAGTTGGGCACCACGCGGATCCGCTTCGGATCCACGCCCATGCCGACGACCCGGTCCACGAAGGTCTCGTGGATGACGCCGACCAGGGCGGCCCGCTTGAGGGCGTACGCCTCGGCCCGTCCGGCCAGCGCGGCCGCCTTGTCCCCGCCGCTGATCCCGCTCTGCGCGGCCGCGGCCCCCATCAGGTCCTGGACCACGGGGACGAACGGGACCTTCCAGCGGGCGGCGAGCCGGGCGGCCAGCACCCCGCCCGCCAGGCTGGGCATCTGCGCCATCACCGCGTGCGGCTTCGGCATGCGCGGCGGGGCCACCGCCCCGTGCAGCAGAATCGATCCTTCGAACAGGGCCCGCTTCACGGCGGTCTGGCGCTCCGGCACCGTGTGCGCACGCCGGTGCACGGTGACCCCCGCGCGCTGTTCGGTGCGCCGCCACGCCCCCTTGTACTCGGGCTCCAGGGACCAGGCCGGATAGTGGGGCATACCCGCCAGAACATGCGTGTCATGGCCGGAACTCGCCCAGTGCTCCGCGATCTGGGTGGCGTACGGGCCGATACCCGCGTGCTCCGGGGCGTAGTTGGTCGAAACCAGCAACAGCCGCCGGTGGCCGGATGTGGACACTGGACGTCCCCTTCTCCCCTGGATGATGCGCACGTCACCCTATGCGTTCACCGACAGGCTGTGGAACGTGCGCGCTATTGTCTGCTAATCCGCCACGCCGGGGGGCGTGGCCTGTGGGGGGTAACTGATGACGGAGCACCACATGTCCGATGCCGCGCCGTCCGCGCGCCGGCCGTACCGGGTGGGCTACGCGCCCGGTGCCTACGACCTGTTCCACATAGGCCACCTCAACATCCTGCGCCACGCCCGCAGCCAGTGCGACTACCTGGTGGCGGGCGTGGTCTCGGACGAGATGGCCGAACTGGCCAAGGGGCGCCGCCCGATGATCCCGCTGGTCGAGCGGCTGGAGATCGTCCGCAGCGTCAAGTACGTGGACGCCGCCTTCGTCGAGACCGTCCCGGACAAGGTGGAGACGTGGAAGCAGGTCCGCTTCGACGTCATCTTCAAGGGCGACGACTGGCGCGGCACACCCAAGGGGCAGAAGCTGGAACGGGACTTCGCCGCCCACGGCGTCGACGTCGTCTACTTCCCCTACACGGTGCACACCTCCAGCACCCAGCTGCGCCGCGCCCTGGACGCCCTCGCCCAGCCGCAGCCCGTCCCCCTGCACCAGCCGCTGACCGAGCCCCTCACCGCCGAACGGCGCTGAGCTCCCGGAACCACTTCGCCAGGAAGGCGAGCAGGAACAGCGCGGCCACCGCGCCCAGCCCCGCGTACGCCCAGCGGAACAGCGCCCCGCCGCCCAGCAGCAGGAACACCAGGCAGAACACCCCGTAGTCCACGGGGAGCAGCGCCACCGCGCGCAGGGCCGACGGCGCCGCCGCGGGGCTCCCCGGGGCGGCCTTGGGCTTGAGCTTCTCGGTGAGCAGCCCGCCGAAGAAGGTCACCACCGCGGCGAACTGGAAGCCCAGCGGCACCAGCAGCCAGCCCCGCGCCCCCGTGCCGTAGGCGTCGGGGAAGCGGAAGAAGGCGATGAGCACGCAGGCGTGCAGCGCGGTCAGCTTGGCGGCGTCCACGACGTGGTCCAGCCATTCGCCCGCCGCGCTCCCGCCCCCGCGCAGCCGGGCCAGCTGGCCGTCGGCGGAGTCGAAGGCGAACCCGACCGCGAGCGCGGCCCACACGGCGACCCCCAGCCCCCACGAGGGCGCGGCCAGGGCGACCGCGGCCCCGGCGGCGAAACTGAACGCGGCGCTGACCAGCGTCACCTGGTTGGGGGTCAGCCCGATCCCGTACGAGAGCGCGGCCAGGTACCGTCCGGCGGGCCGGTTGACGAACCGGGAGTAGAGCGACACGCCCTTCGCCGACTTCTGCGCCCCGCGCAGCTCCCGCAGCGCCGTCCCCACCCTCGACATGCGTACTCCCGTTCGTGTGCCCGTGTGTTCGTGTGTGCACGGAAGGGCACATCATCGCAGGGCGGGTGAAGGCTTCCGCTCCGGATGCACGCGCACGTCCGCGACCAGCAGGACGGACAGGTTCGCCGCCGCCACGAGCACCGCGGCCACCAGCAGCGGGGCCGTGGTCCCGGTGACCGCCGCGAGCGGGGCCGCCGCCGCGAGCCCCAGGGGACGGGCCGCGAAGGAGATCAGGGAGTCGAAGGAGCCGACCCGCCCCAGGGCCTCGGCCGGCACCCGGCGCTGGATCTCCGTCTCCCACAGCGGGCTCAGCAGGCCCACCCCGCCCATGCCGATCAGGTACGCGCCCGCCGACACCGCCGCGGGCAGCCGCAGCGCGAACGCCGCCAGCGGGAGGGCGAACGCCGCCGAGGACACCGCGACCCACACCAGGGGCCGGCGCACCGGCAGCCGCCCCGCCGCCCACGCCCCGGCCAGCATCCCGGCCGTGCCCGCCTGGGCGACCACCACCCAGGCGTCCTCGCCGCCCAGGGACTCCACCGCGATCAGCGGTCCGAGGGTGAGGAGCAGTCCGGCGGTCAGGTGCCAGACGCCGTGCGCCATGACGTTCGCGAGGAACCACGGGTGCGCACGGGTCTGCGCCCACCCGGCGCGCAGCTCCGCCGCGAACCCCGGCCGGCCCCCGGCCGCGCCGGCCGGACCCGTGGTGCGCAGCCCGCCCAGCGTGAGGGCGGAGGCGGTGAACAGGGCCCCGGTCAGCAGCGAGGACCAGCCCGCCCCGACGGCCAGCATCAAGGCGCCCGCGGCGGCCGGACCCGCGACGCTCGCCAGCCCCTGGGCCACCATCAGCCGGGAGTTCACCCGCAGCCGCTCGGCCCCGTCGGTCACGGCGGCGACCAGGGTCCGGGCCGAGGGGCCGCCGAAGGCGACGGCCGCGCCGGTGACGGCCGACAGGGCCGCGAGCGCGGGGATCCCCGTCGGGCCGGACAGCAGCAGCGCCGCGATGCCCAGCTGGGCGGCGGCCCGCACCAGGTCCGCGGCGAGCACCACGCGGCGCGCCGGGAAGCGGTCGGCGGCCACGCCCGCGACGGGCAGGAGGAGCAGCATCGGCAGCAGCTCGGCGGCGAGCACCAGCCCGAGGTCCCCGGCGGAGCCGGTGCGGACCACGGCGAGGGTGAGGGTGGTGGGGATCAGGGCGGTGGCGAAGGCGGCGCAGGTGCGGCCGGCGAGCAGCCGCCAGAGCGTGGGAGTCATGATCGCGACAGTATTTCGCCAGCGAATCATTCGTCAACGAAATACTCTGCCGCGGCGGTGGACGGGATAATGCGTTCATGGGCACAGAAGCGGTCACCCCACCTGCGACGACGCCGGCACCGGCCGAGGACTCCGTCGACCGGCACATCGCCCGGTGGACCGGCAAGGTGCCCTTCGACGTCGCCACCGAGGCCGTCATCACCCGCATCCAGCTCCTCGCCAAGCACGTCTCGCACGGCAAGGAGCGCGCCCTCGCCGAGACGGGCCTACAGGCCTTCGAGTTCGAGACCATGCACCGCCTCGCCTCCCGCGGCGCGCCGTGGCGCGCCCCGTCCTCCCAGCTCGCCGCCGAACTGCTGCTCTCCCCGGCCGGGATGACCGGCCGCCTCGACACCCTGGAGCGCTCCGGCCTCGTCCGGCGCACCCGTGCCGCGGGGGACCGGCGCCGGGTCGACGTCGAGCTCACCGAGGAGGGCCACCGCCGCTGGAGCGAGGCCATGCGCTGGCGCGGGATCGCCGAGGCCGAGATGATCCACCCCCTCGACGACACCGACCGCCAGGCCCTGGCCGCCCTCCTCAAGCGGATGCTCCTCCAGGTCGAGACCCGCGACGCAACCTAGCCCGCCACCCGCAGCAGCAGTACCGACCGCGCCGGGACCGTCAGCGGCAGGCCGCCCCGGTGCCGGGTCCCCGGCGCGGCCTCCTGCTCCTCCCGCGAGGTGTCCAGGACGAGCTCGTACTCCCCGGCCCACGGCGGCCCCGGCAGCACCCACTCCACCGGCCGGTCCCCGGAGTGCAGCAGCGCGAGGAAGCTGTCGTCCGTCACCTGCCGGCCCCGCTCGTCCCGCCCCGGGATGTCCCGCCCCGACAGGTACAGCCCCACCGCCGCCGACGGCGCGTACCAGTCCCGCTCCGTCATCTCCGCCCCCGCCGGGGTGAACCAGGCCAGGTCCCGCAGCCCGTCCGAGCCCTGCGCCCGCCCCGAGAAGAAGGCGCGGCGGCGCAGCACCGGATGGGACCGGCGCAGCGCCACCAGCCGCCGGACCAGCGCGAACAGCCCGCTCCACGCCGGATCCTCCAGCAGCGACCAGTCCACCCAGCCGGTCTCGTTGTCCTGGCAGTACGCGTTGTTGTTGCCGCCCTGGGTCCGCCCGAACTCGTCCCCCGCCACCAGCATCGGCACGCCCGTCGACAGCAGCAGCGTGGTCAGCAGGTTGCGCAGCTGCCGCCGCCGCAGCGCGGCGATCCTCGGGTCGTCCGTCTCGCCCTCGGCCCCGCAGTTCCAGGACCGGTTGTCGTTGGTGCCGTCCCGGCCGTCCTCCCCGTTCGCCTCGTTGTGCTTGCGCTCGTACGACACCAGGTCGCGCAGGGTGAAGCCGTCGTGCGCCGTCACGAAGTTCACCGAGGCGTACGGCCGCCGCCCGCCCCAGGCGTACAGGTCGCTCGACCCCGACAGCCGGTACCCCAGGTCCCGCACGTCGGGCAGCGCGCCCCGCCAGAAGTCCCGCACGGCGTCGCGGTAGCGGTCGTTCCACTCCGTCCACAGCGGCGGGAACGCCCCCACCTGGTAGCCGCCCGAGCCCACGTCCCACGGCTCCGCGATCAGCTTGACCCGCCGCAGCACCGGGTCCTGGGCGATCACCGCGAGGAACGGCGACAGCATGTCCACGTCGTGCATGGAGCGGGCCAGGGCCGCCGCCAGGTCGAAGCGGAAGCCGTCCACCCCCATCTCCGTCACCCAGTAGCGCAGCGAGTCGGTGATCAGCCGCAGCACGTGCGGCCGCCCCGCGTGCAGGGTGTTCCCGCACCCCGTGTAGTCGGCGTAGCGGCGCTGGTCGGACTGGAGCCGGTAGTAGCCCCGGTTGTCCACCCCGCGCAGCGACAGGGTCGGGCCCAGCTCGCCGGCCTCCGCCGTGTGGTTGTAGACCACGTCGAGGATGACCTCGATCCCGGCCGCGTGCAGGGCCTTCACCATCCGCTTGAACTCGCCGACCTGCTCCCCGGCCGTCCCGCTGGCCGAGTACCCGGCGTGCGGGGCGAAGTAGCCGACCGAGTTGTAGCCCCAGTAGTTGCGCAGCCCCCGCCGCAGCAGGTGGTCCTCGTGCGCGAACTGGTGCACCGGCAGCAGCTCCACCGCCGTCACCCCCAGCCGCACCAGGTGCTCCACCGCCGCGGGGTGCGCCAGCCCCGCGTAGGTGCCGCGCAGCTCGGGCGGAACACCCGGATGGCGCATGGTGAACCCGCGCACGTGCAGCTCGTAGATCACCGAATCGGCCCAGGGCGTCTTCGGCCGGACGTCGTCGGCCCAGTCGTCGTCATCGTGGACGACGACCCCCTTCGGGACGAACGGCGCCGAGTCCCGGTCGTCGCGCACGGTGTCGGCGATGTACTGCTGGGGCCAGTCCCGGACGTGCCCGTACACCTCCGGCGGCAGCGAGAAATCACCGTCCACGGCGCGCGCGTACGGGTCCAGCAGCAGTTTCGCCGGGTTGTACCGGGCCCCCGTCCAGGGGTCCCAGCGCCCGTGCACCCGGAACCCGTACCGCTGCCCGGGGCGCACGCCGGGCACGAACCCGTGCCAGATCTCGTGCGTCAGCTCGCCCAGGGTGCAGCGGGTCTCGGTGCCCAGGGCGTCGAACAGGCACAGCTCCACCGCCTCCGCACCCGGCGCCCACAGCGCGAAGTTGGTGCCCGCCACCCCGTCGGGGCCCACGTGGAA
Organism: Streptomyces sp. NPDC001594; assembly: GCF_042893675.1. Taxonomy (NCBI): domain Bacteria; kingdom Bacillati; phylum Actinomycetota; class Actinomycetes; order Kitasatosporales; family Streptomycetaceae; genus Streptomyces; species Streptomyces sp. NPDC001594. Next base: position 276,961 of record NZ_JBIAVB010000011.1, on the reverse strand, counting down.
GCGGGCGCCCAGCGGGTGCGAGGACCCCGGCCACACCGGCGGCCCAGGGTGCGCGGCGGCCCGTAACACCCGCGCCTGGACCCGCTCCCGCACGGCGTCCATGTCGGGGCCGCCCCGCGGGGCGGCCTCGGTGGGATCGCTGGCGGCGGTAACCACCGCCTCTTGCTCGGCTGCGCTCGACACTGCCCGCCTCCACGGCTCCTGGGTACCGGCGGGGGGAGTGCGACCCGGCGTCCCGGCCAGGGCCCGCCCCCGTCTGGTCCTTCACACTGTTCTGCCCCCACTGCCGTACCCGGAACGTGTCCGGCCCCCACGTTTCCCCCGGAGGGCCCCCGTCGTTGGACGGGGCGTGACACTTCTGACGAGGCGGGCAGGGGCGGGATGGGCCGCCGTGGCGGTGTGGGCGGTCCTGCTGGGCGGCCTCACCGGCTGCACCGGGGACGGCGGCTCCCCGGTCGAGGTGCAGCTGCCCGGCAAACCGCGCTCGCCCGACGAGGCCATCCGCATCACCCCCGACGACAACGCCAAGGGGGTCCCGGCCGACGGCCCGCTGCGGATCCACGTCCCCGAGGGGCGGCTGGAGCGGGTCACGGTCACCAAGGTCGAGGACGCGCAGCAGGAGCAGGTCCCCGGCTCCATCGCCGCCGACGGGCTCAGCTGGAGCCCCGACCCGGAGGCGGGGCGGCTCGCGCTCGCGGCCAAGTACACCGTCGACGCCGTCGCCGTCGACGGGCACAACCGCCGCCAGGCCCGCCACACCACCTTCACCACCTACGTCCCCGAGGAGCGGTTCATCGGCTACTTCAAGCCCGAGAACCGCTCCACCGTCGGCACCGGCATGATCGTCTCCTTCAACTTCAGCCGGGCCGTCAAGAACCGCGCCGACGTCGAACGGGCCATCACCGTCACCGCCGACCCGGCCGTGCCCGTCGTCGGCCACTGGTTCGGCTCCGAGCGCCTGGACTTCCGGCCCAAGGAGTACTGGAAGCCCGGCACCCAGGTCACCGTGAACATGAAGCTCCGCGACGTCCAGGGCGCCCCGGGCGCCTACGGCATCCAGGACAAGACCATCAAGTTCACCATCGGGCGCTCCCAGGTCTCCACCGTCGACGCCGCCGCCCACACCATGGAGGTCCGCCGCGGCGGCGAGCTGCTGTCCACCATCCCCATCAGTGCCGGCGCCCCGAAGAACACCACCTACAACGGGAAGATGGTGGTGATGGAGATGTTCGACGTCACCCGCATGAACGGCGCCACCGTCGGCTTCACCAGCGAGGACGGCAAGGGCGAGTACGACATCCCCGACGTCCCCCACGCCATCCGGCTCACCGCTTCCGGCACCTTCCTGCACGGGAACTACTGGGCCACCCCCGACACCTTCGGCACCACCAACACCAGCCACGGCTGCGTGGGCCTGCGCGACGACAAGGGCGGCGGCTCCGACACCCCGGCGGGCTGGTTCTTCGACCGGACCCTGATCGGGGACGTGGTGGAGGTCGTGAACTCCCAGGACAAGACCGTCGCCGCGAACAACGGACTGGGCGGTTGGAACATGTCCTGGGCCGACTGGGTCGCCGGCTCCGCCGTCGGCTGACCCGCGCATTCGAGTGATCGTCAGACCGGAATGACGTAGCCGGGGAGTGTCTTCCGTCCGCCACGCCGGGCCCCGCCCGCAGCCTGGCAGGGCCATCAGCGCAGGCGATGGCCCGATTTCCTGGACGGAGCGTCATGTCAGCAAGGAACTGGACCCTCGGGCTGGCCGTGGGAGCCGTACTCGCGGCCACCGCCGGGGCCCCCTCGGCCCTGGCGGCCGGCCCCGCGCCCGCCCCGCCGGCGGCCCGCGCCCTGAGGGCCCCGCTGCCCGGCGGCCTCGGTCCGTGCATCCCCGGGGGCACCGGCCCGAACCAGGGCTGCCCGCCCGTCTGGCCCGACCCCAACAACCTGCCCTTCACCGGCCGGGACAACGGCATCAACCTCTTCGTCGGCGGCGACATGCTCGTCCGCCGCGGGGCCGCCGAAGCCGAGGGCAAGGTCGTGGTGCTCGGCGACTTCGACATGAACAAGTCGGCCGGCGGCAGGGTCTACAACGTGGGCATCGCCGGCGTCGGCTCCCGCGTCCCCCCGGCGGACGGCTCGGACTTCCTGACCACCGGCGACGACATCACGGTCGCCGCCGGCCAGCGGCTCCTCGCCGACGGCGGCGTCGTCCGCTACGCGGGCACCCTCACCGGCACGGTGACCGGCACCCTCGTCCACGACGCGAACGCCGCCGCCCCCTACGCCGCGCTGCGCGGCCAGCTCGGCGCCGCGAGCACCTGCTACGCCTACCCCCAGGGCGCCCCGCGCACGGCCACCGGCCGGGCGGTGTGGAGCGCGCAGGAGACCGTCTTCACCGGCGACGGCGCCTCCATGCTCCAGGTCTTCAACGTGGACTTCGACCTGGCGGGCCCGGCGGCGGCCCAGCAGTCCATCCGCTTCGCGGGCATCCCGGCCGGCGCCACCGTCCTGGTCAACGTCACCGGCGAGAACCGCCAGGTGCGCGTGAACAACGTCATGCTGCCGCCCGGACTGCGCGAGCGGCTGCTGTGGAACTTCCCCGACGTCCGGTCGGTCGGCATCGCCGGCTCGGCCCAGCTCGGCGGCAGCGTCCTGATCGGCCCGGACACCTCCGACGCGACCGTCTCCGTCATCGGTGTCAACGGCCGCTTCTTCACCGCCGGCAACGTCACCCACACCAGCCCCACCGAGACCACCGGCCTCGGCGCCGAGTTCCACGCCTACCCCTTCAACGGCGACCTGCCCGCATGCGCCCCCAACCCGCCGGTCACCGGCCGGGTCTCCGTGCTCAAGACCGACGACGAGGGCCGGCCGCTGCCCGGCGCCCGCTTCGAACTGTGGCGCGAGAGCAACGGCGTGCCGGGCCTCCAGACCACGGGCGCGACCCCCGACACCCGGGTGAGCGACTGCACCACTCCCGCCGACGGCACCTGCACCCGCGAGGAGGAGCCCGGCACCTACTACTGGCGCGAGACGGCCGCCCCCGACGGGTACGAGCTGCCGGCCGACCCGGTCCACCAGCTGGTCCTGACGGCGGCCAACGCCGAGCAGGGGGTGCACGCCACCGCCCGCAACCGCCGCACGACGCCCCCCGAGCCCAGCGCCAGGGTGGTGCTGCGCAAGGTGGACCTGCACAGCGGAGACCCCGTCCCCGGCGGCCGCTTCGAACTGTGGCGCGAGACCAACGGAGTCCCGGACCTCCAGACGGGCGGTCAGGACCCCGACACCCGGCTCGACGGTACCTGCGTGACCGACACCCAGGGCAGCTGCACGGTGGAACTGCCCGTCGGCGAGCGCTACTACTGGCGTGAGGTCGGCGTCCCCGACGGCTACGACCGCCCCGCCGACCCGGTCACCGCCTTCGACCTGGAGCCCGGCGACGTCGCCGAGGGGCTCGTGGTCACCATCCGCAACCAGCGCAGGGACATGGAGCACCCCGGCTCCATCAAGGTCGTCAAGAAGGACGCCAAGACCCGCAAGCCCCTGGCCGGCGGCGTGTTCCAGCTGTGGAAGGAGACCAACAACACCGAGGGCCTGCAGACCGGGGGCCAGTACCCCGACGAGCGCGTCGGTGAGCCCTGCACCACCGGCGGCGACGGGGCCTGCGCCTTCGACCGGCTCGAGCCGGGCTCGTACTACGTCCTGGAGACCGCGGCCCCCGACGGCTACGCCCTGCCCGCCGACCGGGTCACGGGCCCGCTGGAGGTGGACGGCGCCGCCGGACGGGAGATCGTGGCCCTGGTCTTCAACAAGCGGGACAAGCACGGCAAGCCGGACCACGACAAGCCGGGCCACGAGGACCACGGCAAGCCGGGCCACGAGGAACAGGGCGAGCACGGCGAGCACGGCGAGCACGACGGGCCCCACGGGCCCAACGGGCAGGCCCTCCCGGGCCTCGGCGGCGACTGGACCGCCCCCCGCGGCCGGAGCTGACGCACCGACGGCCGGTGCGCCCCGCACCGCGCACCGGCCGTCGACGGCTCCGCAGGTCGGCCGCCCTCCCCCTGTGACGGCGGTTGGGACGGAACGGTGACATGACCGTGCCTATTCGTAATCCCCCCATGTGATTTCCTGTCGGCAAGCGCGCGACTGTCCGTGCGCGGGGGACATGGGGAGAACACGAGTGAACGTGCAGCCGATACGCGGCCGCGTCCGCACCGGCCTGCCGGCCCTGCTGCTGGGCGCGGCCCTTCTGCTCACCACGGCGTGCAGCAACGGCGGCGACGCCGCGGGCGGCGCCGGCGGCGACAACGGCAAGCCCGGCGGCGGCAACGCGGCCAAGGCCAACACCGAGGCCTCGAAGGCCGTGGTCAGCGTCAAGCCGGACGACGGGGCCAAGGAGGTCGCCACCAGCGGCGTCCTGAAGATCTCCAGCACCGGCGGCAAGCTGACCACGGTCACGGTCGCCGACACCAAGGGCAACGCGGTCGAGGGCAAGCTGACCCCCGACGGCGCCGGTTGGGAGCCCGCCCGCAACCTGGCCGCCGCCACCGAGTACAAGGTGCACGCGGTCGCCAAGGACGAGGCCGGCCGGGAGTCCGCCAAGGACACCACCTTCACCACCCTCACCCCGCAGAACACCTTCGTCGGCCACTACACGCCCGAGGACGGCTCGACCGTCGGCGTGGGCATGCCGGTGTCGATCAACTTCACCCGCGGCATCACCAACACCGAGGCCGTGGAGAAGGCCATCACCGTCACGGCCGAGCCCTCCGTCCCGATCGAGGGCCACTGGTTCGGCAACGACCGCCTCGACTTCCGTCCGGAGAAGTACTGGGCCGCCGGCACCAAGGTCACCGTGAAGCTCGCGCTCGACGGCGTCGAGGGCCGCCCCGGGGTCTACGGCAAGCAGACCCGCACGGTCACCTTCACCATCGGCCGCTCCCAGGTCTCCACGGTCGACGCGACGGCCAAGACGATGGAGGTCGTCCGCGACAACCAGGTCATCAAGAACCTGCCCATCACGGCCGGCGCCCCCGCCACGACCACCTACAACGGTCAGATGGTCATCAGCGAGAAGTACAAGGTGACCCGGATGAACGGCGCCACCGTCGGCTTCGGCGGCGAGTACGACATCTCGGACGTCCCGCACGCGATGCGCCTGTCGAACTCCGGCACCTTCGTCCACGGCAACTACTGGGCCTCCTCCAGCACCTTCGGCAGCGAGAACGTCAGCCACGGCTGCGTCGGCCTGGAGGACGAGCGTGGCGCCGGGGACCCCAACACCCCCGCCGCCTGGTTCTTCAACGAGTCCCTGATCGGCGACGTGGTCATCGTGAAGAACTCCAAGGACAAGCAGATCGCCCCGGACAACGGCCTCAACGGCTGGAACATGGACTGGGCGGAGTGGAAGAAGTAGCCGGGTCGGCTCCCTGACCCGTGGCCCGGTGCTGTGACCCACAGCACCGGGCCACTTCCCGTGCGGCGCCCTTCCGGGGGAGACCCCCGGACCCCCGGCCGCTAACCTCCCCCGTATGACGATCTCTCTCGAAGTCTCCGAAGGCGTCGGCACCATCCGCCTGGACCGCCCGCCCATGAACGCCCTGGACATCGCCACCCAGGACCGGCTGCGCGAGCTCGCGGTGGAGGCGACCGACCGCGCCGACGTGCGCGCCGTCGTCATCTACGGCGGGGAGAAGGTGTTCGCGGCCGGCGCGGACATCAAGGAGATGCAGACCATGGACCACGCGGCGATGATCGCCCGGTCCCGCGGGCTGCAGGACGCCTTCACGGCCGTGGCCCGGATCCCCAAGCCGGTCGTCGCCGCCGTCACCGGCTACGCGCTCGGCGGCGGCTGCGAGCTCGCGCTCTGCGCCGACTACCGGATCGCCGCCGACAACGCCAAGCTCGGCCAGCCCGAGATCCTGCTCGGCCTGATCCCCGGCGCGGGCGGCACCCAGCGGCTGTCCCGGCTGATCGGCCCGTCCCGGGCCAAGGACCTCATCTTCACGGGCCGGATGGTCAAGGCCGAAGAGGCGCTCACCCTGGGCCTCGTGGACCGGATCGTGCCCGCCGCGGAGGTGTACGAGCAGGCGCTCGCCTGGGCCTCGAAGCTCGCCCAGGGCCCGGCGATCGCCCTGCGCGCGGCGAAGGAGTGCGTGGACGCCGGCCTGGAGGCCGACATCGACACCGGTCTGGCCATCGAACGCAACTGGTTCGCGGGGCTGTTCGCCACCGAGGACCGTGAGATCGGCATGCGCAGCTTCGTCGAGGAGGGCCCGGGCAAGGCCAAGTTCGTATAGGCGCGGTCGTGGAGCGGGTGAACCCCTGCGGGTGGTTTAGCGGGGCCTTAAGGCAGCCTTAAGGCGAAACGGTTGATCAACGCAGGGTGATCGCTTCCCCGCGCACCGTCACCGCAGGTCAACGCGGCCCGGTGGGCGTCCGGTTGCCCCTCGCATATGCCCGGACGCCCTACCGGAATCCTTGATTCCGGGGGGTGTATTCGCGTGGAACGGCCCGGGCGGACGCGGCGGCCGTCCATGATGGGTGCATGGCGGGCCTGGAGGGTGTGGAACAGCCGCGGCAGCGCGGGAGCGCTATGGCCGTACGGCTCACGGTGGCGGTCGAGGACGAGCAGGGCCTCACCGTGCTGGAGTCGTACGGCAACCCGGCGGAGGCGGAGGTGACCCTGCCCTCCATGCCGGAGTCCGCGAGCACGGCCCGCCGGCTCACCCAGGGCGTGGTGGTGCGCTACTGGGGCCTGTCGCCGCAGATCGCCGAGCACGCCGTCCTGCTGGTCTCCGAGCTCGTCGGCAACGCCGTGCGCCATACCGGGGCCCGTTCCTTCGGCTTACGGATGCTGCGCCGCCGCGGCTGGATCCGCGTGGAGGTGCGCGATCCCTCGCGGGGGCTGCCCTGCCTGATGCCGGTGCACGAGCTGGACACCACCGGCCGGGGGCTCTTCCTCGTCGACAAGCTGTCCGACCGCTGGGGCGCCGACCTGCTGCCGCGCGGCAAGATCACCTGGTTCGAGATGCGGGTGGCGGACCGCTGAACCGCCCGGAACGCCAGAAACCCCCTGTCGCCGAGGTGGGGCGCTACGGGGGTTTCGTGGGTGCCGAGGACCGGTGGGGTGTGTGGTCCTCGGCGGGTGGGCTTCGCTCGGGTCAATGGGAAGCCGTGATTCCGACTATGGCAGACGAGGGTCCAAACGCCAAAACTCCCTACTCGGACATAAGTGTGCATATCCTAAGAGTTTTCATCTAAATCTTAGGTGAGGTGGGCCACTCGCCTCACATTCTATGAATGAGTATCCACCGCTCCGCGTAATTCATTGATCGCATAGCGAACGGCCGAGCCCCCGGCCGCCACTTCCGAAGGTCCCAAACTGGGTCAATCAATCCCTTCGAGGGCGTTCGCCACTTAAATGGGCAGGTGCTCTGTTATCCAGACCGCCGAACCGCCCTGCGCGCCACGGCGGCGGTCGCCGCCGGTGCCCTCACCGCGGCCTGCGGCACGGGCGGCGCCCCCTCGGCCCCCCGGCCCGTCCAGGCCGCCCCCGCCCGGCCCGACGCGGCCCGGCCCGGCGCCGCCACACCCGCCCCGGCGGCCGCCCCCGCCCCCCGCCGGTTCCCCGGGCAGCCCGTCGAGATCGCCCACGGCCCGCGCGACCGGCCGAAGGTCGCGCTCACCTTCCACGGCAACGGCGACCCCGCCATCGCCCGCGCCGTGCTCGCCGAAGCCGAGAAGGCCGGCGCGCACGTCACCGTCCTGGCCATCGGCACCTGGCTCGACGACCACCCCGACATGGCCCGCCGCATCCTCGACGGCGGCCACGAGCTCGGCAACCACACCCACCACCACCTCGCGATCAACTCCCTGCCCGAGGCGGAGGCCTACGCCGAGATCACCGGCTGCGCCCAGCGGCTCAAGCGCCTCACCGGCTCCATCGGCACCTGGTTCCGCCCCTCCCAGACCCAGAACGCCGGCCCCCTCGTCCAGAAGCTGGCCCAGCGGGCCGGCTACCCGCACGTCCTCTCGTACGACGTGGACTCCCTCGACTTCACCTCGCCCGGCGCCGCGACCGTCATCAGCAACGTCACCGGGACCATCCACGGCGGATCGGTGGTGAGCCTGCACTTCGGCTACGCGGACACGGTCGACGCGATGCCGCCCCTCCTCGAAGAACTCGCGCGCCGCAAGCTGCGCGCGGTGACCACCACGGAGCTGCTGACCCCATGACGACCACCCGCCTTCCCCGGAAGGCCACCGCGCTGCTGGCCGGTCTGGTCCTCGCCGCCCTGGCCGGCTGCGCCTCGGCCGACAAGTCGCCCGCCGAGGCGCTCGGCTCCAAGGGGCCGGCCGAGCCCGTCAAAGCCGTGCCCGCCGTGCCGCCGGGGCTGGCCGGGATGCCCCCGGTGCTCGACCCGGCCGACGTGTACGCGGCGGACCGGCCCAACAAGCTCTCCCCGGTGGTCAAGGACTTCCCGTCGCGCGTCTACGTGCCGAACACCAACTCCAACACGGTGTCCGTCATCGACCCGGCCACCTACAAGGTCATCGACACCATCCCGGTCGGCGTCCAGCCGCAGCACGTGGTGCCCTCGTGGGACATGAAGACCCTGTGGGTCAACAACAACCGCGGCCACACCCTCACCCCCATCAACCCGGCCACCGGCGAGGCGGGCGACCCGGTCGAGGTCCACGACCCGTACAACCTCTACTTCACCCCCAACGGCAGGTACGCCATCGTGATGGCCTCCATGGACCGCGAGCTGGTCTTCCGCGACCCGCACACCATGAACCGGGTCAAGACCGTCCCCGTGACCTGCTTCGGCGTCAACCACGCCGACTTCTCCCTCGACGGCCGCTACTTCATCGTCAGCTGCGAGTTCTCCGGCGAGCTGCTCAAGGTCGACACCGAGAAGATGGAGGTCATCGGGCAGCAGAAGCTCCCCTTCGAGGGCGCGATGCCGCAGGACGTGAAGGTCTCGCCGGACGGGAAGACCTTCTACGTCGCCGACATGATGGCGCACGGCATGTGGGTGCTCAGCGGCGACAAGTTCGACGTCCCCAAGCTGCTGCCCACCGGCAAGGGCTGCCACGGCCTCTACGTCAGCCGCGACTCCCGCGAGATGTACGTCTCCAACCGGGGCGAGGGCAGCATCTCGGTCTTCGACTTCAAGAAGAACGCGCTCACCAAGAAGTGGGAGCTGCCCGACGGCGGCAGCCCCGACATGGGCGGGGTCTCGGCTGACGGCAAGGTGCTCTGGCTGTCCGGGCGCTACAACTCCGAGGTCTACGCCATCGACACCACCACCGGCGCGGAGCTCGCGAAGATCCCCGTCGGCAGCGGCCCCCACGGCCTGGCCGTCTACCCGCAGCCCGGCCGCTACTCCCTCGGCCACACCGGCATCTTCCGCTAGGCCCGGCCGCGCGGGCGCGTCCCGGGAGCCCGTCCACGGCTCCCGGGACCCGTGGGCGGGGACCGCTCCCGGTGCGGCTACCCTGAGCCGGTCAACAAGCACCAGGAAGGGGTGGCCCAGTGGCGGACATCGACAAGGCACGCGAGACGTTCGACCGGTTCGACGCGAACGGCGACGGCGTCATCACGGCCGACGAGTACAGCGCGGCCATGCGGGCGATGGGGGACGCGTTCGTCAGCCCGGCGGTCGCCGACGCGATCATCGCGGCGAAGGACCTCAACGGCGACAAGCTGCTGAGCTTCGACGAGTTCTGGGCCGACCTGAACAAGTAAGGCCCGGCCGAACGGGCGCCGCGCCCGCCTCCGTCCCGCACGCCGGGACGGGGGCGCGTCAGGCCCCGCTCGGACCCGTCATGTCCTCGACCTCGGCCAGCGCCTCCTCCAGCCAGCCGAGCCAGAAGCCCTCCAGGGCGATCCCCCCGTGCAGCACGAGCCGGCGCAGCCGGTCCGGGTCGGCGTTGCGCCCCGCCGGGAAGTCCTTCGCCTCGATGGCCTCGTACTCCGCCAGCTGGGCCCGGTGCAGCTCCAGGTGCCGCCGCAGCTCCGCCGCGAGCCCCTGCGGCCCCACCACGGCCGCCGCCCGGATCCGCAGCAGCAGCGCGTCCCGCATCGGCTTGGGGTCCTGCCGCTCGTCCACCCACCGGGCCAGCTCCGCGCTGCCGTCGGGCAGCACCTCGTACTCTTTCTTCTGCCCCCGCACGGGCGCCTCGCTGGGCAGCGCCCGAATCAGCCCGGCCTCCTCCAGCCGCCCCAGCTCCCGGTAGATCTGCTGGTGCGTCGCGGACCAGAAGTACCCGATCGACTTGTCGAACCGCCGCGTCAGCTCCAGCCCGGAAGAAGGCTTCTCCAACAAGGCGGTGAGAATGGCATGCGGCAACGACATGCACGCATCTTAGGTGTGGGCCGCCCGCCAAGGTGTGGGCAATCGTCCCGCAGGGCGATGGGGGACCCCCCTGCTCGAGCGGAGCCGAGAGCTTGGGGGAGGGTGGGCACACCGGACACCGCCCCGCAGGGCCGACCCCGCCCGGCCCCCGACCCCGCTCAGCCCAGCGCGCCCAGCGCCTCCGGCACGCGCGGCCCCGGGGCGTCCGCGCCCAGGAACCCGTGGGCCCGCAGGAACGCCGTCACCGCAGGCGACCACGCCTGACGCAACCCGGCCGAGGCCAACAACTCCGGATCCGACAGCAGAACCCCCGCGGCCCCCACCCGTATCCCCGACGGCGTGAGCACCGCCGCATCGTCCGCCCACCGGACCGCCAGGTCCACATCGTGGGTGGCCATCACCACCGTGGTCCCCGCCGCCCGAAGCCCCGCCAGGACATCCAGCAGCCGCTCCTGCCCGTCCGGGTCGAGCCCGGCCGTCGGCTCGTCCAGGATCAGCACCCGCGGAGCCATCGCCACCGCGCCCGCGATGGCGGCCCGCTTGCGCTGCCCGTACGACAGCAGGTGCGTCGGCCGGTCGCGCAGCGCGGTGATGTCCAGCGCGGCCAGCGCGGAGTCCACCCGTTCGCGGACCTCCGCCTCCGCCAGCCCCAGGTTCATCGGGCCGAAGGACACGTCCTGCTCCACGGAGGCCGCGAACAACTGGTCGTCGGGGTCCTGCACCACCAGCTGGACGGTGGTGCGCAGCCGCGTCAGCCCCCGCCGGTCGTACGCCACCTCCGTACCCGCCAGCCGCAGCGCCCCCGACGCGGGCCGCAGGCCCCCGCTCAGCAGCCGCATCAGCGTGGTCTTGCCGCTCCCGTTGCGGCCCAGCAGCACCAGCGCCCGCCCCTCGGCGATCGCGAAGTCCACGCCCGACAGCACGGCCGGCCCGTCCTCGTACGCGTACCCCGCGCCGACCAGTTCCACCAACGGGGTCACAATCCCAGCTCCTTCAGTACGAGGGTCCCCGCGACCAGGGCGGCCAGGAGGGCGGCGGCGGCCGCCAGGAACCGCCGCGACAGCCGCGCCGGCGGGACCAGCACCCGCAGCGCGCCGTCGTAGCCGCGCCCCGCGAGCCCCTCCTGGAGCCGGGCGGCGCGGTCGAAGGCCCGGACGAACGAGGTCGCCGCGAGCCCGGCCACCGAACGCCACGCGGCGGCCCGCCCGGCCTGCCCGAGCCGGGCCGCCTGGGCCCGCCGGACCTGCGCGAGGGAGTCCAGCAGCAGGAAGCCGATCCGGTACATGACCAGGGCCACGTCCACCACCGGCGCCGGCACCCCGGCCCGGACCAGCCGGGGCAGCACGTCCGAGACGGGCGTGGTGAAGGCGAACAGCAGCACCCCCAGCGAGGCGGCCGAGGTGCGCAGCAGCAGGTCCAGGGCGTGCCGGGGTCCGTCCGGGGCCGGCGCGAGGAACCCGTCCGGGCCGCCCACCGACACCAGCAGCGGCAGCGCGCCCGTGACGCAGAACCCGAGCGGGACCCGGAAGGCCCGCCACAGCTGCCGCCCGGACACCCCGGCGGGCCCCAGCAGCACCGCCAGGGTCGCGGCGGCCACCAGCGGACCGCCGGGCCACGGGGGCAGGGACACGGCGGTGACGGTCAGCCCGAACCCGAGCAGGGCCTTCTCCAGCGGATGGCGGCCCCGCCAGCGGCTGGAGTGCGCCGCCACGTCGATGGGCAGCACCGGCTACGGCTCCCGCGCGGGCTCGGCGGGGGCCTGCCCCCCGGCTCCGGCCGCCGCCTCGGCGAGGGCCTGCGCCGCGCCCTGCCGGCGGCCCCGGCGGACCCCGAAGTAGTACGCGAGCACGCCCGCGCCCAGCGCCGCCTGGAGGGCGAACAGCGCCGACTCCACCTCGCCCGAGGGGGGCTCGTACAGCGGGGAGAACCAGGGCTTGTAGTCCGGCTTCAGCTCGGTGATGGCCGACTCCGCCTGGGCGTCGGCGCCCGCGAAGGGCTCCTCCTTGCCCTCGCCGAGCCCCAGCGCGAGCGGGAGCACGGCCAGCGCCGCCACCAGGAGCAGCAGCAGGGTGTTGATCTTGCCGTTCCTGCTCATCGGGCCGACGCCCCCTCGGTCCGCCGCGCACCGGTCAGCTTGGCGACCCCGAGCCGGACCAGGTCGGACTTGCTGGACTGCATCAGCAGCCGCATCACCAGCACGGTCAGCAGCCCCTCGCTGACGGCGAGCGGGATCTGCGTGACGGCGAAGATGCCGGCGAACTTCTCCAGGGAGCCCGGGAAGCCGCTGGCCGGGTCCGGGAAGGCGAGGGCCAGCTGGACCGAGGTCACGCAGTAGGTGACCAGGTCGGCGAAGAAGGCGCCGAAGAAGACGGTGACCATCAGCGGGGCGCCGGACCCGCGCAGCAGCTTGTAGACCGCGTAGCCGGCCCAGGGGCCGGCGATGGCCATCGAGAAGACGTTGGCGCCCAGGGTGGTGAGCCCGCCGTGCGCCAGCAGCAGGGCCTGGAACAGCAGGGTGATCGTGCCGAGCACCGCCATGATGGGCGGCCGGAAGAGGATGGCGCCGAGCCCGGTCCCGGTGGGGTGCGAGCAACTGCCCGTCACCGAGGGGATCTTCAGGGCGGACAGGACGAACGTGAACGCACCGGACGCGCCGAGGAGCAGCGTGCTCTCGGGGTGGGACTTCACCTCGCGGGTCAGGGCGCGGACCCCGTGGACGACGAACGGGGCGGACGCGGCGCCCCAGGCGGCCGCGTGCAGCGGGGGCAGGAACCCCTCGGCTATGTGCATGAGTTGGGAGACCTCTCCAGCACCTCGTGGATGGACGTACGCGCCCCGGCCGGTCTCCTGGCTGACGGGTACTGCCGCCCCGGCTCCGCCTTCCCGGGTCCGCACGGTCTCCCGCACGGTCCCAGTGGCTCCCGCGAGGGGTGGAGCTGGACTTCCCGATCACAGTGGCGAGGGCCGCACCGGTTTTCCACCGGTTTCCCGAACACCAAGGCCAGCTGACCCTAGTCGCCCGCACGGACCGGTATCAACCCGGACCGATCCGGCCGATCGGATGACCGGATTCCGATTCGCCCCCCGGACGGGCCCCGAGCGCTGGCGGGGCCGGCGGCCGGCCCGCAGGGTGGGGGCGTGGCCGCCTACGACTACTTCGACCTGTCCGCCGTCTACGTCAACTGCACCCTCAAACGCTCGCCCGAGACCAGCAACACCGAGGGGCTGATCTCGCGGAGCCGGGCCGTCATGGAATCGGCCGGCGCCCGGACCTCGCTGATCCGCGCCGTCGACCACGACATCGCCACCGGCGTCTGGCCGGACATGACCGACCACGGCTGGGAGAGCGACCAGTGGCCGGTGCTCTACAGCCAGATCATGGACGCCGACATCCTGGTCCTCTGCGGCCCCATCTGGCTCGGCGACAACAGCTCGGTGATGAAGAAGGTCATCGAGCGGCTCTACGCCTGCTCCTCGCTGCTGAACGAGCACGGCCAGTACGCCTACTACGGGCGCGTCGGCGGTGCGCTGATCACCGGCAACGAGGACGGCGTCAAACACTGCGCCATGAACGTCCTCTACAGCCTCCAGCACCTGGGCTACGCGATCCCGCCCCAGGCGGACGCGGGCTGGATCGGGGAGGCCGGGCCCGGTCCCTCGTACCTGGACCCGGGCTCCGGCGGTCCCGAGAACGACTTCACCAACCGCAACACCACGTTCATGTCCTGGAACCTGATGCACCTCGCGGCGCTCCTCAAGCGCGCCGGGGGCGTCCCCGCCCACGGCAACCAGCGCTCCGAGTGGGACGCCGGCTGCCGTTTCGACTTCCCGAACCCGGAACACCGCTAGGCGGGGTCCTCAGCAGGTGTTCGGGTGCGCGACGTCCACCACGAGCCGCTCGGGCGCGTGCAGGACGGAGGTGCTGTAGACGGGCTGGGTGTCGAAGGCGGCGCCGAAGGTCACGTACCCCTCGAAGTCGCCGGTCAGGGCGATGCCCTTGAGCTTGCTCAGGTTGATCTGCTGGAGCTTGGGGCCCTGGTAGACGTTGTTGCCCGCCTCGTCGTGGCCGGCGGCCGGGTGCAGGCGGATCTCCAGGAAGTACTTCCCGGGCAGCGGGACCGGCTTGCCGGACCCGTCGTAGACCAGCTGGGAGACGGGAGTGACGGTGAACGGGGGCACGGAGCCCTGGAGGTCGATCACGATCCGGTCGTACGTGCAGTGACCGCCCCAGCGGGCGTTGACGACGAGCGGGGTCGTGGAGCGGACGGCGGCCGGGGCGGCCGCCGAGGCCGGTGCGGCGAGCGCGAGCCCTGCGGTCAGCAGGGCACCCGTGGCCAGGGCCACGATCCGGCGGCGGTGCGGGAGGTGACGCATGGCGTCCCCCGATCCTCTGAGACGGGGAGTGACTGTCATCCGGTATGACATTCCCCGGGGCCCCGTGGTTGCACCGGACGCCCGCCCGCCTCAGAAGGTCAGCAGGGCGCTCAGCTCGGCGTCCAGGTCGTAGTGGCGGTGCTCCTGCCCGCGCGGGACCAGCTCGGTCATCCGCCGGCACAGCCCGCGCAGGTCCTTGGCCCGCGCGGAGACCACGCAGCCCCGCTCGCCGTTGCTCAGGGCCAGCAGCACGCGGGGCTCGGTGCCCGTCCAGCGCGGCCACACCTGTATGTCGCCCTCCCCCGTGGCGCAGGTCTGCCCGTCGATCAGCAGCTCCCGCGAGAACACCCAGCGGGCGATCCGGACCCCGGCGCCCCGGAACTCCACGGCGACCTCGTACGGCCGGTCCGTGCGGTAGACGAAGACGCCCTCCAGGGGGACCGGCAGCGGTGCGGCCTCCAGCCGCAGCGGCAGGACACGGTGTTCGGTGATGGCCATGGCGGCTGCCTCTCTTCGCGGGGTAACAGCGCCCCCCGCAGCACGCTAGTGCACCGGGCGCCTTCCGCCGGGGGGCCGAAGGTCCCGACCCGGGCGGGCCGGGGGACCCCTCTTCCCCGGACGCGCGGAGGGGCCCGGCGCACCCGCGCCGGGCCCCTCCTCACCTCGTCACGCCGCGTCGACGGGTCAGCACTCGATGACGTTGACCGCGAGACCGCCGCGGGCGGTCTCCTTGTACTTGACCTTCATGTCGGCGCCCGTCTCCTTCATGGTCTTGATGACCTTGTCCAGGGAGACCTTGTGGCTGCCGTCGCCGCGCATCGCCATCCGGGCCGCCGTGACGGCCTTGACCGCCGCCATGCCGTTGCGCTCGATGCACGGGATCTGCACCAGACCGCCGACCGGGTCGCAGGTCAGGCCCAGGTTGTGCTCCATGCCGATCTCGGCGGCGTTCTCCACCTGCTCCGGGGAGCCGCCCAGCACCTCGGCCAGGGCGCCCGCCGCCATCGAGCAGGCCGAGCCGACCTCGCCCTGGCAGCCGACCTCGGCGCCCGAGATCGAGGCGTTCTCCTTGAACAGCATGCCGATCGCGCCCGCGGCCAGCAGGAAGCGCACCACGCCGTCCTCGTCCGCGCCCGGGACGAAGTTCACGTAGTAGTGCAGGACGGCCGGCAGGACGCCCGCGGCGCCGTTGGTGGGCGCGGTGACGACCCGGCCGCCCGCCGCGTTCTCCTCGTTCACGGCCATCGCGTAGATCGTCGTCCACTCGCTGCGGTGCAGCAGCGGGTCGCCCTCGGTGCGCAGCTGGCGCGCCGTGGAGGCGGCCCGGCGCTTGACGCGCAGCCCGCCCGGCAGGATGCCCTCGCGGGACATGCCGCGCGAGACGCAGGACTGCATGACCCGCCAGATCTCCAGGAGGCCCTCGCGGATCTCGTCCTCGGTGCGCCAGGCCTTCTCGTTCTCCATCATCAGGGAGGAGATCGACAGGCCGGTCTCGTTCGCCAGGCGCAGCATCTCGTCACCGGAGCGGAAGGGGTACTTCAGCACGGTGTCGTCGAGCTTGATCCGGTCCTGGCCGACCGCGTCCTCGTCGACGACGAAGCCGCCGCCGACCGAGTAGTAGGTCTTCTCCAGCAGCGGGGCGCCGGAGGCGTCGTAGGCGAAGAGGGTCATGCCGTTCGCGTGGTAGGGCAGCGAGCGGCGGCGGTGCAGGATCAGCTGGCTGGGCTCGTCGAAGTCGATCTCGTGGACGTTCCCTATCTCGGTCCCGAGCAGCCGCAGCTTCCCGGTCCGGCGGATGCGCTCCACCTCGTCGTCGGCGGTCTCCACGTCCACCGTGCGCGGGGAGTGGCCCTCCAGGCCCAGCAGGACCGCCTTGGGGGTGCCGTGGCCGTGGCCGGTGGCGCCGAGGGAGCCGAAGAGCTCCGCGCGGACGGACGCGGTCTGGGCGAGGACACCGTCCTTCTTCAGGCGGGACACGAACATGCGCGCCGCGCGCATCGGGCCGACCGTGTGGGAGGAGGAGGGGCCGATACCGATGGAGAAGAGATCGAAGACGGAGATGGCCACTGGCGGACTCCCTTGTCGGCTCGTGGGGTGGAGAGAGGGCAGGGGTGTGGTGGAGCGGGGTGGTGCGCGGGGGATCTGCGGATTTTGTCCGGCAGACGAGCGTAACGCGTGGAGATGAACGTTTCTGCTCGCGGAGGGGTCCGGCGGACGTGAGCCGGCTCGCGTTCCGGTGTCCGGCGGGGGAGGGGGCCGGGGAAGAAGACAGGAAGGGGCCCGGCCCTGTGCGGAACAAGGCCGGGCCCCTCCTGGCCCGTGACTACAGCGACGGGTAGAGCGGGAACTTCGCGGCGAGCGCGGAGACGCGCGCCTTGAGGTCGTCCGCGTCGAACGCCGGCTTCAGGGCCTGCGCGATGATCTCGGCTACCTCGCGGAAGTCCTCGGCGCCGAAGCCGCGGGTGGCCAGCGCCGGCGTGCCGATGCGCAGGCCCGAGGTGACCATCGGCGGGCGCGGGTCGTTCGGGATCGCGTTCCGGTTGACCGTGATGCCGATCTCGTGGAGCCGGTCCTCGGCCTGCTGGCCGTCCAGGTCGGAGTTGCGCAGGTCGACCAGGACCAGGTGCACGTCGGTGCCGCCGGAGAGGACGGACACGCCCACCTCGGTGACGTCCGGCTGGACCAGGCGCTCGGCGATGATCTTCGCGCCCTCCAGGGTGCGCTCCTGGCGCTCCTTGAACTCGGGCGAGGCCGCGACCTTGAAGGAGACGGCCTTGGCCGCGATCACGTGCTCCAGCGGACCGCCCTGCTGGCCCGGGAAGACCGCGGAGTTGATCTTCTTGGCCAGCTCCTGCGTCGACAGGATGACACCGCCGCGCGGACCGCCGAGGGTCTTGTGCGTGGTGGTGGTGACGACGTGGGCGTGCGGCACCGGGTTCGGGTGCAGGCCCGCGGCGACCAGGCCCGCGAAGTGGGCCATGTCGACCATCAGGTACGCGCCGACCTCGTCCGCGATCCGGCGGAAGGCGGCGAAGTCCAGCTGGCGCGGGTAGGCGGACCAGCCGGCGACGATCAGCTGCGGCTTGGACTCCTTGGCGAGGCGCTCGACCTCGGCCATGTCGACCTGGCCGGACTCGTCGACGTGGTACGGGACCACGTTGTAGAGCTTGCCGGAGAAGTTGATCTTCATGCCGTGGGTCAGGTGACCGCCGTGGGCCAGGTTCAGGCCCATGATCGTGTCGCCCGGCTTCAGCAGCGCGAACATCGCGGCGGCGTTGGCCTGCGCACCGGAGTGCGGCTGGACGTTCGCGGCCTCGGCGCCGAACAGCGCCTTGATGCGGTCGATCGCGATCTGCTCGACCACGTCGACGTGCTCGCAGCCGCCGTAGTAGCGGCGGCCCGGGTAGCCCTCGGCGTACTTGTTGGTCAGGACCGAGCCCTGGGCCTCCATGACGGCGACCGGAGCGAAGTTCTCCGACGCGATCATTTCCAGGGTCGACTGCTGGCGTACGAGCTCGGCGTCGACGGCGGCGGCGACGTCGGGGTCGAGCTCGTGGAGCGGGGTGTTCAGAACGGACATCAGGATCCCCTGGGGTGTCAGTTACCGGCGGTGAGGGCGGTGTACTCGTCGAAGGAGAGCGCGTCCTTGGGCTCCTCCGAGAGCTTCACCTTGAACAGCCAGCCACCCTCGAACGGGGCGGAGTTCACCAGAGACGGGTCGTCGACGACGTCCTGGTTGGCCTCGACGATCTCACCGGAGACGGGGGAGTACAGGTCGCTGACCGACTTGGTCGACTCCAGCTCGCCACAGGTCTCGCCCTCGGTGACGGTGTCGCCGACCTCGGGGAGCTGGGCGTAGACGACGTCACCGAGTGCGTCGGCGGCGAAGGCCGTGATACCGACGGTCGCGACGCCCTCGACGGCGTCCGACAGCCACTCGTGCTCCTTGGTGTAACGCAGCTGCTGGGGGTTGCTCATGACCTGATTCTCCTGGATGCGGGGAGGTGGATACGAACGGTGGTCTTGCATGCCTGCGGCGGGCCGCCGGCGCGGGGTCCCGGGGACCCCGGGGGTCACTTCTGCCGCTTGTAGAACGGCAGGGCGACGACCTCGTACGGCTCATGCGTACCGCGAATGTCCACGCCGACCCCGGAGGTGCCGGGCGCGGCGTGCTCCGCGTCGACGTACGCCATCGCGATCGGCTTGCCCAGCGTCGGGGACGGGGCGCCGGAGGTGACCTCGCCGATCACCTTGCCGCCGGCGACCACGGGGAACCCGGCGCGCGGGACGCGGCGGCCCTCGGCGACCAGGCCGACCAGCTTGCGCGGGGCCTGCGTGGCGGCGCGCTCGGCGGCGGCCTCCAGGGCGGCGCGGCCGACGAAGTCGCCCTCCTTCTCGAACTTCACGACCCGGCCCAGCCCGGCGTCGAAGGGCGTGAGGGAGGTGGTGAGCTCGTGCCCGTACAGCGGCATGCCCGCCTCCAGGCGCAGGGTGTCGCGGCAGGACAGGCCGGCCGGGACCAGGCCGACGCCCTCGCCCGCCTTGGTCAGCGCCTGCCACAGCTCCACGGCGTGCTCGGGGGAGACGAACAGCTCGAAGCCGTCCTCGCCGGTGTAGCCGGTGCGGGCGATCAGCGCGGGCACGCCCGCGACGGTGCCCGGCAGGCCCGCGTAGTACTTCAGACCGTCCAGGTCGGCGTCGGTCAGCGAGGCGAGGATGCCGGGGGACTCGGGGCCCTGGACGGCGATCAGCGCGTACGCGTCACGGTCGTCGCGGACCTCGGTGTCGAAGCCGGCGGCGCGCTCGGTCAGCGCGTCCAGCACCACCTGGGCGTTGGAGGCGTTGGCGACGACCATGTACTCGGTCTCGCCGAGGCGGTAGACGATCAGGTCGTCGAGGATCCCGCCGTCCTCCTGGCAGATGTGCGTGTAGCGGGCGCGGCCGACGCCGACGGTGGAGATGTTGCCGACGAGGGCGTAGTCCAGCGCCTTGACGGCCTCCGGG
This sequence comes from Streptomyces sp. NPDC001594, assembly GCF_042893675.1. Taxonomy (NCBI): domain Bacteria; kingdom Bacillati; phylum Actinomycetota; class Actinomycetes; order Kitasatosporales; family Streptomycetaceae; genus Streptomyces; species Streptomyces sp. NPDC001594. The sequence goes on along the minus strand of NZ_JBIAVB010000011.1, from coordinate 257,219 downwards.
CCGGTCAGGGTGATCTCGCCCATGTGGGAGAGGTCGAAGAGGCCGGCCTTGGTGCGCACGGCGTTGTGCTCGTCGCGCTCACTGGCGTAGCGCAGCGGCATGTCCCAGCCCGCGAAGTCGGTCATGGTCGCACCGAGCGAACGGTGCAGCGCGTCGAGCGCGGTCAGGCGGGGGGCAGTGCTCATGGGTGTGGCTCCCGGGTCCCAGGGCATGACATGACGAGGACGATCCTCCCCATCTGTCATCGGAACCTGAGAGGTTCGCCGGGAGTTCCCACCGGGGAACGCCGACTTGCACCTTGGGTGGAGCCGTCGCGGTCGGACAGCTCGCTTTTCAGATCTGCCTCATCCACGCGGTACGGGGCCTGAGAGATTCAAGGGAGGTACTTGCTCCTTCGGCGCCCGGGCACGGCCTCGCGGCCAGCCGGGACTCTCCCGCGCGGATTCAAGCGGCCGGTATGCAGTTGGTGTCCAGATGGCGCACATCATTGCACGGGTCGGGCGGAAGCGGGCAGTGGGGCCCGGCACAACGCACGCGGCGCCCGTGCCCACCGCGCTCCCGGAGTCCCAGGTCTCGGACGCCGGGCCCGGAACCGACCCACCCGGATTACCGTCTCTTTACATTCAACGGGCAGAGGGCCCTCGCGGTCCGACTCGGGGGGAGACGATCACGGTGCGGAGATTCGGAGTGGTGACCAGTACGGGAACGGTGGACGAGGTCCGGGCGCGGCCCCTCGCGTCCCGGACCGCCCCCGCCGCCGGCACGGTCCGCGACCTGCGCGGACGGGTGGCCCGCGGCCCCCGGCGGCTGGGCTTCCGCGCCGGGGACATCGTGGTGGTGTCCGGTCTGCCGGGCGGCGGGAAGAGCACCCTGATCAAGCGGGCCGCGCCGGGCGGGGGCATCGACTCCCAGGACGTCCGCGAGCGCTGGGAGGGCCGGATGCCGAAGGCGCTGCCGTACGGGGCGTACCGTCCGCTGGTCCGCGTGTCCCATTACTGGACGCTCTGGCGCGAGCTGCGCTCCGGTGCGTCTGTGGTCGTCCACGACTGCGGCAGCCAGGCCTGGGTCCGGGCCCTCCTGGCGGCGACCGCGCGCCGCCGGGGCCGTCGCCTGCACCTGCTCCTGCTGGACGCCACCCCCGAGGAGGCCCTCGCGGGCCAGACCGCCCGCGGCCGGGGGGTCTCGGCGTACGCCTTCGCCCGCCACCGCGCGGCGGTGACCCGCCTCCTGTCGGCGGCCGAGTCGGGCCACTCCCCACGAGGCTGCGCCTCCACCACCCTCCTGGACCGTCCGGCCGCCGCCACCCTGACGGAGATCACCTTCACCCCCTGACCCGGCCCGGGTGCGCCGCTGCGCGGGCTGCATTTCGCGCAGCGAAATTCCAGCCCCGCCGGCGTTTTAGGCGCGGGGTCTGGGGCGGAGCCCCTGGGGGCACCTCCCGGCGGTAGCCGGGGGAGAACGGTGGAAGGGCGGGGCGGGGAGACGGCTCCGCGCAGCGGCACCAACGGCACCGGTAGCCTCGGGGCGTATTCGCCACGGAAACCCAAACGGAGAGCAGGGGCACATGCACGGGAACGGCTGGCCGGCGAACGAGTTGGAGCAGGTGCTCGGAACGGCCCTCGGCCAGCCGGACGCGGGCCCCCGGATCCTGGAGGCCCTCGGCCGCAGCCAGGTCTGGATCCCGCTCCCCCAGGGCGGCGGCCCCGACAGCACCTCCCTCGACCTCCCCACCATGCTGATCGCCGGCGAGGCGTACGTCCCCGTCTACAGCTCCGAGGCCCAGTTCCGCTTCGCCGCCGGCCCCGCCATGGACTTCGCCATAGCCCCCGCCGTCGAGTTCGCCCGCGGCCTGCCCCCGCAGCTCGGCATCGCCGTGAACCCCGAGGGCGCCGTCGGCGTCCCCCTGCCCCCCGCCGCCGTCGCCCAGCTCTGCCGGGCCGGCCGCACCGAGCTCGACGGCCCCGCCAGCGGCGCCCGCGTCCGGCTCTTCGAGCCCGACTGGCAGGACGACCCCGTCGACTTCCTCTCCGCCGCCGCCGAGGAGTTCCGGGCCACCGGCGTCGTCACCGCCGCGCACCGCTGCCTCGCCAGCGTCGAGGGCAGGGACCCCGAGCTCTACATCGGTGTCCAGCTGGTGGGATGGGACTCCGGCACCCGGACCGCCCCGCTGGAGGCGCTCGGCCGCGCCCTGGCCCGCGTACCGGCGCCGTGGCCCGTGCAGTTGATCCTGCTGGAGGCCGCCGAGGACCCGGTCACGGACTGGATTCGTGAGCGCGTGCGCCCCTTCTACCTCCCGTAGCGCCGCTTAAGCTGTTCGGGACGTGGAGACGACGGGCGGACGAAGACGAAGAGGGGTACCCGGGTGAGTGCGTCAGGCACGGCCGCGGCCGGGCAGGTCGAGCACATGCTGCGCCAGGTGGCTCCCGGGCGCTATGAGGGCTACGAGTCATTCCTGCACGCCCTCGCCGAGGGCCGGCTGTGGATGCTGCTCTGGCAGGGGCAGCCGGGCTCACCGGACGCCCAGTACGGCGGCATGGAGGTCGAGGGCCTGGGATACGCGCCCTGCGTGACCTCCCCGCAGGAGCTGGCCGCCAGCGGCTGGAACCGCGGCTACGAGGTGGTCACCGGCCGGGACATCGCCCGCGCCCTCTACCCCGACCGCTGGGGCCTGTGGGTCAACCCGCACGCCCAGGGCGGCGGCCTCGGCATCCCCTGGGCCGACCTGCGCCGGGTCGCGACCGGCCTGGACCGGATGCCGGCCGGGCCCCTGCGGCTCTCCGAGCCCACCCTGGAGCTCCCGCAGTTCTACGGGCTGCTCACCCGGCACGCCCACCGCACCCCCGCCGTGCGCTCGCTGCGCCGCGCCTGGGTGCAGCCCGCGTTGGGGTCGGCGTACCTCGCCGTCGGCCTCGACCTGTACGACGCCTCCGCGCCCGCGCTGGAGTCCGTACGGGAGATGATGCGCCAGTCGGTCGGCGCGGTGCCCGAGGGCGTTCCGGTCTGCACGGTCGCGCTGGCGGACGAGCACGATCCGGTGGCCATGTGGCTGCGCGCGCAGACCCGCCCGTTCTACGACCGGGAGGGCCAGGCGGCCGCCTACTGAGCCGCCCCGGGCCGAACACCGAGCTTGTTACAGGGACATTTCAGGGTATGCCCGCACCGTGAGACGGGCCGTCCGAAAGGACATCGGGCCGTCGGGAAGCACTGCTCCCGGCGGCCTTCGCCTTGTCCGGGTTTCGCCCTTGATGGGCGCCCAATTGGCGCACCCCTCCACCGAGTTGGGTGCCATGTCCGTTTGCGTACCGAACGGACGGTGTTGCTCCGCTGAGCCGCGAGCCGAGTCCGGATAACGGGAACTCAAGCCTCAGATCACGGTTGCGCATCCTTTCATCTGCGGGTCTGGCGGCTGGTCGAGCGCCCGATGAAGACTCCCCACCCAAGAGCCGGTCAGTCCTCCAGAACCCGGTTCGGCACGTGCCATCCGCTTGTCGCTCCGCACAGCACTTCCCGCACTCCGCACGTCCGCAGTACCCGCATTTCCTCGCGCACCGCCCTGCACTTCCCGCAGTTCTCGCAGTACTCACGCACCTCCCGACCCGGCACGCCCGCGTCCCACCGTGTCCCGAGCACTCCGAGCGCCACTCCGCACCAACGCCGCCACAGCGGCGGGCATGGGCCGACCACCGTCGGCCGAGAGGGGTCCCCACCACGATGACGGCACCACTGCACGACACGAGCGCGGAAACGCCCGCACCCGTGTCCGTAGCCGACGTCCCTGCCAAGGCCATCGAAGGCCGCTCGCCCGGACGCATCGCCTGGATGCGGCTCAAGCGCGACAAGGTCGCGCTCACCGGCGGTGTGGTCGTGATCCTGCTGATCCTGGTGGCGATCTTCGCGCCGCTGATCGCGAACCTGCTGGGCCACGACCCCAACGAGTTCCACGAGGACCTGATCGACCCCGATCTGGGCACACCGCTCGGCTCCTTCGGCGGCGTCAGCTCCGACTTCCTGCTGGGCGTCGAGCCGACCAACGGCCGCGACGTCTTCAGCCGGATCGTCTACGGCGCGCGCATCTCCCTGATCGTCGCCTTCCTGGCCGCCTTCGTCTCGGTGGTCCTCGGCAGCTTCCTGGGCGCCCTCGCCGGCTTCATCGGCGGCTGGGTCGACGGCGTCATCAGCCGCCTCATGGACCTGCTGCTGGCCTTCCCGCAGCTGCTGTTCACCATCGCCCTGGTCTCCGTCGTCCCCAACTCCGTCTGGGGCTTCGAGGGTTCGGGTGTGCGGATGGGCGTGCTCATCCTCGTCATCGGCTTCTTCGGCTGGCCGTACATCGGACGCATCGTCCGCGGCCAGACGATCTCCCTGCGGGAGCGCGAGTACGTCGAGGCGGCGCGCAGCCTCGGCGCCGGCCGCGGCTACATCCTCGTCAAGGAGCTGATGCCGAACCTGGTCGCGCCGATCCTCGTCTACACCACGCTGATCATCCCGACCAACATCCTGACGGAAGCGGCCCTCAGCTTCCTGGGCGCCGGCGTCAAGCCCCCCACCTCGTCCTGGGGAAAGATGCTCTCCGACGCCGTCCCCATCTACCAGGACGACCCCATGTACATGGTGGTCCCCGGTATGACGATCTTCATCACCGTCCTGGCGTTCAACCTCTTCGGGGACGGGCTGCGTGACGCACTCGACCCCAAGGGCAGCTGAACCGCTTCTTCGATTCACCACCTATGGAGGTTGGACAACCGTGATCCGCAGAAAGCAGGCTCTCGCGATCGCCGCCGTGATCGCCGCCCTGTCGATGACCGCCGCGTGCGGTGGCGGCGGGGACAAGAAGGACGACAAGGCGGACGCCGCCGAGAGCGGCAAGGGCTACAGCGGTGCCGCCGAGGGCGTCATCAACGCCTCCGACGCCAAGGGCGGCGAGCTCAAGCTCTGGTCCCCGCAGGACGTCGACTACCTCGACCCGGCCCGCGCCTACTACGGCTTCGTCTGGGACATCCAGCGCCTGTACGTCCGCAGCCTGCTCGCCTACGACTCGAAGCCGGGCAAGGACGGCACCAAGGCGGTCCCGGACCTCGCCGAGGCCCTGCCGGTCGTGACCAACGACGGCAAGACGTACACCCTGAAGCTCAAGGACGGGGTGAAGTTCGAGGACGGCACGCCGATCACCTCGAAGGACGTCAAGTACGGCATCGAGCGCGTCTTCGCGCAGGACGTGCTGTCCGGCGGCCCGACCTACCTGATCGACATCCTCGACCAGGGCCAGAAGTACCCCGGCCCGTACAAGGACACCGACCCGGACAAGATGGGTCTGAAGTCCGTCCAGACGCCGGACGACAAGACGATCGTCTTCAACCTGGCGAGCGCCAACGCCGACTTCAGCTACCTGCTGGCCATGCCGACCTCCTCGCCGGTCCCGGTGGGCAAGGACACGGGCGCCACCTACACCAACAAGCCGATCTCCACCGGTCCTTACAAGGTGGAGAGCTTCACCGCCGGCAAGGGCGCGACCTTCGTCCGCAACGAGAACTGGGACCCGAAGACGGACACGATCCGCAAGGGTCTGCCGGACAAGGTCTCCTTCACGGTGACCACCAACCCGGACGACATGGACCAGCGCCTGCTCTCCGGTGACATCGACCTCGCCATCGACGGCACCGGTGTCCAGCAGGCCGCCAAGAACAAGATCCTCAAGGACGCGAACCTCAAGAAGAACGCGGACAACCCGTTCACGGGCTACATCCGCTACTTCGCCTTCCCGACCACGGTCGCGCCGTTCGACAACATCGAGTGCCGCAAGGCCGTCATCTACGCGGCCGACCCGAAGTCCCTCCAGAACGCCCGTGGCGGCCCGACCAGCGGTGACCTCGGCGCGAACATGCTGCCGCCCGGCGTCCCCGGCTCGGACAAGGCCTACGACCCGTTCGGTCTGACGAAGGGCAAGCCGCAGGAGGCCAAGGCCAAGGAGGCCCTCAAGGCCTGTGGCAAGCCGGACGGCTTCGAGACCACCATCGCGGTGCGCAACAACAAGGCGCCCGAGGTGAAGAGCGCCGAGTCGCTCCAGGCCTCGCTCGCCAAGGTCGGCATCAAGGCCACGATCGACCAGTTCGACGGCAAGCTCAGCTCCTCCGTGATCGGCTCGCCCGAGAACGTGAAGAAGAAGAACTACGGCATCATCGTCATGGGCTGGGGCGCCGACTACAACTCCGGCTCGGGCTTCCTCCAGCCGCTGGTCGACGGCTCGTTCATCCTGCCGAACGGCAACAACAACTACACGATGATCAACGACCCGGAGATCAACGGCCTCTTCAAGACGGCCGCCACCAAGACTCCGGAAGAGGCCGCGCCCTTCTACACCCAGATCAACCAGAAGGTCATGGAGAAGGCGCTCTACCTCCCGATCAACTTCGACAAGGCGCTCGTCTACCACAACCCGCGCCTGACGAACGTCTACTTCAACGAGTCCTTCGGCAAGATCGACCTCGCCACCGTGGGCATCAAGCAGTAACAGCGCCGGCCGGGCCCCGGCCCGAACCGTCACGTACCACGTAACACCAAGGCAAGTGCCTTCACCGCACATGCGCTAGTCCGAAGGGCAGGTGAAGGCCGCAGGCGGTGGCCGCCGACCCCCCACGAGGGGGCGGCGGCCACCCGCGCCGGGCGGCCGACTGCAGTGCTCGTCTACCTCATACGGCGGCTGTTCAACGTCGCCGCCACGCTGCTGGTGGTCTCCGTGGTCACCTTCGGCATCTTCTTCGCGGTCCCGAAGCTGACCGGCAGCGATCCCGCGCTCATGTACGCCGGACGCGAGACCAACGAGACCGCCCTGGCGGGCATCCGCGTGAAGATGGGCTTCGACAAGCCGATCTCCGAGCAGTACCTGCTCTTCGTCAAGGGAATCTTCGCCGGCCGCGACTACGACGGCGGCACGGGCGTCACCCACTGCGCCGCCCCGTGCTTCGGCTACTCCTTCAAGACCGAGGCGCCCGTCTGGGACACCATGATGGACCGCATCCCCGTCACCCTCTCGCTCGCCCTCGGCGCGGCGGTCATCTGGGTGATCGCGGGCGTGGCCACCGGCGTCATCTCGGCCCTCAAACGCAGGACCGCCATCGACCGCACGGTGATGGTCGGCGCGCTCGCCGGCGTCTCCCTGCCGATCTTCTTCACCGGCATGGTCGCCCCCGCGATCTTCGTCTACAGCCTCGGCTGGCTGAAGGTCTCCAACTACAAACCCCTGACCGAGGATCCGCTGGCCTGGCTCAACAGCCTGATCCTGCCCTGGGTCACCCTCGCCTTCCTCTTCGCCGCGACCTACGCCCGCATCACGCGGGCCACCATGCTCGAAGTCCTCGGCGAGGACTACATCCGCACCGCCCGGGCCAAGGGCCTCAAGGAGGGCGTGGTCATCCGCAAGCACGCCCTGCGCTCCACGCTCACCCCGATCGTCACCATGTTCGGCCTGGACCTCGGCGGCCTCCTCGGCGGTGCGGTGCTCACCGAGACCACCTTCAACTTCCAGGGCCTGGGGACGGCGGCCGTCGCCGCCATCAGCGCCGGCGACCTGCCCGTGATCATGGGCGTCACCCTCCTCGCCGCCCTCTTCGTGGTCCTGGCCAACCTGATCGTGGACCTGCTGTACGCCGTCATCGACCCGCGCGTGAGGCTGACGTGACCGAGAACCAGAACAACGGCGCGCCCGCCTTCGTGCCCGAGCAGGGAGGGCCGGCCGACGGGAACCCCTTCCTGTCCGTGCGCGACCTGAAGGTGCACTTCCCGACCGACGACGGCCTCGTGAAGTCCGTCGACGGCCTCTCCTTCGACCTCGAACGCGGCAAGACCCTCGGCATCGTGGGCGAGTCCGGCTCCGGCAAGTCCGTCACCTCGCTCGCCATCATGGGCCTGCACCGCACCGGAAACGCCCGCAGCCGCCCGCACATCTCCGGCGAGGTCCTCCTCGACGGCGAGGAGCTCGTCGGCGCCTCCGCCGACCACGTCCGCCGGCTGCGCGGCCGCAAGATGGCGATGGTCTTCCAGGACCCGCTCTCGGCCATGCACCCCTACTACACGGTCGGCAAGCAGATCGTCGAGGCCTACCGCACCCACCACGACGTCGACAAGAAGACGGCCCGCACCCGCGCCGTCGAGATGCTCGACCGCGTCGGCATCCCCGAGCCCCACCGGCGCGTGGACGCCTACCCGCACGAGTTCTCCGGCGGCATGCGCCAGCGCGCGATGATCGCCATGGCCCTGGTCAACAACCCCGAGCTGCTCATCGCGGACGAGCCGACCACCGCCCTCGACGTCACCGTCCAGGCGCAGATCCTCGACCTGATCCGCGACCTGCAGAAGGAGTTCGGCTCCGCGGTCATCATGATCACGCACGACCTCGGCGTGGTCGCCGAGATGGCCGACGACCTCCTCGTGATGTACGGCGGCCGCTGCGTCGAGCGGGGCTCGGCCGAGAAGGTCTTCTACGAGCCCCGGCACCCCTACACCTGGGGCCTCCTCGGCTCCATGCCGCGCATCGACCGCGACCAGACCGACCGGCTCATCCCGGTCAAGGGCTCGCCGCCCAGCCTCATCAACATCCCGAGCGGCTGCGCCTTCAACCCCCGGTGCCCCTACGCCGACGTGCCCAAGGGCGGCATCACCCGCACCCAGCGCCCCGAGCTGACCGAGGACGGCAGCCGGCACTGGTCCGCCTGCCACATGTCGCAGGAGGAGCGGACCCGGATCTGGACCGAAGAGATTGCGCCGAAGCTGTGACCGACATGAACAAGGACTCCACGAAGGACTCCGCCGAGGACTCCCCGAAGGCCCCCGAAGCGGAAGCCCTCCTCAAGGTGTCCGGCCTGGTCAAGCACTTCCCCATCAACAAGGGGCTGCTGCGCCGCCAGGCCGGGGCGGTCAAGGCCGTCGACGGGATCGACTTCGAGGTCCGGCGCGGCGAGACGCTCGGCGTCGTCGGCGAGTCGGGCTGCGGCAAGTCGACGATGGGCCGCCTCATCACCCGCCTCCTGGAGCCCAGCGCCGGACGCATCGAGTTCGAGGGCCGGGACATCACCCACCTCGGCGTCTCCCAGATGCGCCCGCTGCGCCGCGACGTGCAGATGATCTTCCAGGACCCCTACGGCTCCCTGAACCCGCGCCACACCGTCGGCGCGATCGTCTCGGCCCCCTTCAACCTCCAGGGGGTCACCCCGGAGGGCGGGGTCAAGGCGGAGGTCCAGCGCCTGCTGTCCCTGGTCGGCCTGAACCCGGAGCACTACAACCGCTACCCGCACGAGTTCTCCGGCGGCCAGCGCCAGCGCATCGGCATCGCCCGCGCGCTGGCCCTCAAGCCGAAGCTCGTCGTCGCGGACGAGCCGGTCTCGGCGCTGGACGTGTCGATCCAGGCCCAGGTGGTCAACCTGCTGGACGACCTCCAGCAGGAGCTCGGGCTGACGTACGTCATCATCGCGCACGACCTCTCGGTCATCCGGCACGTCTCCGACCGCATCGCGGTGATGTACCTCGGCAAGATCGTGGAGCTGGCGGACCGCAAGTCCCTGTACGAGTCCCCGATGCACCCGTACACCAACGCCCTGCTCTCCGCGGTCCCCGTCCCGGACCCGAGGCGCCGCGGGGTCAAGAGCGGCCGCATCCTCCTCAAGGGCGACGTCCCCTCCCCGATCTCCCCGCCGCCCGGCTGCCGCTTCCACACCCGCTGCTGGAAGGCCACGGAGATCTGCAAGACCCAGGACCCGCCGCTGGTCGCCCTCAAGACGGGCCACCAGGTGGCCTGCCACCACCCGGAGAACACGGACGCCACCCCGGCCGCAGCGGAATCCAGCCCCGCCGGCGTGTGAGGCGCGGGGTCTGGGGCGGAGCCCCTGGGGGCACCTCCCGGCGGTAGCCGGGGGAGAACGGTGAAAGGGCGGGGCGGGGAGAGGCACCGCGCAGCGGAACCCCACCCCGCCCCACCCACCGGCGGAGCCCCTGGCAGACGCGCCCCGCCCGCCGGGCGACAATGACGACGTGTTCCACGATCTCTTCCCGCCCGGCGTCCAGCACGCGCTGGACCTCGCGGGCATCTTCGTCTTCGCCCTGGCCGGCGCCCTGCTGGCCGTCCGCAAGAACTTCGACGTGTTCGGCATCGCCGTACTCGCCCTCGTCACCGCCCTCGGCGGCGGCCTCTTCCGCGACCTGTGCATCGGCGCCGTCCCGCCCGCCGCCTTCAGCGAGCTCAGCTTCTTCGTGACGCCGCTGCTGGCCGCCGCGCTGGTCTTCTTCCTCCACCCCGAGGTCCAGCGCATCAACCGGGCCATCAACGTCTGTGACGCCGCCGGCCTAGGCCTGTTCTGCGTGTCGGGCACGACCAAGGCCTACGAGTACGGCCTCGGCCTGACCTCCTCCGCCGCCCTGGGCGTGGCCACCGCCGTCGGCGGCGGCGTCCTGCGCGACGTCCTCGCCAACGAGGTCCCCTCCCTGCTCCGCGACCGCGAGATGTACGCCGTCCCCGCCGTCGTCGGCGCCTCGATGATCGCCCTTTTCATCAGCTTCGAGGTGCTCAACCCCCTGACGACCGCCCTCGCGATCGTCACCACCTTCGTGCTGCGCATCCTCGCGATGCAGTACCACTGGCGGGCCCCGCTGGCCTGGAACCGCCGCTCGTCGGTGGCCGAAGAACCCTAGGTCCCCCGCCCCCAAAACAAAAGCTACCGCTTAGTAGCTTCCGCGGGTAACCTCGTTTCCATGTCACATGCAGCGGCCAAGGCATCCATCGGCGACAGCGAATTCGACCGCGACACCACCATCACGCCCCGCGCGGGCGAGCCCGGGGTGTACGACGCGGAGCTCTCCGCCGGCTGGACGATCATCACCGCCGTCAACGGCGGCTACCTGCTGGCCCTGGTCGGCCGGGCCCTGTCGGCGGCCCTGCCGCACCCGGACCCCTTCACGGTCTCGGCCCACTACCTGACCTCCTCCGTGCCCGGCCCCGCCGTGATCCGCACCGAGGTCGTCAGGGTCGGCCGCACCCTCTCCACCGGCCAGGCCTCCCTCTTCCAGTTCGACGAGAACGGCGCCGAGGTCGAGCGCATCCGCGTCCTCGCCTCGTACGGAGACCTCGCGGCGCTCCCCGACAGCGTCCACACCGTCGCCCGGCCGCCCGTGATGCCCGCCTACGAGGACTGCCTCGGCCCCGAGGCCGGCCCGGCCCCGATCCCGGGCAGCAGCGCCATCGTGGACCGGCTCCGGCTGAGGCTGGACCCGGCGACGGCGGGCTGGGCCGTCGGGGCCCCCTCGGGCAAGGGCGAGATGCGGGCCTGGTTCGAGCTGGCCGACGGCCGCGACGCGGACCCCCTGTCCCTGCTCCTCGCGGTGGACGCCCTTCCCCCGACCGCCTTCGACCTCGGCCTCCTGGGCTGGGCCCCGACGGTCGAACTCACCACCCACATCCGCCACCGCCCGGCCCCGGGCCCCCTCCGCATCGGCATCGTCACCCGCAACCTCGCAGGCGGCTTCCTGGAGGAGGACGCGGAGGTCTGGGACTCGGAGAACCGCCTGGTAGCCCAGTCCCGCCAACTGGCCCGAGCACCGCGGTAGCTCCCACGCCCGGCCCGCCGAAGCGCCTGGCAGGGGCGATGACGGGCCCGCGCCGCGCCCCCGCTGGTCCGACCAACCGCCCCCGGGCGGGGACCCGCGGGCGGAGGGGCTCGTAGAATCAAAAAATCATGGCCTACCTCGACCACGCCGCGACCACGCCGATGCTCCCGGAAGCCGCCGCGGCGATGACCGCGCAGTTCGCCGCCACCGGTAACGCCTCCTCACTGCACGCCGCCGGCCGCCGTGCCCGCCGCACCGTCGAGGAGGCCCGCGAGGCCCTCGCCGAAGCGCTCGGGGGCCGCCCCAGCGAGGTGGTCTTCACCGCGGGCGGCACCGAGGCCGACAACCTCGCCGTCAAGGGGCTCTACTGGGCCCGCCGTGACGCCGACCCGGCCCGCACCCGTGTCCTCGCCAGCCCCGTGGAGCACCACGCCGTGCTCGACGCCGTCCACTGGCTCGCCGAGCACGAAGGGGCCGACGTCGAGTACCTGCCCGTCGACCACTACGGCCGGGTGAGCCCGGAGGCCTTCCGGGAGGCCGTCGAGCGCAACCCCGACGACATCGCCCTGGCCACCGTCATGTGGGCCAACAACGAGATCGGCACCGTCATGCCGGTCCGCGAGCTGGCCGCCATCGCCCGGGAGCACGGCATCCCCCTGCACTCGGACGCCGTCCAGGCCGTCGGGCAGCTCGACGTCCGCTTCGGTGACAGCGGCCTCGCCGCGATGACCGTGAGCGGCCACAAGGTCGGCGGCCCCTACGGCATCGGCGCCCTGCTGCTCGGACGCGACCAGACCCCCGTCCCCGTCCTGCACGGCGGCGGCCAGGAGCGCCACGTCCGCTCCGGGACCCTCGACGTGCCGGCCGTCGCCGCCTTCTCGGTGGCCGCCGTACTCGCCGCCGAGCGGCGCGAGCGGTTCGCCGCCGAGGTGGGCGCGCTGCGCGACGAGCTGGTCCGTGCCGTCCTGGCGGCCGTCCCCGACGCCGTCCTCGGCGGCGACCCGCAGGACCGGCTCCCGGCCAACGCCCACTTCAGCTTCCCCGGCTGCGAGGGGGACTCCCTGCTGCTGCTCCTGGACGCGCAGGGCATCGAGTGCTCGACCGGCTCCGCCTGCACCGCGGGCGTCGCCCAGCCCAGCCACGTCCTGCTCGCCACCGGCACCGACCCCCATCTGGCCCGCGGCACCCTGCGCTTCTCCCTGGGGCACACCTCCACCAAGGAGGACGTGGCGGCCGTCGCGGCGGCCATCGGCCCGGCGGTGGCCCGCGCCCGCACGGCCGGCCTGAGCTAGCCCGCCTTCGCCGGAGCGGTCCGGGCGAGTTCCTCCCGGACCAGCCGGAGGTAGCGGTCCCAGTCCCAGTGCGGTCCCGGGTCGGTGTGGTCGGCGCCCGGGACCTCCGAGTGCCCCAGGAGGTGCTTGCGGTCCACCGGTATGCCGTACCTCCGGCAGACGTCCGCCGCCAGCCGCGCCGACGCCGCGTACATCGCGTCCGTGAAGTCCTGCGGCCGGTCGATGAAGCCCTCGTGCTCGATGCCGACGCTGCGCTCGTTCATGGACCGGTTCCCGGCGTGGAAGGCGACGTCCAGCTCGCGGACCATCTGCTCCACATGCCCGTCCTGGCGGACTATGTAGTGCGCCGACGCCTTGTGGAACGGGTTCTGGAACGCGCCCACCGACGATGCGAAGTCCCCCTGCGTGACATGCACGACGATCCGGTCCACCCGGTAGTCGTCGGGCCGGTCCGCCAGCCGCCAGTTCGCCGGCGAGGCCGCCGTCCAGCTCACCCCGGGAAAGTCGACCTCCCCCTCCTTGCGCGGCTTGCTGACCCCCGGCAGCAGCCACCAGGCCCGCCGGATCTCGTCCTGCGCCGACAGCGCCCCCACCGCCAGCGCCCCGAGCCCGCCGAACAGCACCGCCCGCCGGGTCCGGCCCCCGCCCTTCGCCTTCACGGCCTTCTCGGTCATGTGATCCACCCCCCACTGCCGATAACGCGCTGTGACCCCGCGCGGTTCCCCGTACCCTGGAAGGCGCTATGACTGAGAACCTGCCGCGCACCGCCCGCCCCCTCCGCGTCCTCGCCGCCATGTCCGGCGGCGTGGACTCCGCCGTCGCCGCCGCGCGCGCGGTCGAGGCGGGGCACGACGTCACGGGCGTCCACCTGGCGCTCTCCGCGAACCCGCAGTCCTTCCGGACCGGCGCCCGCGGCTGCTGCACCATCGAGGACTCCCGCGACGCCCGCCGGGCCGCCGACGTCATCGGCATCCCCTTCTACTGCTGGGACCTCGCCGAGCGCTTCCGCGAGGACGTCGTCGAGGACTTCGTCGCCGAGTACGAGGCCGGACGCACCCCGAACCCCTGCCTGCGCTGCAACGAGAAGATCAAGTTCGCGGCGCTCCTCGACAAGGCCCTCGCCCTCGGCTTCGACGCCGTCTGCACGGGCCATTACGCGACCATCGTGGAGAAGGAGGACGGTACGCGCGAGATGCACCGTGCCTCCGACATCGCCAAGGACCAGTCCTACGTCCTCGGCGTCCTCGACGAGAAGCAGCTGGCCCACGCACTCTTCCCGCTCGGCGACACCGTCACCACCAAGGACGAGATCCGCGCCGAGGCCGAGCGCCGCGGCCTGGCCGTGGCGAAGAAGCCCGACAGCCACGACATCTGCTTCATCGCCGACGGCGACACCCAGGGCTTCCTCGCCAAGCGCCTGGGCAAGGCCGAGGGCGACATCGTCGACGAGGCGACCGGCGAGAAGGTCGGCACCCACGACGGGGCCTTCGGCTTCACCATCGGCCAGCGCAAGGGCCTGCGCATCGGCCACCCCGCCCCGGACGGCAAGCCCCGCTACGTCCTCGACATCTCGCCGGTGGACAACACGGTCACCGTCGGCCCCGCCGAGGCCCTCGACGTCACCGCCCTCACCGCGATCCGCCCCCGCTGGTGCGGCTCCACCGCGGCCGCCGCGGGCACCTACACCGCGCAGCTGCGCGCCCACGGCGGCGAGACGGAGGTCTTCGCCGAGGTCGTGGACGGCGAGCTGCGCGTCCGCTTCACCGAGCCGGTCCGCGGCGTGGCCCCCGGCCAGGCGATCGTGCTCTACGACGGCACCCGCGTGGTCGGCTCCGCCACCATCGCCACGACCACCCGGGCCACCGCCGCCGCTGTCTGATCCCGGTTCTGCGGCTCAGACCACCGTCAGGACGATCTTGCCGGTGGTCCGGCCCCGCTCGCCGAGCTCGTGGGCCTCGCCGGCCCGCTCCAGCGGCAGCACCGCGTCCACGAGCGGCTTCAGCGCGCCGCCGTCGGCCAGTGCCGCGATCTCGCGCAGCCCGAGCCGGTCGGGCTCGACCAGCACCCACTCCGCGCGGAAGCCGCGGGTGTCGGCCGGGACGTCGTCCGGGCCGGGCAGGGTGACCAGCCGGCCGCCCTCGCGCAGCACCGAGAGGGAGCGCTCGGCGATCTCGCCGCCGAGGCCGTCCAGGACCACGTCCACGTCCGAGACGACGTCCTCGAAGGCCACCGCGCGGTAGTCCACGACCTCGTCCGCGCCCAGCGAACGCAGCAGCTCGTGCTTGCCCGCGCTGGCGGTGCCGATCACGTACGCCCCGCGCGCCTTGGCGATCTGCACCGCCAGGTGTCCGACGCCGCCGGCGGCCGCGTGCACCAGGACCCGCTCTCCGGGCCGCACGTCCGCGGTGTCCACCAGCGCCTGCCAGGCGGTCAGCGCGGCCAGCGGCAGGGCCGCGGCCTCGACGTGGCTCAGCGAGGCGGGCTTCGCCGCCAGCTGCCGGGCCGGGGCGACCGCGTACTCGGCGTAGCCGCCCGCCTGGCGCGGGAAGTGCGGCATCCCGTACACCTCGTCGCCGGGGGCGAAGAGGGTGACACCGGGGCCGACCGCCTCGACGGTGCCGGACACGTCCCAGCCGACGATCGGGGTCTCGCCCCAGGTGATGAGGGCCCCGCTGGCCCGGGTCTTCCAGTCGACCGGGTTCACGCCGGCCGCGTGGACCCGGACGAGGACCTCGCCCAGGCCGGGCTCGGGCCGGTCGATCTCCCGCTCGACCAGGTTCTCCGGGCCGCCCCACTCGTTCACGACGATCGCGCGCATTTCCGTCTGCCTCATTCCGTTCGTTTACGTCTGATACCGGGCCGTTCCCCGGTGACGTGTCTCAGATTGGGGCACCTGGCACCTCCGTGGTGTTGGCCGTTTGGCCACTATCTGACAGGATCTGGCCATGAGCGAGATCGAGATGCGGGACGCGACCCGCACCGGGAGCGGTGCCGACGGCAGGCACCTCGTCGCCGTGCTGGCCCTGCCGGGCTTCCCCCCGTTCGAGCTGGGCATCCCCTCCCGGGTCTTCGGCAGCGCCGTGGACGACGAGGGCGAAGCCCTCTACGAGGTCGTCGTCTGCACCGCCGACGGCCTCCCCGTGCCCAGCGACTCCGGCTTCACCCTCCAGCCCGCCGCCGGACCCGAAGCGCTCGCCGCCGCCGACACGGTGATCGTCCCGCCCACCCACGCCATGCCGGAGCTGGGCCTCGGCGGCCCGCTGCCGCCCGCCGTCGCCGCGGCCATCGCGGGCATCCGCCCCGGCACCCGGCTGGTGTCCATCTGCACGGGCTCCTACGTGCTCGCCGCCGCCGGACTCCTCGACGGCCGGCCCGCCACCACCCACTGGAACCTGGCCCGGGAGTTCCGCCGGGCCTACCCGAGCGTCCGCGTCGACGAGGACGTGCTCTTCGTCGACGACGGGGACGTCCTGACCTCGGCCGGGGTGTCCGCCGGCGTCGACCTGTGCCTGCACCTGATCCGCCGCGACCACGGCGCCGCCGTCACCAACCGGGCCGCCCGCATGTGCGTCGTACCACCCTGGCGCGACGGCGGACAGGCCCAGTACATCGACCGCCCCGTCCCCGAACCCACGGTCGCCAGCACCACCGCCACCCGCGCCTGGGCCCTGGAACGCCTGGCCGAACCGGTGACCCTCGCCGAGCTCGCCGCCCACGCCCGCATGAGCCTGCGCACCTTCACCCGCCGCTTCCGCGACGAGGTCGGCATGACCCCCGTGCAGTGGCTCACCGCCCAGCGGCTCGAAGTCGCCCGCGACCTGCTGGAGTCCAGCGACCTGCCCGTCGACCTGGTCGCCCACCGCGCGGGCTTCGGCACCGCGAACTCCCTGCGCCAGCACATGCGCGCGTCCCTCGGCGTCTCCCCGATCGCCTACCGCCGCACCTTCCGGCCCGCCGCCGAGGCCCACCAGCCCATGTGACACATGACCCCGGAGGTAATCGACCGGCCCCCCCGCGCCCTGCCACGATGAGATCAACAAGCCCTCCGGACAAGGGAATCGGGAGCCAGACATGACTGCCTACGCCATCGGCCACATACGTCCCGAGACGATGAACGAGGAGATCCTCCGCTACATCGAGACGATCCAGGCCACGATGGACCCCTTCGAGGGCCGCTTCCTCGTCCACGGCAACCCGGTCGAGGTCCTGGAGGGATCCTTCCCCGGCGACCTGGTGATCATCGCCTTCCCCGACATCGAGCGCGCCCGCGCCTGGTACGCGTCCCCGGCCTACCAGGAGATCCTCCCGCTGCGCACCCGCCACATCAGCGCCGACATCCTCCTGGTCGAGGGCGTCCCGGCCGGCTACGACGCCACGAAGACGGCCGCCGCCATCCGCGAGTCCGCCGGGCTCTGACCCCTCCCGCGCCGGCCGGCCCCGGGTGGCGGGGCCGACGGCGGGCGCGGGGTGCGAGCATGGCCGTATGCCTACTCACCTGATCACCGGCGCCGGCTCCGGCATCGGCGCCGCCGTCGCCGCCCGCCTGCACGCCCGCGGCGACGACCTCGTCCTGCTCGCCCGCGACGCCGGCCGCGCCCGGCAGCTCGTCGAGCGCTACCCCGGCGCGCGGACCCTCGTCGGCGACCTCGCGGACCCCGACCGGCTCTCGTGGGCCTTCTCCAAGCAGCCGATGCCCGAGCGGATCGACTCCCTCCTGCACATCGCCGGGATCGTCGACCTCGGCCCCGTCGGCGAGCTGCGCCCCAAGACCTGGCACCAGCAGCTCAACGTCAACCTGATCGCCCCCGCCGAGGTCACCCGCCTGCTGCTGCCCACCCTGCGGGCCTCCAAGGCGACCGTCGTCTTCGTCAACTCCGGCGCCGGCCTCACCGCCCACGCCGAGTGGAGCGCCTATGCGGCCTCCAAGCACGGCCTCAAGGCCCTCGCCGACTCCCTGCGCGGGGAGGAGAAGGCCAACGGCATCCGCGTCACCTCCGTCTACCCCGGCCGCACCGCCAGCCCCATGCAGGCCAAGGTCCACTCGCAGGAGGGCAAGGAGTACGACCCCGCCGCCTGGATCGACCCCGAGTCCGTGGCCACCACCATCGTCATGGCCGTCGACCTGCCGCGCGACGCCGAGGTGAACGACCTGAGCGTGAGGCCCGGCCGATGACCGCGGGCGCCACCGGCGTCGGATCCCTGCCGGGCGGCGACGCCCGCGAGGCCGCCAAGACCGCCACGGGCTCCTTCGAGGACTTCCCGTACCTTCCCGAACTCCCCGCCCGCGGACCCGGCGCCGACATGATCGGCCGCTCCCTCGGGCTGCTCGTCGACCTCTACGCCCACGTCGAGCCCAGCGGCTGGCGGATCAGCGACCGCCCCGGCCGCGACACCCGCCGGGCCCGCTCCTGGCTCGGCGAGGACCTCGACGCCCTGGAGGAGTTCACCCAGGGCTACACCGGCAAGCTCAAGGTCCAGGCCGTCGGCCCCTGGACCCTGGCCGCCGCCCTCGAACTGCACGGCGGCGAGGCCGTCCTCCAGGACGCCGGAGCCTGCCGGGACCTGGCCGCCTCCCTCGCCGAGGGCCTGCGCGGCCACCTCGCGGACGTACGCAAGCGCGTCCCCGGCGCCGAGATCGTGCTCCAGTACGACGAGCCCTCGCTCACCGCCGTCCTGCGCGGCCGGGTGCGCTCCGCCAGCGGCTACCGCACCTACCGGGCCGTCGACCGGCAGGTCGTCGAAAGCGCCCTGCGCGAGCTCTTCTCCGTCCACGACGGGGAGGTCGTCGTCCACTCCTGCGCCCCCGACGTCCCCTTCGCGCTGCTGCGCCGGGCCGGCGCCGCGGCCGTCTCGTTCGATTTCTCCCTGCTCACCGAGCGCGAGGACGACGCCATCGGCGAGGCCGTCGAAGGCGGCATGAAACTCTTCGCCGGAGTGGTGCCGGGCACCGACGGCCCGTTGTCGGACCCGGGCGGTAGCGTCATGGGTGTCAGGAAGCTTTGGCGCAGGCTGGGGCTGGCCCCGGGGACTCTGGCCGAGTCCGTCGTGGTCACCCCGTCGTGCGGTCTGGCGGGTGCCTCGCCCGCGTACGCCCGCGCGGCGCAGGCCCATTGCGCCAGAGCGGCGAGGTCCCTCGCCGACAACCCTGAGTGACGGTCGAGGACGGGCCACGGGAGGACACGGCATGGCAGCCGAACAGCAGGACACGGCAGTACCGACGGCGGCGCGCGAGCAGCACCAGCTGCTCGCCGAGCAGGTCGAGGAGCACCGCTTCCGGTACTACGTGAACGACCAGCCGGTCGTCAGCGACGCCGAGTTCGACCAGCTGCTGCGCTCACTGGAAGCCCTGGAGGAGCAGTACCCCGAGCTGCGCACCCCCGACTCGCCCACCCAGAAGGTGGCCGGGGCGTACGAGACGGACTTCGCCTCCGTCGAGCACCGCGAGCGGATGCTCTCCCTCGACAACGCCTTCGACGACGAGGAGCTGTCCGCCTGGGCCGAGCGGGTCGCCCGGGACGTGAACACCCCGGACTACCACTACCTGTGCGAGCTCAAGGTGGACGGCCTCGCCGTCAACCTCACCTACGAGAACGGCCGCCTCACCCGCGCCGCCACCCGCGGCGACGGCCGCACGGGCGAGGACATCACGCCCAACGTCCGCACCATCGCCGAGATCCCGGACCGCCTCAAGGGGGACCGGATCCCGGCCCTCGTCGAGATCCGCGGCGAGGTGTACTTCCCGATGGAGAAGTTCGAGGAGCTCAACGCCCGCCTGGTGGAGGCCGAGGGCAAGCCCTTCGCCAACCCGCGCAACGCCGCGGCCGGCTCGCTGCGCCAGAAGGACCCCAAGGTCACCGCGACCCGCCCGCTCCACATGGTGGTGCACGGCATCGGCGCCCGCGAGGGCTTCGACATCGAGCGCCAGTCCCAGGCGTACGAGCTGCTGCGCGAGTGGGGCCTGCCCACCGCGCGGCACAACGCGGTGGTGTCCTCCCTGGAGGAGGTGCGGGCGTTCATCACCCGCTTCGGCGAGAACCGGCACTCCGTGGAGCACGAGATCGACGGGGTCGTCGTCAAGCTCGACGAGATCGCCCTCCAGGGCCGGCTCGGCTCCACCGCCCGCGCCCCGCGCTGGGCGATCGCCTGGAAGTACGCCCCCGAAGAGGTCAACACCAAGCTGATCGACATCAAGGTGGGTGTCGGCCGCACCGGGCGCGTCACCCCGTACGCCCAGGTGGAGCCGGTGACGGTGGCGGGCTCGGAGGTGGAGTTCGCGACCCTGCACAACCAGGAGGTCGTCAAGGCCAAGGGCGTCCTCATCGGGGACACGGTGGTGCTGCGCAAGGCGGGCGACGTCATCCCGGAGATCCTGGGCCCGGTGGTGGACCTGCGCGACGGCAGCGAGCGGGAGTTCGTGATGCCGTCGCAATGCCCCGAGTGCGGGACGGCGCTGCGCCCCATGAAGGAGGGCGACATCGACGTCCGCTGCCCCAACGGGCAGACCTGCCCCGCCCAGTTGCGTGAACGGCTGTTCTACCTGGCCGGCCGGCAGTCCCTCGACATCGAGAACTTCGGCATGGTGGCCGCCGCCGCCCTGACCGGCCCCCTGGAGCCGGCCCAGCCGCCGCTGCTGGACGAGGGCGACCTCTTCGACCTCACGATCGAGGACATCCTCCCCATCAAGGCGTACGTCCGGGACCCCGACAGCGGTCTGCCCAAGCGGGACCCGAAGACGGGCGAGGAGAAGATCGTCACGGTCTTCGCCAACCAGAAGGGCGAGCCGAAGAAGAACGCCCTGGCCATGCTGGAGAACATCGCCGCCGCCAAGCAGCGCCCGCTGGCCCGGATCATCAACGGCCTCTCCATCCGGCACGTGGGCCCGGTCGCCGCGGAGGCCCTGGCCCGCGAGTTCCGGTCGATCGACCGCATCGAACAGGCCACCGAGGAGGAGCTGACGGCGACCGAGGGCGTCGGCGCGATCATCGCCGCCTCGCTCAAGGAATGGTTCGCCGTCGACTGGCACCAGGAGATCCTCCGCAAGTGGCGGGCGGCCGGCGTGCGCATGGAGGAGGAAGGTTCCGGCGAGGAGGAGGGGCCGCGCCCGCTGGAGGGCCTGACCGTCGTCGTCACGGGCACCCTCCAGAGCCACACCCGTGACGGTGCCAAGGAGGCCCTGCAGAGCCGGGGTGCCAAGGTGACCGGCTCGGTGTCGAAGAAGACCTCCTTCGTCGTGGTCGGTGACAACCCCGGTTCGAAGTACGACAAGGCCGTCCAGCTGAAGCTCTCCATCCTCGACGACGCCGGGTTCGCCGTCCTGCTCGAACAGGGGCCCGACGCGGCCCGCGAGGCGGCGCTGCCGCTGGACGGCGCGGCCGAAGGGGAGTAGATACCGCGAACGGATGCGCGGCGTGCGGCCGTACGGGCGGGCGCACGCCGGGCGCGGGGCCGGGTGGCAAACGGCCGGTACATGGCTGGTCGAGGGCCGGTGAGCTGTCGGATCATCGGAGGGGTGACGGGGGGGGTCCTGGTCCAAACTCACCCGTTCGGCGGATACCGTACTGATGAGGATGGCTGGGTCGCATTCGGGCAACCACCGCCGACTGCTGCCCCTGGGAGCCTCTCCCGTCCTACTGTTGTGGGGTGCGCCTGTCGTGCGCGGCTGCCTGAGGTGCCTTCCAGCCGTGATGGCATGACATCGGGGCCATCGCGCGACATCGGCATCGCCGGCTGTGAGAGGGACGGGCATGAAACCCACCGAAAGCGCCGACCCGTCACCTGAATTCGGCGGGGAACTCCCGTCCTTGCGGGCGGGCCGGCTCGGTGTCCTGGGTGCCAGGACACCGCAGACCCGTCCCCTGGACACCGGAGCGGGACAGCAGCGGCGCACCGTCCTGCCCGCCGTCGTCGTGGGCCTCGCCGCCGTGGTGCTCGCGGGCGGGGTCGCCGCCGCCTTGACCGCCCGTCAGGCACTGTTCCCCAGCGGCCCGGTCGGCTGGGCACTGGCCCTGCTCACCGGCATCATCGTCGGCCACCTCGTCGCCCTCGGCCGGGACCGCTGGTGGGGCGGCACGGGGTCGGGCGCCGCCCTCACCCTCGGCGTGCTCATCCTCTACGGCTGGGTCCCCGCCGGACTGGTCTCGCTCGCGGTGGTCTCCCTGGTCGGAGCCGCCCGCCGGCACCGCTGGCGGCAAGGGCTGCTGCACGGCTCCGTCGACATCCTCGGCATCGGCGCGGGCGCCCTCGTCCTGGCCGCCTTCGGGGACGCGCCCAGCGTGGAGACCCCGTGGCTGCCCACCACCTGGGACCTGGCCGCCGCGCCCGAGGTGGCCCTGGTGGCCGTCGCCTACCTCCTCGTCACCCGGGCCCTGCTGTGGTTCGCGCTCACGCCGCCCGGCGGCGGCCTGCCCACGGTGGCCCGCACCGCCCTGCTGCGCCAGGCCCTGGTGGCGGCCGCGCTGCTCGGCATCGCCCCGCTGATCTGCGTGGTCGCCAGCACCCAGCCGGTGCTGCTGCCGCTGTTCGCCGTACCGCTCATCGCCCTCGACTCCACCCTGTGGATCGCCCGGGCCCGCGCCGAGGAGCAGCTGCGCGACCCGCTGACCGGGCTGCCGAACCGGCAGTGGCTGCTGGAGCGGACCTGGTCCGCGCTGGACGAGGCTGAACGTTTGGGCACCCGGTCAGCTCTTGTGCTGATCGACCTGGACCGCTTCCGCGCCGTCAACGACACCCTCGGCCACCTCGCCGGCGACCGGCTCCTCCTCCAGATCGCCGCCCGGCTGCGCCAGGCCCTCCCGGAGGAGGCGGAGGCGGCCCGGCTCGGGGGCGACGAGTTCGCGGTCCTCCTGCCCACCACCGACTCCACCACCAGCGCCCAGCGCGTCGCCCGCCACCTGGTCGCCGAGCTGAGCTCCCCCCTGGACCTGGACGGCCTGACCCTCGTCCTGGAGGCCAGCGCGGGCCTCGCCGTCTTCCCCGACCACGCCCTCGACGCGGAGGGCCTGCTGCGCCGGGCGGACGTGGCCATGTACCAGGCCAAGCGGGACCGCACGGGCGTGGAGGTCTACGAGTCCAAGCGCGACAGCAACACGCCCGACCGCCTCGGCCTCCTGGGCGACCTGCGCCGCGCCCTGGACGCGGGCGAGGTGGAACTCCACTACCAGCCCAAGGTCCGCTTCGACGGCCAGGTGGCCGGCCTCGAAGCCCTGGTCCGCTGGGTCCACCCGGAACGCGGCCGGGTCCCTCCCGACGAGTTCATCGCCATCGCCGAGACCTCCGGCCTGATGCCGCACCTCACCGAATACGTCCTGGAGACCGCCCTCGCCCAGGTCGCCCGCTGGCGCGCCCAGGGCCTCAAGGTCCCGGTCGCCGTCAACGTCTCCCCGCGCGACGTCCACACCCCCGGCTTCGCCGGCGCCGTCGCGGCCCGCCTGGCCCGTCACGGCGTCCCCGCGAGCGGCCTCCAGCTGGAGATAACGGAACACGTCCTCCTGGAGGACCCGCAGCGCGCCGCCGACACCATGGCGGGCCTGACGGGCCACGGCGTGAAGATGTCCCTCGACGACTTCGGCACGGGCTACTCCTCCCTGGTCCACCTGCGCCGCCTGCCGGTGAGCGAGCTCAAGATCGACCGCTCGTTCGTGGCCCGCCTGGCGGTCGACGCCCAGGACGCGGAGATCGTCCGCTGCACGGTCGACCTGGCCCACTCCCTGGGCCTGCTGGTCGTCGCGGAGGGCGTCGAGGACGACGAGACGTGGGAACGCCTCCGCGACCTCGGCTGCGACGCCGTCCAGGGCTGGCTGGTCGCGGCCGCGATGCCCCCGCAGGAGGCCACGGCCTGGCTCCTGGCCCGAGGCGAACGCGGCTGGCGCCGCCCGGCCGACATCACAGCAGAACTGGCCGCCACCGCCGACACCCCGGCCCCGTAGCGCAACCCGGCGGTGCCGCCGCGCGGGCTGAAATCAGCCCCGCCGGCGTTTGAGGCGCGGGGGTCCGGGGGCGGAGCCCCCTGGGAACGGGCGAAGGGCGGGTAGGGGACCGCTCCGCGCAGCGGCACACCCCGCACCGCAGGTCGGCGGCAAACCGTTTACCGGGTCCGGGGCCGGGCCCCATAGGATTGGCCCCGAAACTACACACTCACCACCCCCAGAGGATCGCTGCATGCCTGGCATCACGCGCGAGGAGGTCGCCCACCTCGCTCGGCTGGCACGTCTGGAACTGAAGAGCGAAGAGCTCGACCACTTCGCCGGACAGCTCGACGACATCATCGGCGCGGTCGCCCGCGTTTCCGAGGTCGCCGACCAAGACGTCCCGCCGACCTCCCACCCGCTCCCGCTGACGAACGTCATGCGCGCGGACGAGGTCCGTCCCTCGCTCACCCCCGAGCAGGCGCTTTCCGGCGCTCCCGCCCAGGAGCAGCAGCGTTTCAAGGTGCCGCAGATCCTGGGGGAGGACTAATCACCATGGCTGACACCAACATCATCAAGCTGACGGCCGCCCAGACCGCCGAGAAGATCGCCTCCGGCGAGCTCACGGCCGTCGAGGTCACCGAGGCCCACCTGGCCCGCATCGACGCGACCGACGAGAAGGTCCACGCCTTCCTCCACGTCGACCGCGAGGGCGCCCTCGCGCAGGCCCGCGCCGTCGACGCCAAGCGCGCCGCGGGCGAGAAGCTCGGCCCGCTGGCCGGCGTCCCGCTCGCCCTCAAGGACATCTTCACCACGGTCGGCGTCCCGACCACCGTCGGTTCGAAGATCCTCGAAGGCTGGATCCCGCCCTACGACGCCACCCTGACGCGCAAGCTCAAGGAAGCCGACGTCGTCATCCTCGGCAAGACCAACATGGACGAGTTCGCCATGGGGTCCTCCACCGAGAACAGCGCCTACGGCCCGACCGGCAACCCGTGGGACCTCACCAAGATCCCCGGCGGCTCCGGCGGCGGCTCCGCGGCCGCCCTGGCCGCCTTCCAGGCCCCGCTCGCCATCGGCACGGACACCGGCGGCTCCATCCGCCAGCCCGCCGCCGTCACCGGCACCGTCGGCGTCAAGCCCACCTACGGCGGCGTCTCCCGCTACGGCATGGTGGCCTTCTCCTCCTCCCTCGACCAGGGCGGCCCCTGCGCCCGCACGGTCCTGGACGCGGCCCTCCTCCACGAGGTCATCGCCGGCCACGACCCGCTCGACTCCACCTCCATCGACGCCCCGGTCCCGCCGGTCGTCGAGGCCGCCCGCAACGGCTCCGTCGCCGGCATGCGCGTCGGTGTGGTCAAGCAGTTCCGCGGCGAGGGCTACCAGGCCGGCGTCCTCCAGCGCTTCGACGAGTCGGTCGAGCTCCTCAAGGAGCTCGGCGCCGAGATCGTCGAGCTGGACTGCCCGTCCTTCGACCTCGCGATGGCCGCGTACTACCTGATCGCGCCGTCCGAGTGCTCCTCGAACCTGGCCCGCTTCGACGCCATGCGCTACGGCCTGCGCGTCGGCGACGACGGCACGAAGTCCGCCGAGGACGTCACCGCCCTGACCCGTGAGGCCGGCTTCGGCGACGAGGTCAAGCGCCGCATCATCCTCGGCACGTACGCGCTCAGCTCCGGCTACTACGACGCGTACTACGGCTCCGCCCAGAAGGTCCGCACGCTCATCTCGCAGGACTTCGACAAGTCCTTCGAGCAGGTCGACGTCATCGTCTCCCCGACGACCCCGACCACCGCCTTCGCCATCGGTGAGCGCACCGACGACCCGCTGGCGATGTACCTCGCGGACCTGTGCACCATCCCGACCAACCTGGCCGGCAACTCCGCCATGTCGCTGCCCTGCGGCCTGGCCCCGGAGGACGGCCTGCCGGTGGGTCTGCAGATCATCGCCCCGGCGATGAAGGACGACCGTCTGTACAAGGTCGGTGCGGCCGTCGAGGCCGCCTTCGTCGAGCGCTGGGGCCACCCGCTGCTTGAGGAGGCTCCGTCGCTGTGAGTTCCAGTGCACTGTCCAAGGCCAAGGGCTTCAAGAAGTCCAGGACCGGGACCTACCTGTCGATGGGCACCACCGCCTTCGGTGCCTTCAGCGTGATCAAGCAGGCCCGCAAGGCCCGCACCGAGCACGACACGCTGCAGCTCGTCGACGCCGTCGTGTCCGCCGCCGCCATCGTCACCGGCCTCGCGATCCTGTACCGCGAGCTGAAGCGCCTGGGCGACGACGACGTCCTGCTGGGCTGAGAGGGAAAGTTTCACCGTGACCACCTTCACCGAACTGCTGTCGTACGAGGACGCCCTCGCGTCGTACGACCCCGTCATGGGCCTTGAGGTCCATGTCGAGCTCGGCACCAAGACCAAGATGTTCTGCGGCTGCTCCACCGAGCTGGGCGCCGAGCCCAACTCGCAGACCTGCCCCACCTGCCTCGGTCTCCCCGGCTCGCTGCCGGTCGTCAACGCGATCGGCGTCGAGTCGGCCGTCAAGATCGGTCTCGCGCTGAACTGCGAGATCGCCGAGTGGTGCCGCTTCGCCCGGAAGAACTACTTCTATCCGGACATGCCGAAGAACTTCCAGACCTCCCAGTACGACGAGCCCATCGCCTTCAACGGCTACCTGGACGTCCAGCTGGAGGACGGCGAGGTCTTCCGCGTCGAGATCGAGCGCGCCCACATGGAGGAGGACACCGGCAAGTCGCTGCACGTCGGCGGCGCCACCGGCCGTATCCACGGCGCGTCCCACTCCCTGCTGGACTACAACCGCGCCGGCATCCCCCTCATCGAGATCGTCACCAAGCCGATCGAGGGCGCCGGCGAGCGGGCCCCCGAGGTCGCCAAGGCGTACGTGGCCGAGCTGCGCGAGGTCATCAAGGCGCTCGGCGTCTCCGAGGCCCGCATGGACAAGGGCCAGATGCGCTGCGACGTCAACCTGTCGCTGCGCCCGAACGGCACGAAGGAATTCGGCACCCGTTCGGAGACGAAGAACGTCAACTCGCTGCGCTCCGTCGAGCGCGCGGCCCGCTTCGAGATCCAGCGCCACGCGGCGGTGCTCTCGTCGGGCGGCTCCATCGTGCAGGAGACCCGGCACTTCCACGAGGAGGACGGCTCCACCACGGCCGGCCGCATCAAGGACAACGCCGAGGACTACCGGTACTTCCCGGAGCCCGACCTGGTCCCCGTCGCCCCGGCCCGCGCCTGGGTCGAGGAGCTGCGTGCCGGCCTCCCGGAGATGCCGCGCGTGCGCCGCAACCGCCTCCGCGAGGAGTGGGGCGTCACCGAGCACGACATGCAGTCCATCCTCAACGCGGGCGCGGTCGACTCCATCGTCGCCACGATCGAGGAGGGCGCCGACTCGGCGGCCGCCCGCAAGTGGTGGATGGGCGAGCTCGCCCGCAACGCCAACGAGCAGGGCGTCTCGGTCGACGAGCTGCCGATCACCCCGGCCCAGGTGGCCCGTGTCGCGGCGCTCGTCGCGGCCGGCGACCTGAACGACAAGCTGGCCCGCCAGGTCATCGAGGGCGTCCTCGCCGGCGAGGGCACCCCGGACGAGGTCGTCGAGAAGCGCGGCCTGAAGGTCGTCTCGGACGAGGGCGCGCTCGGCGCGGCCGTGGACGAGGCCATCGCGGGCAACGCGGCCATCGCCGACAAGATCCGCGGCGGCAAGATCGCCGCCGTCGGCGCCCTGGTCGGCGCGGTCATGAAGACCACCCGCGGCCAGGCCGACGCGGCCCGCGTCAAGGAGCTCATCCTGGAGAAGCTCGGCGTCTCCGAGTAGTCCGGCACGGCTCTGAGCACGGCGGCCCGTACCGATCGACCCGATCGGTACGGGCCGCCTCTTCTGTATACGGAGGGGGATCAGGCGTGGAGATCGGGGCGATGGTCATCGCCGTCGTGGGCGTGGCGGGGACCCTGGGCGCGTCGCTGCTCACCCAGCGGGGCGCGGAGCGGGCCAAACGGCGGGAGATAGAGCTCGTACGCGCGCACGAGGACGAGCGGGAGCACCTCGCCCTGCGGCGCGGCTGCTACGCGGCCCTCAACCGGGACTCCCGGCAGTACACGACCGCCCTCAACCGTCACCTGCACGTCATGCGGGAGGGCGGGGTCGGGGACGCGGACCGGGAGGCGCTCGACGCGGCGAAGGCCGCGCACCGGGACACGTACTCGGAGGCGCAGATGATCGCCCCCGACGCCGTGCTCGGCCAGGCGGCCGCCGTCAACCGTGCCCTGACCCTGGTCTACGGGCAGGTGAAGCGTCTGGAGCGGGACGCCCCCGAGGACGGTGAGACGATGGCGACGGTCTCCCGTGCCCAGCAGGAGATCTGGGATCTGCTGCGGGAGATGCGGGCGGCCATGCGGGCGGACCTCGGGGTGTCGTCGTCCGACTGAACGCGGGGCGGGCTCAGCGGGTGGTGCTGCCGACGAAGGCGGCCCAGGTGGTGGGGGAGACGGTGAGGACGGGGCCACCGGTGACCTTGGAGTCCCGGACGTGGACGGTGGCGGGGTGGGCGGCGACCTCGACGCAGTCGCCACCGGCGTCACCGCTGTAGCTCGACTTCTGCCAGTGGTAGGCGACTTCGAGGCACGCTCCGCCCGCGTCACCGCTGTAACTCGATTTGAACCAGACCAGTTGGTGCGTCATGACTCTCCTAGCAGCTCGTCCAGCAGGCTCTTGCTGTGCTCGAGGGAGAGCGCCTGCGAACGCAGCATCCCATACTTGAGATGGAGGAGATGGACCTCATCCGGGTCGTCCTGGAGGAAGCCGACATGTTGGCCTTCCAGGTAGCCGAGTTGGTCGTGGTCAGGGGTTTCCAGGAGGATCATGGGCCCGTTGAGGCCCGCGTGAGTCTCGCGATCGGTTCGGATGATCTGGAGTCCGACGAAGGGAAGTTCGGCCATCGTGCGCAGGTGGCGTAGCTGCCCTCGTAGTACGTCTCGACCGCCGACGGGACGCTGCACCAGGGATTGTTCGATGATGAAGTGCATCACCGGCGGCTGCGGATTGCGCTGGAAGAGCTTCTGGCGGGCAAGCGGTCCTCGGCCTGTTGGGTGATCTGGTCGGCGGGCATGGGCGGGTAGAAGTTCGAGAAGACCGCCTCCGCGTACTCCGGCGTCTGAAGCAGGCCGGGGATGGCCGCGTTCTCGTACCAGAGCAGGCTCAGCGCCTCCTCCTCGTGGTCCATGTACTCCCGAGCGAACGCCGGGTACCGCTCGCGGCGCGGGATCGCGGCCGCCGCGTTGAGTACGGCCCCCTTCGCGTCGAGGTGGGGCTCCAGGACCTGGGCCATCTTCACCGACAGCGGTCGGCGGCCCTGTTCCACGGAGGCGATGGACTCGACGTCGCAGTGGGCCAGTTCGGCCAGCTTGGCCTGGGTGAGTCCGGAGAGCTTGCGCTGATGGGCCAGCAGGACGCCGACGACCTTCCAAGAGCCGTTGCGCTGGGGCCTGTTGCGTTGGGGCATGCCGGACACTTTCCCCCCTTGCGGCCCCGCTGACTCGTGAACCGCCCGTACGCCACCCGTACAAAACCCTTGTACGGATGATTTCTGTAGCGGTCGCTACTGAATCTGTGTATCGTTCATTCCGTAACGACCGCTAGAGAAATGCCGAGGGGACTCCCATGTCCGTCACCACCACCCCCTACGCCCGCACCGTCCGCAAGGAGAGCGGCGGTCCCGGTCTGCTGCTGGCCCACGGAGGCGGGGGTGCCGTCGAGAGCAACTTCGGGGCGATCCTCGACGAACTCGCCGCCACCCACAGCGTCGTCGGCGTCGACTACCCGGGGGCCGGGGGCACCCCGGCGGCCGAGGGGCCGCTGCGGCTGGACGAGCTCGCCGATCAGCTCGTCGCCGCCGCCGACGCCGAGGGGCTGGAGACGTTCGCCGTGCTCGGCTACTCCCTCGGGGGGAACGTCGCGCTGCGGATCGCCGCCCGCTATCCGGAGAGGGTGACCGCGCTCGTGCTCACCGCCACCTTCGTGCGCGCCGGGAACCGGCTGAAGCTGGTCGGTGACCTGTGGTCGGAGCTGGCCGCGCGCGGGGAGAACGAGCTGCTGGCGCGGCTGATGGTGCCGCTGGCGCTCAACCCGGCGGTGCTGGAGGGGCTGAGCGCGGAGGAGGCCGAGGAGGTGGTGCGGGGGACCGCCGCGTCCGTGTCGGCCGGCACGGTGGGGCAGGTCGACCTGATCAAGGGGGCCGACCTGCGCGCGGAGGCCGCCGGGGTCTCCGTGCCGGCCCTCGTGATCGCCACCACCGAGGACCGGCTCGTGCCCATCGAGCTCCAGAAGGAGCTGGCCGAGGCCGTGCCGGGCGCCCGGTACGCGGAACTGCCCACCGGGCACCTCCCCTTCGTGGAGCGCCCGGCCGAATGGGCCGCGCTGGTGACCGGGTTCCTCAGCGAGCTGCGGGTCGACTGAGGAAGGCCAGGCGGGCGGGCTTGGCCGGGAGGTGGACCTCGGGGAGGTCGATCTCCGGGAGTTCCACCTCCGGGCCGAGCTCGAAGCCGGTGCGCTCCAGCAGGGCGATGGCCTTGGCGTTGCGGGCGTCGGGTTCGCCGACGATGCGCTGGGCGCCGGCGTCGGTGAAGAGGTAGGTGAGGAAGGCCTCCATCAGGGCGCCCGTGAATCCGTGCCGGGCCGCGCCGCCGCTGGGGGCGAGCAGCAGGTGCACGCCCACGTCCCCGGGCCGGACCTCGTAGCACTCGCTGACCCGGTCCTCGGCGCAGTCGTACGTCTGGAAGAGCGCGACCTGTTCGCCGTCCAGGCTGACCATGAACGCGTGGTGGGTGGTGCGGCGGTCCACGTCCTCGTAGATCTCCTGCACCAGCTCGCGGCTGGCCCCGCCCATGCCCCAGAAGCGGGCCCGCTCCTCGGTGACCCAGCTGTGGATCAGGGCGGCGTCGGCGGCGGGGTCGACGGGGGTGAAGGAGACGGTGCCGAAGCCCGCTACGGGGTGGGTGTAGGTGGGGGTGCGGGTCATGAGGGTTCCTTGGTGAGGCGGGTCCAGTCGGTGACGACCGGGACGAGTTCGCAGCGCGCCCAGAGCGGGAGCTGGTCGCGGTGGTGGGGGGCGCCGGTGACGCCGTCCGCGCCGAGCGGGACCGCCCAGAGGCTGTTCTCCCGGTCGGCCAGGTCCCAGACGTAGCGGGCGGCCGAGGCGCGGGCGACGGTGTCGGTGACGCCGGGGACGGAGGAGGTGGCGTTGACGCAGTCGTGGTCGCCGCCCAGGCCGGGCCACTCGGCCTCCGGGTCGGGGACGGCCTGCCAGGGGGTCAGGCGGTGCGCGTCCGACCAGGGGGCCTCGGGGGCGCCGGCCGCCGCCGTGTCCTCCAGGGCGGCGCGGACGTGCGCGGCGCGGTCCAGGCCGGGGAGGAGGGGTGTGGTGAGCAGGCCCTCCAGGGCGTAGCCGACGCGGGGGACCAGGTACAGCCAGGGGTGGAAGACCTCCGGGCCGCCGGGGGCTCCGGCCAGGTCCGCGAAGACGGGGTCGGCCGCGAGGCGGCGTACGACGGCCGTGCGGAAGGCGGCGAAGACGGCGGCGTCGGTGCTGTCGGCCTCCATGTGCCGGTCCCAGGCCAGCAGCCGGTCGCGGAGGGCGGCCGCGGCGGGGGAGAGGGCGTCGAGGTCGGGAAGCAGGGCGAGGAGGGGTTCGGCGGAGGCGAGGCGGGTGTCGCGGTGGACCTCGGTCATGGCTTTCGGGGACCAGTCGTCCGCGCCGCTGAGCAGGGCGCGGATCCGGTCGGCGCGGTGCGGCGGCGCGAACTCCACGCCGAGCGGGGCCGCGATGCCGCGCGCGTTCGCCATCACGGCGAAGTCCCGCACCGGCTCGGCGGGGGTCTCGGCCCAGCCCCGCCAGGCGTGCCGGGCGTCCCAGGCGGGCACGGGGCCCAGCCGGTTGGCGGCCTCGCGCAGCGGGACGGCGCCCGCGACGCGGTGCAGCAGGCCGCCCTCGGAGTCGGCGGCGTGCACCACGTTGACGGGCTCGGCCCAGCCGTCCAGGGCGCGGTCGACGTCGGCGACGGTGCGGGCGCGCAGCAGGGCGGGCAGGGCGGCGAAGCCGAGGTCGGCGCGGACGCGGGGCGGGTAGCGCAGGGAGAGGGTGGCGGAGTCGTCGTTGACGATCACCGGGCCGCGGGCGGTTTCGAGGATCTCGACCTCGACGTCCTCGCCGCCCGCGACCGTGACGGTCTCGGTGTGGCGGGCGACGGGCTCCCAGTCGCCGTCGGGGCCCAGGGCCTCGACCCCGTAGGCCGCCGGGCGCAGCCGTTCGGTGTAGAGGTCCTGGTAGTCGGCCATCGCGTTGGTGATGGCCCAGGCGACCGGTCCGGCGTGGCCGAAGTGGGCCAGGCCCGGGACGCCGGGGACGGCCAGGCCGAGGACGTCGTACTCCGGGCAGGCGAGGCGGATCTGCTGGTAGACGCCCGGGTCCTCGATGAACCGGTGCGGGTCGCCGGCGATGATCGCGGCGCCGGTGGCGGTGCGGTCGCCGGGGACCAGCCAGCCGTTGCTGCCGGCGGTGCCGGGGCCGTCGGTGGCGAAGAGGGTGGTCGCCTCGGCGCCGAGGGCGCGGGCGACTCGGTCGCGCCAGAGCTTGGTGGCGAAGCCCGCGAAGAGGATGTGGGTGCCGATCCAGATCGAGAGCGGGACCCACGGTTCCCAGGGGGCCGGGGTGTGGCCGGCGGCGGCGAAGCGGCCGTCGCGGGCCGCGCCTTCGGCCAGGCCCGCGTTGACCCCGTCGACGTAGGCGGTGACCCAGGCGGCGGTGTCCGGGTCCAGGGCTTCGAAGCACCGGCGGGCGGTGTCGTCGAGGCGGGCCTGGCGGGCGAAGCGGTCCCAGGGGACGCAGTCGGTCCCGAGGAAGGAGGAGCTGGAGCCCTGCGCGCGGTGCCGCTCGACCTCCAGCTGCCAGGCCCGGTCCACGGCGGTGGTCCGGCCCTGGGCGTAGGAGAGGCGGAGCGGGTCGGACGCGCGCAGGTGCGGGATGCCCCAGCTGTCGCGGTAGACCTCGTAGGCCTCGGTGGTCACAGCGCTCACGCTCTTCCCTCAGTGTCTTAGGTTAGGCTGGCCTAACTATAAGGGGGTTCTGGGGGCGGGTGACCGTCAGGTCCGGTCAGGCGCCGACGGTGCCGTCGATCGCCTCCCGGATGAGGTCGGCGTGACCGTTGTGGCGGGCGTACTCGTGGATCATGTGCAGCATCACCAGGCGCAGCGAGGCCTCCTCCTCCCACTTCGGCACGTACGCCGTCACGTCCAGCGACTCGGCGGCCGCCTCCACCTCCCGGGCGTGCGCCACCTCCGCCTCCCAGGCGGCGAAGGCCTCGGCGCGGGTCGCGCCGGAGGCGTCGTAGGCGGCCTGGAAGTCGCGGCTGTCCGACCACAGGTGGGGGACCTCCGTGTCCCCGCCGATCGTGCGGCGGAACCACTGGCGCTCCACCTCCGCCATGTGTCGGACCAGGCCCAGCAGGGAGAGGGTGGAGGGCGGCGAGGCCTGCTGGCGCAGCTGCTCGTCGGTGAGCCCGTCGCACTTCCAGGCGAGGGTGGCCCGGTGGAAGTCGAGGAAGGCCCGGAGGGTTTCGCGTTCGTCCCCGGTCAGGGGCGGGCCGGTGCGTTCGGTGGTGTCCATGCGCGCGATCCTGCCGGGTCTTCGGCGGCCCGGAAAGCGATTTCGGGGCAGCCCCGGGGGCCCGCCGCGGGTCAACCCTGCCGGATGTAGGGGACGGTGACGCCCAGCACCCCGAAGCCCAGCCGCTCCAGGATCGGCCGGCTGTCGTCCATGGCGTCGACCTGGAGGTACGGGATCCCCCGCTCGGCCGCGATCCGCGCGCGGTGCGCCACCAGGAGGCGGTAGATGCCGCGGCCCCGCCAGGCGGGGTCCGTGCCGCCGCCCCACAGGCCGGCGAAGGCGCTGCCGGGCCGGAACTCCATCCGCGCCGAGCTGACCGGGACGTCCCCGGCCATCGCCACGACGACCTCGATGGAGTCCGGGTCCTCGCTCAGCTGGGCAAGCACGTCCTCCTTGAGCCGGGGCCGGGCGACCCCGAAGGCCCGGTCGTGCGCCTTCATCATCAGCTCCGCGCCCGCCTCGTCCGTCACCCGCAGCAGGCTGATCCCCTCCGGCGGCTCCACCGGCAGGCGGGCCATGTCGGCCGTCCGACCCACCATCAGCGTCTCGGGCGGCTCCGGGACGAAGCCCGCCGCGCGCAGCCGCTCGCCCAGGTCGGCCGGGCGGTCGTGCGCGTAGAGCTTCCACTCGAACCCCGGCCCGCCCCGCTCCGGCCCGCGCGCACCGAAGTACGCCACCTGCGCCGCGATCTCCGCGTCCGCCGTCTCCTCGTCGAGGTCCGACCACAGCACCCCGCTCCAGCCGGGCGTGCTCACGCGCACGACCCGGCCCGCCCGCTCCACGTACGGGCCCTGCGCACCGCGCCGCACCTCGGCGTCGTAGTGGTCGCGCACCTTCAGGAGTTCATCAAGATCCATCGTCATGCGCGCAGCTGATCAGCCGACGCTCCGCCCCCGCAAGTGCAATAACCTCGCCTCGTGAACGACGACCAGACCATCTACACCGGCAAGGCCGCCCCCGACGCCGCCGCCGACCGCGGCTGGCTGCTGGGCCACTTCAAGGCGCCGGGCGATCCCCGCCACAGCGAGGACGTCGAGATCAAGTGGGGCGTCCACCCCAAGGGCGAGACGCGCGAGCGCTGGGTCACCGGCGAACGGCGCACCGCCCTCCAGGTGCTGATCAGCGGCCGCTTCCGGCTGGAGTTCCCCGGCCGCACCGTCGTCCTCGCCGAACAGGGCGACTACGTGGTCTGGGGCCGCGGCGTCGACCACTCCTGGTACGCGGAGGAGGACACCGTCGTCCTCACCGTCCGCTGGCCCTCCGTCCCGGGCTACCGCGCCGACGCGCCCGCCGACGGCCAGGCCTGTGACGATGCGCACGAAACCGACCAACGATCACGAAACGCTGCGATCGTGTCGAACGAGGTGTAAACCCCAGCACCCTGGCCGCCCACGGCGGCCGGACCTTTCACAAGTTCACGACTCACCAGTCCACGACTTCACGAGTTCAAGCGTTCTTTGCGTCGGGCCGACTCCCGCTGAAGATCCGAACCACCAGGGAGCACGTCCGTTGGCAGCAATCGCGCGGTGGTGCATGCGGCACCGGCTGGTCACCGTCCTGATCTGGCTGCTCGCCCTCGTCGGGACCGCCGCCGCGGCAACGGCCACCGGAACGGCGTTCTCCAACGACTACGCGGTCCCCGGCACCGAGTCCGACAAGGCCGACGCCCTCCTGCGCGACGGCTTCCACGGCCAGGGCGGCGACACCGACACCATCGTCTGGCGGACCCCGGAGCATCAGTCGGCCCGGACCCCAGAGGTCGAACAGCGGATGACCCGGGCCCTGGACACCGTCGCCGCCCTCCCCGGCATCGCCTCCGTCACCGGCCCCTACGGAACGGGCCCCGCCGGCGCCGCCCAGATCAGCCCCGACGGCCGCACCGCCTACGCCGTCGTCACCTTCGACCGGCAGGCCGACTCCGTCCCCAAGGCCCAGGCCAGGGCCGTGGTCGACGCGGCGAAGAACCCCGCCACCGAAACGGGCGGCCTCCAGGTCGAACTCGGCGGCCGCGCCATCGGCCTGACCGAGGCCCCCAGCCCCCACCTCGCCGAGGTCATCGGCGTGGCCGTGGCCGCCGTCGTCCTCTTCCTCGCCTTCGGCTCCCTCGCCGCCAGCCTGCTGCCCATCGCCACCGCCGTGGTCAGCGTCGGCAGCGCCTATTTCGGCATCACCCTCCTCGGGCACGCCATGCCCGTCGCCGACTTCGCCCCCATGCTCGGCACCCTCGTCGGCCTCGGCGTCGGCATCGACTACGCCCTCTTCATCGTCACCCGGCACCGCAAGGGCCTGGCCCGCGGCCTCGACGTCGCGGAAGCCGCCGAGAACGCCGTCGCCACCACCGGCCGGGCCGTCGTCTTCGCCGGAGCCACCGTCTGCATCGCCCTGCTCGGCATGCTGGTGCTGCGCCTGGGCTTCCTCAACGGGGTCGCCATGGCCGCCTCCCTCACGGTGGTCCTCACCGTGGCGGCCTCCGTCACCCTCCTCCCCGCCCTCCTGTCCTACATCGGCGTGCGGGCCCTGTCCCGCCGCGAACGCCGCAGGCTCGCCGCCGAAGGCCCCCGGCCCGAGGCCCCCACCGGCTTCGCGGCCCGCTGGTCGGCCCTCGTCGAACGCCACCCCAAACTCCTCGGCCTGGTCGCCGCCCTCGTCATGGCGGTCCTCGCCCTGCCCACCCTCTCGCTCCACCTGGGCACTTCCGACCAGGGCAACAACCCGGCCGCCTCCACCACCCGCAAGGCCTACGACCTCCTCGCCGACGGCTTCGGCCCCGGCGTGAACGGCCCCCTCGCGGTCGTCGCCCGGCTCGACGGCGCCGGTGACCGCGTCGCCGTCCAGCGGCTCGCCGACGCCCTGCGCACCACCCACGGCGTGGCCTCCACGGGCCCGGCCGTCTTCAACCGCAGCGGGGACACCGCCGTCCTCACGGTCGTACCCGACTCCGCCCCGCAGTCCCGGGCCACGAGCGCACTGGTCGACCGGCTCCGCGAGGACGTCATCCCCCGGGCCGCCCACGGCAGCTCCGTGAAGGCCCACGTCGGCGGGGTCACCGCCGGCTACGACGACTTCGCCGAAGTCATCGTCGGCAAGCTGCCGCTCTTCGTCGGCGTGGTCATCGCCCTCGGCTGCCTGCTCCTGCTGCTGGCCTTCCGCTCCCTCGGCATCCCCCTCAAGGCGGCCGCCATGAACGTCGCCGCCGTGGCCGCCTCCTTCGGCGTGGTCGTCATGATCTTCCAGTGGGGCTGGGGCAGCGAGCTGCTGGGCCTGGGCAGCGCCGGCCCCATCGAGCCCTTCCTGCCGGTGATCATGGTGTCGGTGCTCTTCGGGCTCTCCATGGACTACCAGGTCTTCCTCGTCAGCCGGATGTACGAGGAGTGGCTGGAGACCGGTGACAACCGGCGGGCCGTGCGCGTGGGCCTCGCCGAGACCAGCCGCGTGATCAACTCGGCGGCCGTCATCATGATCTCGGTGTTCCTGGCCTTCGTGCTCAGCGGAGACCGGATCATCGCGATGTTCGGCATCGCGCTCGCCGCCGCCGTCGCCCTCGACGCCTTCGTCCTGCGCACCCTGCTCGTCCCCGCGCTCATGCACCTGCTCGGCGGGGCGAACTGGTGGCTCCCCGCCTGGCTGGAGCGCCGGCTGCCCAGGATCAGCATCGAACCCCCGGAGTGCGCCCCCCGTGCGACACTTCCGGCGCAGCGGCCGGACGCGGACCACGCGACCCCGGCCGGACTGTCCCGCTGACCCCTCACCCATCCCAAGGAAGCACGCATGTTCGCGATAGACCTGGCCGACGACGCCCAGCTCTTCCCGCTGGAGGTCTGGCACGCGGAGGAGTTCCTCGCCCACATCGACCGCGGCCGCGAGTTCATCGGGCAGTTCATCGGCTTCCCCGACCGCGCCACCGACCTGGAGTCGGCCCGCCAGCTGCTGCGCGCCAACGCCGAGAAGTCCGCCGCCGACGGCGCCCGCCTCTACGGCATCCGGGTCGCCGGCACCCTCGTCGGCGGGGTCCTCTTCCCGAACTTCGACGCCGCGGCCGGCAACTGCGAGGTCGGCTGCTGGATGGAACCCGCGGGCACCGGCCGCGGCCTGGTCACCCGGGCCTGCCAGGTGCTCATCGACTGGGCCTTCGACGTACGCGGCATGCACCGCGTCGAATGGCACGTGGCCGTGGGCAACGAGAAGAGCATCGCCGTCGCCCGGCGCCTGGGCTTCACCCGTGAAGGCGTCCTGCGGCAGAGCCACCTGCACCGCGGCGTCCGCCAGGACACCGAGATCTGGTCGCTCCTCGCCCCGGAACGGGCCGCCGCCCGCACTGCGTAGCCGCCACGGCCGCAGGCCCCGCCCGGGCCCTGCGGCCCGGCCGGCCCGACGGGCGGCGAGCCCTCTCAGGAGCCTCTCAGAAACGCCGCCTACGGTGCGCGCCATGGACACCACCAAGACCGCCGCCCCGACCGCCCCCGAGGCGGACGCCGCCGAAGACAAGCCGGCCGCCGGCACCCCGGCCGAGGCCGAAGCCCCCACCCCCGCCGAGCCCGCAGCCCCCGCCGAGCCCGCAGCCCCCCAGGCCGACGCCGACGCCGACCAGGAGCCGGGCGAGGACCCGGCCGACGACGAGGCGGACGCCTTCCCCGAGCGGCCCACCGGCGTCGGCTCCGCGGCCTCCGCCGTCACCGCCGCCGGCCTCGGGCTCGTCGCCCTCAGCGGCAGCTGGGTCGCCCGCGTCATCGGCGAACGCCAGACCCTCATCGGCCAGATCGAGTCGGCCAACGCCACCACCGCCAAGGAGAAGATCGCCGCCCTGTACGGCGACGCCTGGCACATGACGGCCCTCGTCAACGGCCTCCTCTCCGCCCTGGCCCTGCTCCTCGCCGCCGTCGTCCTCGCCGCCCCCGCCTTCGGCGCCCCCGGCCGGGTCCACCCCGCCTGGGTCCGCTCCGTCTCCTGGGCCGCGGTCGCCCTCGGCGTCCTCGGTGTCCTGCTCTTCGGACTCATGTACTTCGACCTCCTCGTGCCCCTCCCGACGGCCGCCGAATAGGCCCCGCCTTACCCCTGCCTTAGGCCGCCCCCGCCCGGCTCAAGCCCTTCTCAGGACCCCGGGGCCCCGGCCTAAGGACCCCGGGCCCGCACAGATGCGGCATCAGCCCCATGTGCCGCACCCCTCTGGGACGCGAATCTTGGATCACACCGAACGAGGTGCCCGAGAAGAGCAACCAGGGAGAACGAGATGTTCGAGTCCGAGATCGCCATCGCCCGCCGCGCCGACCTCATCCGCCAGGCCGACGAGTACCGGATCGCCCGCGAGGCCAAGAAGGCCTCCCGCACCTCCTCCCGAGGCCAGGAACGCGAGAGGTCGGTGAGTCGCCACCGGAGCCTCTTCACCCGCGCCGCGTAACCCGCACCGCGCAACCCGTGGAATGACGCGACATGACGAGCGCACCGACAACGACTGACGCGCGACCGCACCCGTGTGCGATGCTCGGCGGCGTGGAAACCAGATCTGTCAGCCCGGTGTTCGTCGGCCGAGCCGACGAACTGGCCATACTCGTCGACGCCCTGGGCCGCGCCGCGGACCAGGAACCCCAGGCCCTCCTCATCGGGGGTGAGGCCGGAGTCGGCAAGACCCGGCTGACCGAGGAGTTCCTCGGCGAGGCCGCCCGCCGCGGCGCCGTGGTGGCCGTCGGAGGCTGTGTGGAGATCGGGGCGGAGGGCCTTCCCTTCGCCCCTTTTTCGACGGCCCTGCGCACCCTGCTGCGCCTGCTGCCCGCCGAACTCGCCGCCGCGGCCGCCGGGCAGGAGGACGAACTCGCCCGCATCCTCCCCGAACTCGGCGAGACCCCCCGCGGCCCCCATGACGAGGAGAGCACCGCCCGCCTCTTCGAACTGACGGCCAGGATGCTGGAGCGCCTCGCCGCCGACCGCACCGTCGTCCTCGTCCTGGAGGACCTGCACTGGGCGGACACCTCCACCCGGCACCTGCTGGCCTACCTCTTCCGCACCCTCGCCCGGGGCCGGCTCGTCCTCGTCGCCACCTACCGGGCCGACGACATCCACCGCCGCCACCCGCTGCGCCCCCTGCTCGCCGAACTCGACCGGCTCCGCACCGTCCGGCGCATCGAACTGTCCCGCTTCAACCGGGGCGAGGTACGCCGCCAGCTCGCCGGGATCCTCGCCTCCCGGCCCGACGAGGCCTTCGTCGACTCCGTCTTCGACCGCTCCGACGGCAACGCCTTCTTCGTCGAGGAACTCGTCGCCTCCCACGAGAGCGGCTGCCGCACCGGGCTCACCGAATCCCTGCGCGACCTCCTCCTCGTCCGCGTCGAGGTCCTCCCGGAAGCCGCACAGCGCGTGGTCCGCATCGTCGCCGAAGGCGGCTCCACCGTCGAACACCCGCTCCTGCTCGCCGTCGCCGGACTCGGCGAGGACGAGCTGATCGAGGCCCTGCGCGCGGCCGTCGGCGCCAACATCCTCCTCGCCACCTCCGACGGCGACGGATACCGCTTCCGCCACTCCCTGGTCCGCGAGGCCGTCAGCGACGACCTGCTGCCCGGCGAGCGCGCCCGCGTCAACCGCCGCTACGCCCAGGCCCTGGAGGACGACGAGACCCTGATCCGCGCCGAGGAGCGGATCATCCGGCTGGCCAACTACTGGTACGCCGCCAACGACCCCGCCAAGGCCCTCCCCGCCGTCCTCGCCGCGTCCGTCACCGCCCGCCGCCGGCACGCCTACTCCGAGCAGCTCGGCTTCCTCGAACGGGCCATGGACCTGTGGGAGAGCGTCCCCGACGAGGTACGGGACGCCCTGCGCCCCGCCGACTACACCGAGGTCTACCCGCCCTGCGGCTGCGACCCGGCCACCACCCCCCTCCAGCGAGTCGACCTCTTCGCGGAGGCCACCGTCGCCGCCCGCTACGGCGGCGAACGCGAACGGGCCCTGAAGCTCACCAAACTGGCCCTGCGCATCCTCGACGAGGACGGCGGCGACCCGCTGCGCGCCGCCTGGTTCTGGACCGAACGCTCCCGCCTCATAGCCAACCTCGGCCGCGGCGACGGCTGGCACGAGATCGCCACCGCCCAGGAACTGGTCAAGGGGCTGCCCCCGTCCCAGGTGCACGCCGACGTCCTCGTCCGGGCCGCGGGCTGGGGCATGCTCCACCACCCCGGCCCCGGCAACCTCGCCGCCGCCGAACGGGCCGTGGAGTACGCCCGGATGGTCGGCGCCGAGGAGACCGAGCTCAACGCCCGGATCACCCGCGGCTACCTCCTGATGGAATCCGGGGACACCGACGCCGGCCTCGCCGAACTCCACGAGGTCAAGGACCGCGCCGCCGCCCTCGGATTCACGGCCGTGGCAGGTCGTGCCCATATCAACATCACCTCCCAACTCGAATCACTGGGCCGGTCCCGCGAAGCCGTGGAACTGGCCGAACAAGGGGTCGAACTCGTCGGCAGGGCCCGGCTCCTGGACACCGAGGCCTGGGTCCGCGGGAACATGGCCGAGAGCCTCTACAGCCTCGGCCGCTGGGACGAGGCCGCCGAAGCGGCCCGGCGCACCCTGCACGTGGGCCACGGGGCCGCACCCCGGGGCTCCGCCTCCGCCCGCCTGGCCTACCTGGCCCTGGGCCGCGGCGAACTCACCGAGGCGGCCGCCCAGCTCGCCGCCGCCCACGTCCACTTCGGCACCCACGACAGCCAGCCCCAGCACCGGATCCCGCTCTTCCGGCTGGCCATCGGCGTCGCCCAGGGCGAGGGCCGCATCGCCGACGTCCGCGCCGAGACGGCCCAGGCCATCGCCGACGGCTTCCCGCCCGGCCAGCACCGCTACGCCTGGCCCCTCCTCCTCGCCTCCGCCACCGCCGAAGCCGACGCGAGGGGCCTGCCCGGCACCGACGAAGGCCGCACCGCCGCCCTGGAAGCCCTGCGCACCGCGGCCCGCTCCCTGGCCACCCCGGCACCCGTGTGGACCGCCCACGCCGAGTACCTCAGGGCCGAGCTGCTGCGCGCCGAGGGCCGCGACACCGTCGCCGACTGGACCGCCGTCGAGGCGGCCGTCAGCCCCCTGGACCGCCCCTACCTGCTGGCCCGCGCCCGCCACCGGCTCGCCGAGGCGCTGCTGGGCTCGGGCGGGGACCGGGAGACGGCCGCCGGCCTGCTGCGCGACGCCCACGCCACCGCCGACCGCCTGGGCTCCCGGCGGCTGCGCGAGGACCTGGCCCTGCTGGCCCAGCGCGCCAGGCTCCCGCTGACCCCGGACGAGGCCCGCCCGGCCGCACCGGCCCCGGAGACGGACCCGGTCGAGGCCCTGGGACTCACCAGCCGCGAACGGGACGTCCTGCGCCTGGTCGCGACCGGCAGCACCAACCGCCAGATCGCGGAGGAACTGTTCATCTCCCCGAAGACGGCCAGCGTGCACGTCTCGAACATCCTGGCCAAGCTGGGCGTCGCGAGCCGGGGGGAGGCCGCGGCCCTCGCCCACCGGCTGCGCCTCTTCACCCCCCTGGCACCGCGGCCCTAGGCGGCGTCGCCCCCCTCCGGGGCGCCGTCCCCACCCTCCCGGGCGGCCGGGCGTATGAGCACCGTGCCGGAGTCGAGGTCTATCGGCCCCCGTCCCGGATCGCCGTCACCGACGTCGGTCCGGGACAGCTCCAGCCGCTTCTTCTCCTCGTCCGTGTGCCGCCGTCCCGGGTTGAACAGCTCCTCGATCATGTTGAACACCG
Source organism: Streptomyces sp. NPDC001594 (assembly GCF_042893675.1). Classification (NCBI taxonomy): domain Bacteria; kingdom Bacillati; phylum Actinomycetota; class Actinomycetes; order Kitasatosporales; family Streptomycetaceae; genus Streptomyces; species Streptomyces sp. NPDC001594. Next base: position 215,051 of record NZ_JBIAVB010000011.1, on the reverse strand, counting down.
TGCCCACCGTGCCTTCCGCCCCCAACCGGGGCTCCGTCGGTCACCGCACCGTCAGACTCAGGATCCTGTCGTCACCCGCCTGGGGCGATCCGCGCCCGTCCGTCTCGCTCGTGACCAGCAGCAGTCGGTCGCCGCCGAGCGCCACCACCGTCCGCAGGCGCCCGTACTTCCCCGTCAGGAACGCCTCCGGCTCCGCCGCCGGGACGGCCCCCTTCAGCGGGATCCGCCACAGCCGCTCGCCCTTGAGCGAGGCCATCCAGATCGAGCCCTCCGCCCAGGCGATCCCGCTCGGCGAGGCCTCGTCCGTCTTCCAGACGGCCACCGGATCCCGGAAACCCGCCGCGCCCCCCTTCCCCTCCACCTCGGGCCAGCCGTAGTTGCCGCCCGGCTCGATGAGGTTCAGCTCGTCCCACCTGTGCTGCCCGAACTCGGACGCCCACAGCCGCTTGTCCGCGTCCCAGGCGAGGCCCTGCACATTGCGGTGCCCCCACGAATAGACGACCGAGTCCGGCTCGGGATTCCCGTGCACCGGTTTTCCGTCGGGGGTCATCCGCAGGATCTTCCCGCCCAGCGACTTCCTGTCCTGCGCCAGGGCCGTGTTCCCCGTCTCGCCCGTCCCGGCGTAGAGCATCCCGTCCGGGCCGAAGGCGATCCGCCCGCCGTTGTGGAACACCCCCTTGGGGATGCCCCTCAGCACCGTGTCCGGCGCACCCAGCTGCTGCCCCGGCGGTCTCTGCTCGTCGTAGCGCATCCGGGCGATCCGGTTGTCGGACTCCGTCGTGAAGTATGCGTACACCAGCCGGTCCGAGGCGAAGTGCGGGGACAGCGCCAGCCCCAGCAGCCCGCCCTCCCCGCCGGGCGCCACCCCGGGCACCTTCCCGATCTCCGTCACGGCGCCCGTGTCCGTCCGGACCCTGCTGATCGTGCCCTTGTCCCGCGAGGCCACCAGCAGGTCACCGCCCGGCAGCGGGGCCACGCCCCAAGGGGACTCCAGCCCCTTGGCCACCTCACCCGTGACCTGCACGGACCCCTTGGCCGGCGGCGCCGACGCCCCCGGCGGGGCCCCCGCGGAGGCCGCCGCCGAAGCCCCCGGCGGCGAACCCCCCGCCCCCGGCGGCGCCCCGCCCGAGCCCGACGCCGAACACCCCGACGCCAGCAGCGCCCCGCACCCCGCCAGCGCGAGCCCCGCCAACACCCCCCGGCGCCGCGCACCCCCGGCCCCGGCTCCGTACCACCCCGCACCCAAACGCCCGTCCCGCACTCCGTACCGCATCGTCCCGCTCCCCTCAGGTCGGCCCTCCAGCTCTGCCCTTCACAAGACCCAACAGATCCGGCGGGTGCCCAAGTTCCACCACTCGTACACCCGATCGAGTGGTTGTCGCGGTCGGCCCCCCCCGAGCCCGGGCTCAGTCCCAGGCCCCCACCGCCGCGGGCAGCGCCGCGAACCCCGCCAGCTCCCCGGCCGTCAGCCGTACCTCCGCCGCCCGCGCGTTCTCCGCCGCCCAGCGCGCCCGCTCCGCCCCCGGCACCGGCACCACGTGCGGCCCCTGCGCCAGCACCCACGCCAGCGCCACCTGCGCCGCGGTGACCTCCGGCCCGTGCCGCCGGGCCACCCGCCGCAGCTCCGCCACCAGCACCTGGTTGGACGCCATGGCGTGCGCCGTGAACCGGGGGTGGCGGGCCCGCACGTCCGCCTCCTCGAACCCCTGCCCCGGCGTCAGCGTCCCCGTCAGGAACCCGCTGCCCAGCGGCATCGCCGCCAGCACCCCCACCCCTCGCGCCGCACACCACGGCAGCAGCTGCCACGCCGCCTCGGGCGACCACACCGACAGCTCCGCCTGCACCGCCGTCACCGGGAACACCTGCTGCGCCCGCTCCAGGTGCCGCAGCGTCGAGCGGTACCCGCGGTCCCCCCGCCGCCCCGCACCAGGCCCCGCCCCCGCGCCCAGCGCGCAGAACCCCAGCGCCCGCACCTTCCCGGCCTGCACCAGCTCCGCCATCGCCCCCCAGGTCTCCTCCACCGGGACCTCCGGGTCCACCCGGTGCAGCTGGTACAGGTCGATGACCTCCGTCCGCAGCCGCCGCAGCGAGGCGTCGCAGGCCCGGCGCACGTACTCCGGCCGCCCGTCGGCCACCACGTGCCCCTCGCCCGCCCGCAGCCCCACCTTGGCCGAGACGAAGGCCTCGGCCCGCCGCTCCCGCAGCACCCGCCCCACCGCCAGCTCGTTGGTGAACGGCCCGTACAGATCGGCCGTGTCCAGCAGGTTCGCCCCCAGGTCCAGCGCCGTGTGCAGGGTCCGCAGCGACTCCTCGCCCCGGCGTCGCGACGGCGCGTAGGCCCAGCTCATCGGCATGCAGCCGAGCCCTATGGCCCCCACCGTCAGCGGGCCCGACCCGATCGACCTGCGCTCCACCCCTGCGTCCCCCCTCCCGGCCCGGTCCCGGTCCGGCCCTCAAACTAACGGCTTGATCACGTTCACTTCGCATAGCCTCGGGATCATGACTGCAACGACCGCCGAGGTCTGGCTCCCGTTCCCGCCCGGGGAGATCGACGGCCTCCCCGACTCCTTCCGCTACCGGCAGTGGGACGGTGAGCGGGAGTTCCCGGCCGACCCGGCCGGCTGCGTCTTCTACGTCACCCCGTACATGAAGTCCCAGGCCGTGACCCTGCGTCCGCTCCCGGCCATGCCCGCCCTGCGCGTCGTGCAGACCCTCACCGCCGGCATCGACCACGTCCTGCCCGGCCTCGGCCTCCTGCGCCCCGGCGTCCGGCTGTGCAACGCCCGCGGGGTCCACGAGGCCAGCACCGCCGAGCTCGCCCTGACGCTCACCCTCGCCTCCCTGCGCGGCATCCCCGGCATGGTGCGCGGCCAGGACCGCGAGGAGTGGCGCGGCGGCTTCTACGAGGCCCTCGCCGACAAGTCCGTCCTGATCGTCGGCTACGGGGCGATCGGCGCGGCCGTCGAGGACCGGCTCCGGCCCTTCGAGTGCGGGCGGATCACCCGCGTCGCCCGCTCGGCCCGCACCGCCCCGCACGGGCCGGTGCACGCCCTCGCCGACCTCCCGGACCTCCTCCCGAACGCGGACGTGGTCATCCTCACCACCCCGCTGACCGAGGACACCCGGGGCCTGGCCGGCGCCGCCTTCCTCGGCCGGATGAAGGACGGAGCCCTGCTGGTGAACGTCTCGCGCGGACCCGTGGCCGACACCAAGGCCCTGCTGGCCGAACTGGAGTCCGGCCGGCTGCGCGCCGCCCTCGACGTCACCGACCCGGAACCGCTGCCTCCGGGCCATCCGCTGTGGCACGCCCCGAACGTCCTCATCACGCCTCACGTGGGCGGCAGCAGCTCGGCGTTCGAGCCCCGGGCGAAGCGGCTCGTCGCCCGCCAGCTCACCCGGTTCGCCGCCGGGGAGCCGGTCGAGAACACCGTTCTGATCACGGACTGAACCAGACCGCACACTCTCCGCGTCCATACGCATGCGAGCAGTTGCCGCACGGCTCCCGGTGGTAACGGAGAGTAGAGAAGCTATGTCGCTGAGTGACGAAAGTGGTGTATCGTCCGGAACAAGGGGCTGCGCCACGTACGTCTGGCGCTGGGGAGTGATCGGACACTTTGGGGGGCGACGGGCGATGCACGGCCAATGGACGAAGGATCCGATGCGGCAGAGCCGCCGGAGGCGACGGTGCCGAGACTGGACTGCGCCGCAACGAGCCGGCGAGGGGGACCGGTGAGCGCCCCGGGGGCTGCGCTCCTGACCCGGCCGCCGGTCGCGGGCGGCGGCGGCAGGGGGCTGGGGGGCCAGCTCCTCCTCGCGGTGGTCAGCGGCGGCTACGCCGTCGGGGCCGCCCTCGGCTGGGGCTCGGAAGAACTCGCCAAGATCATGGGCGACTTCGGGCTCAGCACCGCCGGTTTACTGGCCGCCGTCTCCTGCTACCACTACGCCCGCGCGATCGGCCGGCGCGAGCGCCCCGCCTGGCTGATGTTCGCGTTCTCCTCGCTCATGGGGGCCCTGGGGAACGGCGTCTGGGGCTGGTACGAGGTGGTCCTCGACCAGAAGGTGCCCGAGCCCTCGCTCGCCGACTTCGCCTTCCTCTGCTTCGCCCCGCCCGCCATCGTGGGCCTGCTCGTCCTCGCCAAACGCCCGGTCACCCGCGCCGGATGGGTCTGCCTCGCGCTCGACTCCTGGCTCATCGGCGGCTCGCTGCTGACCCTCTCCTGGAGCCTGGCCCTCGCCAACGCCGCCCGCACCGCCCAGTCCGGGGCCCCCGGCAGCGTCCCGCGCGCCGCGCTCTCCCTGGCCTACCCGCTCCTCGACATCGCACTGGTCTCGATGGTGCTGGTACTCCACTTCCGGCGCTCGGCCAACAACCGCTCCGCGATCAACACGGCCATCGCGGCCCTCGCCCTGACCGTCCTGAGCGACGCCCTGTTCACCTCGCCGCTGCTCAACACCACCTACCGCTCCGGGGAGATCCTCGACGCCGGCTGGTTCGCCGGCTCCCTCCTGCTGGCCTACGCCCCCTGGGCCGCGGGGCGCCGCCCGGAACCGCTCCCGCGCCCCGCGCCCCCGCGCGCCGACCGGCTGCACAGCCGCCCCATCACCGGCTCCCTCCCGGCGCTCACCCCGTACCTCGCGGCCGCCGTCTGCACCCTCGGCATCCTCTACAACGTGGTGGACGGACGGAAGGTCGACCGGATGGTGGTCTTCACCGGCTGCACGGTCGTCCTCGCCCTCGTGGTCCGGCAGGGCATCATGCTCCTCGACAACATCGCCCTGACGCAGGAACTGGCCCAGAAGGAGAACCACTTCCGCTCCCTGGTCCAGGGTTCCAGCGACGTCATCATGATCGCCGCGCCCACCGGGACCCTGCGCTACGTCAGCCCCGCCGCCGCCGGCGTCTACGGCCGCGAGGCGGAAGAGCTGGTCGGCACCGAGCTGGCCGCCCTGATCCACCCCGACGACCTCGGCCGCGTGGTCCACGAAGTACGCCGTTTCCTGGCCGCCCCGCCCGCCGAGGAGCCCACCACCCGCATCGAGTGCCGGTTCAAATCCGGCGGCGGGGAATGGCTCAACGTGGAGTCCACCGTCAACCGGCACCAGGGCGGACTCATCCTCAACAGCCGGGACGTCACCGAGCGGGTCCGTCTCCAGGCCCAGCTCCAGCACAGCGCCGAGCACGACCCGCTCACCGACCTGCCCAACCGGGCCCTGTTCACCCGCCGCGTCCGCCAGGCGCTGACCGGCCGCCGCGCGGGCGACCACAGCACCGCCGTGCTCTTCATCGACCTCGACGGCTTCAAGGCCGTCAACGACACCATCGGCCACCAGGCGGGCGACGAACTGCTCGTCGAGGCCGCCCACCGCCTCCAGGACGCCGTCCGGGCCGGGGACACCGCCGCCCGGCTCGGCGGCGACGAGTTCGCCGCCCTCATCCTCGGCGACGGCAGCCGGGACCGCAGCGCCCGCGAGTACCAGGTCCACGAGATCGCCGACCGGCTCCGCGCCACCCTCTCCCAGCCCTACCGCATCGCCGGCAGCGAGGTCCGGGTCGCCGCCAGCATCGGCGTGGCCTTCGCCGACCCCGGCATCACCCCTTCGGACCTGATGCGCAACGCGGACCTCGCGATGTACCGGGCCAAGGCCGGGGGCAAGGACCGGGTCGAGCTGTACGCGCCCCAGATGCAGGCCGAGGTGGTCCGCAAGGCGGAACTGGCCGGAAAGCTCCGCACCGCGCTCCACGAGGGCGAGTTCGCCCTGCTCCACCAGCCCGTGGTCTGCCTGGCCGACGGCGAGGTCGCCGCAGTGGCCGCGCAGGCCCGCTGGCGCTCCGCCCAGGGGATCCTCTTCACCCCGTCCGAGTTCCTCCGGGTGGCCGAACACAGCGAGGGCGGACCGGCCGGCGCGGCCGAGCCCTCCCGCGCCGCCGAACTGAGCCGATGGCTCCTCGAGGAGGCGGTGTCCGAGGCCGCCGAACGCCATCTCGCGGGGCACGACGTACCAGTGGTCGTACGGATGACCGCCCAGCGGCTCCTCGACCGCTCGGTCCCCGGCGGCTCCGTGGAGGCGCTGCTCGGCCGGCACGGGCTGCCCTCCGGCGGCCTCGTCCTCGAACTCGCCGCCTCCGACCCCAGGGTCCCCTTCGACGAGCTGGAACGCCGCCTGACGGCCCTGCACCGGCTGGGCGTACGGATCGCGCTCGACGGCTTCGGCAGCGGCTACGCGGCCATCAGCGCCCTCCGCAGGCTCCCCGTGGACCTGCTCAAGCTCGACCGGGGCCTCGTCGAGGGCGTGGTCGAGTCCGCCCGCCTGCACAAGATCACCGCTGGATTGTTGCGCATCGCAAACGATCTGGGCATGCAGTCCGTGGCCGACGGGGTGGACCTCCCCGAGCAGGTGGCCGCCCTGCGCGCCATGGGCTGCACCCACGGGCAGGGAATGGCGTTTTCCGGCCCCCTCGACGAATACAGGCTGCGCCGCGCGCTCGTGAGAGGTACGTTCCCAGTACCGGGCGGTACGGCCCAGCCCGCCTTGGCCGGAGGCTCGTCCGGTGGCTCGATGGTCATCCATAGAGGCTCAAATAATGAGACGCCCGTCCCACCCGCTTGACATCGACCTCCCGCCGGAGGGAGGGTCAATGCCATGCGCACCCGAATTCTCGTACTTGGAAAGCGCGTCGGCTGAAGCCGGGACCTGCATGTCCCCGCTCCACACCGCCGACGCGCTCCCCTCGCTTGCCACCTGGCACGAGGGGTTTTTTGTTGCACTGGCACACGCACCCGGACGAGAACCGGGGCACCCCCGCTCCGCGTAAAACCCTCAGCTTCGAGAAGAGAATGCCGATGACCGAGCAGGCCTCCGGGGCCCACCATCCGCAGCCGCGGCCCCGCACGGGTGGGCACCAGCCCACCGCAGTTGAGCACGTCACGGGCGCGCAGTCCCTCATCCGCTCTCTCGAAGAGGTGGGGTGCGACACCGTCTTCGGCATCCCCGGCGGCTGCATCCTCCCGGCGTACGACCCGATGATGGACAGCAAGAAGGTCCGTCACATCCTGGTCCGCCACGAGCAGGGGGCCGGCCACGCCGCCACCGGCTACGCCCAGGCCACCGGCAAGGTCGGCGTCTGCATGGCCACCTCCGGCCCGGGCGCCACCAACCTGGTCACCCCGATCGCCGACGCCCACATGGACTCCGTCCCGCTCGTCGCGATCACCGGCCAGGTCTCGTCCAAGGCCATCGGCACCGACGCCTTCCAGGAGGCGGACATCGTCGGCATCACGATGCCGATCACCAAGCACAACTTCCTGGTCACCAAGGCCGAGGACATCGCCAAGACCATCGCCGAGGCCTTCCACATCGCCTCCAGCGGCCGTCCCGGCCCGGTCCTGGTCGACATCGCCAAGGACGCCCTCCAGGCGAAGACCACCTTCTCCTGGCCGCCGGCCCTGGACCTGCCCGGCTACCGGCCGGTCACCAAGCCGCACGCCAAGCAGATCCGCGAGGCCGCCAAGCTCATCGTCCAGGCCAAGCGCCCGGTCCTGTACGTCGGCGGCGGCGTCATGAAGTCCGGCGCCACGGCCGAGCTGAAGGTCCTCGCCGAGCTGACCGGCGTCCCGGTCTGCACCACCCTGATGGCCCTGGGCTCCTTCCCCGACAGCCACCCGCTGCACGTGGGCATGCCGGGCATGCACGGCTCCGTCACCGGCGTCACCGCGCTGCAGAAGTCGGACCTGCTGATCGCCCTCGGCACCCGCTTCGACGACCGCGTCACCGGCAAGCTGGACAGCTTCGCCCCCTTCGCCAAGGTCATCCACGCGGACATCGACCCGGCCGAGATCGGCAAGAACCGCGAGGTCGACGTCCCGATCGTGGGCGACGCCCGCGAGGTCATCGCCGACCTCGTCCAGGCCGTCCAGGCCGAGCACAACGAGGGCCACACCGGCGACTACACCGCCTGGTGGAAGGACCTCAACCGCTGGCGCGAGACCTACCCCCTGGGCTACGACCTGCCCGAGGACGGCTCGCTCTCCCCGCAGCAGGTCATCGAGCGGATCGGCGCGCTCGCCCCGCAGGGCACGATCTTCACGGCCGGTGTCGGCCAGCACCAGATGTGGGCCTCCCACTTCGTCAAGTACGAGGAGCCCCGCACCTGGCTGAACTCCGGCGGCGCCGGGACCATGGGCTACGCGGTCCCCGCCGCGATGGGCGCCAAGGTCGGCATGCCGGACCGCGCGGTCTGGGCGATCGACGGCGACGGCTGCTTCCAGATGACCAATCAGGAACTGGCCACCTGCGCGCTGAACAACATCCCGATCAAGGTCGCCATCATCAACAACGGCGCCCTCGGCATGGTCCGCCAGTGGCAGACGCTGTTCTACAACCAGCGGTACTCCAACACCGTCCTGCACGGTGACGAGACCGGCCACGACACGGTGGGCTCCCAGCTCGGCGAGTCCGTCGCCCCCCGCCAGGGCACCCGCGTCCCGGACTTCGTCAAGCTGTCCGAGGCCATGGGCTGCGTCGCGCTGCGCTGCGAGGACCCGGCCGACCTGGACAAGGTCATCGCCGAGGCCAACGCGATCAACGACCGCACGGTCGTGGTCGACTTCATCGTCCACGAGGACGCCATGGTGTGGCCGATGGTCGCCGCCGGCACCTCCAACGACGAGGTCATGGCAGCCCGGGGCGTCCGCCCCGACTTCGGCGACAACGAAGACGACTGAGCCGAGAGAGCCTGAGAGAGAGAACGACTCACATGTCCAAGCACACGCTCTCGGTCCTGGTCGAGAACACCCCCGGCATCCTCGCCCGGATCGCCGCCCTGTTCTCCCGCCGCGGGTTCAACATCGACTCGCTCGCGGTCGGCGTCACCGAGCACCCCGACATCTCCCGCATCACCATCGTCGTGAACGTGGAGGACCTCCCGCTGGAGCAGGTGACCAAGCAGCTCAACAAGCTGGTCAACGTGCTCAAGATCGTCGAGCTGGAGCCGTCGAACGCCATCGAACGCGAACTCGTTCTGGTGAAGGTCCGCGCCGACAACGAGACGCGCTCGCAGATCGTCGAGATCGTCCAGCTGTTCCGCGCCAAGACCGTCGACGTCTCCCCGGAGGCCGTCACCATCGAAGCCACCGGCGGCACCGACAAGCTCAGCGCCATGCTCAAGATGCTGGAGCCCTTCGGCATCAAGGAACTGGTGCAGTCCGGCACCATCGCCATAGGGCGCGGCGGCCGGTCCATCACGGACCGCAGCCTGCGCTCCCTCGAGCGCAGCGCCTGACGGGCGCGGCACGCGCCTGACGCCACGCCTGGACCGGGCGGGACACGCCCGGTTCGCATGGCGAGACCGACAAACTCTTATTCCGTTCCCCGCCGTACGGTGGGTGCAACATCAGCGCACCAAGGAGATATCCCAGTGGCCGAGCTGTTCTACGAGAACGACGCCGACCTGTCCATCATCCAGGGCCGCAAGGTCGCGGTCATCGGTTACGGCAGCCAGGGCCACGCCCACGCGCTGTCGCTCCGTGACTCCGGCGTCGACGTCGTCGTCGGCCTCAAGGAGGGCTCGAAGTCCAAGGCCAAGGCCGAGGAGCAGGGCCTGAAGGTCCTCCCCGTGGCGGAAGCCGCCGCCTGGGCGAACGTCATCATGATCCTGACCCCGGACCCGCTCCAGGCCGAGATCTACGAGGAGTCGATCAAGCAGCACCTGCAGGAGGGCGACGCGCTCTTCTTCGGTCACGGCTTCAACGTCCGCTACGGCTTCATCAAGCCCCCGGCCAACGTGGACGTCGCCCTGGTCGCCCCGAAGGGCCCGGGCCACCTGGTCCGCCGCCAGTACGAGGAGGGCCGCGGCGTTCCCTGCATCGCCGCCGTCGAGCAGGACTTCTCGGGCAACGCCTTCGCCCTGGCCCTGTCGTACGCGGCCGGCATCGGCGGCACCCGCGCCGGCGTCATCAAGACCACCTTCACCGAGGAGACCGAGACCGACCTGTTCGGTGAGCAGGCCGTCCTCTGCGGTGGCGCCTCCGCCCTGGTCAAGGCCGGTTTCGAGACCCTGACCGAGGCCGGCTACCAGCCGGAGATCGCGTACTTCGAGTGCCTGCACGAGCTGAAGCTCATCGTGGACCTCATGTACGAGGGCGGCCTGGAGAAGATGCGCTGGTCGGTCTCCGAGACCGCCGAGTGGGGCGACTACATCACCGGCCCCCGCGTCATCACCGAGGCCACCAAGGCCGAGATGAAGAAGGTCCTCGCCGAGATCCAGAGCGGCAAGTTCGCCGAGGAGTGGATGGCCGAGTACAAGGCCGGTCTGCCGAAGTACAACGAGTACAAGAAGGCCGACTCCGAGCACCTGCTGGAGACCACCGGCAAGAAGCTGCGCAAGCTGATGAGCTGGGTCGACAGCGACGAGAGCTGATCTCGCGCACGGTGGGGCCGGGACGCTTGAGTCCCGGCCCCACCGCGCTTCCGCCCCGGCCGTCCCTCCGTCGTGGACCGGCCGGAAAATCGACGGAATGGAGATCTCGGACCGTGCGGCTTGTCCACCCCGGCCAATCACGGACGGGTGATCCTTCCGTACAGGCGGAATTCCGCGCCGGAACCGCTACTACACTGCTCAACACAACGCGTCAGGCCCACAGTGTCGTGCGTCTTCCACGCGGCTACCCCCTCCACCGCCTGCGGCCGTCGGGACGGCCGTCCGCACTGGACTTGTGAGGACCCACGTGAGCTCGAAACCTGTCGTACTCATCGCCGAAGAGCTGTCGCCCGCCACGGTGGACGCGCTCGGTCCGGACTTCGAGATCCGGCACGTCAACGGCGCGGATCGCGCGGAGCTGCTGCCCGCGATCGTCGACGTCGACGCCATCCTGGTCCGCTCCGCCACCAAGGTGGACGCCGAGGCCATCGCCGCCGCCAAGAAGCTGAAGGTCGTCGCCCGCGCCGGTGTGGGCCTCGACAACGTGGACGTCTCCGCCGCCACCAAGGCCGGCGTGATGGTCGTGAACGCCCCGACCTCCAACATCGTCACCGCCGCCGAGCTCGCCTGCGGCCTGCTCGTCGCCACCGCCCGCAACATCCCGCAGGCCAACACCGCCCTGAAGAACGGCGAGTGGAAGCGGAACAAGTACACGGGCGTCGAGCTCAGCGAGAAGACCCTCGGCGTCGTCGGCCTCGGCCGCATCGGCGTTCTGGTCGCCCAGCGCATGTCGGCCTTCGGCATGAAGGTCGTCGCCTACGACCCCTACGTGCAGCCGGCGCGCGCCGCCCAGATGGGCGTCAAGATGCTGACGCTGGACGAGCTGCTCGAGGTCGCCGACTTCATCACCGTGCACCTGCCCAAGACCCCCGAGACCCTCGGTCTCATCGGGGACGAGGCCCTGCACAAGGTCAAGCCGTCCGTCCGCATCGTCAACGCCGCCCGCGGCGGGATCGTGGACGAGGCCGCGCTGTACTCGGCCATCAAGGAGGGCCGCGTCGCCGGCGCCGGCCTCGACGTGTACGCGAAGGAGCCCTGCACGGACTCCCCGCTGTTCGAGCTCGACCAGGTCGTCTGCACCCCGCACCTCGGCGCGTCCACGGACGAGGCCCAGGAGAAGGCCGGCATCGCGGTCGCCAAGTCGGTGCGCCTGGCCCTCGCCGGTGAGCTCGTTCCGGACGCGGTCAACGTCCAGGGCGGTGTCATCGCCGAGGACGTGCGCCCCGGCCTGCCGCTCGCCGAGAAGCTCGGCCGCATCTTCACCGCCCTCGCGGGCGAGGTCGCGGTCCGCCTCGACGTCGAGGTCTGCGGCGAGATCACCCAGCACGACGTCAAGGTGCTCGAACTCTCCGCCCTCAAGGGTGTGTTCGAGGACGTCGTCGACGAGACGGTCTCCTACGTCAACGCCCCGCTGTTCGCGCAGGAGCGCGGCGTCGAGGTGCGTCTGACGACGAGCTCGGAGTCCCCGGACCACCGCAACGTGGTGACCGTCCGCGGCACCCTGGCGGACGGCCAGGAGGTGTCGGTCTCCGGCACGCTCGCGGGCCCGAAGCACCTTCAGAAGATCGTGGGCGTGGGCGAGTACGACGTGGACCTGGCCCTGGCCGACCACATGATCGTGCTCCGCTACACCGACCGCCCGGGCGTGGTCGGCAAGGTCGGCCAGCTGCTCGGCGAGGCCGGGCTGAACATCGCGGGCATGCAGGTGGCCCGTGCGGAGGAGGGTGGCGAGGCGCTCGTCGTCCTGACCGTCGACGCGGAGGTCCCGGTGGACGTCCTCGCGGCCATCTCGGCGGAGATCGGTGCGGCGTCGGCGCGTTCGGTCAACCTCGGCTGACGGCAGCGCGTTCGTCGCGGAAGGGCCCGGGGTGCGTGTGCATCCCGGGTCCTTTTGCGCGAGCCCGGGATAGACGTATGTATTAAACGGATGTCTTGATACCGTGTCGGCATGGGACACCGTGAAGATCTGCTCGAGGGCGCGAAGAAGTGCCTCACCGAGAAGGGGTTCGTGCGGACCACCGCGCGGGACATCGTCAGCGCCTCCGGAACCAACCTGGCGTCCATCGGCTACCACTACGGCTCCAAGGACGCCCTGCTCACCAAGGCGTTCATCGCCCTGATCGAGGAATGGGGCCAGGGGCGGCAGGCCGGGCTCGAAGGGGCCGGGGGCTCCCTGGAGCGGCTGCGCGCCCTGTGGGACGGGGTGGTCGCCGAGCACGACGCGGCCGGGCCGGTCTGGGCGGCCAGCCTGGAGGTCGCCCTGAGCCGGGACCAGAAGCCGGAGCTGAAGTCCATGCTGGCCGCCTCGCAGCTCGAGGGGCGCCGGGGCCTGATCGCGATGATGACCGGGACCCCCGAGGAGCAGCTCACCGAACGCGACGAGCGCACCCTCGGGGCGGTCTACCAGGCGCTGCTCAACGGCCTGATGGTCCAGTGGCTGTTCGACCCGGCCAGCGCCCCGTCGGGCGAGGAGTTCACCGAGGGGCTGCGCAGGCTCGCCCAGGGGATCGCGGACGCGGAGCGCGCGGCGCGGTAGCCGTGCGGCGCGTCGACCGGGGGCCACCACCGAGCCGGCCGTTCAGCGCGTCGGCCGGGCCGGGCGGTGGTCCGCGGCGGCCCGGCCGCTCGGGCGCGTCGGCCGGGGGCGTGGGTGCTCCGGTCGGGACCGGGGGCCGGCCGGGGCGGTGGCCGAGCCGGGTCAGCCGTTCAGCCGGGCGGACTTGAGGGCCATGTGGAGCAGCAGCCGGTCCTCACCGGAGTCCAGGTCGAGCCCGGTCAGCTGCTCCACCCGGCCCAGCCGGTAGTACAGGGTCTGGCGGTGGACGCCCAGCGCGGCCGCCGCCCGGCCGGCCTGTCCGGCGCAGTCGAGGAACACCTCGGCGGTGCGGGCCAGTTCCCGGTGGGCCGGGCTCAGCAGGGCCCGTGTCGCCGGGTCGTCCACGGGTCCGGCGGGAAGCGCGCCCAGCATCCGGTACGGCCCGATCCCCGCCCACTGGGCCACCGGCCCGAGCCGCGGCTCGGCGGCGGCCGCCCGCGCGGCGGCGACGGCCTGCCCCCAGGCGCCGGGCAGCTCCCCGAGCCCCTGTGCGGGCTCGGACACCCCGGCGCTGACCCCGCCGACGGAGCCGCCCGTCCCGGAACCCCGCCCACCCCCTGCGGCCCCGCCGGCCAGCGCCGCGCCGGTCCGCCCCGCGCCGCCGCCGGTCTCCGTCCTGCCGGTCCGCGCCGCGCCGCCAGCTCCTGCCGCCCCGCCGGTCTGGTTCGCGCCGCCGGTCCGCGCCGCGCCGCCGGGCGTCGTCGTTCCGCCGGTGGGTGCGGGCCCCGGCCTCGTGCCGGTGGGTGCGGCCGGACGGGGCGTGCCGGGTTGTCCTGTCACCGTCCCCACCGGGCGTGGCAGGAGGCGGCCCAGGGCCGTGAGGGCCGGGCCCATGGCGTCCGGGGAGCGCAGCCGCAGGAGCACCGCCAGGCGGTCCTGCCCCGCCGGCCCGCCCGCCCCCGCCGCGTCCGCCGGTACGACGCACACCGCCGCCGCCCCCGGCACCGACGAGGGCGCCTCCCCGGCCCACGGGGCCACGCACACCGCCGCGTGCAGCCCCTCGGCCCCCGCACCCAGGGCCAGCCGCAGCGAGGCCACGGCCATGTCCTGCTGCCAGCCCCGCCCGGCGGTCAGCACAGCGAGGAACTCCCGGGAGAGGTCGGCGCCCGCCTTGGCCTCCTCGGCCAGCAGCACCCCGATCCGCTGGGCCACCTCCATGGCCGCCTCCAGGGCCTCCGGAGCCGGACCCGGATCCCGGTCGAGGAGCCATACATAGCCCTGGACGATGCCCCGGTACCGCACGGGCAGGCAGATCCGCCCCCGGAAGACCCCCGCGTCCGGCGCCGCCGGGATCCGGACCGGGCCGGTGGCCCGGGCGATGCCGAACCCCTCGAACCAGGACCGCACCGCCGCCGTGGACTGCCGGGTCAGGATCGAACGGGTGCGTACGGGGTCCATCGCGAGGTCGTCCTCGCTGTCGTGGGCACCGAAGGCGATCAGACGGAAGTCCCGGTTCTCCAGCGTCGCCGGGGCGCCGAGCAGCGCCGAGATCTCGTCCACCAGGTCCTGGTAATCGCCCTTCACGGGCACATTCTCCCACCCGCAGCCCGTCTCTTCAGACAGATGTATGAGATCGCGGACACGGATGCGTGACAGCTGTCGATGGCAGAGGATCGGGGAGATCCATAAATTTCACGGTGGTTTTACTTGCGTATTCCCTACGGCCGCAGCACACCCCCGCGGCGCCCGTATGACCGCTTCTGCCACCCGTTGGAGGTGCCCCGTGCTGGGTCCCGCGATCCTCGCCGCTTCGCGCAGCGACAAGATGCGCCGAATCGTCTCTGCCGCCCCGGTGACCAAGCCGGTGGTCAACCGCTTCATCCCCGGTGAGACGGTCGACCAGGTCATCCCGATCGTCGAGGAGCTCACCCGCAAGGGCCTTGAGGTCACCCTCGACGTGGTCGGCGAGGACATCACCGCCGTGGAGCAGTCGTACGCCGCCCGGGACGCCTACCTGGAGCTCATCGGGCGCCTCAAGGAGCTGGGTCTGGGCGAGGCCGTCGAGATGTCGGTCAAGCTGTCGATGTTCGGACAGGCGCTGGAGGGCGGCCACGAGCTCGCCCTGGCCAACGTCCGCCCGGTCGTCGAGGCCGCCGCCGCCATCGGCACCACCGTGACGCTGGACGCCGAGGACCACACCACCCTCGACTCGATGTTCGCCATCCACGAGGAGCTGCGCCGGGACTTCCCGCAGACCGGCTGCGTCATCCAGGCCTACCTCTTCCGTACCGAGGCCGACGCCCGCCGCCTGGCCGCCGCCGGCAGCCGCGTCCGGATCGTGAAGGGCGCCTACAAGGAGCCCGCCGAGGTCGCCTACCAGGACAAGGCCGAGATCGACAAGGCGTACGTCCGGATCATGCGGATCCTCATGGAGGGCGAGGGCTACCCGATGATCGGGTCCCACGACCCGCGCCTGATCTCCATCGCGCAGGAACTCGCCCGGCAGGCCGGGCGCAAGCTGGACGAGTACGAGTTCCAGATGCTCTACGGCATCCGCAGCGAGGAGCACCTCCGGCTCGCCTCCGAAGGTCATCGAATGCGGGTCTACACGGCCTATGGCACGGACTGGTACGGCTACTTCATGCGCCGCCTCGCGGAGAAGCCGGCCAACCTGCTGTTCTTCCTCCGCTCGATGATCACCAAGAACTAGCCAAGAACCAGGTCAAGGAGTTATCGCCCCATGGATGCTGTGACCCAGGTCCCCGCGCCGGTCAACGAGCCGGTCCACTCGTACGCCCCGGGCAGCGCGGAGCGCGCGCGCCTCGAGATCCAGCTCAAGCAGCTGTCCGAGAACCCGATCGACCTCCCGATGACGATCAACGGCGTCAAGCGGATGGGCGGCGGCGAGCGCTTCGACGTCGTCCAGCCGCACGACCACAAGTCGGTCATCGGCACGTACGCGAACGCCACCCAGGCCGACGCCCAGGAGGCCGTCGACGCCGCCCTGGCCGCCGCCCCGGCCTGGCGCGCGATGTCCTTCGACGACCGTGCCGCGATCATCCTGCGCGCCGCCGAGCTGCTGGCCGGCCCGTGGCGCGAGAAGCTGGCCGCCTCGACCATGCTGGGCCAGTCGAAGACCGCGCAGCAGGCCGAGATCGACACCCCGTGCGAGCTCGTCGACTTCTGGCGCTTCAACGTCCACTTCGCCCGGCAGATCCTGGCCGAGCAGCCGTCCGCGAACTCCGCCGGCGTGTGGAACCGCAGCGACCACCGTCCGCTCGAGGGCTTCGTCTACGCGATCACCCCGTTCAACTTCACGGCCATCGCCGGCAACCTGCCGACCGCCCCGGCCCTGATGGGCAACGTGGTCGTGTGGAAGCCGTCCCCGACGCAGACCCACTCCGCGGTCCTCCTGATGGAGCTCCTGGAGGCGGCCGGTCTGCCCAAGGGCGTCATCAACCTGGTGACCGGCGACGGCATCGCCGTCTCCGAGGTGGCCCTGAACCACCCCGAGCTGGCCGGCATCCACTTCACCGGCTCGACCAAGACCTTCCAGTACCTGTGGAAGACGGTCGGCAACAACATCGAGAAGTACCGCTCGTACCCGCGCCTGGTCGGCGAGACGGGCGGCAAGGACTTCGTCGTCGCGCACCCGTCCGCGGACCGCGCGATCCTGAAGACCGCCCTGACCCGCGGCTCCTTCGAGTTCCAGGGCCAGAAGTGCTCGGCCTCCTCCCGCGCCTACGTTCCGGCCTCGATCTGGAACGACGGCTTCAAGGAGCAGTTCGCGGCCGAGGTCGACGGCATCACCATGGGTGACGTCCGCGACCTGTCGAACTTCATCGGCGCGGTCATCGACGAGCGCTCCTTCGCGAAGAACAAGGCCGCCATCGACCGTGCGAAGGCCGACCCGACCTGCACGATCGTCGCGGGCGGCACGTACGACGACTCGGAGGGCTACTTCGTCCGCCCGACCGTCATCGAGTGCACGGACCCGGAGAACGAGGTCTTCACGACCGAGTACTTCGGCCCGATCCTCGCGGTGTACGTGTACGACGACGAGTCCGCCGAGGGATACGACGCGATGCTGGCCCAGATGGAGAACGTCTCGGCGTACGCGCTGACCGGCTCCGTCATCGCCCAGGACCGCTACGCGGCGGCCGACACGATGGAGAAGCTGCGCTTCGCGGCGGGCAACTTCTACATCAACGACAAGTCGACCGGCGCCGTCGTCGGCCAGCAGCCCTTCGGCGGCGGCCGGGCCTCGGGTACCAACGACAAGGCGGGCGCGGCGTCCAACCTGCTCCGCTGGACCTCGACCCGCTCCATCAAGGAGACCCTGGTCCCGCCGACCGAGTACGGCTACCCCCACATGGGCTGACCCGCCCTCCCCTGAATCCCGCCCCCGCTCCGGTACCCCCAAGTCCGGAGCGGGGGCGGTCTCCATTTCCCCTCCGGGCGACCGGGCCCAGCGGTGGCGCGATTCTCGGCCCCACCGGCATCCGGCCCTGCGCGTCGGGTTGCGGCTCGTGGGGGTCCTGGGCGGGCGGCAGGCCGAGGAGGCCGGGCCGCCCGCTCAACCGGAGGCGGGGGCCTAGACCTCGAAGAGGACCTGGTCCAGGGATTTGCGGAGCAGGTCCGGGACCTCGCAGTCGTCTGCGGGGTAGCCGACCGGGATGACCGCGAAGGCCTTCTCGTTCTCCGGGCGGCCCAGGACGTGGCTCAGGAAGCGCATCGGGCTCGGGGTGTGGATCAGGGCGGCCAGGCCGGAGAGGTGGAGGGCCGTCAGGAGCATGCCGACCGCGATGCCGACCGACTCGTCCACGTAGTAGTGCTTGCGCTTGTCGCCGTCCGGGCCGAGCCAGTACCGCTGCTGGAAGACCACGATCAGGGCCGGGGCGTCCGTCAGGTGGGTCTTGACGGCGTCCGTGCCGATGGGGCGCAGCGCGGCCAGCCACTCGTCGCCGAGGCGGCCGTCGTAGGAGATCTGCTCCTCCTGCTCGGCGGCGGCCCGGATCTGCCGGCGGACCGCCGGGTCCTTGACCAGGACGAAGCTCCACGGCTGCTGGTGCGCCCCCGACGGGGCGGTGGCGGCGCAGGCGATGGCGTCGCGGACGGCCTGCTCGGGGACGGGGTCGGGGGAGAAGTGGCGCACGGTGCGCCGTTCGTCCATCCGGGCCCGCAGTTCCGCCGCGCGCGCGAGGGATTCCTGACTCGGCATGCGCGTCGGACGGTAGGGGACGGGCCGGTAGGGCTGGCCATGGGTGGGGGTCCACTGCTGGGTCTCAGGCGACATGCGCAGATCTTCCAGCGGGGGGACTGCCGAGGCCAGGGCGACGGCGTCAGCCGACGCCCGTTGTGTGGCGACAGGGGGGTTATGGGGGTGTCGAACGTCGGTCGATTCGTGTGCGGGAAGGCCGCCGCGACCCCCGCGACCTGGGCGGCCCGGCCGTGGTGGGGCGCGGGGCGGCCGTCCGGGCGGGACGGGCTCGGACGGGCCGCCGACGGGGCTGGACCACGCCGGCCGCCCCGGGGGTGCGGACCGGCGTCGACCTGCGCGGCGACGGCGGAGCGGGGGTGGACCACCCGCCGTGCCCGGCGGGCCCGCGACGCCGTGGGTGGCGTGTGGCAGTGGACTTCCGGGCGGGGTGCCCACGGAACCCGCGACGCGGTGCTCCCGCGTGTTTCCGGCCTTTCACGGAGCGGTTGCGGTCTCAGCTGCCGGTGATGCTCGCCGCGCCCGTTTCGATGTGGCCGGTGTAGCGGCGGGACCAGGTGCCGTCGGCGTCGGCCAGGATGGTGAAGTCGTACCAGCCCTTGTTGTAGGCCACGGCGTTGAAGAAGTCCTCGCGCGAGGAGTTCGCCGGGACCGTGTACGTCCAGGGGCCGTCGGAGCGGTAGGCATTCGAGCGGATGGTGAAGGTGACCGGGGAGCCGGAGGCGTTGGTCATCTTGAACCAGATCGCCATCTTGCCGGTGCCTGCCTCCACGGCGTAGCGGGCGGCGACCTCCAGGTCCTTGCCGGGCCGCGTGGCGTCGCCGATGAAGCGGCGCAGGAAGCGGTTCGGGCCGTACATCGAGATGTCGTACTTGCCCGAGCCGGCGCCCAGGCCGATGGAGAACCAGTCGGTGGAGGTGGCGCCCGGGTCGACCGTGTACTGCCAGGCGGCCGTGTCCCGGTACTGGTGGGGGTGGATCGAGAAGTGCGCCGACTGCCGGGCCTGCGGGCCCTGGTTGGTCATCGAGAACCAGGCCAGGATCTTGCCCATCGGCCCGAACTCGAAGCGGTCCAGGTTGCCGTTGACCTGGTAGGGGAGGGCGCGGGCGGGGCGGGTGCCGGCCTCCTGGACCGGGAGGGCGTTGTCCTGGGGGGAGGGGTTGGGCAGCGGGCCGCAGGTGGACTGGCCGATGACCTTCGCCGTCGAGGGGAGGCCGGAGGGGAGCCCGTACACCGGGTGCGCGAAGTCGAAGACGCCCGTCAGGTCGCCGGTCACCTTGCGGCGCCAGGCGCTGATGTTGGGGCAGAGGGCGGGCGTGCCCAGGGCCGTGGTCCACGTCTCCATGAAGCGGAGCACCGAGGTGTGGTCGAAGACCTCGGAGCTGACCCAGCCGCCGCGGGTCCACGGGGACATGACGAGCATGGGGACGCGGAAGCCCAGGCCGATCGGGGTGCCGTCGACGTACTCGTCCGGGGTGCCGGGCGGGGCGACCGGCGGGGCGACGTGGTCGAAGAACCCGTCGTTCTCGTCGTAGTTGAGGAAGAGGACCGTGGAGTCGAAGACCTCGGGGTTCGCGGCGAGCGCCCGGTAGACCAGGTCCACGAAGTGGGCGCCGTCGCCGGGCGGGGCGTACGGGTGCTCCGAGAAGGCCTCGTTCGCGACCACCCAGGACACCTGGGGCAGGGTGCCCGCGACCACGTCCGCCCGGATCGCGGCGGCGATGTCGTCGGGGGTGGAGCCGGTGACCTTGGGGACGGAGGCCATGCCGCGGTCCCACAGGGGGTTTCCGGGGGCGGCGTCCGTGAACTTCTTGAAGTAGGCGAGGCCGTTGTCCCCGTAGTTGTCCTGGGCGTTCTGGTAGACCTTCCAGGTCATCCCGGCCCGCTGGAGGGCCTCCGCGTACGTCTCCCAGGTGAGGCCGGACTCCTCGCCGCCGTCCTTGCTGCCCGCGTCCACCTTGCCGCTCCACAGGAAGGTGCGGTTGGGGCCGGTGGCGCTGAGGGTGGAGCAGAAGTAGGCGTCGCAGATGGTGTAGTTGTCGGCGAGGCCGTAGTGGAAGGGGATGTCGGCGCGCTCCAGGTGGCCGAGGGTGTGGGTCTTGCCGACGCCGGCGACCCAGTTGTCCATCCGGCCGCCGTTCCAGGCGGCGTGCTGCGAGGTCCAGCTGTGCGGGAGGTCGCCGGTGCACTGGGCGAGGGTCTCGCTGTCGGCGCCGCCCGCCGAGGGGGTGGCCGAGAGCCGCCACGGGTACTGCCGGCCGCCCCAGTTCGGCTGGTTGAAGGTGCCCCAGCCGCCGGGGATGTTGCCGGAGGCGCGGTCGCCGAAGCCCCGGACGCCCTTGAGCTTGCCGAAGTAGTGGTCGAAGCTGCGGTTCTCCTGCATCAGGACCACCACGTGCTTCACGTCGGTGATCGTGCCCGTCGCGGCTGCCGCGGCCGCCGTCGTGGGCAGGGCGGCGGGCAGGGCCGCCCCCGCCACGAGCCCGGCGCCGATCCCCACGAAACCCCTGCGGCTGATGGGTGTCACTGGCTGCTCGCCTCCAACTCGGTGCCCCGCTGGCACATCGTCGGCAAGCGTGGCGGCGGCCGCCGCAAAGGTCTACATCCGTGCGGTAAGAAAACGGTGAACTTCCGGGTGGCGGGCTCAACCGACCGTGCGGACCAGCATCTTGCCCAGGTTCTTCCCGTTCAGCATGCCCAGGAAGGCCTCCACCGTGTGGTCGAATCCCTGGACAACGGTGGTGTCGGTGCCGATCCGGCCGCTGCGCAGGTGCGGGACCAGGAAGTCCTCCAGCTCGTCCTGCAGATTGGTGTGGTTTCGAACCAATACGCCTTCAAGGCGCAGGGACTTGTGCACCACCTCGAAGAGGTTGCGGGGCGCGGCCGGCGAGCGGTCGCCGTTGTACATCGAGATCGCGCCGACCCAGGCGATCCGCCCGTACTCGCGCAGGGAGTCGATCGCCCCCTCCAGGTGGTCCCCGCCCACGTTGTCCACGTAGACGTCGATCCCCTCCGGGGCGGCCTTCGCCAGCTGCTCGCCGACCGGGCCGTCGTGGTAGTCGAAGGCGGCGTCGAAGCCGAGGGCCTCCGTGAGGTGGGCGACCTTGGCCGCCGAGCCCGCGCTGCCGATGATCCGGCGGGCGCCGAGCAGCCGGGCGATGTGCCCGGTGGCGGTGCCGACGCCGCCGGCCGCGGCGGAGACGAAGAGGTCCTCGCCCTCGCGCAGGGAGGCCGTCCGCGTGAGGGCGGCGTACGCGGTCAGGCCCGTGCCGCCCAGGATCGACAGGTAGGCCTCCAGCGGGACCCCCTCGTGGCCGCGGAGCTTGCGGGTGCCGTCCGTGCCCAGGGTGACCAGGGCGTGGGTGCGCCAGCCGGACCGGTGGAAGACCAGGTCGCCCTCGGCCAGGCCCGGGTCGCGCGAGGCGAGCACCCGGCCCACCGACCGGCCCTCCAGCGGGGCGTTCAGCTCGAAGCCGCCCTCGCCCCCGTCCATCAGCCCCCGGTGGTACGGGTCCACCGACAGCAGCAGGTTCTCCACGAGCGCGGTGCCGGGGGCGGGTTCGGGGACGGGGGTGGAGACGTAGGTGAAGTCGGACGCGACGGGGAATCCGGTCGGGCGGGCGATCTGGTGGACGGCGTAAGCGGTGTTCGTGGTCATGGTGACGACGGTAGGAAGGAATCCCGGAGCCGGGCAGGGGGTTGCCCTCATGGAAGCCGCGCATCCATGAACGCGGCTCATACGCCGAGGTGGGAACCCCGTGACCGAGCTCGCCCCGCAGGAACTCCGGGTGCTGGTCGCCGTCGCCGAGACGGGCGGCTTCTCCGCCGCGGCCGGAGCGCTCGGCATCAGCCAGTCCGCCGTCTCCCACTCGGTGCGCGGCAGCGAGGGCAAGGTCGGCGCCGTGCTGTTCGAGCGCGGCCGCTCCGGCGCCCGCCCCACCCCGGCGGGGGAGCGGGCCGTGGCGCTCGGCCGGCGCATCCTGCGGCTGTACGAGGTCCTCGGCGCGGAGGCCCGCGCCGCCGGGCGGGCCGCCTCCGGCGGGGGCGCGGCGGACGGGGCCCTGGAGGGCATCCTGCGCATCGCGGCCTTCCGCAGCGCGGCCCTGCACCTGCTGCCGCCCGCCCTGGAGCGCCTCGCCGCCCTGCACCCCGGGATCCGGCCCGAGGTACGGGTGGTGCGCGAACTCGGCGCCGGGACGGCGGGGGAGGTGGCCGCCGGCCGGGCGGACCTGGGCATCGCCACGCTGGGCGGGTCCGGCGACGTACCGCCCGGGCTGCTGACCGGGGTGCTCACCCGGGAGGCCTATGCGCTGGTGCACCCCGCCGGGCACCCGGACCCGAAGGCGCTGCCCCTGCTGGACTGGGACGAGAACTGCGGCTCGTACACCCGCCGGTGGTGGGCGGCCCAGGACTGGATCCCGTCGGCCAGGGTCAAGGCCGAGGACGACGCGATGGTGCTGACGATGGTCGGCCGGGGCCTGGGGATGGCGATCATGCCCGAGCTGTCGCTGCGGGAGGCCACGGACGCGGTCGAGATCGCCACCCTGGGACCCCAGGGGCCGGTGAGGAAGGTGGGATACGTCACCACACCGGAATCCGCGGCCACCCTCGCCGTCAGGGCTCTGATCAGGGAACTCCGGACCGAATCGGCCTGAAACCGGAGCCCTTTGGAGGGGCCTTCCGAGGGGTTCCGCATCTCAGATACTAGGAAGTCCGAGTAATTGCGGAGACATACAGCCGCGGCTGCCCTAGCTTTGTAGGAGCCGAACGTCTCGCACATCAGCGAATGGCGGTCGTGAGCGCGCGCCCCTTGGCAGGCAACCCCTGCGGCGCACGGCTCCCCGCCTCTTCCGGCGCCTTGAAGGAACCCCTCATCCGTGGCCCCGCCACGCCGTGATCTCAAGGAGTCGATCACCATGACCCCCACCACCGCCGCCTCCCGCCGCGTCCGCCACTCCTCCCCGGCCGAGGACGACCGCAAGAACGCCGCGGCCGCCCTGCAGCGCGCCCTCGACCGCCGGGACAACGGCGGCTCCACCGGCCACTGACCGGCGCCTCCGAGGCCCAGCCCCCCGGCACCTCCCGGCCGGGCCGCGACATGTCGCGTTCGGATTGGTCCACATGATGGACGCGATATGTCTGAGGGCTGGGACACGGAGTACGGTTCCGACATGTCGACCAGCATCAATCTCGCAGTGATCCCCGGTGATGGCATCGGCCAGGAAGTCGTGGCTCAGGGCCTCAAGGTCCTTACCGCGGTCCTGCCCCAGGATGTGAAGCTGGAGACCAAGGAGTACGACCTCGGCGCCCAGCGGTGGCACCGCACCGGCGAGACCCTCCCGGACGCCGAGCTCGAAGCGCTCAAGCACCACGACGCGATCCTCCTGGGCGCCATCGGCGACCCGTCGGTCCCCTCGGGCGTCCTGGAGCGCGGTCTGCTGCTGAAGCTCCGCTTCGCCTTCGACCACTTCATCAACCTGCGCCCCTCGAAGCTCTTCCCGAACACGGCCACCCCGCTGGCCGGCCGCCCGGACATCGACTTCGTCGTCGTCCGCGAGGGCACCGAGGGCCCGTACACCGGCAACGGCGGCAGCCTGCGCACCGGCACCCCGGCCGAGGTCGCCACGGAGGTCAGCGTCAACACCGCCTACGGTGTGGAGCGCGTGGTGCGGGACGCGTACGAGCGGGCCGACTCCCGTCCGCGCAAGAAGCTGACGCTGGTCCACAAGAACAACGTCCTCGTGTACGCGGGCCACATGTGGAAGAACATCTTCGACAAGGTCGGCCAGGAGTACCCCGAGGTCACCACCGACTACCTGCACGTCGACGCCGCGACGATCTTCTTCGTCACCCAGCCCGAGCGCTTCGACGTCATCGTCACGGACAACCTCTTCGGTGACATCCTCACCGACCTGGCCGCCGCCGTCACCGGCGGAATCGGCCTGGCCGCCTCCGGGAACATCAACCCGACCGGCGCCTTCCCCTCGATGTTCGAGCCCGTCCACGGTTCGGCCCCGGACATCGCGGGCACCGGCAAGGCCGACCCGACCGCGACGATCCTCTCCGTCGCCCTCCTGCTGCGCCACCTCGGCTACGAGGAGCAGGCCGTGCGCATCGAGGAAGCCGTCTCGGCCGACCTCGCCGAGCGCGACGGCACCTTCCGCTCCACCGACGCGATCGGCGACGCCCTCGCCGCGCGAGTAGCCGGTTGACCCGGCAGCTCCACCGAGGAAGCCGCCGGGTACGCACCACCACCCGGCGGCTTCTCCTGCACGGCCCCGGGTGCCACCATCTCCCGTGGGCCGCATCACCCCGTTTCACCGAAGACCCCCCGCGCGCGATAATCGAACGCGAGGCCGCGGTATACGGGAAAGCTCGGACGTCCTAGTACGCATGAGCGCGGTCCGCCATACACACACCGTGAAGGACACGCACTCATGACGACGCCCACGATCGAGCTCAAGCCCTCCTCGAACCCGCTGTCCGACGCGGAGCGAGAGGCGATCCTGGCCAGCCCCGGCTTCGGCCGCCACTTCACCGATCACATGGTGACCATCAAGTGGACCGAGGGCCGCGGCTGGCACGACGCCGAGCTGGTCCCGTACGCGCCGCTGTCGATCGACCCGGCCAACATGACCCTGCACTACGCGCAGACGATCTTCGAGGGGCTCAAGGCCTACCGCCAGCCCGACGGCACCGTCGCCACCTTCCGCCCCCAGGCCAACGCCGAGCGCTTCCAGGCCTCCGCCCGCCGCATGGCCATGCCGGAGCTGCCGACCGAGCTGTTCATCGAGGCCTGCGACGCGCTGATCAAGCAGGACAGCGCCTGGGTCCCGAACTCCGGCGAGGCCTCCCTGTACCTGCGGCCGTTCATGTTCGCGTCCGAGGTCGGCCTGGGCGTCCGCCCGGCCAACGAGTTCCTGTTCATGGTCATCGCCTCGCCCGCCGGCGCCTACTTCCCCGGTGGCGTCAAGCCCGTCTCCGTCTGGCTGTCGGAGGAGTACGTCCGCGCCGTCAAGGGCGGCACCGGCGCCGCCAAGACCGGCGGCAACTACGCGGCCTCCCTCGTCGCCCAGGCCCAGGCCGCCTCGCACGGCTGCGACCAGGTCGTCTGGCTGGACGCCGTCGAGCACCGCTGGATCGAGGAGATGGGCGGCATGAACCTGTACTTCGTGTACGGCGACCGCATTGTCACCCCGGAGCTCACCGGCTCGCTCCTCCCCGGCATCACCCGCGACTCCCTCCTCACCATCGCCCGCGACCTCGGCTACACCGCCGAGGAGGGGCGCATCTCCACCGAGGACTGGAAGCGCGACAACGAGAACGGCACCCTCACCGAGGTGTTCGCCTGCGGTACGGCCGCCGTCATCACCCCGGTCGGCTCGGTCAAGTCCGAGCGCGCCGGCTGGACCCAGGGCGACGGTGAGCCCGGCGAGGTCACCATGAAGCTCCGCAAGGCGCTCCTCGACCTCCAGACCGGCCACCGCGCCGACACCCACGGCTGGATGCACCCGCTCGGCTAGAGCGCGTCCCCCCGAACGGCCGAAGGCCCCCGCGCACTGGGCGCGGGGGCCTTCGGCCGTTCCCGGGCGGGGGAGGAGCGGGTCGGTGCTCCCGCTCCCCTTACGCTTCGACCGCCACCGCGGCCTGTTCCGCCTGCTCCGCCGGCTCTGCGGCGGCGGCCGCCCTCGGGCGGAGCGTCAGTGCCAGGTAGACCGCGCCGCCGACCAGCCCCGACAGGATGAAGCTGCAGTCCACCCCGCCGGTGAGGGACAGCAGCGGGCCCTCGTACACCGGCGTGGACACGGCGGTCAGTCCCACCACCGCGCCGGCCGCCCAGGAGGCGGTGGCGGGCAGGTTCCAGCCCCCGCGGTACCAGTAGACGCCGCCACGGGCCCGCCGGTTGAACACCTGGAGCGCGTCGGCGTCGTACTCGCCGCGGCAGCGCACGTAGCCGATCAGGGTGATCACGGCCCACGGGGTGCCGATCGCGGTCAGCAGCAGGACGAACGAGGTCATCGCCGACTGGACGTTCCACTCGAAGGAGCCGAAGAAGACGAAGGCGGTCGCGACGGCCGCGGCGATCACGGTGGCCTTCGTACGGGTGGCCTTGGGCACGATGGCGTCCAGGTCCAGGCCCATGGAGTACAGCATCAGCCCGGCGTTGCCCACCGAGCCGGCCGCGGCGGCGAACAGCAGCGGCACCAGGTACCAGAAGGGCGCGGCGGCCACGAGCGGCCCGGCGTAGTCGGCCCCGGCCCGGGCGGCCAGCGCGGTGTAGGTGCCGAACAGCTGCGGGACCAGCAGGCCGAAGAACAGGCCGGTACAGGTGGCCCAGTAGACCTTGCGGGAGCTGTGCCGGCGGGGGGAGACGTAGCGGGTGTAGTCGCCGAGCAGGGTGATGAAGGCGACCGGGCCGCTGAGCCCGGCGGCGACGACGGCGAGGATCCAGGTCGGCCAGAAGGAGCCCAGCAGGTACGCGGTGTCCGGCGGGGCCGCGGTGGTGAAGCCGGGGGCGTAGGCGTATATGCCGACGGCGAGCAGGAGCACCATGACGATCGAGAGCGCCTTGCTCATGCGCAGCAGCAGCCGGTAGCCGAAGACGGCCCCGACCACGGTGAACGCCGCCAGCACCCCGTACATCAGGGAGTGGGTGAGGCCGGTGTCCGGCAGGCCGGTGAGCCGGGCCAGGGTGCCGACCATCACGTCGCCGCCGATCCACAGGGCCAGCGCCGTGTAGCCGAGCGCCAGCAGCAGGCCCACGACCGAGCCCACGAGCCGCCCCCGTACGCCGAACTGGGCTCCGCTGGAGGTGGACAGGTTCGTCGCGGTGCGCAGGGAGACCAGCGCGAGCGGCGCGGTGAAGGCGATGCCGGCCAGGGTGCCGGTCACGATGGCGGTGACCGAGGGAACCAGGCCCAGTCCGAAGGACGGGGGCAGCCAGCCGAAGACGATCACGCCGAGGCAGAGGTTGGAGCCGAGCAGGATCGACATCAGGTCACGGGGACCGCTCGTCCGCTCTTCCTCCGGGATGGTGTCGACTCCGCGCTGTTCGATGGGCATGGGGGGACTCCCTTGGCACGGCGGGGGGTGGGGGCCTATTCGTTTGAGCGACACTCAATGTGACCCAAGCCCTGCTCCCAGGTCAATGCTTCCCGGCGAAGAAATGAAGAGTTAGAGTGATGCTCTAACCCATCGACTCAAAAGGTGGTGGATCGGCGTGCGGCTGACCCCTACGGAGCGCGACCGGCTGCTGCTGCGCAGCGCCGCGGAACTGGCCAGGGCCCGGCGGGCCCGGGGCCTGCGGCTCAACGTCCCCGAGGCCACGGCGCTGATCGCCGACACGGTCTGCGAGGCGGCGCGTGACGGCAAGCGCCTGGCCGAGGCCATCGAGGAGGCCCGCAGCGTCCTCGGCCCCGGCGACGTGCTGCCCGGCGTGGCCGACGTGGTCACCGAGGTGCACGTGGAGGCCGTCTTCGACGACGGCTCCCGTCTCGCGGTGGTCTCCTCCCCGATCCAGGGCGCGGACTCGCTCGGCGACGACGCCCCGGGCGCGGTCGTACCGGGCCCCGGCGCCCCCCAGCCGGAGCCGGTCGTCCACCTGCGGGTGCGCAACACCGCCTCCGTGCCGGTGAGCGTCACCTCGCACTTCCACTTCTTCGAGGCCAACCCGCGCCTCGACTTCGACCGGGCCGCGGCCTACGGCATGCGGCTGTGCGTCCCCGCCGGCTCCTCCGTGCGCTTCGACCCGCACGGCGAGGGCGAGGTCGGCCTGGTCCCGATCGGCGGCGCGCGGATCGCGATCGGCTTCGCCGGACTGGTCGACGGCCCCCTCGACGCCCCCGGCGCCAAGGCGGAGGCCCTGGCCCGCGCCGCCGCCTGCGGCTACCTGGGCGCGGCCGCCCCCACCGCAGACGCCCCGGAAGGACACCAGGCGTGAGCCGTCAGACCCCCCACACCGACCACAGCGCGCACTGCGCCCCCGGCAGCCGGCACATCGACCCGCACGAATACGCCTCCGTCTTCGGCCCCCGCGCCGGGGACCGGGTCCGCCTCGGCGACTCCGGGCTGACCGTCCGCGTCGAGTACGACGCCCAGAAGCCCGGCGACGAGTTCCTGGCCGGTTTCGGCAAGACGGCCCGCGACGGCCTGCACCTCAAGGGCGCGGCCGTCCGCGAGACCTGCGACGTGGTGATCAGCAACGTCCTGGTCATCGATGCCGTCCTCGGCATCAAGAAGGTCTCCATCGGCATCCGCGAGGGCCGGATCCACGCGATCGGCCGGGCCGGCAACCCGGACACCCTCGACGGGGTGGACGTCGTCGTCGGCACCGGCACCAGCATCGTCTCCGGCGAGGGCCTGATCGCCACCGCCGGAGCCGTGGACACCCACGTCCACCTGCTCTCCCCCCGGATCATGGAGGCCTCGCTCGCCGCGGGCGTCACCACCGTCATCGGCCAGGAGTTCGGCCCCGTCTGGGGCGTCGGCGTCAACTCCCCCTGGGCGCTCAAGCACGCCTTCAACGCCTTCGACGCCTGGCCCGTGAACATCGGCTTCCTCGCCCGCGGCTCCTCCTCGGACGCCGCGCCCCTGGTCGAGGCCCTCGCCGAGGGCGGCGCCTCCGGCTTCAAGGTGCACGAGGACATGGGCGCCCACACCCGCGCCCTGGACACCGCCCTGCGCGTGGCCGAGGAGCACGACGTGCAGGTGGCCCTGCACAGCGACGGCCTCAACGAGTGCCTCTCCGTCGAGGACACCCTCCGTGTCCTGGAGGGCCGCACCATCCACGCCTTCCACATCGAGGGCTGCGGCGGCGGACACGTCCCCAACGTCCTGAAGATGGCGGGCGTGCCGAACGTGATCGGCTCCTCCACCAACCCCACCCTGCCCTTCGGCCGGGACGCCGTCGCCGAGCACTACGGCATGATCGTCTCCGTCCACGACCTCAAGCCGGACCTGCCCGGCGACGCCGCCATGGCCCGCGACCGGATCCGCGCCGGCACGATGGGGGCCGAGGACGTCCTGCACGACCTGGGCGCCATCGGCATCACCTCCTCCGACGCCCAGGGCATGGGCCGCGCGGGCGAGACGATCCGCCGCACCTTCGCCATGGCCGCCAAGATGAAGGGCGAGCTGGGCCCCCTGGACGGCGACGGCGAGGGCGACGACAACGCCCGCGTCCTGCGCTACATGGCCAAGCTGACCATCAACCCGGCCATCGCCCACGGCCTGGCCCACGAGATCGGCTCCATCGAGATCGGCAAGCTCGCCGACATCGTCCTGTGGCGCCCCCAGTTCTTCGGCGCCAAGCCGCAGC
Source organism: Streptomyces sp. NPDC001594 (assembly GCF_042893675.1). Classification (NCBI taxonomy): domain Bacteria; kingdom Bacillati; phylum Actinomycetota; class Actinomycetes; order Kitasatosporales; family Streptomycetaceae; genus Streptomyces; species Streptomyces sp. NPDC001594. The sequence goes on along the minus strand of NZ_JBIAVB010000011.1, from coordinate 185,503 downwards.
TCGTCCTGAAGTCCGGCTTCCCGGCCTACGGCGTCACCGGCGACCCCAACGCCGCCACCGACACCTGCGAACCGCTGGTCCTCGGCCCGCAGTTCGGCTCCTACGGGGCCACCGCCGCCGACATCTCCGTCGCCTTCGTGTCGGCGGCCGCCGCCGCCCTCGGCTCCGACGAGATGCCGACCCGCCGCCGCCGCGTCGCCGTACGCGGCACCCGCGGCATCGGCCCCAAGGACATGCTCCTCAACTCCCGGGTGGGCGCGGTCGACGTCGACGCGCGCAGCGGACTCGTCTCCCTCGACGGGGAACCGCTGCGCTCCGAAGCGGTCGAATCGGTCTCCCTCAACCGCCTGTACTTCTTGTAAACGGCACCGCCTGTAGAGCTCGTTAGGACCTCCGCCATGACTGCACAGCCCGCGAACCCCGCCACGCCCGCCGACCACGGTTTCCGGATGCCCGCCGAGTGGACCCCCCACGAGCGCACCTGGATGGCCTGGCCCAGCCCCAACCCCACCTTCACCAACGAGCAGGAGCTCGCCGAGGCCCGCCAGGCCTGGGGCGCCGTCGCCCGCGCGGTGCGCGCGTACGAGCCGGTGACCCTCGTCGTCTCCCCGGGCGACGCCGACAGCGCCCGTGCCGTCGTCGGCGAGGACGTCGAACTGGTCGAGCGCGACCTCGACGACGCCTGGATGCGCGACATCGGCCCCACCTTCGTCACCAACGACGCCGGCGAGCTGGCCGCCGTCGACTGGACCTTCAACGGCTGGGGCGCCCAGGAATGGGCCCGCTGGGACCACGACGCCAAGATCGCCCGGCACATCTCCGACCTCGTCGGCACCCGCACCTTCAGCACCCCGCTCGTCAACGAGGGCGGCGCCATCCACGTCGACGGCGAGGGCACCGTGCTCCTCACCGACACCGTGCAGCTGGGCAAGGGCCGCAACCCCGACTGGACCCGCGAGCAGGTCGAGCGCGAGATCCACGCCCACCTCGGCACCACCAAGGCCATCTGGCTGCCCTACGGCCTGGCCGGCGACTACGGCACCTACGGCACCCAGGGCCACGTCGACATCGTCGCCGCCTTCGCCCGCCCCGGCGTGGTCATGGTCCACACCCAGCCCGACCCGGCCCACCCGGACCACGAGCGCTGCAAGACCATCGCCGCCATCCTGCGCGCCTCCACCGACGCGCAGGGCCGCCGGCTGGAGGTCGTGGAGATCCCGGCGCCGACCGTGCTGGAGGAGGACGGCGAGTGGGTGGACTACTCGTACATCAACCACTACCTCTGCAACGGCGGCGTGGTGCTGTGCGCCTTCGACGACCCGCGCGACGAGGAGGCCGCCGAGATCTTCCGCGGACTGTTCCCCGAGCGGACCGTGACCCTCGTTGACGCACGTACGATTTTCGCCGGGGGTGGCGGTATCCACTGCATCACCCAGCAGCAGCCGAAGGTCTGACACCCGCGGCGGCTCTCGTGACCTGACGAAGGAGTGACCATGGCGGCGGGCGGAGTACCGGTACGGGCGGCGCGCAAGAACGCGCCCCCGCGCGAGGACGTACTCGTCGCCGCCATGGCCACGATCGCCGAGCGCGGCCTCGACGGGCTGACCATGGCGGGCCTCGGCCGGCAGGTCGGCATGAGCAGCGGCCACCTCCTCTACTACTTCCGCAGCAAGGACGAGCTCCTGCTGCAGACCCTGGAGTGGAGCGAGGCGGAACTGGGCGCCCGGCGCCGCTCCCTGCTCTCGCGCCGCGAGCCGGCGGCCGAGCGGCTGCGCGCGTACGTGGACCTCTACGTGCCGGACGGCGCCCGGGACCCGCACTGGACCCTGTGGCTGGAGGTCTGGAACCGCTCCCAGAACGCGGGCCCGGCCGAACGCGACCGGCAGGCCGCCATCGAGGGCGCCTGGCACCGCGACCTGGTCGCCCTCCTCGCCGAGGGCATTTCGCGCGGGGAGTTCCGCGCCGTGGACCCCGACCGCTTCGCGGCCCGGCTGCGGGCCCTGCTCGACGGGTTCAGCATCCAGGTGGCCGTCGGCCTGCCCGGCATAGGGCGCGAGGACATCCTGGAACACGTCCGCGAATTCCTCGCCCAGACCCTCGCGGCCTAGGGGGACACCCCCTAGGGGTTCCGGGCCGCGGGCCGCCTGCCGGACGGTGGTTGCCCGCATGCTGAGACCGGCGTCCAGGGACGCTGGAGCGTGTGACAGACTGCGAGCGTGTCTGCTCGGCTCATGATTATGGACAGCAGCGCGCCGGTCCTCTGTGACCGCTGAACCGTGGACGACCTCCGCGGCAGCGGCCACCGTGCCCCAGACCCGCGCGCAGACCTCTCGCACCCGCGAGAGGTTTTTTCGTTTCCAGGCCCGAAATCATGCCGGAAACGGGCAGCGCGCGATGATGGGGGCAGTGGAGCCCGGGCTTCCGGAACCACTCATCCGACAGGAGTCAGATCAGCATGACGACGACAGAGGCGACTGCGCCGGCAGAGGCACTCGACGACGCCTTCCACGTCTTCGACACCACCCTGCGCGACGGTGCCCAGCGTGAGGGCATCAACCTCACGGTCGCGGACAAGCTGGCCATCGCCCGACACCTGGACGAGTTCGGCGTCGGGTTCATCGAGGGCGGCTGGCCCGGCGCCAACCCCCGCGACACCGAGTTCTTCGCCCGCGCGCGGGCCGAGATCGACTTCAAGAACGCCCAGCTGGTCGCCTTCGGCGCCACCCGCCGCGCCGGCGGCTCCGCGGCCGAGGACCCGCAGGTCCGCGCCCTCCTGGAGTCCGGGGCACCGGTGATCACCCTGGTCGCCAAGTCCCACGACCGGCACGTCGAGCTCGCCCTGCGCACCACCCTGGACGAGAACCTGGAGATGGTCCGCGACACCGTCTCCCACCTGGTCGCCCAGGGCCGCCGCGTCTTCGTCGACTGCGAGCACTTCTTCGACGGCTACCGCGCGAACGCCGAGTACGCCAAGTCCGTCGTGCGCACCGCCCACGAGGCCGGCGCCGACGTGGTCGTCCTCTGCGACACCAACGGCGGCATGCTGCCCGCGCAGATCACCGCGGTCGTCTCCACCGTCCTGGCCGACACCGGCGCCCGCCTGGGCATCCACGCCCAGGACGACACCGGCTGCGCCGTCGCCAACACCCTCGCCGCCGTCGACGCCGGCGCCACGCACGTCCAGTGCACCGCCAACGGCTACGGCGAGCGCGTCGGCAACGCCAACCTCTTCCCGGTGGTCGCCGCCCTGGAGATCAAGTACGGCCGCAAGGTCCTCCCCGAGGGCGCGCTCGCCGAGATGACCCGCACCTCGCACGCCATCGCCGAGGTCGTCAACCTCACCCCCTCCACCCACCAGCCGTACGTCGGGGTCTCCGCCTTCGCGCACAAGGCGGGCCTGCACGCCTCGGCGATCAAGGTCGACCCGGACCTGTACCAGCACATCGACCCCGAGCGGGTCGGCAACACCATGCGGATGCTGGTCTCCGACATGGCCGGCCGCGCCTCCATCGAGCTCAAGGGCAAGGAGCTCGGCGTCGACCTCGGCGGGGACCGCGCGCTGATCTCCCGCGTGGTCGAGCGCGTCAAGGAGCGGGAGCTGGCGGGCTACACGTACGAGGCCGCCGACGCCTCCTTCGAGCTGCTGCTGCGCGCCGAGGCCGAGGGCCGGGCCCGCAAGTACTTCCGCGTGGAGTCCTGGCGCGCGATCGTCGAGGACCGCCCGGACGGCACCCACGCCAACGAGGCCACGGTCAAGCTGTGGGCCAAGGGCGAGCGCATCGTCGCCACGGCCGAGGGCAACGGCCCGGTCAACGCCCTGGACCGGGCCCTGCGGGTCGCGCTGGAGCGGTTCTACCCCCAGCTGGCCAAGTTCGAGCTGATCGACTACAAGGTCCGCATCCTGGAGGGCAAGCACGGCACGGAGTCCACGACCCGCGTCCTGATCTCCACGACGGACGGCACCCGCGAGTGGAACACGGTGGGCGTCGCCCCGAACGTCATCGCCGCCTCCTGGCAGGCCCTGGAGGACGCCTACACCTACGGCCTCCTGCACGCGGGCGTGGAACCGGCGGAGTAGTCCCGGGAGGCGGGCGCTTATGTCCGGCTCACACGGGAAAAGGGCGGTTCGGGTAGCGTCGTCGGTATGAGGACCAGGCTGACATCCGTACGTATGGGATCGGTGCTGTCCGGTCTGCTGCTGGCCCTGTCCGTCGGGGTGCTCGGCGGCGCCCCCGCGGCGGTCGCGGCCGACGGCGGGACCGGCGCGGTCGCGGAGGCGCTCAAGAAGGGCCCGGTCTACGTGGACCCCGGGGCCGCCGCGCAGCTGTCGCAGACGCAGGCGGACGCCCTGGCCGCGAAGATCAAGGCCGCGGGGAAGCCGCTGTTCGTCGCCGTGCTGCCCGCCACCCCCGCCTTCCCCGCCGACAGCGTGCTGCGCACGGTCCGCACCGAGACGGGTGTCACCGGGCTCTACGCCATCCGGCTCGGCGACGGCTTCAACGCCGGGGCCGACCCGGCCGTCATGCCGCGCAACGCCGTCCGCAACCTCACCGACGCGGTGAAGGCGGGCGGGGCCGTGGACGCCGCGACCGAACTGAACGCCTTCGTCGACCAGGCCCTCCCACAGATGAAGGGCCATGCCCCGGCCTCCTGGGGCGGCGGCAGCAGCGGCGGCGCCGGGACGCTGATCGCCCTCGGCGCGGTGGCCGTGCTCGGCGGCGGGGGCGGGTACCTGCTGGTCAAGCGGAACCGCAAGAGGAAGGAAGAGGCCAGGCGGGAGGCCGTCGCACGGCTGAGCGTGGTCGTCGACGAGGACATCACCGCCTTCGGCGAGGAGCTCGAACGGCTCGACTTCCACCCCGGCGAGCCCGGCGCGGACGACGCCATGCGCGCGGACTACGAGCGGGGGCTCGACTCCTACGAACGGGCCAAGCAGATCATGGCCTCGGTCCAGCGGCCCGAGGAGGTCCAGGGCGTGACCCGGGCGCTGGAGGACGGCCGGTACGCCCTCGCGTGCCTCGACGCGCGGCGGCGCGGCGAGCCCGTGCCGGAGCGGCGGGCGCCCTGCTTCTTCGACCCGCGCCACGGTCCGAGCACCGAGGACGCCGAGTGGGCCCCACCCGGCGGGGCGGCGCGTACGGTGCCGGTCTGCGCTGCGGACGCCGTGCGGCTGCGGGACGGCCTGGACCCGGCGGTGCGCACCGTGGACACCGAGTACGGGCCGCGTCCCTACTACGACGCCGGCCCGGCGTACGGCCCCTGGGCGGGCGGCTACTTCGGCGGCGGCATGCTGCCCGGCCTGCTGGTGGGCACGCTGCTCGGGTCGATGATGTCCACCCCGGCCTACGCCTCCGACTTCGGCGGCGGCATGGACGGGGGAGGTTTCGAGGGCGGAGACGTCTCCGGGGCCGACTTCGACCCGTCCGACTTCGGCGGCGGTGACTTCGGCGGCGGGGGCGGCTTCGACGGGGGAGGCGGGGGATTCGACGGCGGGGGCGGCTGGTAGCCGCCCCCGGGGGCGCCGGTCAGGCCTGCTTGATCGCCGAGATGTCGAAGGTCAGCTTCACCTTGTCGCTGACCATCACACCGCCGGCCTCCAGCGCTGCGTTCCAGGTCAGGCCCCAGTCGGAGCGCAGGATCTCCGCCGACCCCTCGAAGCCGACGCGCTCGTTGCCGTACACGTCGGTGGCCGAGCCGGCGAACTCCAGGTCGATGGAGAGCGGGCGGGTGACGTCCTTGATGGTCAGGTCGCCGCTGATGCGGTAGGTGTCACCGCCGACGTGGGCCGCCGAGGTGGAGCGGAACGTCATCAGCGGGAAGGCCTCGGCGTCGAAGAAGTCGCCGCTGCGCAGGTGGGCGTCGCGGTCGGCGATGCCGGTGCCCACCGAGGCGATCTTGACGTCGATCGAGGCGGTGGAGCGGGCGGGGTCGCGGCCGTCCAGGTGCAGCGTGCCCTCGTGCTCCGCGAAGCTGCCGCGGACGTTGGTCACCATCGCGTGGCGCACGGTGAAGCCGATGCTGCTGTGGCTCGGGTCGATGACGTAGTCACCGGTGAGCGCGGCGAGCGCGGGGTCGACGTCGAGCGTGGCGACCGCGCTCTGCGCGACGTCGGCGGCGGGGGCCGCGGGGGCTTCGGTGCGGTTGCGGCGGGAGAAGAGAGCCATGACGTCCTCCTGGGGAGTCCTGCGGTTTGGTTCAAAGTTCAACAAGAGCCACGCTAGAGCCATTCCGTTCAAATTTCAACTACATCACCCGTTCCGGGGAGGATTTGTAGAACCCCCACAAAGGACGGAGGTCCCCACTGGGGGAGTCCATGCATGCGTCGGAGGTTCTGTCCGGCCCGCACAGCCGAAAGGGCCCGAGACTGTGCGGAACCAACGGAGGGTTTTACGGGCCCGGCTTCGTAAGGTCGGTACATGACCCTTGTGGACCAGACTCCGAGCGAGCCGACGGACGCCCGCGGGCGCGTGGCCGAGCTGCACTCCCTCCGCGAGGAGGCCCGGCGCGGCCCCAGCGACCGCGCGACCGAGGCGCAGCACGCCAAGGGCAAGCTGACCGCCCGCGAGCGCATCGCGCTCCTGCTCGACGAAGGTTCCTTCCGGGAGGTCGAGCAGCTCCGCCGGCACCGGGCGACCGGTTTCGGGCTGGAGGCGAAGAAGCCTTACACCGACGGTGTCATCACCGGCTGGGGCACGGTCGAGGGCCGCACGGTCTTCGTCTACGCGCACGACTTCCGCATCTTCGGCGGCGCCCTGGGTGAGGCCCACGCCACCAAGATCCACAAGATCATGGACATGGCCATCGCGGCCGGTGCCCCGCTGGTCTCCCTCAACGACGGCGCCGGCGCCCGGATCCAGGAGGGCGTCTCCGCCCTCGCCGGCTACGGCGGCATCTTCCAGCGCAACACCAAGGCCTCGGGCGTCATCCCCCAGATCTCGGTCATGCTGGGCCCCTGCGCCGGCGGCGCGGCCTACTCCCCGGCCCTGACGGACTTCGTGTTCATGGTCCGGGACACCTCGCAGATGTTCATCACCGGCCCCGACGTCGTCCGCGCCGTCACCGGCGAGGAGATCAGCCAGAACGGCCTCGGCGGCGCCGACGTGCACGCCGAGACCTCCGGCGTCGCGCACTTCGCGTACGACGACGAGGAAACCTGCATCGCCGAGGTCCGCTACCTCATCACGATGCTCCCCTCGAACAACCGCGAGAACCCCCCGGTCCACGAGAACACCGACCCGGTCGACCGGCGCTCGGACGTCCTGCTGGACCTCGTCCCCGCGGACGGCAACCGCCCGTACGACATGCTCAAGGTCATCGAGGAGCTCGTCGACGACGGCGACGTCCTGGAGATCCACGAGCGCTGGGCCCGCAACATCATCTGCGCCATGGCGCGGATGGACGGCCAGGTCGTCGGCATCATCGCCAACCAGCCCGGCCACCTCGCCGGCGTCCTGGACATCCACGCGTCCGAGAAGGCCGCGCGCTTCGTCCAGATGTGCGACGCCTTCAACATCCCGATCATCACGCTGCTGGACGTCCCCGGCTTCCTGCCGGGCGTCGACCAGGAGCACGGCGGCATCATCCGCCACGGCGCCAAGCTGCTGTACGCGTACTGCAACGCCACGGTCCCGCGGATCTCGCTGATCCTGCGCAAGGCCTACGGCGGCGCGTACATCGTCATGGACTCCCAGTCCATCGGCGCCGACCTGACCTACGCCTGGCCCACCAACGAGATCGCCGTCATGGGCGCGGAGGGCGCGGCCAACGTGATCTTCCGCAAGCAGATCGCGGACGCCGAGGACCCCGAGGCCATGCGGGCCCGGATGGTCAAGGAGTACAAGGCCGAGCTGATGCACCCCTACTACGCGGCCGAGCGCGGCCTCGTGGACGACGTCATCGACCCCGCCGAGACCCGCGCAGTGCTCGTCAGCGCCCTCGCGATGCTCCGCACCAAGCACGCCGATCTGCCGTCTCGCAAGCACGGCAACCCGCCGCAGTAAACGAGCTGAGGAGACCTGCCACCGATGAGCACCCTGCTGAAGGTAGAGAAGGGCAACGCCGCGCCCGAGGAGCTGGCCGCGATCACCGCGATCCTGCTCGCCCGCGCCGCCGCCACCCCTGACGAGGCCGCCCCCACCCGCCGTTCCACCGCCGGCTGGCGCCGGCTGGAGCGCAGCCGCGGCTTCCAGGCCCCGCACAGCTGGCAGGGCTGAGCAGCAGCGCCCGGCGTACGAAGGCCCCGCACCGTCCACGGTGCGGGGCCTTCGCCGTACCCGCCGTAGGTTACGGGGGGTACGGCAAAGGCCCCCGTGCCCAGGGCACGGGGGCCTTTCGCAGGTGCGCTCCGCTTACCGGAGGCGTGCCATGAGGGCGTGTTCGACGAGGGTGATCAGTGCGCTCTTGGCGTCGCCGCGGTGGCGGGCGTCGGTGGTGATGATGGGGGCGTCGGGGCCGATCTGGAGGGCCTCGCGGACTTCTTCGGGGGTGTAGGGCTGGTGTCCGTCGAAGCCGTTGAGGGCGATGACGAAGGGGAGGCCGCTGTTTTCGAAGTAGTCGACGGCGGGGAAGCAGTCGGCGAGGCGTCGGGTGTCGACGAGGACGACGGCGCCGATGGCGCCGCGGACGAGGTCGTCCCACATGAACCAGAAGCGGTCCTGTCCGGGGGTACCGAAGAGGTACAGGATCAGGTCCTGGTCCAGGGTGATGCGGCCGAAGTCCATGGCGACCGTGGTGGTCGTCTTGTCACCGGTGTGGGTGAGGTCGTCGATGCCGGCCGAGGCGCTGGTCATGACGGCTTCGGTGCGCAGCGGGTTGATCTCGGAGACCGCGCCGACGAACGTGGTCTTGCCCACGCCGAAGCCGCCCGCCACCACGATCTTCGCGGAGGTGGTGGAGCGAGCCGCTCCGCCGTTAGAGCTTGCGAAGTCCACTGAGCACCCTTTCGAGCAGTGTCACATCTGGCTGGCCGCCGGCAGACTCGTCGCCGCCGGGCTGGTGAATGGCGACAAGGCCCGCCTCCGCCAGGTCGGCTACGAGGATGCGGGCGACACCAAGAGGAATGGAGAGAAGTGCCGAGATCTCCGCGACGGATTTGATCTCCTGGCACAGGCGGCAGATGCGCTGGTGCTCGGGCAACTGCCCTTGCAGCCGGGCGGGATCCGCCGTGGTACTGACCAGCGCCTCGATGGCGAGCTGGTAGCGCGGCCGGGTCCGGCCGCCGGTCATCGCGTACGGACGCACCAGGGGGTTGTGCGCCTTGGGAGCCTGCGGCTGCGCGGCCCGAGGGGGCTGCTGGGGAAGCCGGTGGGGCGCCTGCGGCTGCTGGGGCTGGCCGTACGGCTGCTGCGCGTAGGGGTTCTGCTCCGGCACGGGCCGGCTGGGAGCGGAGGGGAAGTTGAAGCGGTTCTGGTCGTGCCCACCCTGCGGCTGCTGGCCGCCATAAGGATGTCCTCCGGGTGTTGTCACGTTTCCTCCTCCGACTCCAAGAACGCAGTACTCCCTGTGGAACCGCGCCACCGCACCCTACGGTGCGATGACGCGAAACGCACTGCCTGATTACTAGTTGAGAAGGCTTCCCTGCAGCTCCGCGCGCAGGTCCGGGGTGAGGACGCTGCCCGCGCGGTCCACGAGGAGGGCCATCTCGTAGCCCACGAGGCCGATGTCGCACTCGGGGTGCGCCAGCACCGCGAGCGAGGACCCGTCGGAGACCGACATGAGGAAGAGGAACCCACGGTCCATCTCCACCACGGTCTGGTTGACGGCCCCGCCCTCGAAGATGCGGGAGGCTCCGGCGGTCAGCGAGGTCAGACCGGAGGCCACGGCCGCCAGCTGATCGGCGCGGTCGCGCGGGAATCCGTCGGACATCGCCAGCAGAAGGCCGTCGGCGGAGACCACCACCGTGTGGGACACCCCGGGGGTGTTGTCCACGAAGTTGGTGATCAACCAGTTCAGGTTCTGCGCCGCCTGGCTCATCGCGCTCACACTAACGCTCCTGGTCATAGCTGTTACTTGACTGCTCGGAACCCGCGCTGCGTCCCTGCTGGACACCACGGCGCAGGTTGCTCAACCTGCCGCGCACGTCCTCCGGGGCGCGGGAGACCTGGGGGCCGCCCTGCGGGGTCGTCTCCGCAGCGCCCTCGACCAGGTTGGCCTTGGGCACCCGCCGAGGGAGACCGGACGAGGTGACCCCGCCCGCCTTCGGCTCACGGAGCTTGCCGGCCTGCTGCCAGCGTTCGTCGTTCGTCGAACGCCAGCCCCCGCCGGCCGGCTGGTCCGCCGGGGCCTCCTTCGGTGCCGCCGGCTGCTGCTGTCGCTGCGGCCGCTGCTCGAAGAGGGAACCGGTGGGCTCCGCTTCCTTCTGGCCCGAACCCCACTGCTGCTGGCTGCCGCGTCGCGGCAGGCCCGCTCCGGTCAACGCGTGACCGGTGTCGGCAGCGGCGCCCGGACGGTCGAAGCCTACGCGGTCCACGGCCGGTTCGGGAGCGGCCGGGGGTTCCGATTCGGTCCCGTAGTCCTGCTGGTAGGGCTCCGCGTAGGTGTTCTGCTCGGGCCATGCGGCCTGCGAGGACTGCTCTGCGTAGCCGCCGTCGTACGCCTGGGCGGCCTGCTGGCCGTCCTGGTAGCCGACTTCCGGATAGGCGTAGCCCTGGTCCGGGAACGCCTCGTAGGACGGCTGCTGGGCCTGCTCCTCGTACGGGGCCTCGTAGCCCTGCGCGGACGGCTGCTCGTACTCCTGGTACGGCTGGTACGCGTGCTCGGGCTGGGGTTCCGGATAGCCCTCGGCGGAGTACTGCTGCTCCGGCTGCGGGTCCTGGTCCTGCCCGAAGTTGAGCTGCGCCTCCAGCGCCGCCCGGCGCTCCTCGCGGCCCAGGGACCGCACGACCGGGTCGACCGGCTTCTGCTCGCCGCCCGGGCCGCCCTGGGCCTCGTAGCGGGAGTCGTCGAAGCCGAGCTCGGCGGCCGTGCGCAGCGGGGCGGCCTGCTGGGCCTGCTGCTCGGGGATGATCGAGGAGACGGTGAAGTCGTCGTCCGGGATGCCCTCGCCACCGCCACCGTGGGTGATGGCGTCGGGGAGCATGACCAGCGAGGTGGTGCCGGCCTGCTCGCCCGAGGGGCGCAGCTGGACGCGGATGCTGTGGCGGTCCGCCAGCCGGCCGACCACGAACAGACCCATGCGCTGCGAGATCGCGGCGTCCACGGTCGGCGGGTTGGCCAGCTTGTGGTTGATGTCCGCGAAGTCCTCGGCGGTGAGGCCGATGCCCTTGTCGTGGATCTCGATCATGACGCGGCCGTCGGGCAGACGCGTGGCGTTGACCCGGACCTTGGTCTGGGGGGAGGAGAACGTGGTGGCGTTCTCCAGGAGCTCGGCGAGCAGGTGCACGAGGTCGGTCACGGCCTGGCCGTGGATCTCGGCCTCGGAGACGCCCGAGAGCTCGATGCGCTCGTACTGCTCCACCTCGGAGGAGGCGGCGCGCAGGACGTCCACGAGGGGCACCGGCTGGTCCCAGCGGCGGCCCGGGTTCTCACCCGCGAGGATGAGGAGGTTCTCGCCGTTGCGGCGCATACGGGTGGCCAGGTGGTCCAGGCGGAAGAGGTTCTCCAGCTGGTCCGGGTCGGCCTCGTTGTTCTCCAGGTCGGTGATGAGGGTCAGCTGGCCCTCGATCAGCGACTGGTTGCGCATGGAGAGGTTCGTGAAGATCGCGTTGACGTTGCCCCGCAGGAGGGCCTGCTCGGCGGCGAGCCGGACCGCTTCCCGGTGGACCTGGTCGAAGGCGCGGGCGACCTCGCCGATCTCGTCCTGGGAGTTGATCGGGATCGGCTGGACACGCGTGTCGACCTTCCCCGGGTCGGTGCGCGAGAGCTGGTCGACGAGCATCGGCAGGCGCTGCTCGGCGACCTCGAAGGCGGAGGTGCGCAGGCGCAGCATCGAGCGGCTCATCTGGCGGGCCATCATCGCGGCCAGGATGAAGGCGGCGAGGAGGGCGACGACCACGACGGCGCCGGTCAGGATGGCGTCCTTCTGGGCCTTGTCGGAGACCGCGACGGTGTCCTTGACGGCCTTCTCGAGGAGCTCCTGCTCGACCTGGGCGTAGCCGTCGAACTTGGCGGTGGCGGCGGCCTGCCAGGCCTGCGGGGTGACGCCGATCAGGGCGAGCTTGGAGGGCTTCTCGCCGCCGGCTATCGCCTCGGTCATGCCGGTGAGGGCGGAGCCGTTGACCACGGGCGGGGCCTTGAAGGGCGTACCGGCCTGCTCGGCGGCCTGCTTGGCCTGGGCGAGCTTGGCGGCGCCCTCCTGGGACTTCTTGCCCATGACCTCCTGGAGGCGCTTGGTGTCCTCCTCGGTACCGGCGGCGACGTACTCGCCGGCGGCGATCTCCTCGAGGTAGGCGTAGGAGGAGAAGGCGACGAGCTGGGCCTTGCGGACGTTCTCGTCCTCGTTCGGGCGGACCAGCAGGTGCGTGCCGATGGAGCGCTGGAGCGAGTTGGCCGCCTTGGCCAGCTCGACCGCGTAGACCATGCGGCCGTAGCTGGTGACGTTCCCGGTGCCCAGGCCCAGTTCGTTGGAGAACTGCATCAGGTAGTGCTGGACCAGCACGTAGCCCTCTTCGGTCGGCACGGGGCCGGCCGCGGCGGGGAGGTTCTTCTTGGCGGTCTCCGGGACGGCGTAGGCCGTCTTGCGGACCTGCTCCAGCTTCGGCTCCTCCTGGCGGAAGAGTTCGAGGCGGCGCTCGAGGCCCTGCTTCTTGGGCATGTCCTTCACGGTCGCGGCGAACTTGGCCTTGGCGGCGTCGGTGGCCGCGTAGGCCTTCGTCACCGCCTCGTTGCCGCGGTCGTTCTTCAGCAGCGGCTCGGCGCTGAGGTCACGCTCGTTGAGGAGGGCCTGGCCGTATTCGGCGGCCGCCTGGACTATGCGGACCGTCTTCTCCGCGTCCTTCGCCTCGTTCCAGGTGTCGATCGAGCCCTTCACCTGGAAGCCGCCCATGACCAGTCCGACGAGGACGGGGACGAGCAGGATGGCGTTCAGACGCGTCGGCACGCGCCAGTTGCGTGGGGAGAGCTTGCTGGTGCTGCCGCCGCCCGCCTGTGGTTCCACGGGCACGTCGACGGACGACGCGGCCGCGCGCTGCGGCGGGGTGAAGTTACCCCGCGCGGATTCATCCGCGGGGCTCGCATTGCTTCGCCTCACTCGACCAACAACCTCTCGGCGGTGCTACTAGCTAGTTCGTTGAATTCCAGCATGGGTAACGGCCGTGTTCCAAACAGTTGAATCCGGCCGTTCTTCGGCTGATCCGTCCGGTGTAAGTCGGACATAAGGAGCGAGTTTCACCAAAAGGCGGCCCGGTCGTGCGCGCAGCGATACCGAACGGCTGCACCGGGTGGCCGACTCGGGCCAATTCTCTGTCGAAACGTTATGAACGCCGCGGCGGGCCGTGTCAAAGGACACAGCCCGCCGCGCAGTTGTGCTTCCGGCCTTCACCGAATGCCCTGATTTTCTTCCGGACTACTTCAGACGTGCCATGAGGGCGTGTTCGACGAGGGTGATGAGTGCGCTCTTGGCGTCGCCGCGGTGGCGGGCGTCGGTGGTGATGATGGGGGCGTCGGGGCCGATCTGGAGGGCCTCGCGGACTTCTTCGGGGGTGTAGGGCTGGTGTCCGTCGAAGCCGTTGAGGGCGATGACGAAGGGGAGGCCGCTGTTTTCGAAGTAGTCGACGGCGGGGAAGCAGTCGGCGAGGCGTCGGGTGTCGACGAGGACGACGGCGCCGATGGCGCCGCGGACGAGGTCGTCCCACATGAACCAGAAGCGGTCCTGTCCGGGGGTACCGAAGAGGTACAGGATCAGGTCCTGGTCCAGGGTGATGCGGCCGAAGTCCATGGCGACCGTGGTGGTCGTCTTGTCACCGGTGTGGGTGAGGTCGTCGATGCCGGCCGAGGCGCTGGTCATGACGGCTTCGGTGCGCAGCGGGTTGATCTCGGAGACCGCGCCGACGAACGTGGTCTTGCCCACGCCGAAGCCGCCCGCCACCACGATCTTCGCGGAGGTGGTGGAGCGCGTCGCCCCGGCGTGGGAACTGCCGTTAGAGCTTGCGAAGTCCACTGAGCACCCTTTCGAGCAGCGTTACGTCCGGCGTTCCGCCGGCCTCTCCATTGCCCGGCTGGTGGATCGCCACCATGCCGGCCTCCGCCAGGTCGGCGACGAGGATGCGGGCCACACCGAGCGGCATCGACAGCAGCGCGGAGACCTCGGCGACCGACTTCACCTCGCGGCACAGGGTGCAGATGCGCTGGTGCTCCGGCAGCAGGCCGGACAGGTGCATCGGGTCGGCCGTCGTGCTGACCAGCGCCTCGATGGCGAGCTGGTAGCGCGGCCGGGTCCGGCCACCGGTCATCGCGTACGGACGCACCAGCGGCTGGTCGCCTTCCGAGTACGAGTCTTCGTACGCATCGGAGTAGGCGGGGGGCGGGGTCATTGATCCTCCGGGCTGGACAGCAGTGGTCAGCGTGCCGTCTGACGGGGCGGCCGGTGGGGGGGACTTGATGACGGCCTTCGGGGGTACTGGGGTTCCGGGACGCGGTCCCGGTCCTCCCGGCCGGAAGTACCGTCCGGCCGGGGGAGGGGGTGTCAGGTGAGCAGGCTTCCCTGGAGCTCCGCGCGCAGGTCCGGGGTGAGGACGTTGCCGGCGCGGTCCACGAGGAGGGCCATCTCGTAGCCCACGAGGCCGATGTCGCACTCGGGGTGCGCCAGGACGGCCAGGGAGGACCCGTCGGAGACGGACATGAGGAAGAGGAACCCACGGTCCATCTCCACCACGGTCTGGTTGACGGCCCCGCCCTCGAAGATCCGGGAGGCTCCGGCGGTCAGCGAGGTCAGACCGGAGGCCACGGCCGCCAGCTGGTCGGCGCGGTCACGGGGGAAACCTTCGGACATGGCCAGAAGGAGTCCGTCGGCGGAGACCACCACGGTGTGGGACACCCCGGGGGTGTTGTCCACGAAGTTGGTGATCAACCAGTTCAGGTTCTGTGCCGCCTGGCTCATCGAGCTCAACTATCGCTCCTGCTGGTAAGTGGGGTCGATCTGGTAACTGCCGGTCGCCGGGCCGGAACCGCCGGCCTGCCGTCCCTGCTGGATACCGCGTCGGAGGTTGGTGAGACGGCCGCGCACGTCGTCCGGGGCGCGCGAGACCTGCGGCCCGGCCGGGGCCTCGGCCTGCTGCTGGGCGGCGGTACCGGCGACGAGGTTCGCCTTCGGCACCCGCCGGGGGAGCCCCGAGGTGGTGATCCCGCCGGCCGCGGGCTGGCGCACGCGCTCGGCCTGCCGCATCAGCTCGTCGTTGGGGGAGGGCCGCCAGCTGACGGTCGGCGTGCTCCCGGTGACCGCGGTGGCGGGCTCGGCCGCGAGCTCCTGTCCCCGCTGCGGCAGCTGCTGCTGGGGCTGCTGCGGAACGGCCGGCGCCTGTCCGGCGGACGGGCCGCCGTGCTGGCCGGACCAGTTCGATTCCAGCGTATCGAAGATCGGGCTGCGCTGTTCACCACCGGGCTGGGCCTGGGCCGGGGGCAGCGCCCCCGGCTGGTACGCCTGCGGGAGCTGCGGGGCCTCGGCACGCGGCGCCGGCGCGGGGGCGTAGCCGCCGGGCTGCCGGCCCTGGCCCTGGCCCTGACCCTGCTGGTCCGCGTACCCGCCGACACCGGGGCCGCCGGGGCGGGCGAACTGGCCCGTCGCGAACTGGCCGGTGGCGGAGGGGTCGAGGTGGCCGGCGGGCTGCGGACGCTCGAACTGGCCGGTGGCGGACGGGTCCTGGGGACCGCGTACGTCGGGGCGCTCGAACTGCCCGGTCGTGGAGTTGCCGGCCGGAGGGTAGGGGGCGTTGCCCAACATCTGGTCCAGGGCGGGGCGGGCGAACTCCGCCGTCGAGCCGGGGCCCGACAGCTCGTCGTGGCCGCGCGGGGCCTCCTGCCCGGCCTGCCCGGCGCCCCAGCTGGTCGCCTGCGGCATCCCGGCGGCCGGACCGCCCGGAGCCGGGAGCTCCGGACGCCCGGCGGCGCCGCCCTGCGGCGGGAGCTGCGGACGCCGGCGCTTGACCGGGGCCCCGGGTCCGCCCTGCTGCTGCGGGGCCTGGCCCGGCTGCTGGACCGGGCCCGGACCGCCCTGGGGCGGCTGCGGGCGCTCGAAGCCGTTGCCCTGGGCCGGGAAGACACCGGGGCCGGAGGTCTGCGGCACGCCCGCGGGGCGGGCCTGCGGGCCGCTGAAGAGGTTGTTGTCCTGGCCGGCCGGAGCACCGGCGGGGCCGCCCTGGCCACGCCCGGGCATCGGGGCACCGCCGCCGAAGCCGCCCTGGCCCTGCGCCTGGCCCGTCGGGGCGGCGGGACCGCCCTGCGGACGGGGACCCTGGCCCTGCGGCCGCTGCTGCGGACCGCCGGCCGGGCCGCCCTGGCCGGGCAGGGCGGGCCGCTGCCCGCCGCCGACCTGGCCGCGCTGCTGGCCCGCGCCCACGGGGGGACGCGCGCCGGCGCCGGGGACCTGACCCTGGGCGCCGGGGGCACCCGGGCCGCCCGCCTGGCCGCCCTGGCCCGCCGCCGGACCCGGCTTCTTGCCGCCCTGGGCGACGTCCACCGGGAGCATGACGAGCGCGGTCGTACCGCCCGAGTCGGAGGGGCGCAGTTGGATGCGGATGCCGTGTCGCAGGGACAGGCGGCCGACCACGAACAGGCCCATGCGGCGGGAGACGGAGACGTCCACGGTCGGCGGCGACGCGAGCCGCTCGTTGATCGCGGCCAGGTCCTCGGGGGACAGGCCGATACCGGTGTCGTGGATCTCGACCAGCACGCGGCCGTCGGGCAGCGCGTGACCGGTGACCTTGACCTTGGTCTGCGGGGAGGAGAACGAGGTGGCGTTCTCCAGCAGCTCGGCGAGCAGGTGCACGAGGTCGTTGACGACGCGGCCGGCGACGTCGGTGCCGGGCACCGCCGCCAGTTCGATGCGCTCGTACTGCTCCACCTCGGACGCGGCGGCGCGGAGCACGTCGACGAGCGGGACGGGGCGGGTCCACCGGCGGCCCGGCTCCTCGCCCGCGAGGACGAGGAGGTTCTCACCGTTACGCCGCATTCGGGTGGCGAGGTGGTCGAGCTTGAAGAGCGAGGAGAGCTGGTCCGGGTCGGCCTCGCGCGACTCCAGTTCGGAGATGAGCGACAGCTGACGCTGGATGAGGCCCTGGGAGCGGCGCGAGAGGTTGGTGAACATCGCGTTGACGTTGCCCCGGAGGAGGGCCTGCTCGGCGGCGAGGCGGACGGCCTCGCGGTGCACGTCGTCGAAGGCCGCGGCCACCTGGCCGATCTCGTCGCGGGTGTGCAGGCCGACGGACTCCACGGAGGTGTCGACGTCCTGCGGGTCCGACTCCGACAGCTGCTTGACGAGCTCGGGCAGACGGTCCTGGGCGACGCGCGTCGCGGTGTCCTGCAGACGGCGCAGCGAGCGGATCATGGACCGGGCCATGACGAAGGCGCCGACGAGGGAGACACCGAGGACGAGGAGGATCAGGGCACCGTTGATGATGGCGTCCTGCTGCGACTCGTTCTTGAGCTCGCGGGCCTTCTGCTCCATGTCCTCGAGCAGGGTCAGCTCGATGACCTTCATCGCCTGGAGCTTGGTGTCGTCGGCGTCGTACCAGTCCATCCAGGACCGGTTCTTCTCCTTGGCGAACTGTCCCTGGGTGCTCAGCACGCGGCGGGCGTAGTGGTCGGCGCTGCCGATCTCGGTGTTGCCGTCGCCGAGCGCCGCGAGGAGTTCCTCGGGCTTGCCCTGGTAGACGAGTTCGAAGGTCTTCTTCGACTGGCTCTCGCCGCGGAGCGCGGAGAGGCCGTAGAGGCGGTCGTTCTCTTCCAGCTTGCCCGGCTTGTCGGAGCTCTCCAGGAGCGAGGCGGCGATGATGGCGCGCTGGATGGAGGCGTACTCCTTGGCGGAGGAGAAGGCGGCCAGGGCGCGGGTGCGCTTGATCATCTCCGGGTTGGAGGTGGCCTGGGCCATGTCCTGCGACAGCGAGAGCAGCGAGACGATCAGGGCGTTGTACTCGGTGACCGTCTGCTGGGCGCCGTTCATGTACGCCTTTTTGCGGATGTCCTCGATGCCCGTGAGCTGGCGGCCGATCTGCAGGATGTTGTTGCGGATCGACTTGAGGGTCTCGTCCTTGTCCTCCGCGCTGTCGACCTTGTCGGTCGCGGAGGCGAAGGCCTTGGCGGCGGCGTCGGTCTGGTCGCGCACACCCTGGACGAGGCTGTTGGCCTTGCCGTCCTTGGTGATCGACATCGGACCGGCCGACTTGTCCCGCTCCTCCTGGAGCATGGCGGCCAGGTTGGTGGCCTGCCGGGTCATCGTCGTCAGCAGCTGCATGTGCTCCAGCTGGGCGATGTCGTTGAGCGAGTCGTTGATGCGGAAGCCACCGAGGGTGGTGGCCGCGACGACGGGCAGGGTCAGCAGCGACACCAGTCGCGTGCTGATGCGCCAGTTCTGCATCGCGAGGCGCGAGCCCGAACTGGGTGCCTTGGGTATCGCCTCGTCCTGCTCCACGGTCTCGGCCTTGGCCTTGCCCTTGGAGCGGCTCGCCTTCGGGGCCTTGGGGGCCTTGCCGGACTTCCCGCGGCCCTTGGCCTTGCCCGAGGGGGCGGTTTCGAGCCCCGCCCCTTCGAAGGCCGGGCCGCGGCCCGGGGCGTGCTGGGGCGAGGCGCCACGGTCGGTCCCGCCGAGCGGCTCCTGCTCCGCCGCAGCTTCCCCTCGGCCCTGAAGGGCCTGGGGAGACCCCTTGCCATCCCTCTTGAATCGTCCCTGCACTAGCGTCGCAACCTCTGGACCAGGCGCCCCGCCGGATGAGCGGCGGAACGGTGTCGAGTCGTGGGGCACTGACGGCCCCATGGTGGTCGTCGGTGACCGGCGCGTCTCCCTGTCGATGCCACCGCGCTCGGCGCTCTCTTGCGCCACCTGCGCGCCGGCTGATACCCGCGGCGGTCTCGCGAATTCCAGCACAGTGGGGGATCTCCAACAAGGTGCGCGTGTCGCCCCGGCGAGCCGGTCACGGCTTGTGACAGGCGGGCTACGCGACGTGGAAGTCCAATGCGGATGAATCGGACTTACGCCAATCAAAGCTCGCGTCCGGCAAGGTGTCCCAGTCGAGATGATCAGGAGCGGAATGGCGCATTCAGTGGCGCAATGTCCGTTTCGTGGACGGCAATTGACTGTCAGTTATGTCCGTATTGCACGCTGACTGGTGAGCAAACTCACACGGCTATGGCTATTACCAACCGGTTCACTCGGGGATTCGGATGTTTAGCCTTGCCTGTTAAAGGCTTGGCGCCCCATCCGGCGCAGCAGTCGACCCACACCCCAACCAGCGAGCCGAGGGCCCGAAACTCCGATGAAGACGACGTCGATGATCCGCAACATAGCCAACCCCCGCCGCACCACCCTCGCGCACCTCAGGGACGCCGAGGACCTGCAGGCGGCCCCGGCCACCCCGGAGCACCGCGTCGAGCTGCCCACCCAGACCGCGAACCCGCGCCGCACCACCCTCGTGGACGCCCCGGTCGCCGCCGCGCAGTAAAAGGAGCGCGAAGCGCCCGCCCCCACCGCGTTAGCCTGGAGTCCGCAGACTCCAGCCAGCGGAAACACAAGAGGGGCAGACGCAGCAGGTGCGCATCGCCAGGTTCTCGATCGACGGCAACGTCGCGTTCGGCGCGGTCGAGGGCAGCACTGCCCCCGGCGCCGAAGGCGAACTCGTCCTCGACATCATCAAGGGCATCCCGTTCGCGGACTTCGAGCTCTCCGGCACGAAGGTCCCGCTGAGCAAGGTCCGGCTGCTGCCGCCCGTGCTCCCGAACAAGGTCGTGGCCGTCGGCCGCAACTACGCGGAGCACGCGGCGGAGCTCGGCAACGAGCTCCCCGAAGCGCCGATCACCTTCTTCAAGCCCTCCACCTCGGTGGTCGGCTCCGGCGACCCGATCGTCTACCCCTCCTTCTCCCAGGACGTCCACCACGAGGCGGAGCTCGCCGTGGTGATCGGACGCATGTGCCGCGAGGTCCCGAAGGAGCGCGTCAAGGACGTGATCCTCGGCTACACCTGCGCCAACGACGTCACCGCCCGCGACGTCCAGCAGCGCGAGAAGCAGTGGGCCCGGGCCAAGGGCTTCGACAGCGCCTGCCCCCTCGGCCCCTGGATCGAGACCGACCTCGACCCGGCCGACCTGGCGATCCAGTGCACCGTCAACGGCGAGCAGCGCCAGCTCGGCCGCACCTCCGACATGGTCCGCTCCGTCGAGGACCTGGTCGTGCACATCAGCGAGGCCATGACCCTGCTCCCGGGCGACGTCATCCTCACGGGGACCCCGGCCGGAGTCGGCCCCCTCAACGTCGGCGACGAGGTCGCCGTCACCATCGAAGGCATCGGCACTCTCACCAACAAGGTGATCAAGCGTGGCTAACGCGAACTACCGCGTCCGTTTCTGTCCCTCCCCGACCGGCAACCCCCACGTGGGCCTGGTCCGGACCGCCCTGTTCAACTGGGCGTTCGCCCGGCACCACGGCGGTACGTTCGTCTTCCGCATCGAGGACACCGACGCGGCGCGCGACTCCGAGGAGTCGTACGTCCAGCTGCTCGACAGCCTGCGCTGGCTCGGCTTCACCTGGGACGAGGGCCCCGAGGTCGGCGGCCCGCACGCCCCGTACCGGCAGTCCGAGCGCATGGACATCTACAAGGACGTGGCGCGGAAGCTCCAGGACGGCGGCTACGCCTACTCCTGCTACTGCACCACCGAGGAGCTCGACACCCGCCGCGACGCCGCCCGCGCCGCCGGCAAGCCCTCCGGCTACGACGGCCACTGCCGCGAGCTGACCGCCGAGCAGGTCGCCGCGTACGAGGCCGAGGGCCGCACCTCGATCGTCCGCTTCCGGATGCCCGACGAGACCATCACCTTCACGGACCTGGTCCGCGGCGAGCTCTCCTTCACCCCGGAGAACGTGCCGGACTTCGGCATCGTCCGCGCGAACGGCGCCCCGCTGTACACGCTGGTCAACCCGGTCGACGACGCGCTGATGGAGATCACGCACGTCCTGCGCGGCGAGGACCTGCTCTCCTCCACCCCCCGCCAGATCGCCCTCTACAAGGCGCTGATCGAGCTGGGCGTCGCCAAGGGCACCCCGCAGTTCGGCCACCTGCCGTACGTGATGGGCGAGGGCAACAAGAAGCTCTCCAAGCGCGACCCCGAGTCCTCGCTCAACCTCTACCGCGAGCGCGGCTTCCTCCCCGAGGGCCTGCTGAACTACCTCTCGCTCCTCGGCTGGTCCTTCTCGAAGGACCAGGACATCTTCTCGATCGAGGAGATGGTGGCGAAGTTCGACATCGACGGCGTCAACGCCAACCCGGCCCGCTTCGACCTCAAGAAGGCCGAGGCGATCAACGCCGACCACATCCGCCGGCTGGACCCGAAGGCCTTCGCGGACGCCTGCGCCCCGTGGCTGCGGGCCCCGCACGCCAACTGGGCGCCCGAGGACTTCGACGCCGAGGCCTGGGACCGGATCGCCCCGTACGCCCAGACCCGTGTGACGGTCCTCTCGGACATCACCGCGAACGTGGACTTCCTCTTCCTCAAGGAGCCCGTCGAGGACCAGGCGTCCTGGGACAAGGCCATGAAGGGCGAGCCCGCGGCCCTGCTGACCACGGCCCGGGCGAACCTCCTCGCCGCCGACTGGTCGGACCCGGAGTCCCTCAAGAACGCCGTCCTGACCGCCGGCGAGGCCCACGGCCTCAAGCTCGGCAAGGCCCAGGCCCCGGTCCGCGTGGCGGTCACCGGCCGCACCGTCGGCCTGCCGCTCTTCGAGTCCCTGGAGATCCTGGGCAAGGAGCGCTCGATCGCGCGCATCGACGCGGCCCTGGCGAAGCTCGCCGCCTGACCCGCGCCCTCCCGGAGGGGCGGCAGCCGACCCGGCTGCCGCCCCTCCGGCGTTCCCGGGTTCCGCGTACCGCCCCCGCGCGCGCCCGCCCCGGCGTAGGCTCGCCGGCATGCCGATCCGCGCCGTGCTGTGGGACATCGACGACACCCTCTTCGACTACACGGGGGCCGACGCGGCCGGTCTCGCGCGGCACCTGGGGGACGAGGGGCTCGGCGACCGCTACGGGACGCCCGCCGAGGCCCTGGCCCTGTGGCGGAAGGCCACCGAAGTGCACTGGGCGCGCTTCGCCGCCGGCGAGGTCACCTTCCGCGGCCAGCGCCAGGACCGGGTGCGGGACTTCCTCGGGGAGCCCGCCCTGACCGCCGACGAGGCCGACGCCTGGTTCGAGCGCTACGTGGACCACTACAAGGCCGCCTGGGTCCTCTTCCCGGACGTCCTGCCCGCCCTGGACGCCCTGGCCGGCCGCTACCGCCACGGGGTGCTCTCCAACTCCTCCGAGGCCAACCAGGACCCCAAGCTGCGCCACCTCGGTCTGCGCGACCGCTTCGAGGTGCTGGTGTGCGCCGCCGAGCTGGGGGTCAGCAAGCCCGACGCCGCCGCCTTCCTCGCCGCCTGCGACGCCCTCGGGCTGGCCCCGGCCGAGGTGGCGTACGTGGGGGACCAGCCGGAGATCGACGCGCGGGGCGCGCGCGACGCGGGACTGACCGCCTTCTGGCTCGACCGGAACGGGGGGCGGGGCCCCGGGCCCGGGGGCGTACACCGGATCGAGGGGCTCGAACGGCTCCCCGGGCTGCTGGCCGCTGATACCCGTTTTGGAGCACGGTCAGGCATCCGGTAATGTTCTTTCTGCGCCGGGGAGACGGGCCGAGAGGCCGGGAACCGGAGGCGCTAACCAAACGAAAGGCCCCCAGGGTCTTGAAGTTCGGTGGGCTATAGTGTAATTGGCAACACGAGGGTTTCTGGTTCCCTTATTCTAGGTTCGAGTCCTGGTAGCCCAGCGCAGTGCAGTAGTAACGCAGTGCTTTGCCCCCGTTGTGTAGCGGCCTAGCACGCCGCCCTCTCAAGGCGGTAGCGCCGGTTCGAATCCGGTCGGGGGTACAGATCCTTCCCGCAGGATCTCCAGGGTCGCTCCCGGAGGTTTTGATGCAGGATCGCTAGGGCCCCCGTTGTGTAGCGGCCTAGCACGCCGCCCTCTCAAGGCGGTAGCGCCGGTTCGAATCCGGTCGGGGGTACCAAGGTCTGGCTGGTCTAGACCATTGGGCTATAGTGTAATTGGCAACACGAGGGTTTCTGGTTCCCTTATTCTAGGTTCGAGTCCTGGTAGCCCAGCGCAGTACCGCAGTAAAGCTAGCCCCCGTTGTGTAGCGGCCTAGCACGCCGCCCTCTCAAGGCGGTAGCGCCGGTTCGAATCCGGTCGGGGGTACATCAGGAGAGGCCCTCCGCGATCATCGCGGAGGGCCTCTTCGCCGTTTCCGGACGTCCGCCGCCCGGGGCGCAAGTGGGGGCCCGGAGGCGCGAGTTCGGACGTGTGCGGCGTCGTACGCGCCCCCGGGCCCGGGGGAGTGGGTGGAGCGGGGCAGGGTCAGCCGGAGCGGCGCAGGGCCTCCGTCAGGCGGGCGGCCGCGTCGATGACGGCCTGGGCGTGCATGCGTCCCGGGTGCCGGGTCAGGCGCTCGATCGGCCCGGAGACCGACACGGAGGCCACCACGCGGTTCGAGGGGCCGCGCACCGGCGCCGAGACGGAGGCCACGCCGGGCTCCCGCTCGCCGATCGACTGCGCCCAGCCGCGGCGCCGTACCCCGGACAGGGCCGTCGCCGTGAAGCGCGCCCCCTGCAGGCCGCGGTGGAGCCGCTCGGGCTCCTCCCAGGCCATCAGGATCTGTGCCGCCGAGCCCGCCTTCATCGGGAGCGTGGAGCCCACCGGGACGGTGTCCCGCAGGCCCGACAGCCGCTCGGCGGCCGCCACGCAGATGCGCATGTCGCCCTGACGCCGGTAGAGCTGCGCGCTCTCGCCCGTCACGTCGCGGAGGTGCGTGAGCACCGGTCCGGCCGTGGCCAGCAGGCGGTCCTCGCCGGCCGCGGCGGCAAGCTCTGCCAGCCGCGGGCCGAGGATGAACCGGCCCTGCATGTCCCTCGCCACCATCCGGTGGTGTTCCAGTGCCACGGCAAGGCGATGTGCCGTGGGTCGTGCGAGCCCTGTCGCCGCGACCAGCCCGGCGAGGGTGGCCGGACCGGACTCCAGTGCGCTCAATACCAGAGCTGCCTTGTCGAGAACGCCGACGCCGCTAGAGTTGTCCATGAAACGATATTCACGTCTCACACTGTGAAACGCAAGTTCAAATTTTCCAAGAACCAGCGAGTCTGTATGTACGGGTCCACGAACCACTGGATCCGGGACGGTGAGCCGGAGGGAATGAGCGATGGGTAGGACACTCGCGGAGAAGGTCTGGGACGACCATGTCGTCCGGCGCGCCGAGGGCGAGCCCGATCTCCTCTTCATTGATCTCCACCTGCTGCACGAGGTGACCAGCCCGCAGGCCTTCGAAGGGCTGCGCCAGGCCGGCCGCAAGGTCCGGCGCCTGGACCTCACCATCGCGACCGAGGACCACAACACCCCCACCCTCGACATCGACAAGCCGATCGCGGACCCGGTCTCCCGGGCCCAGCTGGAGACGCTGCGCAAGAACTGCGCCGAGTTCGGTGTCCGCCTGCACTCGCTGGGTGACGTGGAGCAGGGTGTCGTGCACGTCGTCGGCCCGCAGCTGGGTCTGACGCAGCCGGGCACCACCGTGGTCTGCGGTGACTCCCACACCTCGACGCACGGCGCCTTCGGCGCGCTGGCCTTCGGCATCGGCACCAGCCAGGTCGAGCACGTGCTGGCCACCCAGACGCTGCCGCTGGCCCGCCCGAAGACGATGGCCATCACGGTCACCGGCGAGCTGGCCGAGGGCGTCACCGCCAAGGACCTGATCCTGGCGATCATCGCCAAGATCGGTACCGGCGGCGGCCAGGGCTACATCCTGGAGTACCGCGGCGAGGCCGTCGAGAAGCTCTCGATGGAAGCCCGCATGACCATCTGCAACATGTCGATCGAGGCCGGCGCCCGCGCGGGCATGATCGCCCCCGACCAGACCACCTTCGACTACCTGGAGGGCCGCGACCACGCCCCGAAGGGCGAGGACTGGGACGCGGCGGTCGCGTACTGGAAGACCCTGCGCACCGACGAGGACGCCGTCTTCGACGCCGAGGTCGTCATCGACGGCTCCGCGCTCTCCCCGTTCGTCACCTGGGGCACCAACCCGGGCCAGGGCGCGCCGCTGTCCGCGAACGTCCCCGACCCGGCTTCGTACGAGGACGCTTCGGAGCGCCTGGCCGCCGAAAAGGCCCTGGAGTACATGGGGTTGACCGCGGGCCAGCCGCTGCGCGACATCAAGGTCGACACCGTCTTCGTAGGTTCCTGCACCAACGGCCGCATCGAGGACCTGCGCGCCGTCGCCGACATCATCGGGGGCCGCAAAGTCGCCGACGGCGTACGGATGCTGGTCGTCCCCGGCTCCGTCCGGGTCGCGCTCCAGGCCGTCGAGGAGGGCCTGGACAAGGTCTTCAAGGACGCCGGAGCCGAATGGCGGCACGCGGGCTGCTCCATGTGCCTGGGCATGAACCCCGACCAACTGGCCCCGGGCGAGCGTTCCGCGTCCACCTCCAACCGCAACTTCGAGGGCCGGCAGGGCAAGGGCGGACGCACCCACCTGGTCTCCCCGCAGGTGGCCGCCGCCACCGCGGTGCTGGGCCATCTGGCCTCGCCCGCCGACCTGTTCCCCGCCAACGCCACCGCCGGAGTCTGAGCCATGGAAGCCTTCACCACCCACACCGGCCGTGCCGTCCCGCTGCGCCGCAGCAACGTCGACACCGACCAGATCATCCCCGCCCACTGGCTGAAGAAGATCACCCGTGACGGGTTCGAGGACGGGCTCTTCGAGGCCTGGCGCAAGGACCCGGAGTTCGTCACCAACCGCCCCGAGCGCGCCGGTGCGACCGTGCTGGTCGCCGGCCCCGACTTCGGCACCGGCTCCTCGCGCGAGCACGCCGTCTGGGCCCTGCAGAACTTCGGGTTCAAGACGGTGATCTCCTCCCGCTTCGCCGACATCTTCCGCGGCAACTCGCTGAAGAACGGTCTGCTGACCGTCGTCCTGCCGCAGGAGACCGTCGACCGGCTGTGGGAGCTCACCGAGGCCGACCCGACCGCCGAGATCACCGTCGACCTGGTCGACCGCAAGGTCCGAGCCGAGGGCGTCGAGGCGGAGTTCGAACTCGACGACAACGCGCGCTGGCGTCTGCTGGAAGGACTGGACGACATCTCGCTCACCCTTCAGAACGAAGCCGACATCGACGCGTACGAAAGCACCCGCCCCGCCTTCAAGCCGCGCACGATTCGCGTCTGATTCCTGCCTGATCAGCGCTTATTCACCCTCGGGTGATCACATCGGCAACACTGTGCCCCCCGCCTCACGGCGGGGGGCACAGCCGTATGTTGAGGCCCCGTGAGGCGACAACTCGCCCCAGATGGCACAATCTGTGCATGGAACGCGACAGTCAACTCGAGCTCTACGAACTCGTCGCGGACCGGTTGAAAGAAGCACACGCAAGGGTGCGCGCACTGCAAGTCCCGGAGGGCGTAAGGATGGCGCTGTCCCGGAAGCTGTTGGTCGTCACTGCCGCGGCGAAGCACGATCTCGCCGACGCGGCAAGGCGCCTGGACAGGTTGATGAAGGACCTCGACGAGGGTCGATTCCCTGAAGGCGACTGATGCGAAGGAACTCCGTAACGGCTCTCATCGTTGCGGCACTAGGGTGATTAGCCCGTTTCGTGTTTGATTTGCGGTATATATCCGCCTAACGTGCGAAATAAGCTTGAACACATTCGTTCTGGCGAGGTCTCCGAAGGGGAAGACGTGAACAAGGCGCAGCTCGTAGAAGCGATTGCCGACAAGCTCGGCGGCCGCCAGCAGGCCGCCGACGCGGTCGACGCGGTACTGGACGCGATGGTCCGCGCGGTCGTCGCGGGCGACCGGGTCTCGGTCACGGGCTTCGGCTCGTTCGAGAAGGTCGACCGGCCGGCCCGCTACGCCCGCAACCCGCAGACGGGTGAGCGCGTCCGGGTCAAGAAGACCTCCGTTCCCCGCTTCCGCGCGGGTCAGGGCTTCAAGGACCTGGTCAGCGGCACCAAGAAGCTCCCCAAGGGCGACGAGGTGGCCGTGAAGAAGGCCCCGAAGGGCAGCCTGACCGGCGGTGCCTCGGCCACGGTCAAGAAGGCCGCCGCGAAGAAGGCCACCACGGCCAAGAAGGCCGCCGCCAAGACCACGGCCACCAAGGCCGTCGCGAAGAAGACCACGGCGAAGAAGGCCACCGCGACCGTCAAGAAGACGGCCGCGAAGACCACGGTCGCGAAGAAGACCACGGCCGCCGCGAAGAAGGCGGCCCCGGCGAAGAAGGCCACGACGGCGGCGAAGAAGACCACCGCCACCGCCAAGAAGACCGCCCCGGCGGCCAAGAAGGCCACCGCGACGAAGGCGCCCGCCAAGAAGACGGCGACGCGCAAGGCCACCGCGAAGAAGACCACCGCCCGCAAGAAGTAGGGGCACGAGTCACACACGCCGGGCCGGCTTCCCCACGGGGGAAGCCGGCCCGCGGTGCGTTCCTCCGCAGGCCACCGGGGTAGGGGTGCCGCGGACGCCGCCGCGGGCCGACCGGGGCTAGAACGTCTGCAGGGTGACCAGGGTGATCCGCAGGGCCTCGCCCTCGCCGGCCGTCTCGATGCGCACCCGCTGCCCGGGCCGCAGCATCAGCAGGCCCCCCGCGTCGAAGGCCTCGGCGCCGAAGGGCACCGGGGTGCCGTCGTCCAGCAGCACGCTGCCGCTGCGGGTCTGGGAGTCGTACGTGTACGCGGTCGCCTGCATGAGCGCACTGTATCTGGCCGTGTGCCGGCCCACGCCGAGGGCGAGGGCCCTGCGCAGATCCGGCCCCGTGTCCACGTCCCTGCGCACGCTCTCGACGTCGGCCAGGGCTATTTCCACCGCCCCCGAAGCGGAATGCCGGGCCCGGGACGGGCCGCCGAACGCGGGTGCCAATTCCACGTCCGGGCCGGCGGAAAGGAGCGTGGTCCCGATTCCCGCCGCATCGGCCAGAAATGCCCGGGGAAATGCGGAGGCGATATCGAGCACACGTAGCAATTCCGGCGGGCGCAGAGCGGGCAGGTCCGCGTTCATCGCGGCCAGCCGCGCCCCCGGCCGCCCCGCGCGCACGGCCCGCGCGCCGTGGTCCAGCGCGGCGTTGAGCCCCGCACCCGGGGCGTCCGGCAGGATCCGCGCCCCGAGCCGGGCCAGTTCCGCCCCGGCCGCCGCGTCGTCCGTGACGACCACCACATCCGCGACCGCGGCGCAGGCCAGCGCCCCCGCCACCGTGTCCTGCGCGAAGGCCAGGGCCAGTCCCGGGCGGGAAGCCCCGACGGCGGCCGCCAGCCGGCTCTTGGCCAGCACCAGCGGCTTCAGCGGGACCACCAGGCTCCAGACGGCGTTCGTGGCGGACTCCTTCGCTCCGGTGCGCGGCCGCGCACCCGTCCCGGCCAAGGACGGGTCACGGCCCGGTCATCAGTCGGCCCATTGTCGCCTCCGACCGGCCGCAGGGGGGCCCGCCGGTCCGGGCGGGGCGTACGGTGTTCTCGACAGAGACCGGACCCGGGGCGACACTTGTCCGGCCCACGAGGTGCCCAGCTCCCCCAGCCACCGCTGGGAGGTGCCCCACGCCCCGGTCCTAGAGGAAGGTGCTCCGAGTGTCCCGCCGCAGAATCGGCTTCTGGTACCGCCTGGCGGCGGTCATCGCAAAACCGCCGCTGGTAGTGCTCTTCAAGCGGGACTGGCGGGGATCGGAGCACATTCCGGCCGACGGCGGATTCATCACCGCCGTCAACCACAACTCGTACCTGGACCCGCTGTCCTACGCGCACTTCCAGTACAACACCGGCCGGGTGCCCCGCCTGCTCGCCAAGGCCGGTCTCTTCAAGGTCCCCTTCGTCGGCGCGATCCTCCGCGGCTCGGGACAGATCCCCGTCTACCGCGAGACCACCAACGCCCTGGACGCGTTCCGGGCCGCCGTGGCCGCCGTCGAGCGCGGCGAATGCGTGGCGTTCTACCCCGAGGGCACCCTCACCCGTGACCCCGAGATGTGGCCCATGGCGGGCAAGACCGGTGTCGCCCGCGTGGCGCTGGTCACCCGGGCCCCCGTCATCCCGGTGGCCCAGTGGGGCGCCAACCTCGTGATGCCGCCGTACGCCAAGGAGAACAAGGTCCGCCTGTTCCCCCGCAAGACCCTCCAGGTCCTTGCGGGCCCGCCCGTGGACCTCTCGGCCTTCTACGGCAAGGACCCCACGCCGGAGGTCCTCAAGGGGGCCACCGAGGCGATCATGGCCGACATCACGAAGCTCCTGGAGGAGCTGCGCGGCGAGAAGGCCCCCGACCAGCCGTACGACCACCGCAAGGCCCGCGCCCAGCAGCGGCGCAAGGCCGCGGGGGAGGGTTCCAAGTGACGCGTCCCGTCAAGGCAGCCGTTTTCTCCGCGGGCTCCTGGGGCACCGCCTTCGGCATGGTGCTCGCCGACGCCGGCTGCGAGGTGACCCTGTGGGCCCGCCGCCCGGAGGTCGCCGACGCCATCAACACCGGCCGGACCAACCCGGACTACTTCCCCGGCGTGGAACTCCCCGCGAACCTGCGCGCGACCACCGATCCGGCCGAAGCCGCCCGCGGCGCCGACTTCACGGTGCTGTCCGTGCCCTCCCAGACCCTGCGCGGCAACCTCGCCGCCTGGACCCCGCTGCTGGAGCCCGACACCGTCCTCGTCTCCCTGATGAAGGGCATCGAACTCGGCACCGCCAAGCGGATGAGCGAGGTCATCGAGGAGGTGGCCAAGGTCCCCGCCGAGCGCGTCGCCGTGGTCACCGGCCCCAACCTGGCCCGCGAGATCGTCGCCCGCCAGCCCGCCGCCTCCGTCGTCGCCTGCGGGGACGAGGCCGTGGCCCAGCGGCTCCAGGCCGCCTGCCACACCCCGTACTTCCGCCCGTACACCAGCACCGACGTCATCGGCTGCGAGCTCGGCGGCGCCGTCAAGAACGTCATCGGCCTCGCCGTCGGCATCGCCGACGGCATGGGCCTGGGCGACAACACCAAGGGCTCGCTCATCACCCGCGGCCTGGCCGAAGCCACCCGCCTGGGCGTGGCGATGGGCGCCGACCCGCTGACCTTCTCCGGACTCGCCGGCCTCGGCGACCTCGTCGCGACCTGCTCCTCGCCGCTCTCCCGGAACCACACCTTCGGCACGAACCTGGGCCGCGGGATGACCCTGGAGGAGACCATCGCGGTCACCAAGCAGACCGCCGAGGGGGTCAAGTCCTGCCAGTCCGTGGCGGATCTGGCCCGCCGCCACGGAGTCGACATGCCGATCACCGAGACGGTCGTCGACATCGTCCACCACGGCAAGCCCACGCTGGTCGCGCTGAAGGAACTCATGGGCCGCAGCGCCAAACCGGAACGACACTGACACCTTTCCGGACGCTTGAGCGGGTACCCTCGTGGCGATATGAGCAGCGAGAACCTCCCCCAGACCCCTGAGCAGCAGGGCCGCAAGCCCCGCGTGGCCGTCGTCTTCGGCGGCCGCAGCTCGGAACACGCCATCTCGGTCGTCACCGCCGGCGCCGTGCTGCGCTCCATCGACCGCTCCAAGTACGAGGTGCTGCCCATCGGCATCACCACGGACGGCCGGTGGGCCCTGACCGCCGACGCACCCGAGCGCATGGCCATCGCCGACCGCCGGCTCCCCGACGTCGAGTCGCTGGCGGAGTCCCCGGAAGGCACCGTCGTGCTGCCCGTGGACCCCGCCAACCGCGAGGTCGTCTACACCGAGCCGGGATCCGTTCCCAAGGCACTGGGCGAGGTCGACGTCGTCTTCCCCGTGCTGCACGGCCCCTACGGCGAGGACGGCACCCTCCAGGGCCTCCTGGAGCTCTCCGGGATCCCGTACGTCGGCTGCGGCGTCCTCTCCTCGGCCGTCGGCCAGGACAAGGACTACATGAAGCGGGTGTTCGCCTCCTACGGGCTGAACGTGGGCCCGTACGTGACCATCCGCCCCCGCGAGTGGGAGGCCGACCAGGAGGCCGCCAAGGCCAAGGTCCTGGACTTCGCCGCCGAGCACGGCTGGCCGCTGTTCGTGAAGCCCGCCCGCGCCGGCTCCTCCATCGGCATCACCAAGGTCGACGACGCCTCCGGGCTCGACGCCGCGATCCGCGAGGCCCGCCACCACGACCCCAAGGTCATCGTGGAGGCCCTGCTGCGCGGCCGTGAGATCGAGTGCGGGGTCCTGGAGTTCGAGGACGGGCCGCGCGCCAGCGTGCCCGCGGAGATCCCGCCGGTCTCCAGCCACGACTTCTACGACTTCGAGGCGAAGTACATCGACTCCGCCGCCGGTCTCGTGCCCGCCCCGCTCACCCCGGAGCAGACCGCAGAGGTGCAGCGGCTCGCCGTCGAGGCCTTCGAGGCCGCGTCCTGCGAGGGCCTGGTCCGCGCCGACTTCTTCCTCACCGAGGACGGCACCTTCGTCATCAACGAGATCAACACCCTGCCCGGGTTCACGCCGATCTCGATGTACCCGCGCATGTGGCAGGAGTCGGGCATCGAGTACCCGGAGCTGGTGGACCGCCTGATCCAGGCCGCCCTGCGCCGCTCCACCGGCCTGCGCTAGCAGCTCCAGGCCCCCGTACAGCCGACCGCCCGCCAGGAGGAACCCTGGCGGGCGGCGGTGTGCGCGGGCGGGGGCGGGTCAGTACGAGGAGATGCCGACGGGCACGGCCCTGGCCACCGCGGCGGACAGACCCACGAGCATGCCCGCGTCCGTGGCATGCTCCTTGTCGACCCAGACCTCCGTGTAGGCGAGGCGCGACCCGGTGGTGAACTTCAGACCGCCGTCGGCCGGCCGTTCCACCAGCCAGCCGACGCCGTTCACCTCCACTCCGTCCGCCTTCGGATCGGCCATCTTCGCGGGCTTGGGGATGCCGCACCGCAGTACGATCGCCGAGCCGCCCCAGGCGGCGGTCAGGTCCGACTCCGGTGCGGTGACGCTCCGGTCCAGCCCGGACACCGACTCCGGGAGCTCCTTGTGCAGCGCGGCACAGAGCCCCGCGACGTCGGCGGGCGGCGCGGGCGGCGGAGTCACCCGGGCCTCGGAGGACCCGGGGGCACAGCCCGCCAGGGCCAGGCCCGCCGACAGGACGGGCAGGGCCAGTAGACGCAGGGGCCGGCGGTGCGAAGACATCACCGGCCAAGAGTAGACGGGGGCTACAGATGGACCACGGGGCAGGTCAGGGTGCGGGTGATCCCCTCCACCTGCTGCACCTTGGCGACCACCATGCGGCCGAGATCGTCGACGGTGTCGGCCTGGGCGCGCACGATGACGTCGTACGGCCCCGTCACGTCCTCGGCCTGGATCACCCCCGCGATGTTCCCGATGGACTCGGCGACGACCGACGCCTTGCCCACCTCGGTCTGGATGAGGATGTACGCCTGTACCACGGAACCTCCAGGGCGGCCACGAGGATCATTTCCCCTAACCTTCGGGTGGGCCCGACAGAATCGGAAGGGCCGGGGGAAGAAGGGACGCCACGGTACCGCGTCGCCGGGTGCCACGGGGAGACCCGCAGACCAGGCGCCACGCACAGCGGGGCGTACGCAGACCAGAAGTTGACGTATCTGTTGACGGTACCCAGAGCTGTGACGGCTCGCGACCGCAAGCGGACTTGCCAAGAAGGGGCACAGCGATGAAGGGCACTGTGGGCGAGCTGGGGGAATTCGGGCTCATCAGGGAGCTCACCTCACGGCTCACCACCACCCCGGCGGTCCGGCTCGGGCCGGGCGACGACGCCGCGGTCGTGTCGGCCCCCGACCGGCGGGTCGTGGCCAGCACGGACATCCTGCTGGAGGGCAGGCACTTCCGGCGCGACTGGTCCACCGCCTACGACGTCGGCCGCAAGGCCGCCGCGCAGAACCTGGCCGACATCGCCGCCATGGGCGCGGTCCCGACCGCCCTCCTGCTCGGCCTGGTGGTCCCGGCCGAGCTGCCGGTCACCTGGCCCACCGAGCTGATGGACGGCATCCGCGACGAGTGCCAGGTCGCCGGCGCGGCCGTGGTCGGCGGCGACGTCGTCCGCGGGGAGACCATCACCGTGGCCATCACCGCCCTCGGCGACCTGCGCAACCACGAGCCCGTGCTGCGCTCCGGCGCCCAGCCCGGCGACGTGGTGGCCGTCACCGGCTGGCTCGGCTGGTCCGCGGCCGGCTACGCGGTGCTCTCGCGCGGCTTCCGCTCCCCGCGGGCCTTCGTCGAGGCGCACCGGCGCCCCGAGCCGCCGTACCACGCCGGCCCGGCGGCCGCCGGACTCGGCGCCACCGCCATGACCGACGTCAGCGACGGCCTGATCGCCGACCTCGGGCACATCGCCGAGGCCAGCCACGTACGGATCGACCTGCGCTCGGGGGCCGTGGACATCCCGACCCAGATGCACGACATCGGCCAGGCCGTCGGCGTCGACCCGCTCCAGTGGGTGCTCACCGGGGGAGAGGACCACGCCATCGTGGCGACCTTCCCGCCCGACGTGAAGCTCCCGGCCCGCTGGAAGGTCATCGGGGAGGTCCAGCACCGCTCCGCCCTGCCGCAGGTCACCGTGGACGGCGCCCCCTGGACCAGCACCGGCGGCTGGGACCACTTCGGGTCCGACCCGGTCGAGGGCGAGACCCCGTGAACGGGCACCCCCCGCTCTGCCTGACCGTCGCCGGATCCGACTCCGGCGGCGGTGCGGGCATCCAGGCCGACCTCAAGACGATGCTGGCGCTCGGGGTGCACGGCATGAGCGTGGTCACCGCCGTGACCGCGCAGAACTCCCTCGGGGTCAAGGGGGCCTGGGAGCTGCCCGCCGAGGCCGTCACGGCCCAGTACCGGGCCGTGGTGGACGACATCGGGGTCCAGGCCGTGAAGACCGGGATGCTCTCCTCCGCCGTCCTGGTGGAGACCGTCGCGGAACTGCTGGCCGGCACCGACGCCCCGGTGGTCGTGGACCCGGTGGGCGTCTCCAAGCACGGGGACCCGCTGCTCGCGGCCTCCGCGCTGGACGCCGTACGCGGGGCGCTGCTGCCCCGGGCCACGGTGGCGACGCCCAACCTCGACGAGGTGGCGCAGCTGACCGGGCTGGCCGTCGAGGACGAGGACGGCATGCGGCGGGCCGCCGACGCGGTCCTCGGCTTCGGGCCCCGCTGGGCGCTGATCAAGGGCGGCCACCTCGCCGCCCACGGCGGGGAGGCGGTGGACCTGCTGACCGACGGCTCCGAGGAGCTGTGGCTGCGGGCGCCCCGCCACGACAACCGGCACACCCACGGCACCGGCTGCACCCTCGCCAGCGCCGTGGCGGCGGGCCTGGCCAGGGGGCTGCCGGTCCCGGAGGCCGTCACGGCCGCCAAGGAGTACGTCACCGGCGCCATCGCCGCCGGCTTCGCCCTCGGCGGCGGCATCGGCCCGGTGGACCACGCCTGGCAGTGGCGCTGAAACCGTCAGGACAAGGCAAAAGGCCGGTTCACCAGAGGTGAACCGGCCTTCTTGGCAACCGGAAAGGGCTGCGCTACGACGACGGGAGGCGTCAGCGCGAGACCTTGCCGGCCTTGATGCACGAGGTGCAGGCGTTGAGGCGCTTCGGCGTCCCATTGACCACGGCACGGACGCGCTGGATGTTCGGGTTCCAGCGACGCGAGGTGCGGCGGTGCGAGTGGGAGATGTTGTTGCCGAAGCTCGGCCCCTTGGCGCAAACGTCGCAGTTGGCAGCCACAGGTCACTCCAAGACTTCAGATGCAATTACGGTGGAATCCGGCGCACCGGAATCAGAGATCTGAAGTGGCTTGCCGGACGAATGACCCGACTCTCGACGGGCAACCTGAGCAGCATACAACGACTGCTTGGGTCCGAGAAAACTACCATGACGGGGCCGGGCTCCGCCCCGGGGTCCCGGGCGGGCGGCCGTCCTTCGTTACCCTGCGGTGAACCCTGGCCCGCACAAGGAGGAACGCCCGGTGGCGCACGATCCCGAGCAGCAGCCCGCCGAGGAGCTCGACGCCGCTGCGGTGCGCACCTGGAGCTCCCTGGCCCTGGCCGCACTGGGCCGGTCCCGCACCGACATCGACGCCATCAACGTCTACCCCGTCGCCGACGCCGACACCGGCACCAACCTCTACCTGACCGCCGAATCCGCCGACCGCGCCCTGACCGGGGCCTTCGCCCGCACCGCCCCCGGCGTGACCGACGGCACAGCCCCGGACACCGCCGCGACCTCCCTCCCGGAGGCCGTACGGGCCTACGCCCACGGCGCCCTCATAGGCGCCCGCGGCAACTCCGGGACGATCCTCGCCCAGCTCCTGCGCGGCATCGCCGACGTCCTCGGCGCCGGCCCCGCCGGCCCCGCCCCCGGCCCCCTCCTGGCCCAGGCCCTCACCCGGGCCGCCGAGGAGGCCTACCAGGCCGTCGCCCACCCCGTCGAGGGGACGATGCTCACCGTGGCCGGAGCCGCCGCCCGCGCCGCGCAGGCCGCCCCGGGGACCGCCGCCGACGTGGCCCGCGCCGCCTACGACGGAGCCCGCGCGGCCCTCGCCGAGACCCCCGGCCAGCTCGCCGCCCTCGGCAAGGCCGGCGTGGTCGACGCGGGGGGCTGCGGGCTGGTCGCCGTACTCGGGGCGCTGTGGCAGGCGCTGTCCGGCCAGGAGCCCGAGCCCGAGCCGGTCCAGGGGCCGGCCGTGCCCGTCGAGCGCGTCCCGGAACCCTGCGCCCAGGAGGAGGGCGGACCCGCGTACGAGGTGGTCTACCTGCTGGAGGCCGCCGAGGAGGCCGTCGACCGGCTGCGCACCGCCCTCGACGGGCTCGGCGACTCCCTCGTGGTGGTCGGCGGCGACGGGCTGTGGAACGTCCACGTGCACGTCGACGACCCCGGTGCGGCCGTCGAGGCCGGAGTGGAAGCCGGCCGGCCCTACCGGATCCGCATCACCCACTTCGGTGACGAACGCCGCCGCGCCAGCGCCCCGCGCGCCCAGCGGGCCGTCGTGGCCGTGGTCCACGGCGAGGGGCTGGCCGAACTGTGCGGGGAGGCCGGCGCGACCACCGTCCCGGCCCGGGCGGGCGAGCCCCCCGCCGTCGCCGACCTGCTCGACGCGATCCGCCGGGCCCACGCGCGCGAGGTGGTCCTGCTGCCCGGCGGCGCCGAACTCCGCGCGGTCGCCGGCGCCGCCGCCGAGCAGGCCCGCGCCGACGGCGTGCGCGTCGCGGTGATCCCGACCCGGTCCGCCGTCCAGGGCCTGGCCGCCCTCGCCGTGCACGACCCGGAGGCCGGCTTCGACGAGGACGTCGTCGCCATGACCGCCGCCGCCGGCGCCACGCGGTACGGGGAACTCGCCGTCGCCGAGCGGCAGTCCTTCACCTCCGCCGGCATCTGCCAGGCCGGGGACGTCCTCGGGCTCATCGACGGCGACGTCGCCGTCATCGGGGCGGGCCTGTCCGAGACGGCCGAGGCGGTCCTGGAGCGGATGCTCGGCTCCGGCGGCGAACTGGTCACCCTCGTCCTGGGCCCCGAGGCCCCCGACACCCTCGCCGTGCGCCTGGAGGCCTACGTCCAGCAGCGCCACCTCGCCGTGGACACCGTCACCTACAGCGGCGGCAGGCACTCGGCGCCCCTGCTCATCGGAGTCGAATAGCGGCCCTGTCACCGGCATGGTGTGCAATGGAACACGTGCCCGCGCTCGACGAAGACCTCAAGAAGACCCTCGGCCCCGCCACCGCCAAGGTGCTCGCCGAGCAGCTCGGCCTGCACACGGCCCTGGACCTGCTCCACCACTACCCCCGGCGCTACGCCGAGCGCGGCGAGCTGACCTCGCTTGCCGACCTCGCCGACCAGCTCGACGAACACGTCACGGTCGTCGCCCAGGTCGCCGACGCCCGGATCCTGACCTTCAACGGGGGCCGCGGCAAGCGGCTGGAGGTCACCATCACCGACGGCAGCGGCCGCCTCCAGCTGGTCTTCTTCGGCGCGGGCGTCCACAAGCCGCACAAGGAACTGCTGCCCGGCAGCCGCGCGATGTTCGCGGGCAAGGTCTCCCGGTTCAACCACAAGCTCCAGCTCGCGCACCCCGCGTACGAACCCCTCGGCGCCGACGCCTCCGACCGGGACGCCGCCACGGCCTTCGCCAACCAGCTGATCCCGATCTACCCGGCCTGCGCCAAACTGGAGTCCTGGAAGATCGCCAAGTGCGTGGACGCCGTCCTGCCCCGGGCACAGGAGGCCCTGGACCCGCTCCCGCCCGCCCTGCGCGACGGCCGCGGACTGGTCCCGCTCACCGAGGCCCTCCTCAAGGTCCACCGCCCGGCGACCAAGGCCGACGTCGAGGACGCCCGCCGCCGCCTGAAGTGGGACGAGGCCTTCGTCCTCCAGGTCGCCCTCGCCCGCCGCCGGCACGCCGACTCCCAGCTCCCCGCCGTCGCCCGCCGCCCGTCTCCCGGCGGACTCCTCGACGCCTTCGACGCGAAGCTCCCGTTCACCCTCACCGAAGGCCAGCAGAACGTCTCGAAGGAGATCTTCGACGACCTGGCCACCAGCCACCCCATGCACCGCCTCCTCCAGGGCGAGGTCGGAAGCGGCAAGACCATGGTCGCGCTGCGCGCCATGCTCGCCGTGGTGGACTCCGGGGGGCAGGCCGCGATGCTCGCGCCCACCGAGGTCCTCGCCCAGCAGCACCACCGCTCCGTCACCGAGATGATGGGCGAGCTCGCGGAGGGCGGCATGCTCGGCGGCTCCGACCTGGGCACCAAGGTGGTCCTGCTCACCGGCTCCATGGGGACGGCCGCCCGCCGCCAGGCCCTGCTCGACCTGGTCACCGGCGAGGCCGGGATCGTCATCGGCACGCACGCCCTGATCGAGGACAAGGTCCAGTTCCACGACCTCGGCCTGGTCGTCGTCGACGAACAGCACCGCTTCGGCGTCGAACAGCGCGACGCCCTGCGCTCGAAGGGCAAGCAGCCGCCGCACCTGCTGGTCATGACCGCCACCCCCATCCCGCGCACCGTGGCCATGACCGTCTTCGGCGACCTGGAGACCTCCGTCCTCGACCAGCTGCCCGCCGGCCGTTCCCCGATCGCCACCCACGTGGTGCCCGCCAAGGACAAGCCGCACTTCCTCACCCGGGCCTGGGAGCGGGTTCGCGAGGAGGTGGAGAACGGCCACCAGGCGTACGTGGTCTGCCCGCGCATCGGTGACGGTGACGACGACCCGAAGGGCAAGAAGAAGGCCTCCGCCGAGGACGAGGCCGAGAAGCGCCCCCCGCTGGCCGTCCTGGAGATCGCCGAGCAGCTCGCGCGCGGCCCCCTCGCCGGGCTCTCCGTCGAGGTGCTGCACGGGCGGATGGACCCCGCCGACAAGGACGACGTGATGCGCCGCTTCGCCGCCGGCGAGGTCAAGGTGCTCGTCGCCACCACCGTCATCGAGGTCGGGGTGAACGTCCCCAACTCCACCGTCATGGTCATCATGGACGCCGACCGCTTCGGCGTCTCCCAGCTCCACCAGCTCCGCGGCCGCGTCGGCCGCGGCTCCGCACCCGGACTGTGCCTGCTGGTCAGCGAGATGCACGAGGCCAGCCCCGCCCGGGCCCGGCTCGCAGCCGTCGCCGCCACCCTCGACGGCTTCGAACTCTCCCGGATCGACCTGGAACAGCGCCGCGAGGGCGACGTCCTCGGCCGGGCCCAGTCCGGCGTCCGCTCCTCGCTGCGGATGCTCGCCGTCATCGAGGACGAGGAAGTCATCGCCGAGGCCCGCGAGGAGGCCGCCCGCGTGGTCGCCGCCGACCCCGAACTGGAGCACCTGCCGGGACTGCGCACCGCCCTCGACGCCCTCCTGGACACCGAGCGCGAGCAGTACCTGGAGAAGGGCTGAGCGGCACGACCTATCGTGGGAGGCCAGAACGGAGGCCCCGGCCTCCCCCGACCGCCGCAGAGAAGGACCCCAGATGACCCGCGTGATCGCCGGCACCGCCGGCGGGCGGCGGCTGTCCGTGCCGCCCGGCACCGGCACCCGCCCGACCTCCGACCGGATGCGCGAAGGGCTCTTCTCCACCTGGGAGTCACTGCACGGCGTCGAGGACTCCCGGGTCCTCGACCTCTACGGAGGCTCCGGCGCCGTGGGCCTGGAGGCCCTCTCCCGGGGCGCCGCCCACACCCTCCTGGTCGAGGCCGACGCCAAGGCCGCCAAGGCCATCCGGGACAACATCAGGACGCTGGGCCTGCCCGGCGCCGAGTTCCGGGCCGGCAAGGCCGAGCAGATCGTCGCGGGCGCCGCCTCCGGGGAGCCGTACGACATCGTCTTCCTGGACCCCCCGTACGCTGTCGGGCACGGCGAGCTCGGGGAGATCCTCCTCACACTCCGCGCCAATGGCTGGCTCACCGACGACGCCCTCGTCACCGTGGAGCGGAGCACCAGGAGCGGACCGTTCCCGTGGCCCGAGGGGTTCGAGCCGCTGCGCTCGCGCAAGTACGGCGAAGGCACCCTTTGGTACGGTCGCGCAGCCTCCACCAGCGAAGACTCATGAACGAGGGAGTTCAGTTGCGCCGCGCGGTCTGTCCGGGATCCTTCGACCCCATCCACAACGGGCATCTCGACGTCATCGGACGCGCCTCCAGGCTCTACGACGTGGTGCACGTCGCCGTGATGATCAACCCGGCGAAGAAGGGCCTGTTCACCGTCGAGGAGCGGATCGAGATGATCCGCGAGGCCACCGCCGGCTACGGAAACGTTCAGGTCGAGTCCTTCCACGGCCTCCTCGTCGACTTCTGCAAGCAGCGGGACATCCCCGCCATCGTCAAGGGCCTGCGCGCGGTCAGCGACTTCGACTACGAGCTCCAGATGGCCCAGATGAACATGGGGCTGTCGGGCGTCGAGACGCTGTTCGTCCCGACCATCCCGACCTACAGCTTCCTGTCCTCCTCGCTGGTCAAGGAGGTCGCGACCTGGGGCGGCGACGTCGCCCACCTGCTCCCCGAGCACGTCCACGCGGCGCTGATCGAACGGCTGCG
The DNA here is from genome assembly GCF_042893675.1 of Streptomyces sp. NPDC001594. Taxonomy (NCBI): domain Bacteria; kingdom Bacillati; phylum Actinomycetota; class Actinomycetes; order Kitasatosporales; family Streptomycetaceae; genus Streptomyces; species Streptomyces sp. NPDC001594. The sequence goes on along the minus strand of NZ_JBIAVB010000011.1, from coordinate 145,387 downwards.
CGCCAAGTGAGCCGACGGCGGACGGGCTGAGTTCCCCGGCCCGTCCCGCACGTCCCCCCGGTGGCCCTACAGTCGTCCCGTCAGTCCGAGGCGAAGAGAGCGCGAGCCACCCATGGACGTACAGAAGAAGCTGGACGAGATCGTCGCGGCCGTGGGCGGCGCCCGGTCGATGCCCATGTCGGCCTCCTGCGTGGTCAACCGCGCGGAGCTGCTCGCCCAGCTCGAAGAGGTACGCCAGGCCCTGCCCGGCTCGCTGGCGCAGGCCCGGGAACTCATCGGCGGCCGGGACCAGATGGTCGAGGAGGCCCGCCGGGAGGCCGACCGGATCATCGCCTCCGCGCACGCCCAGCGCGGCTCCCTCGTCTCCGACACCGAGATCGCGCGCCGCTCGCAGGAGGAGGCGGACCGGATCCTCGCCGACGCCCGCCGCGAAGCCGCCGAGATCCGGGCCGAGGCCGACGACTACGTGGACGGCAAGCTCGCCAACTTCGAGGTCGTCCTCAGCAAGACCATCGGCGCCGTGGACCGCGGCCGCGAGAAGCTGCTGGGCCGCGGTCCGGGCCTGGACGAACAGGGCTTCGACGACAGCGGCGCCCCCGAACCCAGCCCCGACCCGCAGGCCCGGCGCGAGCAGGCGGACGCGTACGTGGACACCAAGCTGGCCACCGTCGAGGCGGTGCTCGCCAAGACCCTGGAGGCCGTCGGCCGGGGCCGCCAGAAGCTGCTGGGCCGGGTGCCCACCGACGACCTCGGCGCGCACATGGCCGCCCAGGACGCGGCCGGGGACCAGCGGGTGCGCCCGTCCAGCGACGCGGATTTCCTGGCCGGGCTGGCCGAGCCCGAGCCGCCGGCGGTCCCCGCCCAGGCGGCGCCGGTCTACGAGGACTACACCGCGGCGGCGTACGCCGTTCCCTACGCCGCGCAGCAGCAGCCGCAACAGCAGGACGCGTATGCGTACCAGGACCCGTACGCGGGCTACCAGCAGCAGGACCCGTACGGCGGCGGCTACGCCCAGCAGCCCGACCCCTATGCCGCCTACCAGCAGCCCCAGCAGCCCCACCACCCGCAGCAGCCCGCGCTCGACGAGACCAGCTTCTTCGACACGAGCATGATCGATCTGGAGCAGCTGCGCCGGTACGAACAGGGTCGTTAGACCGGATTGGGCTCAGAGCGAAGCGCCGGGTATCCTGGCTGTTCGGTCGCGCCTATGCGCCGCGATCCATGCTGCCCTAGAGCGGCGAAAATTTCGATCTTCAGCGATCTGTGAAAGCAGGAACGGCTCTGAACACCCGCCTCGACCACCGCAACCCCCTCGTGTTCGACACGCACGAGCTGGGTCGGCGTCCTGGTGCCATGCAGCGGCTGTCCCGTGAGATCGCGGCGCCGGCGGACTTCGGTCTCGTCGACGTCATCGGAGTGCCGGAAGGCGCCCCGCTGAAGATCGACCTCCGCCTGGAGTCGGTCATGGAAGGGGTGCTTGTCACAGGCACCGTCCGTGCAAAGGCCGTGGGGGAGTGCGTAAGGTGTCTGGAGACCGTCGAGCGCGAGCTCAAGACGGACTTCCAGGAGATGTTCTCGTACCCTGACGCCGACGACCGGGGCCGCAGCAAGGCGGAGCCGGCCGACGACGCCGAGGACGACGAGGACATGCTCTTCCTCGAGGACGGCTTGTTCGACCTCGAACCCGTGCTGCGGGACGCGGTGGTACTCGCACTGCCCATGCAGCCGGTGTGCCGGGAGGACTGCCTCGGACTGTGCCCCGATTGCGGGCTCAGCCTGAACGACGACCCGGACCACCACCACGACGCCGTCGACATCCGTTGGGCGGCATTGCAAGGACTCGTCGTGACCGATCAGGACGACGAGAAGGACAACATGAGCGGCACTGCCTCTGACGGAGTTCAGGGCGCCGCCGAGAAGCAGGAGAAGTAGCCGTGGCTGTTCCGAAGCGGAAGATGTCGCGCAGCAACACGCGCCACCGCCGGTCGCAGTGGAAGGCTGCGGTCCCCACCCTGGTTTCGTGCGAGCGTTGCCAGGAGCCGAAGCTCCAGCACATCGCGTGCCCGAGCTGCGGCACCTACAACAAGCGCCAGGTCCTCGAGGTCTGAGCGGCTGGTGAGAGGCGCAATGTCTGAGCTGTCCAACGCTGAGAAGCAGGCAGACAGTAACAACGCGGCCTCGTCCCACACGCTTCTGGAAGGGCGGCTCGGGTACCAACTCGAGTCCGCCCTTCTGGTGCGTGCGCTGACCCACCGCTCGTACGCGTACGAGAACGGCGGTCTGCCCACCAACGAAAGGCTGGAGTTCCTCGGGGACTCCGTCCTGGGCCTGGTGGTCACCGACACGCTGTACACCACCCACCCCGACCTGCCGGAAGGCCAGCTGGCCAAACTGCGGGCCGCGGTGGTCAACTCGCGTGCGCTGGCGGAGGTCGGCCGCGGCCTCGACCTGGGTTCCTTCATCCGGCTCGGCCGGGGTGAAGAGGGCACGGGCGGCCGGGACAAGGCCTCCATCCTCGCCGACACCCTTGAAGCGGTGATCGGCGCGGTCTATCTCGACAAGGGCCTCGACGCGGCCTCGGAGCTGGTCCACCGGCTCTTCGACCCGCTCATCGAGAAGTCCTCGAACCTCGGCGCCGGCCTGGACTGGAAGACCAGCCTCCAGGAGCTCACGGCCGCCGAAGGCCTCGGGGTGCCCGAGTACCTGGTCACCGAGACCGGGCCGGACCACGAGAAGACCTTCACCGCTGCCGCCCGCGTCGGTGGTGTCTCGTACGGCACCGGCACCGGCCGCAGCAAGAAGGAAGCGGAACAGCAGGCGGCCGAGTCCGCGTGGCGCGGGATCCGTGCCGCCGCGGACGAGCGGAAGGCCGCCGAAGCGGCGGCCGCCGCCGAGGGGGCGCAGGCCCCCGCCGACCCGGCGGCCAAGGCCTGACCGGAACTTCCTTCGGGTACCTCCCGCCCGCTCCTGCCACCGGCAGGGGCGGGCGGCCCCGTTCCCGGGCGGGCCCCTGCCGTGCCGGGCCGCCGGGTAGGCTCGCGGCAGAGCCGGACGCCCGCGCCCCCCGTGCGGCGGCGCCGTCCCGCGGAACCCGCTTTCCCTCCCGGAGGAACACCGTGCCCGAGCTGCCCGAAGTCGAAGTGGTGCGGCGCGGCCTGGAACGCTGGGTGGCCGGGCGGACCGTCTCCGCCGTGGAGGTGCTCCACCCCAGGGCCGTGCGCCGCCACCTCGCGGGCGGGGCCGATTTCGCCGCGCGCCTGGCGGGCGCGACCATCGGGGTCCCGCGCCGGCGCGGGAAGTACCTGTGGCTCCCGCTGGAGGGCCGGGACCTGTCCGTCCTCGGTCACCTCGGGATGAGCGGGCAGCTGCTGGTCCAGCCGGCCGGCGCCCCGGACGAGAAGCACCTGCGCATCCGGATCCGCTTCGCCGACGACGCCGGGACCGAACTGCGCTTCGTCGACCAGCGCACCTTCGGCGGGCTCTCCCTGCACGAGGTCGCCCCCGGCAGCGAGGAGGGGCTTCCGGACGTCATCGCGCACATCGCCCGCGACCCCCTGGACCCCCTGTTCGACGAGGGCGCCTACCACCTGGCGCTGCGCGCCAAGCGGACCACCCTCAAGCGGGCCCTGCTGGACCAGTCGCTGATCAGCGGGGTGGGCAACATCTACGCCGACGAGGCCCTGTGGCGCGCCAGGCTGCACTACGAGCGCCCCACCGCCACCCTCACCCGCCCCCGGAGCACGGAACTCCTCACCCATGTGCGGGAGGTCATGGACGCCGCGCTCGCCGTGGGCGGCACCAGCTTCGACAGCCTGTACGTCAACGTGAACGGCGAGTCGGGCTACTTCGACCGGTCCCTGGACGCCTACGGGCGCGAGGGCGAGCCCTGCCGCCGCTGCGGTACGCCGATGCGGCGCAGGGCCTGGATGAACCGGTCCAGCTACTTCTGCCCGCGCTGTCAGAGGCCGCCGCGCGCGGTGTCGTAGGCCTGCCGCGAGCCGAGGACCTGGTCCATGTTCCCCTCCAGGAAGTGGATCAGGGCGAGCAGCCGGTCGGCGACCTCCCGGCCGAGCGGGGTGAGCTCGTAGTCCACCCGGGGCGGGTTGGTCGGCTGGGCCTCGCGCGTGACGATGCCGTCGCGCTCCAGCGCGTGCAGGGTCTGGGAGAGCATCTTCTCGCTCACCCCGTCCACCCGGCGGCGCAGCTCGTTGAAGCGGCGGGGGCCGTCGCGCAGGGCGCCCACGGTGAGGCTGCCCCAGCGGCCGGTGACGTGCTCCAGGGTCTCGCGGGAGGGGCAGGCGCGCGCGAAGACGTCGAACGGCAGGTCGGCCGCGACGCCCTCGGCGCAGACGTCGGTACAGGCAGGGGTCTCCATACCTCAAGCGTACCTCCGGGTAGCGCTAACTGTCTGCTTGCGCTTTCCAAAAGTTAGTGCTTCTCTGTTCGTGTCGCACCGCGGCGTACCGCGGCGCACCGGAACAGCCCTCTAGGAGCACAGCCATGTCTGCCACCATCCCCGCCCCCGTCGTCTCGATCGCCTACCACTCGGGCTACGGCCACACCGCCGTCGTCGCCGAGGCCGTGCGGGCCGGCGCCGCCGCGGCCGGGGCGACCGTGCACGTCGTCAAGGTCGACGAGATCACCGACGCCGAGTGGGAACTCCTCGACGCCTCCGACGCGATCGTCTTCGGCTCCCCGACCTACATGGGCACCGCCTCCGGCGCCTTCCACGTCTTCGCCGAGGCCACCTCGAAGCGCTGGTTCGGCGACGCCTGGCAGGACAAGGTCGCGGCGGGCTTCACCAACTCCGCCTCCAAGTCCGGAGACAAGCTCAACACCCTGCAGTACTTCCAGATGCTGGCCTCGCAGCACGGCATGAGCTGGGTGAACCTCGGCCTGAAGCCGGGCTGGAACTCCTCCACCGGCAGCGAGTACGACCTCAACCGCCTCGGCTTCTCCTCCGGCGCCGCCGCCCAGAGCAACGCCGACGAGGGCCCGGAGGCCGTGCACAAGGCCGACATCGCCACCGCCGAGCACCTCGGCCGCCGGGTCGCCGAGCACACCCGCGTGGTCATCGCGGGCCGGGCGGCGCTGGCCGCGGCCTCGGCCTGACCCCGCTCCGGGGCCGGCGGCCGGTTCTAGAAGCCGAAGTCCTGGGTCCACCAGGGGCCGCCGGCGCCGAAGTAGACGCCCACGCCGAGGGTGCGGAATTCGCAGTTGAGGATGTTCGCCCGGTGACCCGGGCTGTTCATCCAGGACTCCATCACGGTCTTGGCGTCGCCCTGGCCGCGCGCGATGTTCTCGCCGCCCATGCCGGTGATCCCGGCGTTCTGCGCCCGCTGCCAGGGGGTGTTGCCGTCCGGGTCCGTGTGGTCGAAGAAGCCCCGTACGGCCATGTCCTTGCTGAAGGCGGCGGCCAGCGCGGCCAGCGGCGGGTTCGCCCGGACCGGGACGCAGCCCGCCTGCGCGCGCTCCTGGTTGACCAGGGCGAGGACCTCCGCCTCCGCGGACGGGTTCGCGACCCCGGCGGCCGGGGGCTTGGGTGCCGCGGGCTTGGGGGCGGCCGCCTTCGGGGGCTGGGCGGGGGCGGTCTTCTCCGGCTGCTTGGCGGAGGCCGAAGGGGTGGGTGTAGGGCTCGGTGAGGCCGAGGGGGACGGCGGGGCCGAAGGGCTCGGGGAGGCGGGGGCGGACGCCGACGGGGTGCCCGCGCCGGGGCCGTCGGAGGCGCGGCCGGACAGGTTCGCGAGGCCGCCCTGCTGCATTCCGCGCTCCGGGCTCGGGGTGGGCTCGGCCCGGGCCTCGGTCCGGTCGGCGGAGCCCGTGCCGACGAACGGGAAGGAGCCGCCGACGGGTACGAAACCGGTCGTGACGGCCGCCGTGCCGAGGGCCACGGCCACGGAGACGCCGAGCAGGCCGTTGCGCACGGCGGTGCGCCGGACACCGCGGCGCGGCGCGGCGTGGAGTCGGTGGCGTCCCATCGGTCGCGGCCCCTCTTTGCAGGATCAACGTTTGCTCACCCGAACGGGTGAGTCATTGGTGGGGGACTGTAGCCCATGCCGCAAGGGGGGCGAGGGGATCAAGAGGCCTTCGCCCGGTTAGCGTTCTTGCATGAACGAAGATGTCCGCATGACCGCCTGGGTGCGCGGCCGTGTACAGGGAGTGGGCTTCCGCTGGTTCACCAGGGCCAATGCCCTGGAGATCGGCGGGCTGGCCGGCTTCGCGCTCAACCTCGACGACGGCCGGGTGCAGGTGGTGGCCGAGGGTCAACGTGAGAATTGCCACCGGCTGCTCGACTGGCTCCGCGACGGCGACACGCCCGGCCGGGTGGACGGCGTGACGGAGATATGGGGCACACCGCGCGGCGGATACGACGGCTTCGAGATCCGGTGATCTATCGACTGATCATGAACTGATCAGATCCCCGGTCGGTCCGCACCCGGTCGGAACTGCGCATTCGCCGTCGACCCGTTGCCGTCGGCGGCGAACCGTGGAAGGCTCGGAGACAAGGACGATCTCCACGCCCCCTGCCGGGGCCGGGATGCCCGCCGATACGGGGCGTGATCGTGTTGACCGTCAAACTTTTTGGTGAGACGCTGGAAGCCCCGCGCACCTGAGCTGTTTGGCAGTGCTGGCAGTAGGCAGCGTTAGTGAGTGCAGTGACTGACAGTCGTTGCCGGACATCCGCGGGTGCGATTCCCTCACGACCCACACCGCTTCGGTCGGTCACTCAGTGTGGAGGACCATCCATCATGGCAAAGGCGCTTCTCGGTTACGTCGGCGGCTCCGACCCGCGACTCCTCGCCGAGATGCGACGGCTTCAGCAGCGCGTCCAGGACCTCGAGTCCGAGCTCGGACGGATCCAGTCCGAGAACGACGCTCTGACCGCGGCCGCCGCTCAGCACGGGGACTCGCTGCTCGGCAGCATGGACCTCGACGTATCCCAGGCGGAGCCTGCGCTCACCTGATCCGCGACTCACCCCGTCGTTCGACTCCAGCCCGGCACGATCTGCATAGGGCACCGCACGATCTGCAAGGGACGCTCCGGCGTCCCTTCTTTCTTGCGGCTCCTCCTCGCGGCTCCTGCGACGGACCGCCCCCAACGGCGGTCCGACCACCGGCCCGGTGCGCCAGAGGCGCATTGGGCCAGGTGGGGGGCTGATTCCTGTGCCGTCTGATCTGCCCTGCACCTTCATGGGTGAAACCGGACGTGGAAGGTAGAGTCCGGCGGCGTGCACCTCAAGTCCCTGACCCTGCGCGGCTTCAAATCCTTCGCCTCCGCCACCACCCTCCGCTTCGAGCCGGGCATCACCTGTGTCGTGGGCCCCAACGGCTCCGGCAAGTCCAACGTGGTGGACGCCCTGTCCTGGGTCATGGGGGAGCAGGGGGCCAAGACCCTGCGCGGCGGCAAGATGGAAGACGTCATCTTCGCCGGGACGACGGGCCGCCCGCCCCTCGGCCGTGCCGAGGTCTCCCTCACCATCGACAACTCCGACGGCGCCCTGCCCATCGAGTACGCCGAGGTCACCCTCACGCGGATCATGTTCCGCGGCGGCAGCAGCGAGTACCAGATCAACGGGGACACCTGCCGGCTCCTCGACATCCAGGAACTCCTCTCCGACTCCGGCATCGGCCGTGAGATGCACGTCATCGTCGGCCAGGGCCAGCTCGACTCCGTTCTGCACGCCGACCCGATGGGCCGCCGGGCCTTCATCGAGGAGGCCGCCGGCGTACTGAAGCACCGCAAGCGCAAGGAGAAGGCGCTGCGCAAGCTCGACGCGATGCAGGCCAACCTCGCCCGGGTGCAGGACCTCGCCGACGAGCTGCGCCGGCAGCTCAAGCCCCTGGGGCGGCAGGCGGCGGTGGCCCGGCGGGCGGCCGTCATCCAGGCGGACCTGCGCGACGCCAGGCTGCGGCTGCTCGCCGACGACCTGGTGGAGCTGCGGTCCGCGCTGGACGCGGAGGTCGCCGACGAGGCGGCCCTGAAGGAGCGCAAGGAATCGGCCGAACGGGCCCTCGCGGGGGCGCTGCGCCGCGAGGCCGGGCTGGAGGAATCGGTACGGCGGCTCGCGCCCCGGCTCCAGCGGGCCCAGCAGACCTGGCACGAGCTCGCGCAGCTCGCCGAACGGGTGCGCGGCACCGAGTCCCTGGCCCAGGCACGGGTCAAGAGCGCGTCGGCGCCGGTGGAGGAGGAGCGGCGCGGCCGTGACCCGGAGGACATGGAGCGGGAGGCCGCGCGGATCCGGGAGCAGGAGGCGGAGCTGACCGCGGCGCTCGAAGCCTCCGAACGGGCGCTGGAGGACACCGCCGCGCACCGGGCCGAGCTGGAGCGGGCCCTCGCCGAGGAGGAGCGGCGGCTCCGCGACGCGGCGCGGGCCGTCGCCGACCGGCGTGAGGAGCTGGCCCGGCTGACCGGCCGGCTGGGCGCGGCCCGGTCCCGGGCGGGGGCGGCCCAGTCGGAGATCGACCGGCTGGTGGCGGCCCTCGACGGGGCGCGGACCCGGGCCGAGGAGGCGCGGGAGGAGTACGAGGCACTGGCCGCGGAGGTCGGCGGGCCGGAGGCCCCCTCCGCCGAGGAGGGGGAGTACGAGGCCGCGCGGGCCGCGCTGGAGGAGGCGGAGGCCGCGCTGGCGGCGGCCCGGGAGGCCCGGACCTCGGCGGAACGGTCCCGCGCGGCGGTCTCGGCGCGGCGGGACGCGCTCGCGCTGGGGCTGCGGCGCAAGGACGGCACCGGGGCGCTGCTCGCGGTGCGGGAGCGGCTGGCGGGGGTGCTGGGGCCGGCGGCGGAGCGGGTGTCGGTCGAGGCGGGGTACGAGGTCGCGGTGGCCGCGGCCCTGGGCTCCGCCGCGGACGCGGTGGCCGTGGCCTCGGCGGGAGCGGCGGCCGGGGCCATCCGGCACCTGCGGGACTCCGACGCGGGCCGGGCCACGTTCCTGATCGCCCCGACCCCGACCCCGACCCCGGGCTCCGCCCCGGCCCTGGGTGTGGTTCCGGGGCAGGCCCCGGGCCCCGGGGGTGCGGTCCCGGGCGGCGCCGAGCTGCCCGGGCAGGCGGGGCCGCCGGATGTGCCGGGCTTCGGCCCGGAACGCGGGTCCGCGGCCGCGGCGGAGGCCGCGTCGGGTTCCGCCCCTGCCGGGGCGCCCGTCCGTGTCGCGGCCGGGTGCCGGGAGGCCGCCGGGCTGGTGCGGGGGGATGCCGCAGTGGTGCGGGCCGTCGCGTGGGTGTTGCGGGGGTACGTGGTCGTCGGGAGCCTGGAGGAGGCCGAGGAGGTCGTCGCCGGGCGGCCCGAGCTGGTCGCCGTGACCGTGGACGGGGACGTGCTCGGGGCCCACCTCGCGCACGGCGGCTCCGCCGGGGCGCCCAGTCTCATCGAGGTCCAGGCCGCCGTGGACGAGGCCGACGCCGAGCTGGAGCGGCTGGAGCCGGAGTGCCGGGACGCGGCCGCGGCGGAGGAGGCCGCCCGGGTGCTGCGGGCCGGCGCCGTCGCCCGGGTCGAGGAGCTGGCCGAGCTGCGCCGGGCCGGGGAGCAGGCCCGGGCCGGGGCGGCCCAGCAGCTCGGGCGGCTCGCCGGGCAGGCGAAGGCGGCTCTCGGCGAGGCGGAGCGCGGCGCGCTGGCCGTGGCCACCGCCGAGGAGGCCCTGGAGCGCGCGCGGGTCGACGTCGAGGAGTGCGCGGAGCGGCTCGCCGCCGTGGAGGAGGCGCCGGTCGCCGAGGATCCCGACACCTCCGCCCGGGACCGGCTCGCCGCCGACGGGGCCAACGCCCGGCAGACCGAGATGGAGGCCCGGCTCCAGCTGCGTACCCACGAGGAGCGGGTCAAGGGCCTCGCGGGCCGGGCGGACGCCCTCGACCGGGGGGCCAGGGCCGAACGGGAGGCGCGGGCGCGCGCCGAGCGGCGCCGGCAGCGGATGCGGCACGAGGCCTCGGTCGCCCGGGCCGTCGCCGACGGGGCCCGGCAGCTGCTGGCGCACCTGGAGGTGTCCGTCGGCCGGGCGGAGCGGGAGCGTACGGCGGCCGAGGAGGCCAAGGCGGTCCGCGAGCGGGAGCTCGGCGAGGCCCGCGGCCTGGGCCGTGACCTCAAGGGTGAACTCGACAAGCTGACCGACTCCGTGCACCGGGGCGAGGTGCTCGGCGCCGAGAAGCGGCTGCGCATCGAGCAGCTGGAGACCCGCGCCCTGGAGGAGCTGGGCGTGGAGCCGGCCGCGCTGGTGGCGGAGTACGGCCCCGACCAGCCCGTCCCCCCGTCCCCGCCGGCCGAGGGCGAGGTGCTCCCGGAGGACCCCGACCACCCCCGCAACCGCCCCGGCCCCTTCGACCGGGCCCGGCAGGAGAAGCGGCTCAAGGCGGCCGAGCGCGCCTACCAGCAGCTCGGCAAGGTCAACCCGCTCGCGCTGGAGGAGTTCGCGGCGCTGGAGGAGCGCCACCGGTTCCTCAGCGAGCAACTGGAGGACCTGAGGAAGACGCGCGCCGACCTCCTTCAAGTGGTGAAGGAGGTGGACCAGCGGGTCGAGCAGGTCTTCACCGAGGCCTACCGGGACACCGCCCGTGAGTTCGAGGGGGTGTTCTCGCGGCTGTTCCCCGGCGGCGAGGGCCGTCTCGTGCTCACCGACCCGGAGAACATGCTGGCCACCGGCGTGGACGTCGAGGCCCGTCCGCCCGGCAAGAAGGTCAAGCGGCTGTCCCTGCTGTCCGGCGGCGAGCGCTCCCTGACGGCCGTGGCGCTGCTGGTCTCCATCTTCAAGGCGCGGCCCAGTCCGTTCTACGTGATGGACGAGGTCGAGGCGGCGCTGGACGACACCAACCTGCAGCGGCTGATCCGGATCATGGAGGAGCTCCAGGAGAGCTCCCAGCTGATCGTCATCACCCACCAGAAGCGGACCATGGAGGTCGCCGACGCCCTCTACGGCGTCTCGATGCAGGGCGACGGGGTGTCGAAGGTGATCAGCCAGCGCCTCCGGTGAAGGCTGATTCTTCAAGAAGTGAAGTCAAGGCCCGAGGGCCTGACCATCATGTGACCTTCACGCGGGCTATTGACTTCAGGAACTGAACACATAGGCTCTGGGCTGTCTCCCGGCTCCGGGTGGTGCCCGATCTTTACCTGTGCGCCACTAGGAGAACGGACAGAACCCCCCACGGAGCACACCTTGACCAGCAGCACAGCGCAGTCAGCGGCGTCGGGCGGCGGCGGAAACGCGTCCCACCCCGACCACCTCGGCCACGTCATCTTCATCGCCGCGGCAGCCGCGATGGGCGGCTTCCTCTTCGGATACGACAGCTCCGTGATCAACGGTGCCGTCGTCGCCATCCGCGAACGCTTCGACGTCGGCCCGGCCGTGCTCGCGCAGGTGATCGCCGCCGCACTGATCGGCTGCGCCATCGGCGCAGCCACCGCGGGCCGGCTCGCCGACCGCCTCGGCCGCATCCGCTGCATGCAGATCGCCGCCGTCCTCTTCACCGCGAGCGCCATCGGCTCGGCCCTGCCCTTCGCCCTCTGGGACCTCGCCGTCTGGCGCGTGATCGGCGGTTTCGGCATCGGCATGGCCTCCGTCATCGGCCCCGCCTACATCGCGGAGGTCTCCCCGGCCGCCTACCGCGGCCGGCTCGCCTCCTTCCAGCAGGCCGCCATCGTCATCGGCATCGCCGTCTCGCAGCTGGTCAACTGGGGCATCCTCAACCTCGCCGACGGCGACCAGCGCGGCGTGATCGGCGGGCTCGAGGCCTGGCAGTGGATGCTCGGGGTGATGGTCGTCCCCGCCGTGCTCTACGGGCTCATGTCCTTCGTGATCCCGGAGTCCCCGCGCTTCCTGGTCTCCGTCGGCCGCAACGCAGAGGCCCGCAAGGTGCTGGCCGAGGTCGAAGGCTCCCACACCGACCTCGACGCGCGCGTCGCCGAGATCGAGACGGCCATGCGCTCCGAGCACAAGTCCACCTTCAAGGACCTGCTCGGCGGCCGCTTCGGCCTGCTGCCCATCGTCTGGATCGGCATCGGCCTCTCGGTCTTCCAGCAGCTCGTCGGCATCAACGTGATCTTCTACTACAGCTCCTCGCTGTGGCAGTCCGTCGGCATCGACCCGACCAGCTCGTTCCTGTACTCCTTCACCACGTCGATCATCAACATCATCGGCACGGTGATCGCGATGATCTTCGTCGACCGCATCGGCCGCAGGCCCCTCGCGCTGATCGGCTCGGCCGGCATGGCGCTCTCGCTCGGCCTGTGCGCCTGGGCGTTCTCGTACAAGACCACCGTCGCCGGCGAGATCTCCATGCCCTCGGCCCAGGGCACCGTCGCCCTGGTCGCCGCGCACGCCTTCGTGCTCTTCTTCGCCCTGTCCTGGGGCGTGGTGGTCTGGGTGCTGCTCGGCGAGATGTTCCCCAACCGCATCCGGGCCGCCGCGCTCGGTGTGGCCGCGGCCGCCCAGTGGGTCGCCAACTGGGTCATCACCGTCACGTTCCCGTCCCTCTCGGACTGGAACCTGTCGGGCGCCTACGTCATCTACACGGTCTTCGCCGTGCTCTCGATCCCCTTCATCCTCAAGTGGGTGCCGGAGACCAAGGGCAAGGCGTTGGAGGAGATGGGGTAACCAACCCCCGCCACCACCCCCTCCCCTCCGCGGTGCTGCCCCGGCTCAGTCCCTGAGCCGGGGCAGCACCCGTTCGCACAGCAGCCGCAGGCTGCGCCACCCCTCCTCCAGGGGCATCCCGCCGCACAGCGGGTGCAGCACCAGGTTCCCCGCCTCGCCCGTCTCCCGGCCGAAGGCGACGGCCTCCTCCGGGGAGAGGATCCGGTAGACCCCCTCCGCCCGCAGCTCCGCCACCGTGCGGGCGCCGGAGCGGACCGCCGAGCGGATGTCCTTGGACTGCCAGGAGGCGTACATGCCCGCCTCGTGCAGGAAGTGCTCCCCGTACTGCGCCCAGGCCCGGTCCGGGTCCTCCGCGACGTGCAGCAGCGGCGTCCGCTCCGCCGGCATCATGCAGAAGCCCTCGGTGCCGTACTCGGCGAGCCGCTCCCGGTAGTACGCCTCCAGCTCCGGCAGGTGGGCGCTGGGGAAGAACGGCAGCCCCAGCCGGGCCGCCCGCCGCGCCGCCGCCTTCGAGCTCCCGCCCACCAGCAGCATCGGGTGCGGCTGCGTGAAGGGCACCGGGGTCACCTTCACCGTGCGGCCGCGGAACTCGAAGGGCTCGCCGGTCCACGCCTTGAGCAGGGTCTCCAGGAGCTCGTCCTGGAGCCGGCCGCGCCGCCCCCACTCCACCCCGTGCTGCTCGTACTCCTCGGGCCGGTAGCCGATCCCCGCCACCGTCACCAGCCGGCCGCCGCCGATCAGGTCCAGCACGGCGATGTCCTCGGCCACCTTCAGCGGGTCGTGCAGCGGGCCGATGATCGCCGAGACGGTGACCGCGATCCGGCGCGTCGCGCCGAGCACCGCGCCCGCGAACGCGAAGGGGGAGGGCAGCCAGTGGTTGTCCGTGCCGTGGTGCTCCTCCGTCTGGATCGTGTCGATCCCGTGCTCGTCGGCGTAGCGGGCCATCTCCACCGCCGCCTGGTAGCGGGCGGCGAGGCTCGCCGGGGTGCCGTTCGGGTCGACGAGGTTGAAGCGGGCCACGGTGATGGGCATGGCGGGGTTCCCCTTCGCCGGATGCGGTCGGTCGGGCGAAGGGGGAGGCTAGCTGACGGAGCGTCAGTTGGACAGGGCCCCGGCGGGCTCGTGCTCCGGCTCCGCGGCCGTCTTCCGCGCCGCCGGGGCGGGGGAGGCCGTGCGGGGCAGCACGGCGTACAGGGCGCCGGAGGTGAGGATGCCGGCCACCCAGCCCAGGCCGTTCTCGCCGATCCAGGTCGTCGCGAGCGGCCCGGTGAACCAGTCCACCTTGGTGAACAGCGTGCCCACCACCAGGGCCGCGCCCCAGGCCGTCATCGCCTGCCAGGCGAACCCGCCCCGGTACCAGTAGGCGCTGGTGCGCGTGGTGTCCAGCAGAGCGGCCCCGTCGTAGGAGGGACGGCGCAGCATGTCCACGCCGAAGACCCCGATCCAGGCGGAGAAGGCCACGGCCAGCAGGGTCAGGAAGGAGATGAACGAGCCGAAGAAGCTGGTCGCCACCACCATCAGTAGGAAGCCGAAGACCAGGCTGATGACGGCGTTCACGCTGACCGCCCAGGCGCGCGGCACCTTGATGCCGAGGGTCTGCGCGGTGAAGCCGGCCGAATACATCGACATCGAGTTGATCAGCAGCATGCCGAGGAGCGCGATCAGCAGGTACGGGACCGCGATCCAGGTCGGCAGCAGCTCGCCGATGAAGGAGACCGGGTCCTGGGCGGCGGCCAGGTCCGGCGTTCCGACGGCCATCACCGCGCCCATCAGCACCATCGGCAGCACGACCACGCCCGCGCCGCCGATCGTCGCGCCGACCACGCCCTTGGCGGAGGCGGTGCGGGGCAGGTAGCGGGTGAAGTCCGGGCCGGAGGGCACCCAGCTGATGCCGCCGGCCGCGATGGTGCCGATGCCCGCGATCATCATCGCAGTGGAGCCGGCCGGCTTGCCGAGGACGGCGGACCAGTCGGTGGTGACGAGCAGGTAGCCGAGGACCAGCACGCTGAACGCGCCGAAGAGGTACGTGGACCAGGTCGAGCAGACGCGCAGCGCCTTGATCCCGAGCCCCGACACCACGAAGGTGCAGCCCACGAAGAACAGCAGGGTGACCACGATCAGGGCGGTGTTGCTCTTGATGCCGAAGAGCAGGTCGAGCACGGTCAGGACGGCGTAGGCGCCGCTGACCGCGTTGATCGTCTCCCAGCCCCAGCGGGCCACCCAGATCAGCGCCCCGGGGAAGAGGTTCCCGCGCTGGCCGAAGACGGCCCGCGAGAGCGCCATGCCGGGGGAGCCGCCGCGCTTGCCGGCGAGCGAGACCAGCCCGACCAGTCCGTACGAGACCACCGGCGCGGCCACCGCGACGACCAGCACCTGCCAGATGTTGAGCTTGTTGAAGATCACCAGCCCCGCGCCCATGGTCAGCAACAGCACGCTGATGTTCGCGGCCACCCAGGTGGGTATGAGCTCGCGGACCCGCCCGCCGCGCTCACCGTCCGGAACGGGCTCCAGGCCCCGGCTCTCGACTGCGCCGTGGGCGGCCTTCTCTTCAGCAGGCATGGGTACTCCGAGGAAGCGGATGGGCAAGCGGGTGAGAACAATCCGCCCATCATCGTAGAAGTGGCGTTAAGACCACAAATGGCGGACCAGTGCCTGGTGGGAACGTCCAAGGTCCGGGGGTGGGGGCGGCCCGTGGCCGATACTGGGGTGGTTATGGAAATCCTGATCCTTGCTGTAGTCATCGCCCTGGTCGCGGTCGGCGCGATCAGCGGGCTCGTGGTCAGCAGCCGCAAGAAGAAGCAGCTGCCCCCCACGGCGCCGCCGAGCACGCCGACCATCACTGCCCCGCCTGCCGAACCGCAGGTGGGGGAGGACGCCGTAGAGACGGCGGAAGAACCGCGCCGCACCATCGAGGAGGTCGGGCTCCCGGAGGCGGAGGCCGAGGCTGCTCCGGTGGAGGCGCCGGCGGCGGAGCCCGAGGCCCCGGCCGCCCCCGAGATCGAGGTGCCCGAGCCCACGGCCGGCCGCCTGGTCCGGCTGCGCGCGCGGCTCGCCCGTTCGCAGAACTCCCTCGGCAAGGGCCTGCTCACGCTGCTCTCGCGCGAGCACCTCGACGAGGACACCTGGGAGGAGATCGAGGAGACCCTCCTCATCGCCGACGTCGGCGTCACGCCCACCCAGGAGCTGGTGGAGCGGCTGCGCGAGCGGGTCAAGGTGCTCGGCACCCGTACCCCCGACGAACTGCGCGGCCTGCTGAAGGAGGAGCTGGTCGCCCTCGTCGGCACCGACTTCGACCGCGCCGTGAAGACCGAGAGCACCGCCGACACCCCGGCCGTGGTGATGGTCGTCGGCGTCAACGGCACCGGCAAGACCACCACCACCGGCAAGCTCGCCCGCGTGCTCGTCGCCGACGGCCGCAGCGTCGTCCTGGGCGCCGCCGACACCTTCCGCGCCGCCGCCGCCGACCAGCTCCAGACCTGGGGCGAACGCGTCGGCGCCCGTACCGTGCGCGGTCCCGAGGGCGGCGACCCCGCCTCGATCGCCTACGACGCGGTCAAGGAGGGCATCGCCGAGGGCGCCGACGTCGTGCTCATCGACACCGCCGGCCGCCTGCACACCAAGACCGGCCTCATGGACGAGCTCGGCAAGGTCAAGCGCGTCGTGGAGAAGCACGGCCCGCTGGACGAGGTCCTGCTGGTCCTCGACGCCACCACCGGCCAGAACGGCCTGACCCAGGCGCGCGTGTTCGCCGAGGTCGTGGACATCACCGGCATCGTGCTCACCAAGCTCGACGGCACCGCCAAGGGCGGCATCGTGGTCGCCGTCCAGCGCGAGCTGGGCGTCCCCGTCAAGCTGATCGGCCTCGGCGAGGGCGCCGACGACCTGGCCCCCTTCGAGCCGGAGGCGTTCGTGGACGCCCTGATCGGCGACTGAGCGGACGCACCCGCCCCGCAGACGAGTGCCCCCGCGTCCGGAACCCCGGTACGCGGGGGCACTGCCGTATGCCGGGGGAGGCGGTCAGCGCCGGAAGCGGTGACAGGTGTAGGCCAGGGTGCCCAGCAGGAGCCGGGCCTGCGGGGGCCCGCCCGCACAGTCCAGGGCGGGCCGGCGCAGCCAGCCGGCCGGGCCCAGGCCCGCGTGGTCGCAGGGCGGGGCGGTCAGGAAGGAGCCGTGGCCCAGGGCGCGCAGGTCCAGGTCCGCGTCGTCCCAGCCCATCCGGTACAGCAGCTCGGGCAGTTCGGCGGCGGCGCCGGGGGCCACGAAGAACTGGGCCCGGCCGTCCGGGGTCGCGGTCACCGGGCCGAGCGGCAGGCCCATCCGCTCCATGCGGACCAGGGCGCGCCGTCCGGCCTCGGCGGAGACCTCGATGACGTCGAAGGAGCGGCCGACCGGGAGCAGGATCGCCGCGCCCGGATACTCGCCCCAGATCTCGGTGACCTCGTCCAGGGTGGCGCCGCCGGGGACGGTGGGAGCGAAGTCCAGCGGATGCGCCCCCGGCGTGGGGCAGTTCGTATGACCGCAGGAGCAGTCGCGGGCCGGAGCCGCGGCGCGGGCGCCGGGGACCGCGTCCCAGCCCCAGAGGCCGGTGTACTCCGCCACCGTCGTGCACTCCGAGGTGCGGCCGCGGCGCCGGACGCCGGAACGGAATTCCTTGGTGCCGCGGCTGCCGCCGATCGTGAAGCCCATGCCCATGCCCCCTCCAACGGGTCGGACGCGCCGGTGGTTACGACGTCGGCGAGACCTCTCGGGAGTCGGGTGAAGCACGCCTTCCACCCGGGCCGCCCGGCGCACTCCTCGCCGCGCGCGCCCCGAGCGCGCTCCCGTCCAACCGTTCCGTTTCGCCTTCCTGTCAAGTGAATCGCGCCTGGCCGATAGCGAGTTCATTCGAAGGGGTGGCGAATGGTGGCGTTTCCGGGATCGACCTCGCCGACGGGGTGATCGTAGGATTACTTTCGGTGCACGGACCCCGGAGGCGAGCCCATCCGTGGGTATGCCGGAGGCAATGTGTGGAGGACCTGTGAAGGTCCCAGGCGGCGGCGGTCGCCCCGGCCAGGGTTCCGTGTGTGGAGGCGATGCGGATGGGGGCGTTCCAGTGAGCGGCAGCGGCGCAAGCGGAACGGGCGGGGAATCAGCCGACCGCAACGAACAGCTGACCTCGTGGTTCGTCCGCAGCGGCTGGTCCAAGGGCGAACTCGCCCGCCAGGTCAACCGCCGCGCCCGCCAGATGGGCGCCCACCACATCAGCACCGACACCTCCCGCGTCCGCCGCTGGCTCGACGGCGAACAGCCCCGCGAACCCGTGCCGCGCATCCTCTCGGAGCTCTTCTCCGAACGCTTCGGCGCCGTCGTCGCCATCGAACAGCTCGGCCTGCGCAGCGCCCACCAGACCCCCTCCGTCTCCGGCGTCGACCTGCCCTGGGCGGGCCCGCAGACCGTGGAACTGCTCAGCGAGTTCTCCCGCAGCGACCTCATGCTGGCCCGCCGCGGCTTCCTCGGCACCTCCCTCGCGCTCTCCGCCGGCCCCGCCCTCATCGAGCCCATGCAGCGCTGGCTCGTCCCGGCCCCGGCCGCCGACCCCGGCCCGCGCGAGCCGGCCCCCGCCGGCTACCGGCCGCCCCGGCTCTCCGAACCGGAACTCGACCTCCTCGAAGCCACCACCGTGATGTTCCGCCAGTGGGACGCCCAGTGCGGCGGCGGGCTGCGCCGCAAGGCCGTCGTCGGACAGCTTCACGAGGTCACCGACCTGCTCCAGGAGAACCACCCGGCCCCCGTGATGAAGCGCCTCTTCAAGGTGGCCGCCGAACTCGCCGAACTCGCCGGCTGGATGAGCTACGACGTCGGCCTGCACCCCACCGCCCAGAAGTACTTCGTCCTCGCGCTGCACGCCGCGAAGGAGGCCGGGGACAAGCCGCTGGGCTCGTACATCCTCTCCGGCATGAGCCGCCAGATGATCCACCTCGGCCGCCCCGAGGACGCCCTGGAACTCGTCCACCTCGCCCAGTACGGCAGCCGCGACTGCGCCGGACCCCGCACCCAGGCCATGCTCTACGCCATGGAGGCCCGCGCCTACGCCAACATGGGCCAGCCCAGCCGCTGCAAGCGGGCCGTGCGCATGGCCGAGGACACCTTCGGCGACGTCGGCTTCGGCGGCGAACCGGAACCCGACTGGATCCGCTTCTTCTCCGAGGCCGAACTCAACGGCGAGAACTCCCACTCCTACCGGGACCTGGCCTACGTCGCCGGACGCAGCCCCACGTACGCCTCCCTCGCCGAACCCGTCATGGAACGGGCCGTCGAACTCTTCGCCAAGGACGGCGAGCACCAGCGCTCCTACGCCCTCAACCTCATCGGCATGGCCACCGTCCACCTGCTCCAGCGCGAGCCCGAGCAGGCGGCCGTCCTCGTCGACCAGGCCCTCGATGTGGCGCGAAAAGTACGCTCCGAACGGGTGAACACCCGGCTCCGCAAGACCGTCGACACCGCCGCCCGTGAATACGGCGACGTCGCCGAGGTGGTCCGGCTCACCGACCTCCTCGCCTCCCGCCTCCCCGAGGCCGCCGAGGCCGTCTGAGCCGCCCTCCGGCCCGGGCGCCCCGCCTGACGGGCACCGGAGACCCGCCTGACCCTTACATGACACGGACCGGACGCGGACCACACCGGTTCATTCAGGCGTAACACGCACGACCTCTTCGTCATCGGAGCGAAACACCGAGCGGCGCCGCCGGAAACCGGCCTGCGCGAACCTCAGGGCCAATAACCGGCCAGACCTTACGCCGCCGCTCAGGTACCCCACGATCGCCCGCACGCGACCGTACCGACGACGAGGAGACGCCGATGGCATCAGCCATCACGACCCTCGCTGCAGACACCCCGACCCTGTCTGCCGCGAACACCGGGTTCATGCTCATCTGCTCCGCCCTGGTCATGCTGATGACCCCGGGACTCGCCTTCTTCTACGGAGGCATGGTCCGCGTCAAGAGCAGCCTCAACATGCTGATGATGAGCTTCGTCAGCCTGGGGATCGTCACGATCCTGTGGGTGCTCTACGGCTTCAGCCTCGCCTTCGGCACCGACTCCGGCTCCGTCATCGGCTGGAACTCCGACTACGTCGGCCTCAGCGGCATCGGCCTCACCGAGCTGTGGGACGGCTACACCATCCCCGTCTACGT
Source organism: Streptomyces sp. NPDC001594 (assembly GCF_042893675.1). Classification (NCBI taxonomy): domain Bacteria; kingdom Bacillati; phylum Actinomycetota; class Actinomycetes; order Kitasatosporales; family Streptomycetaceae; genus Streptomyces; species Streptomyces sp. NPDC001594. The sequence continues at coordinate 125,640 of NZ_JBIAVB010000011.1, read as the reverse complement.
CTTCGCCGTCTTCCAGCTGATGTTCGCGGTCATCACCCCCGCCCTGATCAGCGGCGCCCTCGCCGACCGCGTCAAGTTCAGCGCCTGGGTCCTCTTCACCGCCCTGTGGGTCACCGTCGTCTACTTCCCCGTCGCCCACTGGGTCTGGGGCGCCGGCGGCTGGCTGTTCAAGCTCGGCGTCATCGACTTCGCCGGCGGCACCGCCGTCCACATCAACGCCGGCGCCGCCGCCCTCGGCGTCATCCTCGTCATCGGCAAGCGCGTCGGCTTCAAGAAGGACCCGATGCGCCCCCACAGCCTCCCCCTCGTGATGCTCGGCGCCGGCCTGTTGTGGTTCGGCTGGTTCGGCTTCAACGCCGGATCCTGGCTCGGCAACGACGACGGCGTCGGCGCCGTCATGTTCGTCAACACCCAGGTCGCCACCGCCGCCGCCATGCTCGCCTGGCTCGGCTACGAGAAGCTGCGCCACGGCTCCTTCACCACCCTCGGCGCCGCCTCCGGCGCCGTCGCGGGCCTCGTCGCCATCACCCCCGCCGGCGGCTCCGTCAGCCCGCTCGGCGCGATCGCCGTCGGCGCCATCGCCGGTGTGCTGTGCGCCATGGCCGTCGGCCTCAAGTACCGGTTCGGCTACGACGACTCCCTCGACGTGGTCGGCGTCCACCTCGTCGGCGGCGTCGCGGGCTCCCTCCTCGTCGGCCTCTTCGCCACCGGCGGCGTCCAGTCCGACGCCAAGGGCCTCTTCTACGGCGGCGGCTTCGACCAGCTGGGCAAGCAGGCCGTCGGAGTCTTCTCCGTCCTCGCCTACTCCCTCGTCGTATCGGCGATCATGGCCTTCCTCATCGACAGGACCATGGGGATGCGGGTCGCCGAGGACGTCGAGGTCTCCGGCATCGACCAGGCCGAGCACGCCGAGACCGCCTACGACTTCAGCGGCGCCGGCGGCGGCATCTCCGCCCGCCCGGCCGCCTCCCACGCCCCCGTGGCCGCCGCCAACAAGAAGGTCGACGCATGAAGCTGATCACCGCGATCGTCAAGCCCTACAAGCTCGACGACATCAAGGAAGCCCTCCAGGCCTTCGGGGTCCAGGGCCTGACCGTCTCCGAGGCCAGCGGATACGGCCGCCAGCGCGGCCACACCGAGGTCTACCGCGGCGCCGAGTACACCGTGGACCTCGTACCCAAGGTCCGCGTCGAGGTCCTCGCCGACGACGACGAGGCGGAGGAGCTGATCAACGTCATCGTCGCCGCCGCCCGCACCGAGAAGATCGGCGACGGCAAGGTGTGGAGCGTCCCCGTGGACTCGGTCGTCCGGGTCCGCACCGGCGAGCGCGGCGCGGACGCCCTCTAGGCGACGGGAGCTCCCGGGTGACGAGCGTCGAAGAGACCACGCAGGACCCCACCGGCCCGGAACCCGGCGGATACGCCGCGGCCCGGCTGCGCCTCCTCCAGGAGGAGGCGCGGTCCGGGCCGTCCCGGCGTTCCGGCCTGTCCGCCCTGACCGACCGGTGGCTGAACGAGCTGTTCGCGACCGCCGCGCAGGAGGCCGGGGTGCGCGGCGCGGCCCTCGTCGCCGTCGGCGGCTACGGCCGCGGCGAACTCTCCCCGCGCAGCGACCTCGACCTGCTGCTGCTCCACGACGGCAAGGCCCGCCCCCAGGCACTGGGCGCCCTCGCCGACCGGCTCTGGTACCCCGTCTGGGACACCGGGGTCGCCCTCGACCACTCCGTCCGCACCCCCGGCGAGGCCCGCAAGGTCGCGGCCGAGGACCTCAAGGCCCACCTCGGCCTCCTCGACGCCCGGCTCGTCGCGGGAGACGCCGGACTCCTCGCCGGACTGCGCACCTCCGTCCTCGCCGACTGGCGCAACCAGGCCCCCAAACGGCTGCCGCAGCTGCACGCCCTGTGCCGCGAGCGGGCCGAACGGGCCGGGGAGCTGCGCTTCCTGCTGGAGCCCGACCTCAAGGAGGCGCGCGGCGGCATCCGCGACGCCACCGCCCTGCGGGCCGTCGCCGCGTCCTGGCTGGCCGACGCCCCGCGCGAGGGGCTCGACGGCGCCCGGCGCCGGCTGCTGGACGCGCGCGACGCCCTGCACCTGGTCACCGGCCGGGCCACCGACCGGCTCTCCCTCCAGGAACAGCCCCAGGTCGCCGCCCGGCTGGGGCTGCTCGACGCGGACGCGCTGCTGCGCGAGGTGTACGAGGCCGCCCGGGTGGTCGCCTACGCGGCCGACGTCACCTGGCGGGAGGTCGGACGGGTGCTGCGGGCCCGGTCCGCCCGGCCGAGGCTGCGGGGGCTGCTGGGCACCCGGGGCGCGGCGGCCGCCGCCGAACGGGCGCCGCTGGCCGAGGGGGTCGTGGAGGCCGAGGGGGAGGCCGTGCTGGCGCTGGCCGCCCGCCCCGAACGGGACCCCGTGCTGCCCCTGCGGCTGGGCGCGGCCGCCGCGCAGGCCGGGCTGCCCGTCTCGCTGCACGCCGTGCGCCGGCTCGCGGCGCAGGCCCGGCCGCTGCCCGTGCCCTGGCCGGCCGAGGCGCGGGAGCAGCTGCTGACCCTGCTGGGCGCGGGGGAGCCGATGGTGGCGGTGTGGGAGGCGCTGGAGGCCGAGGGGCTGATCAGCAGGCTGCTGCCCGACTGGGAGCGGGTGCGCTGCCGGCCCCAGCACAACCCCGTGCACACCTGGACCGTGGACCGGCACCTGATCGAGACCGCCGTACGGGCCTCCGCGCTGACCCGCCGGGTCGGCCGGCCCGACCTGCTGCTGATGGCGGCCCTGCTGCACGACATCGGCAAGGGCTGGCCCGGGGACCACTCCGTCGTCGGCGAGACCATCGCCCGCGACATGGCCGCCCGGGTGGGCTTCGACGCCGAGGACACCGCCGTGCTGGGCACCCTCGTACGCCACCACCTGCTGCTCGTGGACACCGCGACCCGGCGCGACCTCGACGACCCGGCGACCGTCACCGCGGTGGCCCGGGCCGTCGGCTCCACCGGCACCCTGGAGATCCTCCACGCCCTGACCGAGGCCGACGCCCTCGCGACCGGGCCCGCGGCCTGGAGCACCTGGCGGGGCTCCCTGGTGGCCGACCTGGTGCGGCGGGTGGCCGCCGTGCTGAGCGGGGCCCCGCCCCCCGACCCCGAGCCGGACCTGCCCACCGCCGAGCAGGAGCGCCTCGCGCTGGAGGCCCTGCGCACAGGGGAGCCCGTGCTCACCCTGCACGCCCGGCAGGAGGAGGAGGACGCCGTCGGGGTCGAGCTGGTCGTGGCCGTACCGGACCGGCCGGGAGTGCTCCCGGCGGTGTCCGGGGTGCTGGCGCTGCACCGGCTGACGGTGCGGGCGGCGGACCTGCGGTTCCTGGAACTGCCGGACCACCTCGGGGAGGTGCTGGTGCTGCGGTGGCGGGTGGCCGCGGAGTACGGGGCGCTGCCGCAGGCGGCACGGCTGCGGACGGACCTGGTGCGGGCGCTGGACGGCTCCCTGGACGTCCCGGCGAAGCTGGCCGCCCGCGAGGCGGCCTATCCGCGCCGGCGCGGGGTCGTCCCCCCGCCGCCCCGTGTCACGGTGGTCCCCGACGTCTCCCCCCTGGCCACGGTCCTGGAGGTCCGCGCCCCCGACGCGGTGGGCCTCCTGCACCGGATCGGGCGGGCCCTGGAGTCGGCGGGGGTCCGGGTCCGCAGCGCCCATGTCTCCACCCTGGGCGCCAACGCCGTGGACACGGTCTACGTCTCCGACCCGGACGGCAAACCCCTCCCGCCGGCGGCGGCCGCCGCCGTCGCCACCCGGATCCAGTCGGCCCTGGAGTAGCCGCTGCGCGGGGCGGGACCGCCACCCCGCCCCCGGGAGGGGGAAGGGCCGGATACCCTGGGGGCGACCATCACGCCCCCGACCCGAGGAATCGCGACCACCGTGTTCGATACGCTTTCCGACCGCCTCAGCGCGACCTTCAAGTCCCTCCGGGGCAAAGGCCGCCTCTCCGAGCAGGACATCGACGCTGCGGCGCGGGAAATCCGTATCGCCCTCCTCGAGGCCGACGTCGCGCTCCCGGTCGTCCGCTCCTTCATCGCGAACGTCAAGGAAAGGGCCCGCGGCGAGGAGGTCAGCAAGGCGCTGAACCCCGGCCAGCAGGTCCTCAAGATCGTCAACGACGAGCTGGTCTCCATCCTCGGCGGCGAGACCCGCCGCCTGCGCTTCGCCAAGACCGCGCCGACCGTGATCATGCTGGCCGGTCTCCAGGGTGCCGGTAAGACCACCCTCGCGGGCAAGCTCGGCCTCTGGCTCAAGGGGCAGGGCCACTCGCCGCTCCTCGTCGCGTGCGACCTCCAGCGCCCCAACGCCGTCAACCAGCTCAGCGTCGTCGCCGAGCGCGCCGGTGTGGCCGTCTACGCGCCCGCCCCGGGCAACGGCGTCGGCGACCCGGTCCAGGTGGCCAAGGACTCGATCGAGTACGCCCGCACCAAGCAGTACGACATCGTCATCGTCGACACCGCCGGCCGCCTCGGCATCGACCAGGAACTGATGCAGCAGGCCGCGGACATCCGCGACGCCGTCAGCCCCGACGAGATCCTCTTCGTCGTCGACGCCATGATCGGCCAGGACGCGGTCAACACCGCCGAGGCCTTCCGCGACGGCGTCGGCTTCGACGGCGTGGTGCTCTCCAAGCTCGACGGCGACGCCCGCGGCGGTGCCGCGCTCTCCATCGCGCACGTCACCGGCAAGCAGATCATGTTCGCCTCGAACGGCGAGAAGCTCGACGACTTCGACGCCTTCCACCCGGACCGCATGGCGGGCCGGATCCTCGACATGGGTGACATGCTCACCCTCATCGAGCAGGCCGAGAAGACCTTCTCGCAGGCCGAGGCCGAGAAGATGGCGGCCAAGCTCGCCAAGGGCCCCAAGGAGTTCACGCTCGACGACTTCCTGGCCCAGATGGAGCAGGTCCGCAAGATGGGCTCCATCTCCAAGCTCCTCGGCATGCTGCCGGGCATGGGCCAGATCAAGGACCAGATCAACAACATCGACGAGCGCGACGTGGACCGCACCGCCGCGATCATCAAGTCGATGACCCCGGCCGAGCGCCAGGACCCGACGATCATCAACGGCTCGCGCCGCGCCCGTATCGCCAAGGGCTCCGGCGTCGAGGTCAGCGCCGTCAAGAACCTCGTCGAGCGCTTCTTCGACGCCCGCAAGATGATGTCCCGCATGGCCCAGGGCGGCGGCATGCCGGGCATGCCCGGCATCCCCGGGATGGGCGGCGGCCCCGGCCGGCAGAAGAAGCAGGTCAAGCAGGCCAAGGGCAAGCGCAAGAGCGGCAACCCGATGAAGCGCAAGCAGGAGGAGGCCGAGGCCGCGGCCCGGCGCGAGCAGGGCGGCCAGCCCGCCCTCCCCGCCGCCGGCGGCAACCCGTTCGGCCTCCCGGCGGGCGGCGGCCGGCCCGGCGAGGACTTCGACCTGCCGGACGAGTTCAAGAAGTTCATGAAGTAGCGGTCGCCGTGTGAAGGCCCCGTCGTGCAGGCACGGCGGGGCCTTCCGCTGCGCGGGCAAGGGGGCTGTTTGTCCCTTATGGTCGGCCGGGAGGACGGCATAAGGAGGCGCACCCGTGCCCAGCCCCACCCCCGTACCGCCGCGCGACCGGGCCGACACCCCCTGGCGCTCCGAGGGCGCCCCGCCCAGCCCGCCGCCCCGCAGGAAGCCGCCCGGCGGCTGGCGCGGCCTGATCCTCGCCGCCCTGATCGTCTACCTGATCACCAACGTCGTGCTGTCCTTCTTCAACGAGGGCGACGGGCCGACCGTCTCGTACACCGAGTTCAGCAGGCAGGTCGCCGACGGCAACGTCGAGAAGATCTACTCCAAGGGCGACGCCATCCAGGGCGAGCTCAAGAACAAGCAGCCCGTCCCCGGCGGCCACGGCGACTACCGCAAGTTCGTCACCCAGCGCCCCGCCTTCGCCGACGACCAGCTGTGGACCGGACTGACCTCCAAGGGCGTCACCGTCACCGCCTCCCCGGTCGTCGAACAGCGCAGTTTCCTGGCCAACCTGCTGATCTCCCTCGCCCCGATGCTGCTGATCGTGGCCCTGTGGCTGCTCATCGCCCGCCGGATGGGCTCCGCCCTGGGCGGAGCCGGCGGATTCGGCCGAAAGGCCCCGCCCAAACCCGTCGAGCTGGAGGGCGCCACACGCACCACCTTCGACGACGTGGCCGGCATCGACGAGGTCGAGGGCGAGCTCAGCGAGGTCGTGGACTTCCTCAAGAACCCCGAGCAGTACCGCCGGCTGGGCGCCCGCATGCCCGGCGGCGTGCTGCTCGCCGGGCCGCCGGGAACCGGCAAGACCCTCCTCGCCCGCGCCGTCGCGGGCGAGGCCGGGGTGCCGTTCTTCTCGGCCTCCGCCTCCGAGTTCATCGAGATGATCGTCGGCGTCGGCGCCTCCCGGGTGCGCGAGCTGTTCACCGAGGCCCGCAAGGTGGCCCCGGCGATCATCTTCATCGACGAGATCGACACCATCGGGCGGGCCCGCGGCGGCTCCGCCGCCATGGGCGGCCACGACGAGCGCGAACAGACCCTCAACCAGATCCTCACCGAGATGGACGGCTTCTCCGGCTCCGAGGGCGTCGTCGTCATCGCCGCCACCAACCGCGCCGACGTCCTCGACCCCGCCCTGACCCGCCCCGGCCGCTTCGACCGCACGGTCGTCGTCTCACCGCCCGACAAGGCGGGCCGCGAGGCGATCCTGCGCATCCACACCCGCGACATCCCCCTCGCGCCCGGCGTCGACCTGGCCCAGGTGGCCCGCACCACCCCCGGGATGACCGGCGCCGAGCTCGCCAACCTCGCCAACGAGGCCGCCCTGCTGGCCGTCAAGCGCCGCCAGGACGCGGTCACCCAGGCCGACCTCTCCGACGCCCTGGAGAAGGTCCAGCTGGGCGCCGAGCGCCCGCTGGTGATGCCCCAGGAGGAACGCCGCCGCACCGCCTACCACGAGAGCGGCCACGCCCTGCTGGGCATGCTCCAGCCGGGTGCCGACCCCGTCCGCAAGATCACCATCGTGCCGCGCGGCCGCGCGCTGGGCGTCACCCTCTCCACCCCCGACGCCGACCGCTACGCGTACACCGAGCCCTACCTGCGGGGCCGCATCATCGGCGCGCTCGGCGGCATGGCGGCCGAGCACGTGGTCTACGACGTGATCACCACGGGCGCCGAGAGCGACCTCGAACAGGTCACCAACATCGCCCGCGGCATGGTCGGCCGCTGGGGCATGAGCGCGCGCGTCGGCCGCCTCACCGCGATCCCGTCCGACGGCCAGGGCCCGTACGGCCTGACCGCCGCCCCCGCCACCCTCGACGCCGTGGACCACGAGATGCGGCGGATCGTCGACGAGTGCTACCAGGAGGCCTGCCGCCTGCTCACCGAGCACCGCCCGAAGCTCGACGCCCTGGCGGAAGCCCTGCTGGCCGCCGAGACCCTCGACGAGCACGCGGCCTACGAGGCGGCCGGCATCCCCCGCCTCGCCAAGAACCACGGCGGCACGCACTGAACGTCAGGCCACCCGGGCGATGACGTACCGCAGGATGTTCGGCAGCCACACGGCGCCGTCGGACCGCTCGTACGGGTGAAGCGCCTCCGCCAGCTCCTTCTCCGCCAGCGCCGGGTCCGCCGCCGCGCGGGTCCCGGCCCCGGTCCCCGCGACGGGGTACAGCCCGGTCGACAGCAGCCCGCGCACGGCGCTGTCCGCGTCGGCGTACCCGAACGGGCAGAACACCCGCCCCGACCCGTCCGGCACCAGCCCGGCCCGCTCCGCCACCGCGTCCAGGTCCCGGGCCACCGGCCCGCCGCCCAGCACCGCCGGCACCGTGCACCGCTCGGCCGGCCCCCAGCCGGCCAGCACCACCGCCCCGCCCCGCCGCACCGACGGCAGGGCCGCCGCCAGCGCGCCCGGGCCGGGCTCGAAGGCCAGCAGCACGTCGTAGGGGCGCGCGGCGGGCACCGGGGGAGCGGCCACCACCTCCAGCAGCCGCTCCCGGGCCAGCGCCCGCAGGGCCGGGTCCGCCTCCACGCCCGTGGCGGCGGCGCCCCGTCCGGAGGCCAGCAGCAGGGCCAGCCCGGCCCCGCAGCCCAGGCCCAGCAGCCGGGTGCCCGGCCCGACCTCCAGCCGGTCGTAGACCGCCTCGTACAGCGGTACCAGCATCCGTTCCTGGATCTCCGCCCAGTCCCGGGCGACGAGCGTCGCGGTCGGCGTCGGTGTCATCGAAAGAGCGCTCCTGATTCCGTCTCGCCCCCTTGCCCCCGTTGCCAGAGAACTCCCCATCGGCCCCCGCGTCCAGAGGAGTGCGCCACCCGATTCACGCATCCGGGGCCCGGCGCCGTACCATTCGCGCCATGGCAAAGGCACCCGTTCTCACCCCGCAGGCGGAGGATTTCCCCCGCTGGTACCAGGATCTGATCAACAAGGCCGAGTTGGCCGACAACGGTCCGGTCCGCGGCACCATGGTCATCCGCCCGTACGGCTACGGCCTGTGGGAGCGGATGCAGCAGGAGATGGACGCCCGGATCAAGGACGCCGGTGCCCAGAACGCCTACTTCCCGCTGTTCATCCCGCAGTCGTACCTGACGCGGGAGGCCGAGCACGTCGAGGGCTTCGCCCCCGAGCTCGCGGTCGTCACCCACGGCGGCGGCAAGGAGCTGGAAGAGCCGGTCGTCGTCCGGCCCACCTCCGAGACGATCATCAACGACTACTTCTCCAAGTGGGTCCAGAGCTACCGCGACCTGCCGCTGCTGATCAACCAGTGGGCCAACGTCGTCCGCTGGGAGATGCGCCCGCGCGTGTTCCTCCGTACGAGCGAGTTCCTCTGGCAGGAGGGCCACACCGCCCACGCCACGTACGAGGACGCCCGCGACTACGCCGCGCACATCCACCGGAACGTGTACGGCGACTTCATGACCAACGTGCTCGGCATCGACGTCGTGCTCGGCCGCAAGACCCCCAAGGAGCGCTTCGCCGGCGCCATCAACACCCTCACCCTCGAGGGCATGATGGGCGACGGCAAGGCCCTGCAGATGGGCACGAGCCACGAGCTCGGCACCAACTTCGCCAAGGCCTTCAACACCTCCTACCTCTCCAAGGAGGGGCAGCAGGAGCTGGTCTGGCAGACCTCGTGGGGCGTCTCCACCCGCATGGTCGGCGGCCTGATCATGTCCCACGGCGACGACAACGGCCTGCGCGTCCCGCCGCGCCTGGCGCACGTCCAGGTCGTCGTCATGGCGATCAAGGGCGACGAGGCCGTGGCCAAGGTCCGCGAGCTCGGCGCGCAGCTGAAGGCCGCCGGCCTGCGCGTCCACGTGGACGACCGCGTCGACACCCCCTTCGGCCGCCGCGCCGTGGACTGGGAGCTCAAGGGCGTACCGGTCCGCATCGAGATCGGCCCCCGCGACCTGGAGAACGGCACGGCCATGCTGGCCCGCCGGATCCCCGGCGGGAAGGAGCCGGTGCAGATCGACGCGCTGGCCGACCTGCTGCCCAAGGTGCTCGACGAGGACCAGGCCCAGCTGCTGCGCGAGTCCCGCGAGCGCCGGATCTCCCGGACGAGCGACGTGGCCACCATCGAGGAGGCCGCCGAGGCCGCCCTCGCCGGCGGCTGGGCGCGGATCCCGTGGAGCGTCCTGGGCCCGGACGGCGAGGCAAAGCTCGGCGAGCAGGCCGTGACCGTCCGCTGCCTGGTGGCCGAGGACGGGTCGGTTCCGGAGGCCGACGACGCGCCCGGTACCCTCGCGATCGTCGCGCGCTCCTACTGAGTTCCAGTTCCACGCCCCCGGCGCGCGGCTCCGCCCGCGCGCCGTGGGGCTGGTTCTTTTGGCCGGCGTTACGTACCGACTCCTCCTGGGATCGGCGCACCCGTCCTCGTCAGGACGCATGAGAGTGAACTGACTGGTACGTGCAAAAAATTTGGAATGGCCCGGAATCGGAACACCGGGGCACCCCGGCTCGTTGTCACGACGTGAGCACGACACCACCTGTTCTCGCCGCAGAGCTGGCGCAGGCGTGGGCCGACATTCAGCGGTACCACCCCGAGCTGCCGGACCTTGCCGCGCCCGAGTCCCTGATCGGAGAGTCCTCGTCCGCCTGTGGCGCCGAGCTCTCCTTCGAGCGACTGCTGCACGAGGCAGTCCACGGCATCGCGGCCGCCCGCGGAGTGCGTGACACCTCGCGAGCCGGCCGCTACCACAACCGCAGATTCCTCGCGATCGCCGAGGAGATGGGGCTGGACCACTCCGAGGAGCCGCACGCCAGCAGCGGGTTCTCCCTGGTCTTCCTCAATCCCGAGGCCAAGAAGCGCTACCGGCCCACGATCGAGCGGCTCCAGCGCGCCCTCAAGGCGCACACGGTCGCCACGGCCGCCGACACCAAGCGCAGCTTCCGGGGTCCGGCCGCACGGCACGGCTCCTCCGGCGGCGGCGTACGCGTCAAGGCGGTCTGCGACTGCGGGCGCAACGTCCGGGTCGTGCCCTCCGTCCTGGCCCAGGCGCCGATCGTGTGCGGCGGATGCATGAAGCCGTTCCGCATCCCCGAGGTCGCCACCGCGGCGGCCTCCTGACGCGGCGCCCCCGGCGGGCGGTGGTGGTGGTCCTCTCCGCTCGGAGGCGCCGCAGGCATGTGGCACAATGGGCAGCTGTACTCGACAGTCGCATAGGACCCCTCTCTCCTCCGGCTGACGCGTCCATCGGGCACCCGAGTACCGCAACCCCACGTGGCATCTCAAGTGCCCAACCACGTCAAGTTCAGGAGACACCACTCCAGTGGCAGTCAAGATCAAGCTCAAGCGCCTCGGTAAGATCCGCTCCCCTCACTACCGCATCGTCGTCGCCGACGCCCGCACCCGCCGGGACGGCCGCGCGATCGAGGAGATCGGCATCTACCAGCCGACGTACAACCCCTCGCGCATCGAGGTCAACGCCGAGCGCGCGCAGTACTGGCTCTCCGTGGGCGCCCAGCCCACCGACGCCGTTCTCGCCATCCTGAAGCTCACCGGTGACTGGCAGGCGCACAAGGGCCTCCCGGCCCCCGCGCCGCTGCTGCAGCCGGCGACGAAGGAAGACAAGCGTCGTTCCTTCGACGAGTTCGCCAAGGCCCTCGAGGGCATCGGCGAGGCCAAGGGCGAGGCCATCACGCAGAAGAAGAAGGCCGACAAGAAGGCGGACGAGGCTGAGGCCGCCGCCGAGTCGACCGAGGCCTGAGCATGCTCGAGGAGGCTCTTGAGCACCTCGTAAAGGGCATTGTGGAGAACCCCGACGACGTGCAGGTCGCCTCGCGCAACCTGCGGCGCGGGCAGGTGCTCGAGGTCCGGGTGCACCCCGAAGACCTCGGGAAGGTGATCGGCCGCAACGGCCGCACCGCGCGTGCACTGCGTACCGTCGTGGGCGCCATCGGCGGGCGGGGGATCCGCGTCGACCTCGTCGACGTGGACCAGGTCCGCTGAGCAGTTGAATCACCGGCACGGGCCGGGGAGGGCATACGTGCCCGCCCCGGCCCGTCGTCGTCTGAACAGGAGAGGCACAGAGTGGAGCTCGTAGTCGCGCGGATCGGCCGCGCCCACGGGATCAAGGGTGAGGTCACCGTCGAGGTGCGCACGGACGAGCCCGAGCTGCGGCTCAGCCCCGGCGCCGTGCTCCGCACCGACCCGGCGTCGGTGGGTCCCCTGACCATCGAGACGGGCCGGGTGCACAGCGGCCGGCTCATGCTGCGGTTCGCGGGGGTCAAGGACCGCACCGCGGCCGAGGGGCTGCGCAACACCCTCCTCATCGCGGACGTGGACCCCACGGAGCTGCCGGAGGAGGAGGACGAGTACTACGACCACCAGCTGATGGACCTGGACGTGGTGCTGGAGGACGGCACCGAGATCGGCCGGATCACCGAGATCTCCCACCTGCCCTCGCAGGACCTCTTCATCGTCGAGCGCCCGGACGGCTCCGAGGTGATGATCCCCTTCGTCGAGGAGATCGTCGCGGAGATCGACCTGGAGGGGCAGCGCTGCGTCATCACCCCGCCGCCGGGGCTGATCGACGACGGCGCCGAGATCGCCTCCGCGCGCGACGCGGAGGCGGCCGACGCCGCCGAGGCCGCGACGTCCGCCGAGGCCGGGAAGTCCGGGGACGACGCCTGATGCGGCTCGACGTCGTCACGATCTTCCCCGAGTACCTGGAGCCCCTGAACGTCTCCCTCGTCGGCAAGGCACGGGCCCGCGGGCAGCTCGACGTCCACGTGCACGACCTGCGCGACTGGACGTACGACCGGCACAACACGGTCGACGACACCCCGTACGGCGGCGGCCCCGGCATGGTCATGAAGACCGAGCCGTGGGGTGAGGCCCTGGACGCGGCCCTGGCCGACGGCTACGAGTCCGGCGCGCACGGCCCCGTCCTGGTCGTCCCCACCCCCAGCGGCCGGCCCTTCACCCAGGAACTGGCCGTCGAGCTCTCCGAGCGGCCGTGGCTGATCTTCACCCCGGCCCGGTACGAGGGCATCGACCGCCGCGTCATGGACGAGTACGCGACCCGCATGCCCGTCTACGAGGTCTCCATCGGCGACTACGTGCTGGCGGGCGGCGAGGCGGCCGTCCTGGTCGTCACCGAGGCCGTGGCCCGGCTGCTCCCCGGGGTCCTCGGCAACGCCGAATCGCACCGCGACGACTCCTTCGCCCCCGGCGAGATGGCCAACCTGCTGGAAGGCCCCGTCTACACCAAGCCCCCGCAGTGGCGCGGGCGGGAGATCCCGGAGGTGCTGCTCAGCGGCCACCACGGGAAGATCGCCCGCTGGCGCCGGGACGAGGCGTTCCGCCGCACCGCGGAGAACCGGCCCGACCTGATCGAGCGCTGCGAGGCCTCCGCCTTCGACAAGAAGGACCGCGAGATCCTGAGCATCCTGGGCTGGAAACCGTCCGGAGACGGCCGATTTTGGCGCAGGCCGGAGGCCGTGGAAGAATAGGCGGCTGCTGTGTGCTCGCGGGCGCCCCTGCCACAGGGGGATCGTCGTCCGCCGGGTGACACGGCTCTCGAATTCTCTACGGAAATCCGCACCGGCGACCTGTGGCGTCGTGCGAAGAAAGCAGACGAACTCATGTCTCACCTGCTCGATGGCGTCAACTCCGCCTCCCTGCGTACGGACGTCCCGGCCTTCCGCCCGGGTGACACGATCAACGTGCACGTCCGCGTGATCGAGGGCAACCGCTCCCGTATCCAGCAGTTCAAGGGTGTTGTCATCCGCCGCCAGGGCTCCGGCGTGTCGGAGACCTTCACGGTCCGCAAGGTCTCCTTCAGCGTCGGCGTGGAGCGTACCTTCCCGGTCCACTCCCCGATCTTCGAGAAGATCGAGCTCGTCACCCGCGGTGACGTGCGTCGCGCCAAGCTGTACTTCCTCCGTGAGCTCCGCGGCAAGGCCGCGAAGATCAAGGAGAAGCGCGACCGCTGATCTCCTCTCCGGGTCCACGGGAAGGCCGGATAGGCTCCACCCCGATGGACACCGAAGCAGAGCTCACACAGCGCGGCCGCTCCTCCCCCGCACCGGGGGAGGAGCGGCCGCGCTCTGCTGTTTCCAGGGCACGCGCCCTTCTGCGGACGCCCTGGCGCCGGGCCGGGGCGCTCGGCGTGGTCTGTGCGGTCTTCCTGCTACTGATCAGCAACTTCGTGGTCCAGCCCTTCCTGATCCCGAGCCGCTCGATGCAGCCGACCCTGAAGGTCGGCGACCGGATCCTGGTGAACAAGCTGGCGTACCGTTTCGGCGCGGTGCCGCAGCGCGGGGACGTGGTGGTCTTCGACGGCACCGGGTCCTTCGTACGGGAACCCGCCCGCGGCAACCCGGTCGGCGACGCCCTGCACGGGGCCGCCTCGGCGCTGGGGCTCGCGGAGCCCGCCGACACCGACTTCGTGAAGCGGGTCGTGGGGGTCGGCGGGGACGACGTGGTGTGCTGCGACGCGGGCGGCCGGATCCAGGTCAACGGGGTGTCGGTGGCGGAGCCGTACCTGTACCCCGGGGACGCCCCCTCGGAGGTGCCGTTCCGGATCGTGGTCCCGCTGGGGACCCTGTGGGTCATGGGCGACCACCGTTCCCAGTCCCGGGACTCGCGCGACCACCTGGGCGAGCCGGGCGGGGGGATGGTGCCGGTGGAGAAGGTCATCGGGCGGGCCGACTGGATCGGCTGGCCGGTGTCCCGCTGGGGCTCGCTGCCCCCGGCGCCCGCCACCGGGGGCCCGCGTGGGTAGCCGGGGGCGCCCGGCGGAGCCGGCGGAGGGCGGCGGACGGGCCCAGCGGCGCCGGCTGGCGCGCAAGCAGCGCCGGCGCAGGCGCACCCGGCGGGTCGGCGAGCTGCCGCTGCTGGTGGCGGTGGCCCTGTGCATAGCCCTGCTCCTCAAGACCTTCCTGGTCCAGGCGTTCTTCATCCCGTCCGGCTCGATGGAGCAGACGATCCGGATCGGCGACCGGGTGCTGGTGGACAAGCTGACCCCGTGGTTCGGCTCCAAGGTCGAACGGGGCGACGTCGTCGTCTTCAAGGACCCCGGAGGATGGCTCAAGGGCGAGGCGGCCCGGCCCGCCCCGGACCCGGCCGGCGTGAAGCAGATCAAGCAGACCCTGACCTTCATCGGCCTGCTGCCCTCCGCCGACGAGCAGGACCTGATCAAGCGCGTCATCGGCATCGGCGGCGACACCGTGGCCTGCTGCGACAACCGGGGACGGGTGACCGTCAACGGACGTCCGCTCGATGAGCCTTACGTGTCACCCGGGAACTCGCCCTCCGACATCCGCTTCGAGGTGCACGTGCCCGCCGGGCGCCTCTTCGTGATGGGCGACCACCGGGCCAACTCGGCCGACTCCCGCTACCACCTCGACGAGGCGTTCGAGGGCACCATCGACGAGAAGGGCGTGGTGGGACAGGCCGTGGTGATCGCCTGGCCGTTCGGACACTGGCGCCGGCTGGAGCAGCCCGCGACCTTCCTCGACGTTCCGGATCCCGTCCGCGCCGGGCGCCGGCAGCGGCCCGGCCGTCGCCGCCGGGGCACCGCGTTCGCATAGTGTGTTCCCGGTCTCCCGCGCCTTAGGGAACTCCCGCTCGTTAAGGGAGGGGAGGGCCCGCTCCCGATCCGGCGCGGGCGGTCGTTTCCGAGTGAGGAGTGGATGTGGGGGATGTGGCGGTAGGCGCTCGATCCGGACGCGATGAGGGCGAGGAGCGGCCGGACGATGCCGTCACGCACGAGACCGACGAGGCGGCTGCGGAGGAGAAGCAGCACCGTTCCTTCTGGAAGGAGCTCCCGCTCCTCATCGGCATCGCCCTGGTGCTGGCCCTGCTGATCAAGACCTTCCTGGTCCAGGCGTTCTCGATCCCGTCCGACTCGATGCAGAACACGCTGCAGCGCGGCGACCGGGTGCTCGTGGACAAGCTGACCCCCTGGTTCGGTTCGGAGCCCGAGCGCGGCGAGGTCGTCGTCTTCCACGACCCCGCGCACTGGCTGGAGGGGGAGCCCACCCCCGAGCCCAATGTCGTGCAGAAGGTCCTCAGCTGGATCGGCCTGATGCCGTCCGCCGAGGAGAAGGACCTGATCAAGCGGACCATCGCCATCGGCGGGGACACCGTGGAGTGCAAGCGGGGCGGCCCGGTCGTCGTCAACGGCAAGCCGCTGGACGAGCCGTACATCTTCCCCGGCAACACCCCCTGCGACGACGCCCCGTTCGGGCCGGTCACCGTGCCCAAGGGCAAGATCTGGGTGATGGGCGACCACCGCCAGAACTCCCAGGACTCCCGCTACCACATGCAGGACTCCACCCAGGGATTCGTGCCCGTCTCGGACGTCGTCGGGCGCGCCGTGGTCGTCGCCTGGCCGGTCACCCGCTGGGCCACCCTGCCGGTCCCGGACACCTTCGACCAGAAGGGCATCGACAAGCAGCTCCCGGCCCCGCTGCACTCCCCGCAGGCCTCCGGCCTCGGCGTGGCCGACGTCAACTCGGCGGCCCTGGGCCTCGTGGGCGCCGTGCCGATCGTCCTGTGGCGCCGGCGGAGGCTGACCAAGACGCCTACCGCCGGGTAGGGTGCCGCCCAGGCCGGCCATCGCCGGGTGGCGGCCATCTCCGGGTATGGGGGCGCACCAATGGGCGGAACGCAGGCAATACGCGCGAGCGGCAGAGACGGCCGCGGCGGGCTCGGCAACACGTTGTCGGGCATCGCCGTGGCCATCGGCTTCGCGTTCTTCCTCGGCGGCTTCGTCTGGGGCGCGCTGGTGTACCAGCCCTACACGGTCCCGACGAACTCCATGGTCCCCACCGTGCAGCCCGGTGACCGGGTGCTGGCGCAGCGGATCGGCGGCGCCGAGGTGCACCGTGGGGACGTGGTCGTCTTCAAGGACTCCCAGTGGAGCGACTCGCCCATGGTCAAGCGGGTCGTGGCCGTCGGCGGCGACACCGTCGGCTGCTGCGGGCAGGGCGGCCGCCTGACCGTGAACGGAAAGCCGCTGGAGGAGCCGTACGTGGACCAGGCCGGGCGCGACGCGCTGGCCGCGGGGACGACGAACTTCGAGGTCAAGGTGCCCGAGGGCAACCTCTTCCTGATGGGCGACCGGCGCTCGGGCTCCCTGGACTCGCGGGCCCACCTCCAGGACGCCGGCCAGGGGACGGTTCCCCGGTCGGCCGTCGTGGCCCGGGTCGACGCCCTGGCGTGGCCGAACACGAGGATGCTGGAGCGGCCGCAGGCCTTCGCCGCCCTGCCGGGCGGGACCTCGCAGCCCGGGCCGCTGCGGCTCCAGGTGGGCGCGGTGGTGGCCGGCGCCGCCCTCGTGGTCCTGGGGGCCGCCTACGGGCCGGTGGCCCGGGTCCTGGGGGGCGGACGGCGGCGGGGGCGCTCCGGTGGACGCTGAGGCGGGCGCGCGGCCGGCGCGGAAGGTCTCCCGGGTGATCCTGCTGGACCCCGAGGACCGGATCCTGCTGCTGCACGGCTTCGAGCCGGACGACCCCTCCGACACCTGGTGGTTCACCCCGGGCGGCGGGCTGGAGGGCGACGAGACCCGCGAGCAGGCCGCGCTGCGGGAGCTCGCGGAGGAGACGGGGATCACCGAGGTGGAGCTGGGGCCCGTGCTGTGGCACCGCTCCTGCTCCTTCCCCTTCGACGGCAGGCGCTGGGACCAGGACGAGTGGTACTTCCTGGCCCGGACGGCCCAGACCGGCATCGCGCCGACCGGGCTCACCGAGCTGGAACGGCGCAGCGTCACGGGGGCGAGATGGTGGACCTCCGAGGAACTTCTCGCGGCCCGTGAGACGGTGTACCCGACCAAGCTCGCCGGGCTGCTGAGGATGCTGCTCGACGACGGTCCCCCGGACGCTCCGGTGGTCCTGCCCCCGGAAATCGTTTAGGGGCGCACGGCGCTGGCGCACAATAGGGGGACGCACGGCTGAAGGGGAACATGCCATGAGCGCCGAGGACCTCGAGAAGTACGAGACCGAGATGGAGCTGAAGCTCTATCGGGAGTACCGCGACGTCGTCGGGCTGTTCAAGTACGTGATCGAGACGGAACGTCGTTTCTACCTCACCAACGACTACGAGATGCAGGTGCACTCGGTCCAGGGGGAGGTGTTCTTCGAGGTCACGATGGCCGACGCCTGGGTCTGGGACATGTACCGGCCCGCCCGGTTCGTCAAGCAGGTGCGGGTGCTGACCTTCAAGGACGTGAACATCGAGGAGCTCAACAAGAGCGACCTCGAACTGCCGGGCGGCTGATCCGGCCGGGGCCCTCACCCGCAGGGGTGAGTGGTCCGTCCACAACCCCGGAGTTTTCCACCAAGATCCACTCGGTGGGCCGGGACGCGCGATCGTCGGTGCCGGAGGTGGTGCCGGATGAACGCGAAGGGCGTGGCACGACAGGCATTGGGCCGGTACGGCGAGGAGCTCGCCGTCCGGCGGCTCACCGAGTCGGGGATGACGGTGATCGCCCGGAACTGGCGGTGCCGGGGCGGGGAGATCGACATCGTCGCGCGGGACGGGGACGCCCTCGTCGTGTGCGAGGTCAAGACCCGCCGCGCGGGGGACTTCGAACACCCCATGGCCGCCGTCCGGGCCGGCAAGGCCGAGCGGCTGCGCCGACTCGCCGGGCGCTGGCTCGCCGACCACGGGGGGCCGCCGCCGGGCGGGGTGCGGATCGACCTGGTCGGGGTCCTGCTGCCCAGGCGCGGCGCGCCCGTGGTGGAGCACGTCAGGGGGGCCGCCTGATGGGGTTCGCACGGGCCTGCTCGGTGGCCCTGGTGGGCGTCGAGGGCGTCGTCGTGGAGGTCCAGGCCGACCTCGAACCGGGCGTGGCGGCCTTCACCCTGGTGGGGCTGCCCGACAAGACCCTGGTCGAGAGCCGGGACCGGGTACGGGCCGCGGTGGTGAACTCCGGCGCGCCCTGGCCGCAGAAGAAGCTCACCGTCGGACTCAGCCCGGCCTCCGTGCCGAAGTCCGGGGCCCATTTCGACCTGGCCGTGGCGGCTGCCGTGCTGGGGGCCGCCGAGGTGGTCGACCCCGGGGCGATCGCCGACCTCGTGCTGATCGGGGAGCTGGGCCTGGACGGCCGGGTCCGTCCGGTGCGGGGGATCCTGCCGGCCGTGGTGGCCGCCGCCGAGGCGGGGTACCGGCAGGTGGTGGTGCCGCAGCAGTGCGCCGCCGAGGCCACCCTGGTCCCGGAGGTGTCGGTGCTGGGCGTGCGCAGCCTGCGGCAGCTGATCGCCGTGCTGACCGACGCGCCGGTACCCGAGGAGGACCCGCCGGAGACGGAGGGCCGCCCCGACCCGATGCTCGCCGGGCTGCTCCTGCCCGGCGCCGGATTCGGGGCGGGCCTGGCCCGGGGCGCGCAGGCGGGCCCGGACCTCCCCGACCTCGCCGACGTGGCCGGCCAGCACGGCGCCCGCCGGGCCCTGGAGGTGGCCGCCTCCGGGGGCCACCACCTCTTCCTCAACGGACCGCCCGGCGCCGGCAAGACGATGCTCGCCGAACGGCTGCCCGGGATCCTGCCGCCGCTCACCCGCCAGGACTCCCTGGAGGTGACGGCCGTCCACTCGGTCGCGGGAATCCTGCCGCCCGGCGAACCACTGGTCTCCCGGCCCCCCTACTGCGCCCCGCACCACTCGGCGACCATGCAGTCCCTGGTCGGCGGCGGCGCCGGGATCCCCCGGCCCGGAGCGGTCTCCCTGGCCCACAAAGGAGTGCTCTTCCTGGACGAGGCGGCCGAGTTCAGCGCCAAGGTCCTGGACGCCCTGCGCCAGCCCCTCGAAGCCGGGCACGTGGTCATCGCCCGGGCCGCCGGAGTGGTCCGGCTGCCCGCCCGCTTCCTCATGGTCCTCGCGGCCAACCCCTGCCCCTGCGGCCGGCACACCCTGAACGGGGCCGGCTGCGAGTGCCCCTCCTCCGTGATCCGGCGCTATCAGGGCAGGCTGTCGGGCCCGCTGCTCGACCGGGTCGACCTCAGGGTCGAGGTCGAGCCGGTCACCCGCTCCGACCTGCTGGGACGGGGAGGCCGGGGCGAGGGCACGCGGGCCGTCGCCGACCGGGTACGGGAGGCCCGGGAGCGGGCCGCCGCCCGGTACGGGGGCACCCCCTGGCGGCTCAACGCCGAGGTGCCCGGACACGAGCTGCGCACCCGCTGGCCGGCCGGGCCCGGCGCACTGGCGCAGGCCGAGCGGGAGATGGAGCGCGGGCTGCTCACCGCCCGGGGGCTGGACCGGGTGCTGCGGGTCGCCTGGACCGTGGCCGACCTGCGCGGCCGCGACCGCCCCGAGGCGCTGGACGCGGCCGTGGCGCTGGAATTGCGCACGGGTATCGCCCGCGGCGCGGCGGCGGCCCTGGGGGCGGGGCCGTGAGCGCCGCCGGGCCGCCGGAGCCCGCCCTCCTCGCCCGGGCGGCGCTGACCCGGGTCCTGGAGCCGGGCGACGAACACGGCGGGCGCTGGCTGCGGGAGCTCGGCCCCGTCGCCCTGATGCGGCACCTGACCGGCGCCGCGGAGGGGGCGGAGGCCGGCCGGCTGACCGGGGCGGGCCCCGAGCGGCTCGCCGGGTACCGCAGACGGGCGGCGCTCGCGGAGCCCGCGCGGGACCTGGCACGGGCCGCCGAGGAGGGCGTCCGGTTCGTCTGCCCGGGCACGCCGGAGTGGCCGACCCAGCTCGACGATCTCGGCGACGCCCGGCCCGTCGGACTCTGGCTGCGGGGCCGGCCGAACCTGCGGACCTGGGCGCTGCGCTCCGTCGCCGTGGTCGGGGCCCGCGCCTGCACCCCGTACGGGGCCCACATGGCGCAGGCCCTGGCCGCCGGGCTGGCCGAGCGGGGCTGGGTGGTGGTCTCCGGGGCGGCGTACGGGATCGACGGCGCGGCCCATCGCGGGGCGCTGGCCTCCGGCGGGGCCACGGCCGCGGTGCTGGCCTGCGGGGTGGACACCGTCTACCCCCGCGGACACGCCGGACTGCTCGGCCGGATCACCCGCCAGGGGCTGGTCCTCGGCGAGCTGCCGCCCGGCAGCCATCCCACGCCCAGCCGGTTCGTCCTGCGCAACCGCGTCATCGCCGCCCTCACCCGGGGGACCGTCGTCGTCGAGGCCGCCCGGCGCAGCGGCTCCCTGGTCACCGCCCGCCGCGCCCAGCAGCTGGGCCGCCTCACCATGGGCGTCCCCGGCCCCGCCACCAGCGGCCTCTCCGCCGGGGTGCACGAGCTGCTGCGGGGCGAGGCCGTCCTGGTCACCGACGCCGCCGAGGTGATCGAACTGGTCGGCGCCATCGGGGAGCTGGCCCCCGTGCGGCGCGGCCCCGTCCTCGCCCGCGACCTGCTCGACCCCGCGGCCGCGCGGGTACTCGAAGCCCTTCCCGCCGGCCGGCCCGCCGACGTGGAGGAGATCTCCCTCGCCGCGGGCACCGGCACCGATGAAGTCATCGGCAGACTGTACGAACTTCACTCTCTGGGGTTCGTCGAACGGCAGGGCGACGCCTGGTGGTTGACCCGCCCCGGACCGAAGGGAGGGGCGTAATCCGGAGCCGTCCGGCGAGGCGGTCGTTGACCTGGGGCGTTCCGGTGAAAGAGTGAAGGCGATGAGAGACGCGGTCTTCCCCGAGGCGGCCGCCCGGGCCGTGCGCGAGGCGCCGGTCCCGGGCCGCCCCCGCGGGTCCGGACGCACCTGCGCCCCTGCGGCATCCCGTACTCTTCGCGCACCGCGACACTTCCGTCACGCTACGCTCCCAAGGAATCCCGCTCCGGCAAAGGCGAAGCATGCCCCAGCACACCTCAGGGTCCGACCGCGCTTCGGTGCCACCCGCTGCCCGTGGCGGCGTGCGGTCCACCGAGCCCTCGTCCCTGGAGCTGCTCTGGCGCTCATACAAGGACTCCGGTGACGAGCGGCTGCGGGAGCAGCTGATCCTGCACTACTCGCCGCTGGTCAAGTACGTGGCGGGCCGGGTCAGCGTGGGCCTGCCGCCCAACGTGGAACAGGCCGACTTCGTCTCCTCCGGGGTCTTCGGCCTGATCGACGCGATCGAGAAGTTCGACATCGAGCGGTCCATCAAGTTCGAGACGTACGCGATCACCCGCATCCGCGGCGCGATGATCGACGAGCTGCGGGCGCTGGACTGGATCCCGCGCTCCGTCCGCCAGAAGGCCCGCGCCGTGGAGCGCGCCTACGCCACGCTGGAGGCCCAGCTGCGGCGCACCCCGACGGAGGGTGAGGTCGCCGGGGAGATGGGCATCGGGGTCGAGGACCTCCACACCGTCTTCAGCCAGTTGTCCCTGGCCAACGTGGTCGCCCTGGAGGAGCTGCTGCACGTCGGCGGGGAGGGCGGCGACCGTCTCTCCCTGATGGACACCCTGGAGGACACCGCCGCCGACGACCCGGTGGAGGTGGCCGAGGACCGGGAGCTGCGCCGGCTCCTCGCCCGGGCCATCAACACCCTCCCCGAACGGGAGAAGACCGTCGTGACCCTCTACTACTACGAGGGCCTCACCCTCGCCGAGATCGGCAACGTCCTGGGCGTCACCGAGAGCCGGGTCAGCCAGATCCACACCAAATCCGTGCTCCAGCTGCGCGCCAAACTCGCCGACGTCGGCCGCTGAGCCGCCCCCGGTACCGGATGGCCCCTGGAGCTTGCGCACCCTCCGTACAGTGGTGACGTGCCCAGGATTCGAGCGGCCTCCGTGGCCGAGCACCGGTCGATGCAGCGCGGCGCCCTGTTGGACGCGGCGCGTTCCCTGCTGTCGGAAGGCGGGACCGAGGCCCTGACCTTCCCCGCCCTCGCGGAGCGCACGGGTCTCGCCCGGTCCTCCGTGTACGAGTACTTCAAGTCGCGCGCGGCCGTCGTCGAAGAGCTGTGCGCCGTGGACTTCCCCGTGTGGGCCGCCGAGATCGAGACGGCCATGGAGGCCGCCCAGACCCCCGAGGGGAAGATCGAGGCGTACGTGCGCAGCCAGCTGGAGCTGGTCGGC
The DNA here is from genome assembly GCF_042893675.1 of Streptomyces sp. NPDC001594. Taxonomy (NCBI): domain Bacteria; kingdom Bacillati; phylum Actinomycetota; class Actinomycetes; order Kitasatosporales; family Streptomycetaceae; genus Streptomyces; species Streptomyces sp. NPDC001594. Next base: position 103,190 of record NZ_JBIAVB010000011.1, on the reverse strand, counting down.
GACCGCCGCCACCGGGCGGTGGTGGCCATCTCCGCAGGCGAGCTGGACGCCGGCGCGCGCGAGAAGATCCGCGCCGCGCACGGCGGCCTCGTCGCCCTGATCGGCGAGGCGCTGGACGCCCTCGGGCAGCCGGAACCGAGGCTGGCCGCCCTGCTCCTCCAGGGCGTCGTGGACGCCGCGGCCCGCCGGATCGAGCTGGGCGCCGCCGAGGACCCCGCCGTCATCACCGCCACGGCCGTCTCGATGGCCCTGCGCGGCCTCAGCGGCTGATCGCGGACGGCTCCGGCGCGGACGGCAGCAGCCGGGGCGTGGACCGGGGGAGCAGGGCCAGCGGGTTGCGGTAGGCGTCCTCGCCCGCCAGCAGCCCCCAGTGCAGACAGGGCCCCGGACAGTGGGAGCCCTCCGTGAGCACCGCCACCACCTGCCCCGCCGTGACCGCCTCCCCCTCCGCCACCAGCGGCCGCACCGGCTCGTAGGTGGTCCGCAGCCCGCCCGGAAGGGTGAGCGACAGCACCCCGCGCCCGGCGACCCGCCCCGCGAAGTGGACCCGTCCCGGCCCCACGGCCCGCACCCGCGCCCCCACCGGCGCCGACAGGTCCACCCCCCGGTGCCCCGCCGCGTACGGGGTCGGCGGCGGATCCCACCAGCGGGCGACGGACAGCGGCGCCGGCAGGGGCCGGACCGCCCGGAAGGCCCCCTCGGCGGGGACCGCGCCGGGAGCCGGGACCAGTGCCCCGGACAGCGCGAACAGCAGGGTGAGCAGCAGTGTCGTCGTCATGCGCCCAGGGTCCCGCGCGGAACCGGCGGCCCGCCCGCGCCTGTGGACGGGCGAAAGGGTGTGGACAAGGGCGTCACCCGGCATACCGCCGGGTCCCGTACACTTCTTGTGGCGATCCGGGTCACCGGGTCGACTTCGCACGCCCCAGCGCCGACCGGTTCCGGTCAGGCGACAGCGTCTCTCGGTCCCTTCATGGGGCAGGGCGCGGCGGGGCGTCAGGAACCAAAACCGAGAAACCAAGGAGATGGCCATGGCCGTCGTAACGATGCGGGAGCTGCTGGAGAGCGGCGTCCACTTCGGTCACCAGACCCGTCGCTGGAACCCGAAGATGAAGCGCTTCATCTTCACCGAGCGCAACGGCATCTACATCATCGACCTGCTCCAGTCGCTGTCGTACATCGACCGCGCCTACGAGTTCGTGAAGGAGACCGTCGCGCACGGCGGTTCCATCATGTTCGTCGGTACGAAGAAGCAGGCGCAGGAGGCCATCGCCGAGCAGGCGACCCGCGTCGGCATGCCGTACGTCAACCAGCGCTGGCTGGGCGGCATGCTCACCAACTTCTCCACCGTCTACAAGCGCCTCCAGCGTCTGAAGGAGCTTGAGGCGATCGACTTCGAGGACGTCGCGGCCTCGGGTCTCACCAAGAAGGAGCTCCTGGTCCTCTCCCGCGAGAAGACCAAGCTGGAGAAGACCCTCGGTGGTATCCGCGAGATGTCGAAGGTTCCCAGCGCCGTCTGGATCGTCGACACCAAGAAGGAGCACATCGCCGTCGGTGAGGCGCGCAAGCTGCACATCCCGGTCGTCGCGATCCTCGACACCAACTGCGACCCCGACGAGGTCGACTACAAGATCCCGGGCAACGACGACGCCATCCGCTCCGTCACCCTGCTCACCCGCGTGATCGCCGACGCCGTCGCCGAGGGCCTCATCGCCCGCTCCGGCGCTGCGACCGGTGACTCGAAGCCGGGCGAGAAGGCCGCCGCCGAGCCGCTCGCCGAGTGGGAGCGCGACCTGCTCGAGGGCGAGAAGAAGGCTGACGCCGAGGCCCCCGCGGCCGAGGCCCCCGCCGCCGAGGCCGCCCCGGCCGCCGAGGCTGCCGAGGCTGCCCCGGCCGCCGACGCCGAGCAGGCCTGACCCACTGAGAGCGCCCGGCGTTCATCCGCCGGGCACTCGCAGCACGGACGATGACGGCGGGGGAGCCGCGCCACGAGCGCGCTCCTCCGCCGTTCACCCGTAGATCTACGACTTCGAGAGAGAATCACAGACTCATGGCGAACTACACCGCCGCTGACGTCAAGAAGCTCCGCGAGCTCACCGGCGCCGGCATGCTGGACTGCAAGAACGCGCTCGTCGAGGCCGACGGCGACGTCACCAAGGCCAACGAGATCCTGCGCGTCAAGGGCCTGAAGGGTGTCGCCAAGCGCGAGGGCCGTTCCGCCGAGAACGGTGCCGTCACCTCCCTGATCTCCGAGGACGCCACCTCCGGCGTGCTCGTCGAGCTCAAGTGCGAGACCGACTTCGTGGCCAAGAGCCCGAAGTTCCTGGCCGTCGCCGACCAGCTCGCCGCCCACGTGGCCGCCACCAAGCCCGCCGACATCGAGGCGCTCCTCGCGTCCGAGATCGAGGCCGGCAAGACCGTCCAGGCGTTCGTGGACGAGGCCAACGCCAACCTCGGCGAGAAGATCGTCCTGGACCGCTTCGCGGCGTACGAGGGTGCGTTCGTCGCGTCCTACATGCACCGCACCATGCCCGACCTGCCCCCGCAGATCGGTGTCCTGGTCGAGCTGGACAAGGCCGACGCCGACCTGGCCAAGGGCATCGCCCAGCACATCGCCGCCTTCGCGCCGAAGTACCTCACCGCCGAGGACGTCCCGGCCGAGATCGTCGAGTCCGAGCGCCGCGTCGCCGAGGAGACCACCCGCGCCGAGGGCAAGCCCGAGGCCGCGATCGCCAAGATCGTCGAGGGTCGCGTCAACGGCTTCTTCAAGGACGCCACGCTGCTCGGCCAGCCGTACGCGCTGGACAACAAGAAGTCCGTCCAGAAGGTTCTGGACGAGGCCGGTGTCACCCTGAAGCGCTTCGCCCGCATCAAGGTCGGCATCTGAGTCCGTCCGTACACGACGGACACCGGACCCCGATAGGGTCTGAGGCAGTCGTCCACGCTTGCGCCGGACGACCGCAGATCTGACGAGGAGGCCATTGCCGCAGAGGGAACCGCGAGGACCCACCGGCAATGGCCTTCTTCGTATGTGCACGAGGAGATCTCCATGAATCAGGGCGTGGACCCCCACACCGCATCCCACGACAAGAGCGACCACGACAAGAAGGGTCGCCGCTTCATGCTGAAGCTGTCCGGCGAAGCCTTCTCCGGCGGCGGCGGGCTGGGTGTCGACCCTGACGTCGTGCACGCCATCGCCCGCGAGATCGCGGCCGTGGTCCGAGACGGCGCCGAGATCGCGATCGTCATCGGCGGCGGCAACTTCTTCCGCGGCGCCGAGCTCCAGCAGCGCGGCATGGACCGGGCCCGGTCCGACTACATGGGCATGCTCGGCACCGTCATGAACTGCCTCGCCCTCCAGGACTTCCTGGAGAAGGAGGGCATCGACAGCCGCGTCCAGACCGCCATCACCATGGGCCAGGTCGCGGAGCCGTACATCCCGCTGCGCGCCGTCCGCCACCTGGAGAAGGGCCGCGTCGTCATCTTCGGCGCCGGTATGGGCATGCCCTACTTCTCCACCGACACCACGGCCGCCCAGCGCGCCCTGGAGATCGACGCCGAGGCCCTCCTCATGGGCAAGAACGGCGTCGACGGGGTCTACGACTCCGACCCGAAGACCAACCCGGACGCGGTGAAGTTCGACGCGCTGGAGTACAACGAGGTGCTGTCCCGCGACCTCAAGGTCGCCGACGCCACGGCCATCACGCTCTGCCGCGACAACACGCTCCCGATCCTCGTCTTCGAGCTGCTCGCCGAAGGCAATATCGCCCGTGCCGTCAAGGGTGAGAAGATCGGCACGCTCGTGAGCGACCAGGGCACCCGGGCCTGAGCCCGTCGCACCGGGCCCTCCGGGGCCCGGTCCGGGCGGCCCGTTCCGCCCAGCCCCGCCTGAACCATCCATATCTGACATGCAGGAGCACGTGGTGATCGAAGAAATCCTCCTCGAGGCCGAGGAGAAGATGGAGAAGGCCGTCGTCGTCGCCAAGGAAGACTTCGCGGCGATTCGCACGGGCCGTGCGCACCCGGCGATGTTCAACAAGATCGTGGCGGACTACTACGGCGCCATCACGCCCATCAACCAGCTCGCCTCCTTCGCGGTGCCCGAGCCGCGCATGGCGATCGTGACGCCGTTCGACGCCTCCGCCCTGCGCAACATCGAGCAGGCGATCCGCGACTCCGACCTGGGCGTCAACCCGAGCAACGACGGCCGCATCATCCGGGTGACCTTCCCGGAGCTGACGCAGGACCGCCGCAAGGAGTTCATCAAGGTCGCCAAGACCAAGGCCGAGGACTCCCGCGTCTCCATCCGCTCCGTGCGCCGCAAGGCCAAGGACCAGCTCGACAAGCTGGTCAAGGACAAGGAGGCCGGCGAGGACGAGGTGCGCCGCGCCGAGAAGGAGCTCGACGACACCACCGCGAAGTACGTCACGCAGGTGGACGAGCTGCTCAAGCACAAGGAAGCCGAGCTCCTCGAGGTCTGATGAACGACTCTCCCTGGGCCGCTGAGCCGGTACCGGCGGGTCCCGCATACGATGCGCTGGTGGGCCCTCAGACTGCGCCCATGCCCATCGTGCCCGATGCCGCCGGCCGTGCGTTCGACGACCGGGAAGCACGCGATCGGGGGGCCGCCTTCACCGGCGGCCCCCCGCTCCGTACCGAGATGCCGTTGCAGGAGCCCATGCCCAGCCCCCCGCCCCCGCCTCCGCAGGCACCGCAGGACGCCTCGCCCCCACCGCAGAAGAAGCGCGCGGGGCGGGACCTGCGTGCCGCCATAGGGGTCGGCGTCGGCCTCGGCGCGGTGATCTTCGCCTCGCTGTTCATCGTGAAGGCCGTCTTCGTCGGCGTGATCGTCGTCGCCGTCGTCGTCGGCCTGTGGGAGCTCACCTCCCGGCTCCAGGAGAAGAAGGGCATCAAGGCACCGCTGGTCCCGCTCGCGGTCGGCGGCGCTGCGATGGTCATCGCCGGCTACGTCCGGGGGGCCGAGGGCGCCTGGGTCGCCATGCCCCTGACCGCGCTGGCGGTCCTCGTCTGGCGGATGACGGAACCGCCCGAGGACTACCTCAAGGACGTCACCGCGGGCGTCTTCGCGGCGTTCTACGTGCCCTTCCTGGCCACGTTCGTCGCCATGCTGCTCACGGCCGAGGACGGCCCGCAGCGGGTGGTGACCTTCCTGCTGCTGACCGTCGTCAGCGACACGGGGGCCTACGCCGTCGGCTGGCGCTTCGGCAAGCACAAGCTCGCCCCCCGCATCAGCCCCGGCAAGACCCGCGAGGGCCTGTTCGGCGCGGTCGCCTTCGCGATGGCGGCAGGCGCGCTGTGCATGGAGTTCCTCATCGACGGCGGCTCCTGGTGGCAGGGCCTGCTGCTGGGCCTGGCCGTCGCGGTCAGCGCCACCCTGGGCGACCTCGGCGAGTCGATGATCAAGCGTGACCTGGGCATCAAGGACATGGGCACGCTGCTCCCGGGCCACGGAGGCATCATGGACCGCCTCGACTCCCTGCTGCCGACGGCCCCGGTGGTGTGGCTGTTGCTGGCGGCCTTCGTCGGCACCGGCTGACGGGTTCGGGCCGGGTTATCCTGGAGGGCGCGCCGTGTTCGCACGGCGCGCCCTTTCCGTCCGGCGGCCGAGCCGCAGCGGACCGGCCCTGCACGCGCGGGGTGACCCCCACCCCGTCGTACCGAGGAGTACCGCATGGCCCCCCGTCCCGCTCCCGGTGAGCTCACCTTCGTCGCCCCGCGCGGCGCCAAGAAGCCGCCCCGGCACCTCGCCGACCTCACCCCCGCCGAGCGCCGCGAGGCGGTCGCCGCGATCGGTGAGAAGCCGTTCCGGGCCAAGCAGCTCTCCCAGCACTACTTCGCCCGCTACGCCCACGACCCGGCGGAGTGGACGGACATCCCCGCGGCCTCGCGCGAGAAGCTCCAGCAGGAGCTGCTCCCCGACCTGATGAACGTCATCCGGCACATCAGCTGCGACGACGACACCACCCGCAAGACCCTGTGGAAGCTCCACGACGGCACCCTCGTCGAGTCCGTCCTGATGCGCTACCCCGACCGGGTCACCATGTGCATCTCCTCGCAGGCCGGCTGCGGCATGAACTGCCCGTTCTGCGCCACCGGCCAGGCCGGCCTCGACCGCAACCTCTCCACCGCCGAGATCGTGCACCAGATCGTCGACGGCATGCGCGCCCTGCGCGACGGCGAGGTCCCCGGCGGCCCGGCCCGTCTGTCCAACATCGTCTTCATGGGCATGGGCGAGCCGCTCGCGAACTACAACCGCGTCGTCGGCGCCATCCGCCGCCTCACCGACCCCGAGCCCGACGGCCTGGGCCTGTCGCAGCGCGGCATCACCGTCTCCACCGTCGGCCTGGTCCCGGCCATGCTGCGGTTCGCCGACGAGGGCTTCAAGTGCCGCCTCGCCGTCTCCCTGCACGCCCCGGACGACGAGCTGCGCGACACCCTCGTCCCCGTGAACACCCGCTGGAAGGTCCGCGAGGTTCTCGACGCGGCCTGGGAGTACGCCGAGAAGTCCGGCCGCCGGATCTCCATCGAGTACGCCCTGATCCGCGACATCAACGACCAGGCCTGGCGCGGCGACCTGCTCGGCCGCCTGCTCAAGGGCAAGCGCGTGCACGTCAACCTGATCCCGCTGAACCCGACGCCCGGCTCGAAGTGGACCGCCTCGCGCCCCGAGGACGAGAAGGCCTTCGTGGAGGCCATCGCCCGCCACGGCGTGCCCGTGACCGTGCGGGACACCCGCGGCCAGGAGATCGACGGAGCGTGCGGACAGCTCGCCGCGAGCGAGCGGTAGGCTGGCCCGCGTACATCATCTGCATATTCCGACAGGGGAGCGCCACAGCGCTGAGAGTGCGGTAACCGTCAGGCCGCAGACCCTCTGAACCTCGCCCAGGTCATTCTGGGTAGGAAGTTCGGTCACCACCTCAAGCTGTTGCGCCCTGCCCGGGCGCCCCGCTCCACTGAGCGCCCGGGCAGGGCCGCGTCTTCTCCTGGTCATACCCAGGAGGAATCGATCGTGAGCACCACCCAGAAGATCGCGGGGGCGGCACTGGCCGCGGCCCTCGGCGTCACCACGCTGACCGCGTGCGGCGGCGGAACCAAGGACGCGGGCGGGGCCGCCGCGAGCGGCTCGCCGAAGTCCAAGACCGTCACCCTCGTCTCCCACGACTCCTTCAACGTGACCGACTCGGTCCTCAAGGAGTTCGAGCAGCAGAGCGGCTACACCGTCAAGGTCCTGAAGTCCGGGGACGCCGGCGCCGCCCTCAACCAGGAGATCCTCACCAAGGGCTCCCCGCGCGGCGACGTCTTCTTCGGTGTCGACAACACGCTCCTCTCGCGCGCCCTCGACAACGGGATCTTCACCCCCTACGAGGCCAAGGGCCTGGCCGAGGTCAAGCCCGAGTTCGTCCTCGACAAGCAGCACCGCGTCACCCCGGTCGACTCCGGCGACATCTGCGTCAACTACGACAAGGCGTACTTCGCCGACAAGAAGATCGCCCCGCCGCAGACGCTGGACGACCTGCTCAAGCCGGAGTACAAGAACCTGCTGGTCACCGAGAACGCCGCGACCTCGTCGCCCGGCCTCGGCTTCCTCCTCGCCTCCGTCGGCAAGTATGGGGATGGGGGCACCTCCCAGGGCGAAGCCTCTGGGGGAGGTTGGAAGGATTACTGGAGCAAGCTCAAGGCCAACGGCGTCGAAGTGGTCGACGGCTGGGAGCAGGCCTACAACGAGCGCTTCTCCGGCTCCGCCGGCGGCAAGAAGGCCAAGGGCGACCGCCCGCTGGTCGTCTCCTACGCCTCCAGCCCGCCGGTCGAGGTCCTCTACGGCGAGCCCCAGCCGGCCGAGGCACCCACGGGCGTGGCCACCGGCACCTGCTTCCGCCAGGTCGAGTTCGCGGGCCTGCTGAAGGGCGCGAAGAACGAGGAGGGCGGCAAGGCCCTCATCGACTTCCTGATCGGCAAGAAGTTCCAGGAGGACATGCCGCTCCAGATGTTCGTGAACCCGGTGGTCAAGGACGCGAAGCTGCCGGAGGTGTTCACCAAGCACGGCGTGGTCGTCGAGAAGCCGGAGAACGTGGCCCCCGAGGCCATCGCGAAGAACCGTGACCAGTGGGTCAAGGCATGGTCCTCGATCGTCGTGAAGTAGCACGCGACGGCTCCCCGGAGGAGGGCGGGCGGGCGACCGCCGTCAGGCTGGCCCTGATGGCCGTGCCGCTCGCCTTCTTCGGGCTGTTCTTCGCCTGGCCCGTGGCCGCCATCGTCGGCCGCGGGTTCGAGACGGACGCGGGCTGGCGGTTCGGCCGGATCGGCGAGGTGCTCGCCCAGCCGGACATCGCCGGTGTGCTCTGGTTCACCACCTGGCAGGCGCTCGCCTCGACGGCGCTCACCCTGATCGTCGCGCTGCCCGGCGCGTACGTCTTCGCGCGGTTCTCGTTCCCCGGCAAGCAGTTGCTGCGCGCCCTGGTCACCGTTCCCTTCGTGCTGCCGACCGTGGTCGTCGGCACGGCCTTCCTGGCCCTGGTCGGCCGGAACGGGCTGCTGGACGAAGTGTGGGGCGTCCGGCTGGACACCACCGTGTGGGCGATCCTGCTCGCCCACGTCTTCTTCAACTACGCCGTCGTCGTCCGCACGGTCGGCGGGCTGTGGGCGCAGCTGGACCCGCGCCAGGAGGAGGCCGCCCGGGTGCTGGGCGCCGGGCGGTTCGCGGCCTGGCGGCGGGTGACCCTGCCCGCGCTGGCCCCGGCGGTGGCCGCGGCCGCGCTGATGGTGTTCCTGTTCACCTTCAGCTCCTTCGGCGTCGTGCAGATCCTCGGGGGGCCCTCGTACGCCACCCTGGAGGTCGAGGTCTACCGGCAGACGGCGCAGCTGCTGGACCTGCCGACGGCCGCGGTGCTGACGCTGGTCCAGTTCGCCGCCGTCGGGGTGATCCTCGGGGTGCACGCCTGGACCGTGCGCCGGAGGGAGACGGCCCTGCGGCTGGTCGACCCCGCGCGGACCGCGCACCCGCCGCGCGGCTGGGCGCAGCGGGGGCTGCTGGGCGGGGTGCTGCTGACGGTGGCGCTGCTGATCGTCGCCCCGCTCGCGGTGCTGGTGGAGCGGTCGCTGGACGCCCCCGGCGGGTACGGGTTCGGTTTCTACCGGGCGCTCCAGGAGGCCGGTGCGGGCGGCGGAACCTTTCTGGTGCCGCCGCTGGAGGCCATCTGGAACTCCCTGCAGTACGCGCTCGCCGCCACGGCCATCGCCCTGGCCGTCGGCGGCCTCGCGGCGGCGGCGCTGGCCCGGCGGGCGGGCCGCTTCGTCCGGGGCTTCGACGCGCTGCTGATGCTGCCGCTCGGGGTGTCCGCCGTGACGGTGGGCTTCGGGTTCCTGATCACCCTCGACCGGCCGCCCCTGGACCTGCGGACCTCCTGGATCCTGGTGCCGCTGGCCCAGGCGCTGGTCGGGGTGCCGTTCGTGGTGCGGACCATGCTGCCGGTGCTGCGGGCGGTCGACGGACGGCTGCGGGAGGCCGCGGCCGTGCTCGGCGCCTCGCCGCTGCGGGTCTGGCGGGAGGTGGACCTGCCCCTGGTGCGGCGGGCGGTGCTGATCGCGGCGGGCTTCGCCTTCGCGGTCTCGCTGGGCGAGTTCGGGGCGACGGTGTTCATCGCCCGGCCGGACCGTCCGACGCTGCCGGTGGCCGTGGCCCGGCTGCTGGGGCGGGCCGGTGAGATGAACTACGGGCAGGCGATGGCCCTGAGCACGATTCTGATGCTGGTGTGCGCGGTGTCCCTGCTGGTGCTGGAGCGGCTGCGACCCGACAAGACCTCGGGAGAGTTCTGATGACCCTGCTCCGGCTCGAAGGGGTGACGGTCCGCTTCGGTGACCGGGCGGTGGTGGACGCGGTGGACCTGGAGGTCGCCGAGCACGAGACCGTCTGCGTGCTGGGGCCGAGCGGCAGCGGCAAGTCCACCCTGCTGCGGGTGGTGGCCGGGCTGCAGCCGCCCACCGCCGGACGGGTGCTGCTCGGCGGCGCCGACCAGGCCGGGGTGCCGGTGCACCGGCGGGGGGTGGGGCTGATGTTCCAGGACCACCAGCTGTTCCCGCACCGCGACGTCGGCGGGAACGTCGCCTTCGGCCTGCGCGTGCGGGGCGGCTCGGCGAAGGCGGAGCAGAAGGAGCGGGTCGCCCGGCTCTTGGACCTGGTCGGGCTCCCCGGCGCCCAGGGCCGGGCCGTGGCCTCCCTGTCGGGCGGTGAGCAGCAGCGGGTCGCCCTGGCCCGGGCGCTGGCCCCCTCGCCCCGGCTGCTGATGCTGGACGAGCCGCTCGGCCAGCTGGACCGGGGGCTGCGCGAGCGGCTGGTGGTCGAGCTCCAGGGGCTGTTCTCCCGGCTGGGCACCACCGTGCTGGCCGTCACCCACGACCAGGGCGAGGCCTTCGCGCTGGCCGACCGGGTGGTGGTGATGCGGGACGGGCGGATCGCGCAGGCGGGAACCCCGCTGGAGGTGTGGCGGCGTCCGGCCTCGGAGTTCGTGGCGCGGTTCCTCGGCTTCGAGAACGTGGTCCCGGCCACCGTCACCGGGGGCGCTGCCGCCACCCCGTGGGGGAAGGTCCCGGTGCCGGAGGGCTCTCCCGAGGGGGAGCAGCGGCTGCTGGTGCGGCCGGCCGGGGTGGTGCCGTGCGCGGCCGGGCTGGACTGCGTGGTGGAGTCCCGTACCTTCCGCGGGACGCACGTGGCCCTGCTGCTGCGGCCCGAGGAGGGGCCCGTGCTGGAGGCGGAGTGCGATCTGGCCGCCGCGCCGGCCGTGGGGGACCGGATCGCGGTGGCCTTCACGCCCTCCGAGGTGGTCGTCCTCCCGTCGGCCTGAGCCGCCGCTTCCGGGGCCGCTTGCGGGGCCGGGCCGCCGGGAGGCCGGGTCAGGCAGCCCGGATGCCGTCGACGGCGATCGGCAGGTGGCGCGGGCCGCGCAGGACCGCGTTCTGCCGGTAGGGCGGCGGGTCCTCCAGCAGCCGCGGGTTCTCCAGCCTGCGGGCCAGCTCGCGCAGTGCCAGCGCCGCCTCCAGCCGGGCCAGCGGCGCCCCGAAGCAGCTGTGGATGCCGCTCCCCAGGCCCAGGTGCTGGACGTCCGGGCGGTCCGGGTCGAAGCGGTCCGGGTCCTCGAACCGCTTGGGGTCGCGGTTGCCGGAGGCCAGGATCAGCCAGAGCGAGGAGCCCTTGGGCACGGTCACCCCCGCGATGTCGACGTCCGTGAGGGTGCTGCGCTGCGGGAGCAGCTGCACCGGCGGTTCGAAGCGCAGCAGCTCCTCCACCATCGGTACCGCCAGGTCGGGCTCGGAGCGCAGCCGCTCCAGGTGCTGCGGGTTGCGCAGCAGGGTGAGCATGCCGTTCGTGATCAGGTTGACGGTGGTCTCGTGCCCGGCGATCAGCAGCAGCGCCGCGGTGCTGAGCACCTCCATCGTGCTCATCGTGCCGTCCGGCCCCTGTCCCGTCGCCAGCTCCGAGAGCATGTCCCCGGTGGGGTTCTTGCGCCGCTCCTCGATCAGCCCGGCCAGGTACATGCCGAGCTCCATCCGGGCGCCCTCGGTCTTCTTGGCGCGCTCGGCGGGATCGGCGTCCGGGTCGGGGTCCAGGCTCGCGGCCAGGGTGTCGGCCCAGACGTGGAAGCGGGCCTCGTCCTCGGGCGGCACGCCCAGCAGCCGGCAGATGACGGTCACCGGGAAGGGGTACGAGAACTCCTCGACCAGGTCGATCCGGTTCGGGTCGCCCTTCGCGGCGACGGTGTCGATCAGCCCCGTGACGATGCCGCCGAGCTCGCCGCGCATCTGCTCGACCCGGCGCGGGGAGTGCGGCGGACCGAAGGGCCGGTTGGTCATCCGGCGCAGCCGGTCGTGGTCGGGCGGGTCCAGCTTCAGGAACGAGGGGGGCAGGACGGCGCTCTCGCCCTCCTCGGCCTGGTTCAGGGGGTCGCCCGCCGCCGAGGTCAGGTTGCGGGCGTCGGAGCTGATGCGCGGGTCGTGGAGCAGGCCCTTGATCTCGTGGTAGGTGCTCACGACGTAGGGGCCTTCCCCGTCGTGGAACACCGGGGTCTCGCGGAGTTCCGCGTACAGCGGATACGGGTCGGCGCGGCTGGAGTAGTCGAGGATCTGCCGCAGGATGCCTTGGGTCATGAGAGGTCCTCGTGCTCAGTTGTGCGCCGGAGTGAAGGTCATCCGCCGGTCGGCCGGCGAGTAGCCGCTCAGGGTGATCGTCGGCCCGTGGGTGGGCACCGACGGGTCGGGGAAGTCCGCGTCCAGCGGCCGCTCCCCTTCGGGCCTGCGGTCCACCGTCGGGTACGGCGGCGGGAACGGCGCGGTCTGCTCGATCTGCTGCTCGTAGAAGTCCAGCCAGCGGCACTGGTCGAAGGTGACGGCCCCGATCACGCGGCCCTGGTACCCGTACACGCCGACGAAGCGGCGCTCGGCGCGCGAGCCCTGGGTGATCACGATCTCGGTGCCCATCGAGGGGACCCCGACCGACTTGATGTTGACGCCGAACTGGGAGGACCAGAACGCCGGCACCCACAGGTGCGGACGGCGGTCGGCGCTGCGGCTGAGCATGTTGTGCGCGGCCGTCTCGGCCTGGGCGACGGCGTTGCCCCAGTGTTCCAGCGACAGGAACTGGTAGCCGAACAGGGCGTGCGGGGAGCGGGCGACGTCCCCGGCCACGTAGATGTCGTCGGTGACGATGCCCCGGATGTCGAAGGCCCGGCAGCCCGCGTCGCAGGCGATGCCGCGCGGGCCCGCGCCCAGTCCGGACCCGGCCAGCCATTCGGTGTTGCGCTGCGCGCCGAGCGAGACGACCACCACCTCGGCCTCCAGCGTGGTGCCGTCGGAGAGGTGCGCGGCGCGGACCCGGCCGGAGGAGTCGCCCTCCAGGCTGGTCACCATGATGCCGGTGCGCAGGTCGACGCCGTTCTCGCGGTGCATCTCGGCCGCGACCGCCCCGATCACCCCGCCGAGCGCTCCGACCAGCGGTGCGTCGGCGCGTTCGGCCACGGTGACGGCCAGACCGCGCTCCCGGCAGGCGGAGGCGATCTCGGAGCCCGTGAACCCGGCCCCGATCACCAGCACCCGGCCGGGTCCGGCCGCGAGGGCGCGTTCCAGGGCGGCCGCGTCGCCGCGGGTGCGCAGCACGAAGACCCCGTCGAGGGCGCCCTCGTCCGGGTTGGGCCAGGGCCGGGCGCGCACCCCGGTGGCGATCAGCAGCCGGTCGTACTCCACCTCGTCCCCGTCGGCCAGCCGGACCCGGCGGGCCGCCATGTCCAGGCCGGCGGCCGGCACCCCGAGGCGCCACTTGGCGTCGATGTCCCGGCGCCGGGGCAGGGCGGTCCCGTCGGCGGTGGCCATGCCCAGCAGGACCTGCTTGGACAGGGGCGGGCGGTCGTACGGCTCGTAGGGCTCGTCGCCGATCATCGTCAGCTCGCCGGCGAAGCCCTCCTCGCGCATGGTCTCGGCGGCACGCAGGCCGGCCAGGGAAGCGCCCACGACGACGATGCGGCCCTCGCGCTTGAGCCGCTCCAGGGCTCCGTCACCGTTCACCGCCGGCCTCCCGGGTCTGGAGGGAGCCGTTCACGGCGTCCAGGAGGATGGCGCGGACCGGGCAGGCGTGGGCGGCGCGCACGACGTTGTCGTGCTGGTCCTCGGGAGCCTGCGGGTTGTAGAGCAGTGACTCCTCGCCGTGCATGGTGAAGACGTCGGGTGCGAGGAACGCGCACTGCGCGTACCCCTGACAGCGGTTCAGGTCGACGACGAGCCTCATGAGGCATCAGCCTTTCCGTGCCCTGATGACCCCCGCGGCCCCCGAGGCCCCCCGGCCACCCCTCCAGCATGCGCGCGGAGGCCGCCTGTCGCCTGCCGGGCGGAAGGGGCGGCGAAGGCGCAGGTCAGGGCGTGCGGCGCAGTCCGGCGCGGAGGATGTGGAGGCTGACGACGAGGACCCAGAACGGGAAGACCATCTCGATCCAGGGCACCCCCGACCCCAGCACCAGCAGGGCCAGTCCGGTCGCGAAGCCCAGCGGGGCCACCGGACGCGGGAAGACACCGAGCCGGCGGCCGATGGCCGACGTCGAGAAGGCGAACACGGCCGCCACGCGCATCGCGTAGGAGGTCAGGACGGTGTACGCGAAGGGCCGGCCGAAGCCGGAGGGCGGGACCGCCTCGTTGAGCACGGTGCCGGCCGCCGCGGCGGCCACGAACAGGGTGGCGACGAAGATGAAGCCGCTGCCCAGGAACACGGTGGCGAAGAAACGGTCCTCCACCTCGCCCGAGTGCTCCCGCAGGGCTCCCATGAACCACAGGAAGAAGATCCCGGCGAACGGGACGATCTCCAGGGCCAGCCGCACGGCCCAGCGCTTGTCGGCGTCGACGGCGGCCTCGGCCGGGCTCCCGGAAGGGACGGCGATCCGCATCAGCACGACCGCGGCCGCGAGCAGCACGGCGAAGACGACACCGGCCAGGCCCGCCGCGCGGGGGGTGCGCAGCCGTGTGCTGGTGGGGGAGTCCATGCCCCCAGCAGGCCCCGGCCGCCGCGGCCGCGCCACCCCGGGGACCCGTCGGGGTGAACGCCCGGGGCGCCGGACCGGCCGGCCGGGTCAGCCCACCGGCTCCGGGACCGGCTCCTCGGCCGGGTCCGCCGCCCCGTCGTGGTTGCCGTACCAGGCCACCGCGACCGCTCCGGCCACCGCCAGCACGAAGCCGACGACGGCCAGCCAGGCCAGCCCCGGCCGGGAGGCGTCGCCCAGCCACAGCACGCCGATCGCACCGGGGAGCACCGTCTCGCCGACCACCAGGGCGGCCGTGGCCCCGTTCACCGAGCCGATCTGCAGGGCGACGGTGTGCAGGTACATGCCGCCGACGCCCGCTATGAGGATGGCGTAGAGGGCGGGGTCGGTGAGCAGCGTGCCCAGGTCGAAGGGGTCGATCCCGTCCAGGACGCGCACGCCCACGCCCAGCGCGCCGAAGGCCAGGCCCGACAGGAGGCCCGCCAGGATCGCGGCCCGGGCGCCGAGGAACCGTACGGCCGCCGTGCCGCCGACGATGATCAGCACGGTCACCGCCAGCAGCCACCAGTGCGTGGCCATCGGGGCGTGGTGGTCGCCCTCGTGGCCGGCGGCCGTCGCGAGCAGCACCAGGGCCGCGCAGACCACCCCGATGGAGGTCCATTCCTTGCGGGTCAGGCGGATCCCCAGCAGCTTCACGCTCAGCACGGCGGTGATCACCAGGTTGGCGCTGATCACCGTCTGGGAGAGGAACAGGGGCAGCAGCCGGGCCGCCAGCGCGCCCAGCCCGAAGCCGACGAAGTCCAGGATCGTGCCGACGATGAACTCCCAGGTCATCGCCGCCTTGGCGGTGGAGGTCAGGTTCGGGCCGCCGTGGGCGGTCACCCCGGCGGCGGCCGGTGACATCCGCGCGGCGCGGCGCGATCCGAC
Source organism: Streptomyces sp. NPDC001594 (assembly GCF_042893675.1). Classification (NCBI taxonomy): domain Bacteria; kingdom Bacillati; phylum Actinomycetota; class Actinomycetes; order Kitasatosporales; family Streptomycetaceae; genus Streptomyces; species Streptomyces sp. NPDC001594. The sequence continues at coordinate 87,735 of NZ_JBIAVB010000011.1, read as the reverse complement.
GGCTTGCAGGACGGAGCCCGTCCCGTAGCAGATGGACGCCGCGACAGCGGTCAGCAGGCCTATGAGCACAGAGGGCTCCGTTCAACGTCTGGCAGGTAAAGCGGTACCTCTGCCAGACGTCGGATCGGGCCGCGGAGTTGCCTCCGCAAGGGGGTTCGTTGACCTTTTCTTTGCCCGGCCGGGGCCGGGCCCCGCTCAGGCCAGGGCCGCCAGCGCGTCCGGGACCTCGTCCACCGAGTCCACCAGCGCGATCCGCGACTCCATGGCCCGGCCCCGGGCCAGGGCCCGCAGCAGCGGCCAGGCGGGCAGCTCCTCGGTCCAGTGGCGCCGGTCGACCAGGACCATCGGGGTGGGGTCGGCGTCGGACGCGTAGTAGTTCGGCGTCGCGTTGTCGAAGACCTCCTGCACCGTCCCGGCCGCGCCCGGCAGGAACACCACGCCCGCCGTGGAGCGGGCGAGCAACCCGTCCTCACGTTCGGCGTTGGAGAAGTACTTGGCGATCTGCCCGGCGAACGCGTTCGGCGGCTCGTGCCCGTAGAACCACGTCGGGATGCCCACCGAGTCGCCGCCCGCGGGCCAGCGCTCCCGCACGGCGAAGGCCGCGCGGGCCCAGTCGGAGACCGACGGGGTGAAGGAGGGCGCCTTCGCCAGCACCTCCAGCGCCTCGCCGAGCGCCTCGTCGTGGGCGGGGGCCAGGTAGGCGCCGAGGTTGGCGGCCTCCATCGCGCCCGGCCCGCCGCCCGTGGCCACCGTCAGCCCGCCGCGGGCCAGGGCCCGGCCGAGTTCGGCCGCGCCGCGGTAGCCGTCCGTGCCCCGGGCCATGGCGTGGCCGCCCATCACGCCGACCACGCGGGCGCCCACCAGGGCCTCGTCCAGCGCGTCGGAGACCGCGTCGTCGTGGAGGGAGCGCAGCATCGAGGAGAAGACGTCGCCGTCGGCCTTCGTCTCCTGGAACCAGGCGTACGCCAGGGCGTCCGGGGTGGACTCGTAGCCCCCGGAGAGCCCGGCGAAGAGCTCCTCCGGCGTGTAGAGCAGCCCCCGGTACGGGTCGAAGGGCAGGTCCGGCACCGGCGGGAAGACCAGCGCACCGTCCGCGCGGACCTTCACCGCGGCGTCGGGTTCCATGGCGCAGCCCAGGAACACGGCGGCCGAGGTGTCCGCGGACAGCAGGGCGAAGGTCCGCTCCAGCAGGTTGACCGACTGGACGCGGTAGCCGCTCAGGGAGCCCCGGGCGACCACCCGGTCGAACTCGGCGAGCGTCTCGATCTCGATGTCTGCGTGGACCATTCGGCCCACCCTAAGGGCTGCCCCGATCAGCGGGTCAGGGCCAGCGACGTCAGCTGCGCCACACCCCACACGAGCGGCACGCAGCCGGCGATCAGCGCGGCGGCCCGCAGGCCGGCGGCCGTCCGCAGCACCGCGCCCGGGGTGCCCAGATCCAGCAGCGCCGCCCGGGCCGCGCCACGGGCCTGCCGGGACTCGACGGCGGCGGTGAGCAGGGAGGCGCCCGCGCACAGTGCCACGAGCGCGGCGGCCGGTCCGGTCAGCGGCCCCAGCGGCGCCGGCGCCCCGGCCCCGGCCGACGCGGTCAGGCCGGCCGCGCCGACGGCGCACAGCACCCCGAGCGGCCGGCCCAGCCGGGAGGCCTCCTCCTGCAGGGTCCGCCCGGCGAGCAGCCGCAGCGCGCCCGGGCGGACGGCCTGCACCAGGGTGCCGCAGGCGTAGGCCAGGCCGGGTCCGGCCAGGGCGAGGCCGACCGCGATCAGGGCGGCGGCCGCCGGCACCGCCGGGCCGTCCGGGCGGGCGTACGCCAGCAGGCCGAGCCCGCACGCGGTGAGCGCCACCCCCCAGGGCACGCCCGTCTGGGGGGCCAGCCCCGAGTGCGGGGGCCGGGGGCGCAGGGCGAGGGCCGTCGCGGCGGAGGCCGTCAGGGGGAGCAGGGCCAGCAGGGTGAGGGCGGCGGCCACCGGCAGGGGCCGGTCCGCGTGGAGCAGCCGGGCACCGGCCCCGTCGAAGGGCAGCCCGGCGAGTTCGCCGCGCAGGTGGAGGAAGACGGCGAGGGCCAGGACACCGCCCAGGGTGCAGGCGACGGCGGTGGAGACCGCCGCGGCGAGGGCCAGGTGTACGGGTCCCAGCCCGACGGCGTCGAGCCCCTCCCGGGGCTGGGTCGCCGGGTCGGTACGGGCCACGGCGACGGCCAGCTGGACGGTGGCGGCGAGCGGGACCAGCGCCCACAGCAGCCGCGGGAACGATCCGGCGGGCCGGGCCTGGGCGTCCGCGAGGACGTACAGCAGCAGGAGGCCGCTGCCGGCGCAGGCGGCGGCGACCAGCAGTCTGCGCAGCTGGACCAGGGGCCGGGAGCCGCGGACTAGGCGGAGAGAGAGCACGCGGCCTGGTCCTCCGTGGTCCCGGGGGAGACGACGGCCGCGGCGTCGGCCGGGCGGCCGTCGATCAGGGCCAGGCCCCGGTCGGCGGCGGCCGCGGTCTCCTCGTCGTGGGTGGCGAGGACCACCGTGATCCCGTGCGAGCGGGCCGCCGTGGTGAGCGTGCGGAGCAGCTGCGCGCGCTCGGCGCGGTGCAGCGGGGCCGTGGGCTCGTCGGCGAAGAGCACGGCGGGCTCGGCGGCCAGGGCGCGGGCGAGCACGACCCGCTGGGACTCGGCCCGGTTCAGGGCCCCGGGACGCTTGCGGGCGAAGCCGCCGATGTCCAGGCGCTCCAGCCATTCGTGGGCGGCGGCCCGGGCGGCGCGGTGCGGTGCGCCGGTCAGCAGCAGGGGCAGGGCCGCGTTCTCCCACACCTTGAGCTCGGGCAGCAGCTGCGGCTCGGGCCCGATCCAGGCGAACCGGGCGCGGAACAGCCGTTCGCGGGCCGCGGCGCCGAGGGCGTGGACGGCGGTCCCCTCGAACAGGACCTCGCCCTGGTCGGGCACCAGCCGTCCGGCCAGGCAGCGCAGCAGGGTGGTCTTGCCGCTGCCGCGCGGGCCGGTCACGGCGAGGACCTCGCCCTGCCGGACTCGGGCGCCGACCCCGATCAGGCCGGGGGAACCCATGTGGGAGTAGTGAAGGGACCGCGCCCAGAGGACGTCGTCGTCTGGCGGGGCACTGTCCGGTGGAGCCACCATGGCGTACACCTCCGTCCGGGGGAACGAAGCGGAGCCGCTTCGGTCACTGGCCCGCACACAGATGTAAAGAGACGAACCGGCGGGATGGCGACAGCACACGGCCCGGACCACCGTGTTCTCACTCGAACAGGGGATCCGGGCCGTGTGGTTCGGACTATTTTCTGTTGTTTACAGCTTGGTCCAGGCCTCGGTGAGGACGCTGCGCAGGATGCCCTCGATCTCGTCGAAGGTGCCCTGGTCCGCGATCAGCGGCGGGGCCAGCTGGATGACCGGGTCGCCTCGGTCGTCGGCCCGGCAGTACAGGCCGTTGTCGAAGAGCGCCTTGGAGAGGAAGCCGTAGAGCACGCGCTCGGTCTCCTCGTCCGTGAAGGACTCCTTGGTGACCTTGTCCTTGACGAGCTCGATGCCGTAGAAGAAGCCGTTGCCGCGCACGTCGCCGACGATCGGGAGGTCGTGCAGCTTCTGCAGGGTGCTGAAGAAGTTGCCCTCCTGGTCCAGCACGTGCTGGTTCAGGCCTTCCTTGTCGAAGATGTCGAGGTTGGCCAGCGCCACCGCGGAGGACACCGGGTGACCGCCGAAGGTGTAGCCGTGCAGGAAGGTGTTGTCACCCTTGTAGAACGGCTCCGCGATCCGGTCGGAGACGATGCAGGCGCCGATCGGGGAGTAGCCCGAGGTCATGCCCTTGGCGCAGGTGATCATGTCCGGCACGTAGCCGAACTTGTCGCACGCGAACATCGTGCCGAGGCGGCCGAAGGCGCAGATCGTCTCGTCGGAGACGAGCAGCACGTCGTAGGTGTCGCAGATCTCGCGCACCCGCTGGAAGTAGCCGGGCGGGGGCGGGAAGCAGCCGCCGGCGTTCTGGACGGGCTCCAGGAAGACGGCCGCGACGGTGTCGGGGCCCTCGAAGAGGATCTGCTGCTCGATCTGGTCGGCGGCCCAGCGGCCGAAGGCCTCGGGGTCGTCGCCGTGGATCGGGGCGCGGTAGATGTTGGTGTTCGGCACCTTGTGCGCGCCGGGGACCAGCGGCTCGAAGGGGGCCTTCAGGGCCGGCAGGCCGGTGATGGACAGGGCGCCCTGCGGGGTGCCGTGGTAGGCGACCGCACGCGAGATGACCTTGTACTTGGTGTGCTTGCCCTGCAGCTTGAAGTACTGCTTGGCGAGCTTCCACGCGGTCTCGACGGCCTCGCCGCCGCCGGTGGTGAAGAAGACCTTGTTCAGGTCGCCGGGGGCGTAGCCGGCGAGGCGCTCGGCCAGCTCGACGGCCTTGGGGTGCGCGTACGACCACACGGGGAAGAACGCGAGCTCCTGGGCCTGCTTGTAGGCGACCTCGGCCAGTTCCTTGCGGCCGTGACCGGCGTTGACCACGAACAGTCCGGCGAGACCGTCCAGGTAGCGCTTGCCCTTGTCGTCGAAGATGTAGGTGCCCTCACCCCGCACGATGGTGGGGACGGGCGCGTTCTCGTACGACGACATGCGCGTGAAGTGCATCCACAGGTGGTCGTACGCGGTTTTGGAGAGGTCCTGGCTCACGGGCTATCGAGTTCCCCACATGTAGGTCTGCTTCTTGAGCTTCAGGTAAACGAAGCTCTCGGTTGATCGCACGCCGGGGAGCGTGCGGATCTTCTTGTTGATCGTTTCGAGCAGGTGGTCGTCGTCCTCGCAGACGATCTCCACCATCAGGTCGAACGACCCGGCGGTCATCACGACGTATTCGCACTCGGCCATGGCGGTCAGGGCGTCGGCCACCGGGTCGAGGTCGCCCTCGACGTTGATGCCGACCATGGCCTGGCGCCGCAGACCCACGGTGAGCGGGTCCGTGACGGCGACGATCTGCATGACGCCCTGGTCGAGCAGCTTCTGTACGCGCTGGCGCACGGCCGCCTCGGAGAGGCCCACGGCCTTGCCGATCGACGCGTAGGGGCGCCGGCCGTCCTCCTGCAGTTGCTCGATGATCGCCAGGGACACAGCATCGACCGAAGGGGACGGTTGTCTGTTCCTGGAATCTGCGCTTCGACTGACCACGACGCCACTGTGCACGAGGAGTCGTCGGTTCCGCAACCCGTAACCGATGAAATTCGTTGCGGGGGGTCTTTGAATGCACGGATTTCGTAGTTGGCCGGGTCTGGCTCTGTCGAAAGCGTCGCCCGAGGGGCTACCCTTGGGACTTGTCTCAATCGTTGGACATGTGATCAGGAGAGTGGCTGTAGTGACCACCGAACTGCGTCGTCTGCGCAACTACATCGGCGGGGAGTTCAAGGACGCCGCCGACGGGCGGACCACCGAGGTGGTCAACCCGGCCACCGGCGAGGTGTACGCGACCGCCCCGCTGTCGGGCCAGGCCGACGTGGACGCCGCCATGGCCGCCGCCGCTGCCGCCTTCCCGGCGTGGCGCGACACCACCCCTTCCGAGCGGCAGAAGGCCCTCCTGAAGATCGCCGACGCCTTCGAGGCGCGTGCGGAGGAGCTGGTCGCCGCCGAGTCGGAGAACACCGGCAAGCCGCTGGGTCTGACGGCCAGCGAGGAGCTGCCGCCGATGGTGGACCAGATCCGCTTCTTCGCGGGCGCCGCGCGCCTGCTCGAGGGCCGCTCGGCCGGCGAGTACATGGACGGGATGACCTCGATCATCCGCCGTGAGCCGGTCGGCGTCTGTGCCCAGGTCGCGCCCTGGAACTACCCGATGATGATGGCCGTGTGGAAGTTCGCCCCGGCGATCGCCGCGGGCAACACCGTCGTCCTCAAGCCCTCCGACACCACCCCCGCCTCCACGGTGCTGATGGCGGAGATCATCGACTCGATCCTGCCCAAGGGCGTCTTCAACGTCGTCTGCGGCGACCGCGAGACCGGCAAGGCCATGGTCGAGCACTCCACCCCGGCGATGGCCTCCATCACCGGCTCGGTGCGCGCGGGCATGCAGGTCGCCGAGAGCGCCTCGAAGGACGTCAAGCGGGTCCACCTGGAGCTCGGCGGCAAGGCGCCCGTCGTGGTCTTCGAGGACGCCGACCTGGCCAAGGCCGTCGAGGACATCGCCGTCGCCGGCTACTTCAACGCCGGCCAGGACTGCACCGCCGCCACCCGCGTGCTCGTGCACGAGTCGATCCACGACGAGTTCGTGGCCGCGCTCGCCAAGGCCGCCGCGGAGACCAAGACCGGTCAGCCGGACGACGAGGACGTGCTCTACGGCCCGCTGAACAACCCCAACCAGCTGGGGCAGGTCGCGGGCTTCATCGAGCGCCTCCCCGCCCACGCCAAGGTCGAGGCCGGCGGCCACCGCGTCGGCGACAAGGGCTTCTTCTACGCCCCGACCGTGGTCTCGGGCCTGAAGCAGGACGACGAGATCATCCAGAACGAGGTCTTCGGCCCCGTCATCACCGTCCAGTCCTTCTCGGACGAGGCCCAGGCGCTGGAGTACGCGAACGGCGTCGAGTTCGCCCTCGCCTCCTCCGTGTGGACCAAGGACCACGGCCGCGCGATGCGCATGTCCAAGAACCTCGACTTCGGCTGCGTGTGGATCAACACCCACATCCCGCTCGTCGCCGAGATGCCGCACGGCGGCTTCAAGAAGTCCGGCTACGGCAAGGACCTCTCCGCCTACGGCTTCGAGGACTACACCCGCATCAAGCACGTGATGACCTCGCTCGACGGCTGAACCGGCCCGGCGGCAGGGTGACCGGAGCGCGGGCTGGTACCGCGCACTGATCACCGCAGGCCACTGAAGGGGCGGGTGGTAGACACGTTGTCTATTGCCCGCCCCTTTCGCGTTGACCGAGGCTGAGCCCATGCCTGAACTCCCCTTCTCCCGCCGCGCTGCGCTGCGCGGCCTCGGCGCCGCGGGCCTGCTGGCCGCCCTCACCGGCTGCGGTGTTCCCGCCGCCTACGTCCCGGAGGACCGCAGGCAGGGCCAGGACCTCTCGGAACGCGAGCGCAGCCTCGCCTTCTCCAACTGGCCGCTGTACATAGACACCGACGACGAGGACGAGGAGAAGCGCCCGACCCTGGACGCCTTCACCGAGAAGACCGGCATCGACGTCCGGTACACCGAGGAGATCAACGACAACGACGAGTTCTTCGGCAAGGTCAGCCCGGCCCTGATGAACCACCAGGCGACCGGTCACGACCTGGTGGTGGTCAGCGACTGGATGGCCGCCCGCTTCGTCCACCTGGGCTGGGCCCAGAAGATGGACCGGTCGGCGCAGGCCAACGTGGCGAAGAACCTGGACCCTCAGCTGCGTTCCCCCGCCTTCGACCAGGGCCGGCTGCACACCGTCCCCTGGCAGTCCGGGATCACCGGCATCGCCTACAACCGCAAGGCGCTGGGCCGGGAGATCAGGTCCGTCCAGGACCTGTGGCACCCGGACCTGGCGGGCAAGGTCACCCTCTTCTCCGGACTCGACGAGTCCTTCGCGCTGCTGATGCAGGGCAACGGCACCGACACCACCCGCTGGACCGAATCCGACTTCCACCGGATGTGCGACCAGGTCGAGAGCATGGTGAAGAAGAAGCACATCCGCCGCTTCACCGGCAACGACTACACCTCCGATCTCGGCAAGGGTGACGTCCTGGCCTGCCAGGCCTACTCCGGCGACGCCATCCAGCTGAAGGCCGACAACCCCGACATCGAGTTCGTGGTCCCCGAGGAGGGGGCCGAACTGTGGGCGGAGAGCCTGCTCATCCCCAACCTCGCCCGCCACAAGGCCAACGCGGAGGCGCTGGTCGACCACTACTACGACCCGGCGGTGGCGGCGGAGCTGGCGGCGGCGGTCAACTACGTCTGCCCGGTCCCCGCCGCCCGCGAGGTGCTGGCCGCCTCCCCGGACAAGAAGACCGCCGAACTGGCCCAGAATCCGCTGATCTTCCCCGACGACGACATGCGCAAGCGCCTGGTCGTGGCCCGCGACATCTCCTCGGCCGAACGCCGCACCTTCGCCCCGCGCTGGAACGCCATCGTCGGACTGTGATCACGATCTCGCCGCAGGATTGAACATGTTCAGGATTTTGGCTGAACGCGTTCAGTTCTGTCGGTAGGCTCCCTTCCATGAGCGACAGAAACGCCCTCCGGCGGCGGATCCGTGCCTGGCTTGCGCTGTTCCTGGCCTGCCTGGTCCTCAGCGGACTCACCGCCTTCCCCCTGGTCACCGAACTTCACTGGCTCAACGCGCTGGTGTCCCACGACTGGCTGCGCCGGGTGGGGGCCGGCCTGGACCGGGCCGACGCCGAATACCCCTTCCTCCTCTACGGAACCGACTGGCTCGCCTTCGCCCACCTGGTGATCGCGGTGTTCTTCTACGGGGTCCACCGCGACCCCGTCCGCAACATCTGGATCGTCGAGGCCGGGATGGTCGCCTGCGTCGGCATCATCCCGCTCGCCCTGATCTGCGGGCCGATCCGGGGCCTGCCCTTCGGGTGGACCCTGGTCGACATGTCCTTCGGCGTCTTCGGGATCGTCCCGCTGCTGGTGCTGCGCCGCCTGATCAAGCGGCTGGAGGCCCTGGAAGAGGCGGACCGCGCAGGCTACTTGGCGAAGGCCGCCCCGATGATGCCGTAGGCCACCGCGTTCATGTCCCGGCCCTTGGCGTCGGTGGAGTTCACCGAGTAGACCAGCGTGCGCGACAGGTCGCGGGTGCCGCCGATGACCGTGCTGTAGCCGTACCGGGAGCCCGTCTTGCCGTACAGCTTCGTGCCGTCCGGGAGGACGAACTCCTTCATGCCGGCCGTCTGCACCGCATGCCCGCCGGTCTCGGCGTCCGGCACGTCCGGGACCGTGAACATCTCCTCCAGCTGCGCCTTCGGCACCACCCGGCCGCCGAACAGGGCAACCGTGAAGCGCTCCAGGTCCGCCGTCGTCGATATCAGGTCCCCCGCCGCCCAGTTGGACGAGGAGTTCCAGTCCGACACGTCGACCAGCCTGCGGCTGCCGTCGGCCTCCGGGACCGCCTGGTAGCCGCGGTTGTACGGCCCCGGTATGCGGTTCTGGGTCCGGGACGGGAACGAGGTGTGGCGCAGGCCCAGCGGCTTGATGATCCGCTCCCCGACGGCCTTCTCGTACGTCGTCCCCGTCAGCTTCTCGATCAGCACGCCCAGCACCGTGTAGTGGATGTTGCTGTACCGCTGCTTCTCCCCGGGCCTGAACTCCGGCCCCTTGGCCACCGCGTTGGCGATCAGCGCGTGCGGGTCGACCAGGTCGAAGCGGTGGGCGTACTCGTCCTCGAAGGCGTCCCCCGGACCGTCGGCGGACCGCAGACCGCTCGTGTGGTTCAGCAGCTGGCGCACCTTCACCGGCTCGAACCCGGGCAGCAGCCCCGGCAGGTAGTCCTGGACCGGCCGGTCCAGGTCCACCTTGCCCTCGGCGGCCAGCTGGAGCACCACCGCCGCCGTGAAGGTCTTCGTCACCGACCCCGCCCGGAACCGGGCGTCCTCCACCGCCGCCCGCCCGCTGCCGATGTCCGCGACACCGGCGCTGCCCCGCCAGCTGCCGCTCGTACCGCCCACCCGGACCAGCGCGGCCGTCGCGTCCTTGCTCTGCGGCCCGACCCCGGCGATCGCCTTCCGCAGCGCCGCCGCGTCCGGCGGGGCGGTGAAGACCGGGGACGGGACCGGCGCCGGCGCCGCTGCCGGAGCCGGCGCCGGTGCGGCCTGGGCGGCGGCCACCGGACCGGCGGCGATGCCCAGGACCAGAGCGGCGGCGACCAGCGTGCGCGTACGTGCCTTCATGACGTTCCCCCTGTGTGAGACCCGCGGGGCCCGCTGCCCCCCGATGACTCAATGCTGCAGGTCACAGGGGTATCCGCGGATCACCATCAGGAGTGGTCTTCAGCGGTACGACAACTCACCGGCGCGGGGGAGGCGCCCAGCCGCCTCTCACTCCCCAGAGGGAGATACCGGGGAGGGACCCGCCGAGCCCGCCGCGATCAGCCCCGTCTCGTACGCGCAGATCACCGCCTGGATCCGGTCCCGCAGCCCCAGCTTCGCCAGCACGTTGCCCACGTGCGACTTCACCGTGTGCTCGCTCACCACCAGCGCCACCGCGATCTCCGCGTTCGACAGCCCCCGCCCCAGGTGCAGCAGCGTCTCCCGCTCCCGGGCCGTCAGCACCTCCAGCCGCTCCGTCGCCGGCGCCGGCACGGCCGCCTGCCGGGCCGTCACCGCCGTGTACTCCTCGATCAGCCGCCGCGCCACCGAGGGCGCCAGCAGCGACTCGCCCGCCGCCACCACCCGCACCGCGTGCACCAGGTCGTCCCGGCGCACGTCCTTCAGCAGGAACCCGCTCGCCCCCGCGTGCAGCGCCTCGTAGAGGTACTCGTCCGAGTCGAAGGTCGTCAGCATCACCGTCCGGCACCCGCCCCGCGCCGAGATCGCCCGGCAGGCCTCGATCCCGTCCAGCACCGGCATCCGCACGTCCAGCAGTGCCACATCGGGGGAGAGCCGCTCCACCGCGGCCACGGCCGCCGCCCCGTCCCCGACCTCCGCCACGACCTCGATGTCCTCCTGGACGTCCAGGATCATCGCGAACCCGCTGCGCACCAGCTCCTGGTCGTCGGCCACCACCACACGGATCGTCACGCCCCCACCTCCAGCGGCGAGGTTACAAGCACCGTGAACCCGCGCCCGCCCGCACCCGGGCCGGTCCACGCCGTCCCGCCGTGCGCCGCGGCCCGCTCACGGATCCCGATCAGCCCGTGCCCGCCCGCGGCGCCCCCGGCCGGACCCCGGCCGTCGTCCGTGACCCGGACCGCGAGCTCCCGCGGCCCGTACTCCAGACGTATGTCCACCGCCGAGGCCCCGGCGTGCTTCACCACGTTGGTCAGCGCCTCCTGCACCACCCGGTGCACCGTCGCCCCCAGCGCCGCCGGCAGCTCGCGCACCTCCCCCGTCCGCTCGTACGACACCGCCAGCCCGCTCGCCCGTACCCGCTCCACCAGCGCCCCGAGCTCCCCGATCCCCGGCTGCGGAGCCCGCGGAGCCGCCTCCTGCGTCCGCAGCACGCCCAGCATCGTCCGCAACTGCGCCATCGCGTCCCGCCCCGTCTCGGCGATCGCCTCGAACGCCGCCTCCGCCCGCTCCGGGGCCCGGCGCACCGCCACCGGCCCGGCCTCCGCCTGCACCACCATGATGCTGACGGCGTGCGAGAGGATGTCGTGCATCTCCCGCGCGATCCGCGCCCGTTCGCGCGCCGCCGCCTGCTCCGCCTCGATCCGGTTCGCCCGCTCCAGCTGCGCCGCCCGGTCCTCCACCGCCGCCGTGTACGCCAGCCGCGTGGCCTGGAGCCGGCCGAGCGCGAACGCCGCGGCGAACACGAAGAGGGAGAACAGCAGCTCCCGGGCCGTCCCGGTGTTGAGCCCGACGGACACCGCGATGACCACGACCAGGGCCGCCGCCGCGGCCAGCCGCTCCCGCGCCGGCCGCAGCAGCGCGATCGAATACACGCAGACCAGCCCCGCGTACGGCAGCGGCTGCCCGGGCCCGTCCAGCGCCAGCCGGTAGACCGACCCGGCCGCGATCACCCCCAGCAGCGCCGCCGCGGGAGCCCGGCGCCGCCACAGCAGGGGCACGTTCCCCAGCGTGGTCAGCAGGTACGCCGTCCAGGTCGCCGGGGAGTCCGCCGGATCGCGCGGCACCACGAAGGGGATGGTCGCGGCCACCTGCACCAGCAGCGTCAGCCCCGCGTCCCGCCAGCGCGGATCCGCCCGCAGGACGCCCTCGCGCAGGCGTTCGCCGAACTCGCTCCTCACCGCCCGAGCTCGGCCCGTACGGCGGCCAGCGCGTCCAGCCTGTTGGTGGTCACGGAGTCCACCCCGGCCCGCAGGAGGGCGCGCATCGACCGCTTGGTGTCCGCGGTCCACGCCGACACCAGCAGCCCGTCCCGGTGCAGGGCGTCCGTGAGCTCCCGGGTGACCAGCCCGAAGCGGTAGTTGAGCCAGCGCGGGGACACCGCGTCGATCAGCACCCGGCGTGGCGGGGACAGCGTGGTCCAGGTCAGCGAGATCTCCGCGTCGGGGTCGGCGGCGCGGACCGCCAGCATGGTGTTCGGGCCCGCGCAGTAGTACGTACGGTCGCGGGCGCCGCACTCGCGCACCAGGTCGACGACGGTCCGGACGGCCTCGGGCGTGGCCCCCGGCAGGTCGATCATCAGCCGGCCGGCCCCGGCCGCCATCAGCGCCTCGCGCAGGGTCGGGATCCCGCCCCCGGCGAGCTCCTTCAGCTGCGCGGCCGTGACGGCGTCGAGGCGCACGTCGTGGCCCCACAGCCGTTCCAGCGTCTCGTCGTGCAGCAGGACCGGCACGCCGTCGCGGGTCAGCCGCACGTCCACCTCCACCGCGTCGGCCCCGCGCGCGAACGCGGAGCCGATCGAGGGGAGGGTGTTCTCACGGACTCGGTAGGGATCGCCGCGGTGGCCGACGGCAGTCAGGGTGCTCATGCACCCCATTCTCGGGGGCCGCAGCGATCAAGGGGAGTCAGCGGGCGAGCCATTCGGCGGTGTAGGCGTCGATCTCCTCGGCCAGCCGGGCCTTGCCGGCCGGGTCCAGGAAGGAGGCCTCGACGGCGTTCTTCGCCAGCTGCGCGAGGCCGCGCTCGTCGAGGTCGAGCAGACGGGCGGCGACCGCGTACTCGTTGTTGAGGTCGGTGCCGAACATCGGCGGGTCGTCGCTGTTGATGGTGACGAGCACCCCGGCCTCCACCATCTGCTTGACCGGGTGCTGGTCGAGGTCGGCCACGGCGCGGGTGGCGATGTTGGAGGTCGGGCAGACTTCCAGGGCGATGCGGTGCTCGGCGAGGTAGGCCAGCAGCTCCGGGTCCCGCGCGGCGCTGGTGCCGTGGCCGATGCGCTCGGCGCCCAGTTCGCGGATGGCGTCCCACACGGTCTCCGGGCCCGTGGTCTCGCCGGCGTGCGGCACGCTGTGCAGGCCGGCCGCGCGGGCCCGGTCGAAGTACGGCTTGAACTGCGGGCGCGGCACGCCGATCTCCGGGCCGCCCAGGCCGAAGGAGACCAGGCCCTCGGGGCGCAGGTCGACGGCGAGGCGGGCGGTTTCCTCGGCGGATTCCAGGCCGGCCTCGCCGGGGATGTCGAAGCACCAGCGCAGGATGACCCCGAGCTCGGACTCGGCGGCCTTGCGGGCGTCCTCGATGGCCTCCATGAAGGCGCGCTCGTCGATGCCGCGGCGGGTGGAGGAGTAGGGGGTGATGGTCAGTTCGGCGTAGCGGATGTTCTGCCGGGCCATGTCACGGGCGACCTCGAAGGTCAGCGTGCGCACGTCGTCGGGGGTGCGGACGAGGTCGACGACCGACAGGTAGACCTCGATGAAGTGGGCGAAGTCGGTGAAGGTGAAGTAGTCGGCCAGCGCCTCGGGGTCGGTGGGGACCTTGGAGTCCGGGTGGCGGGAGGCGAGTTCGGCCACGATGCGGGGGGACGCCGAGCCGACGTGGTGGACGTGGAGTTCGGCCTTGGGCAGCCCCGCGATGAAGGGGTGCAGGTCGGACATGGGGGCCTCCGGTGGGACGCTGGTGCGGGCAGGTCTGCCTCATCGTAGGCAGGCCCGGCGGTGTCGGCGGCAGCGCTTAGCATGGCTGTACGAGAGGGGGGCGCCGTATGACCGACCAGAGCCCTGAGCCGAGGGACCCGTGGGCGCCGCCCGAAGGGCGCGCCGCCGCACCGGGCGGGAGCCCGCGGCAGACGCCGGGGACCCAGGGGAGCCACGGGACCCCGGGAGCGCCGTCCGTGCACGACCAGCAGACCGTCGCGGGGATGCCGGGAGCCGAATGGGCCCCGCCGCTGGCGTCCGGACCGGCACCCGCGCCGGGCCCCGGCCCCGCGCCAGCCCCGCCGATACCCGGCGCCGGGTACGCGTACCCGGCCCCGAGCGGCTACGGCCCGCCCGGCCCGGCCGCGGCGCAGCCGCCCGGGTACGGCTACCCCGGCTACCCGCCCCCTGCGGGCTACCCGGGCACACCGGGCTACCCGCCCGCGCCCGGCTACCCGGGCTACACCGGGTACCACGCGTACGGCCCGGGCCCCAGCAACGGCTTCGGCATCACCGCGCTGGTCCTCGGCATCCTCTCCGTCGTCATCTGCGTCACCAGCTTCTTCTCGATCGCGCTGGGCATCGCCGCGGTGGTCTTCGGCGTGCTCGGACGGGGCAAGGCGAACCGGGGCGAGGCCACCAACGGCGGCATGGCCCTGGCCGGCACCATCCTGGGCGCCATCGGCATCGTGCTCGGTGCCGTGATCCTGGTCCTCGCCTTCACCGGGATCATGTCGGAGACCTTCGACGAGACCCCGGACGGCGGCTCCCACTCCAACACCCAGGTGCGCGAACGGGTCTGAGCCCCGGCACCGCCCGACGGCGGACGCGGCGAAGGGCCGGCCCCGGGCAGCGGACGCCCGGAGCCGGCCCTTCGGCGTTCCCCGCGCCGTCCTACGCCGCCCACGGCCAGTCGGCGTCCCGGCCGCCCTCGATCAGGGGGACCATGCGGAACGCGGCGTCCGTGAGCCCGCCGAAGGTGTGCCGGTTCGCCGACCCGGCGGGCGCGTGGCCCACCTGGTACCCGGCCAGGTTCCAGGTGTAGACGGGCACCTCCTGGGGGACCAGGGCCGTCGGGTCACCCCCGTACGCGTACGTGGCCTGCTCGTCGGTGACGATCAGGACCCGGTCGTGGTCCCGGTAGTGCCGGCGCACGGCCTCCGCCGTGTTCGTACCGCCGAGGCTCTCGAACCGCTCGAGCACCTTCAGCACCGACTCGCCCCGCCGGCAGGCGACCTCCTTGCTGCCGGTGCCGAACTGGACGAGGTCCGCCCGCTCGGCCCGCAGGGCCAGCGCCGCGCCGAACACGGCGGCCGCGTCGGCCCGGTTGAGCTGCGAGCGGGCCGACAGCGGCGACCACATCGAGCCGGAGCGGTCGACCAGGACCAGCGTCCGCCCGGACAGCTGCGGCACGTTGGCCAGCGAGTGCCGCAGCGCCTTCTCCAGCGGGTACGCCCAGCGCAGCGAGGGCGCGTGCTGGTAGGCGGCCAGGTAGCGGAAGGGGAACTGCCGCGACCGGGCCACCGACTCGGGATCGCCGATCTTCGCGGCGACCTCCTTCGCCACCGCGTCCGAGACCCCGGCCTGGTCGAAGTTGCGCAGGTTGCGCAGCAGCGCCATCGAGCCCATGGACGGGATGACCGCCTCCCAGGCGGCCGCGTCCATCGGCCCCTGGAGCCAGCCGGCCAGCGCCTCCCAGGTCATGCCCGCCTCCGCGAGCCGCTGCGCCCCGTCCTTCCCCGTGACCACGGTCCGGCGTCGCTCCACGGGGATCTCCATCAGCTCCCGGTGGGCCACCAGGGTGCGGTTGCCCGCCGGCACCTGGGCGGTCTCCGGGTGGTGGCGGCGGTCGAGGGCGTACCGGAACAGCTCGCCCTGCCAGGGCTTGGCCGGGTCGGGCGAGGCGTGGACCAGGTTCAGGACGTCGCCGAAGCGGTAGCCCTTGGACGCGGTGTCGTACTTCAGCAGCGAGGTACCGGAGTAGAGCCGGCGCACGGCGTCGGCGATGCCCCGCTTCACGGGCTGGGGGACGTTGCGTCCGTGGACGGCCGTCCAGTAGGCCAGCAGCTCACCGGGCTCGTCGGCGCGCAGCAGCACGGAGTCCACCACCTGCCGGTTGGCGGGCCCGTCCGTCGCGCCCGCGTCGAGGCGTGCCTTGACGTACTCGGCGGCGCCGACGAGGGAGGCCGTGCGCATGCTGCCGTCGCGGCGCAGCCAGTGCAGCAGGCCCGCGGTCCACTCCGGGTCCTTGACGGCGAGCCTGCGCACCAGCGCGCGGAAGCGGTCGTCGCGGGCCCCGCCGGACTCGTAGGCGGTGTCCTGCGTGACGAAGTTGGCGACGGCCAGCAGGAACAGCTCGGAGCGGGCGTCGCGGGCGAAGCCGGGGCTGCCGTGGTGGTTGGCGGCGCGCCGGCCCGTGGAGCGCACGGGCGAGGCGGGCGCGGCAGCGGTCGAGGCCGCGGTCTTGGCCGCGGTCTTGGACGCGCGCTGGTTGAAGCGGGCCATGTGAATCCCCCCGAATTCAGAACGAAGAGCGGGGGAGGCGTGCCGGATGGGGGATGCCCGAGATCCGAGTCGGTGACGGTGCTTATGCCCGGCGAGCCACCAAGCTGCTCCACCGGCCGTCGCCCTCGCGGGCGTCGGGCCGGGTGGGATTCGAACCCACGACCTCCGGGTCCCGGAAGTAACCGTCGCCTGCGCACCGGGCATCCCCCACGCGGGCCTCCCGAGATCAGATGGGGCGGCGGCGTGATTTCTGCGAGAAGTAGCCGCCGCCGGGCGCACCGGGAGGTGCGTGACGAGTAGGTGTCCAGAGAACAAGGCCGGCGAAACCACATGGTGCTCTGCCAACTGAGCTACACCGGCACGAGTACCGGTGGCGGGACTCGAACCCGCGACCGCCCGATGAGTAGTCGAAGTAGGTCTCGCCTTCGCACCTGGACGACGTTCACGTTAGGGGCCCGTCCGGGAGGGACGCCACGTATTTAACGAGGCCTCAGGCCGCTTCCCCGCCCAGCCGGGCACGCGCCTCCATCAGCGCGAACCCCAGCAGGTTCAGGCCGCGCCAGCGGGCCGGGTCCAGGACGCGGTCGTCGTCGGGGGCCAGGCCGATGCCCCAGATGCGGTCCACCGGGCTCGCCTCCACCAGCACCCGCGACCCCGTACCCAGCAGGTACGCGCGCAGCGCCGGGTCCGAGCCGAACTTGTGCACGCTGCCCTCGACGACCAGCGCGAACCGCTCCCGCTGCCACACCGCGTCGTCGAAGCCGCGCACCAGCCGGCCGGCCTTCTTCGCCTGGGCCGGACTCCGCGCTTCCAGGGCGGCGCGCTCCGCCTCCGCGTCCCCGAACAGGCGGGCCTTCCCGGCCATCATCCAGTGCTCGGCCGTCGCGTACCGGACGTCACCCACAGTGAAGGGGGACGGCCACCACTGGCTGAGGCAGCTCGGTCCCAGGCTGCCGTCCGGGCGGGGCCGGTGTCCCCAGAAGGGCAGGTACTTCACCCGCTCACCATGGCTGACCTGCCCGATCAATGCCTCGATCCGCTCCATGCACGCGAGTCTGCCAGCCACCACTGACACTTCGTACGGGATTTGCGGCGCGCCTCGACACATGGTCGACCGATTCCGTCGCGTAATCAAAAGGCAACAACGGAATCACTTGGCGGAGGAAGAGCCCTCTGTCAGGATCGGCACTCAATTCGAGCTGTAGCTACGGAGAGCGTGAGAGCGTGATGGGTAACCGCTTCCAGGTCAAGGACCGCTTCGCAGACGGCGCGCAGTACATCGACGGACGGCTCCGCGCCGGTACCTCCGGACGGTCGCACACCGTCGTCGATCCCGCCACCGGACAGGACGTGCTCACCTACGAGCTCGCCGGCCCGGCCGACGTGGACGAGGCCGTCGCCGCCGCCAAGCGGGCCTTCCCGGCCTGGTCGGCCGCCACCCCGGGCGAGCGCTCGGACGCCCTGCACCGGCTGGCCGCCGTCCTCGCCGAGCAGGCGGAGGACTTCGCGTACGCGGAGTCCCTGCAGTGCGGCAAGCCGCTCAGGCTGTCCACCGAGTTCGACGTCCCCGGGACCGTCGACAACACCGCCTTCTTCGCCGGCGCGGCCCGCCACCTCCAGGGCCAGGCGGCGGGCGAGTACTCCGGCGACCACACCTCGTACGTACGCCGCGAGGCCATCGGGGTCGTCGGCTCCATCGCCCCCTGGAACTACCCCCTCCAGATGGCCGCCTGGAAGATCCTCCCGGCCGTCGCCGCGGGCAACACCATCGTCCTCAAGCCCGCCGAGCTCACCCCCCTGACCTCCCTGATGTTCGCCCAGGCGGCCCAGGAGGCGGGGATCCCCGACGGGGTGATCAACATCGTCACCGGCGCCGGCCGCGACGCGGGCGAGCACCTGGTGGGCCACCCCGACGTGGTGATGACCTCCTTCACCGGCTCCACCGCCGTCGGCAAGCGGGTCGCCGAGATCGCCACCGCCACCGTCAAGCGGCTCCACCTGGAGCTCGGCGGCAAGGCCCCCTTCGTGGTCTTCGACGACGCCGACGTGGAGGCCGCCGCCCACGGGGCCGTCGCCGCCTCCCTCATCAACACCGGCCAGGACTGCACCGCCGCCACCCGTGCCTACGTCCAGCGCCCCCTGTTCGAGGACTTCACCGCCCGCGTCGCCGAGCTGATGGAGACCGTCCGCCTGGGCGACCCCTTCGCCCCCACCACCGACCTCGGCCCGCTGGTCTCGCACGCCCAGCGCGACCGCGTCGCCGCCTTCGTCGAGCGCGCCC
The DNA here is from genome assembly GCF_042893675.1 of Streptomyces sp. NPDC001594. Lineage (NCBI taxonomy): Bacteria > Bacillati > Actinomycetota > Actinomycetes > Kitasatosporales > Streptomycetaceae > Streptomyces > Streptomyces sp. NPDC001594. The sequence continues at coordinate 69,314 of NZ_JBIAVB010000011.1, read as the reverse complement.
GCGCGTACGCCACCGTCGTCACCGGCGGCGAGATCCCCGGCGGGGACCTCGCCGAAGGCGCCTACTACCGGCCCACCCTGATCACCGGCGCCGCCCAGGACAGCGAGGTCGTCCAGTCCGAGATCTTCGGCCCGGTCCTCGTCGCCCTCCCCTTCGACACCGACGACGAGGGCCTGGCCCTGGCCAACGACACCCCGTACGGCCTCGCCGCCTCCGCCTGGACCCGTGGCCTCTACCGGGCGAACCGGGCCACCCGCGAGCTCAAGGCCGGCTGCGTCTGGGTCAACGACCACATCCCGATCATCAGCGAGATGCCGCACGGGGGCTACAAGGCCAGTGGCTTCGGAAAGGACATGAGCTCTTACTCTTTCGAGGAATACACGCAGGTCAAGCATGTGATGTACGACAACACCGCGGTGGCCGCGAAGGACTGGCACCGCACGATCTTCGGGGACCGATAGTCATAGCGCCGCCTGACCAGCGGCCCTCCCTCCCGAAAGGGCAACGCGCATGGAGCAGTTCGAGCCCGACCGCCTCTCGGCGGCGCAACTCGCCGCGATGCGGCGCAGTCTCACCAGCGGCCGCGGCGCCCTCACCCGCCGCTCGCTGCTGCGCGCCTCCGGAGCCGGGGCGCTCACCCTGGGCGGCCTCGCCGCCCTCACCGCCTGCGGTATCCCGCCCGCCAAGCGCGAGGGCGGCCAGGCGGCTCCGTCCGACGACCACTCGGCGCAGGAGAAGGAGATCAACTTCTCCAACTGGACCGAGTACATGGACACCAGCGACGACGAGAAGTCCCGGCCGACGCTGGAGGCCTTCACCAAGCGCACCGGCATCGAGGTCAAGTACACCGAGGACATCAACGACAACGTCGAGTTCTTCGGCAAGATCCGCCCGCAGCTCGCGGCCGGCCAGGACACCGGCCGCGACCTGATCGTCGTCACCGACTGGCTCGCCGCCCGCATCATCCGCCTCGGCTGGGCGCAGAAGCTGGACCCCGCCCACCTCCCCAACGCCTACGCCAACCTGATCCCGCAGTTCCGCAACCCCGACTGGGACCCGGGCCGCGCCCACAGCTACCCGTGGACCGGCATCGACACCGTCATCGCCTACAACGTCAAGGCCACCGGCGGCAACAAGGTCGACTCCGTCACCCAGCTGCTCGACGACCCCACCCTCAAGGGCCGCGTCGGCTTCCTCACCGAGATGCGCGACACCGTCGGCATGACCCTCCTCGACCAGGGCAAGGACCCGGCGAAGTTCACCGCCGCGGACTACGACGCCGCCATCGGCCGCCTCCAGAAGGGCGTCGACAGCAAGCAGATCCGCCGCTTCACCGGCAACGACTACACCGCCGACCTCGACAAGGGCGACCTCGCGGCCTGCCTCGCCTGGGCGGGAGACGTCATCCAGCTCCAGGCCGGCAACCCCGACATCAAGTACGCGATCCCGGCCGCCGGCTACATCACCTCCAGCGACAACCTGCTGGTCCCCGCCAAGGCCCGGCACAAGGCCAACGCCGAGAAGCTCATCGACTACTACTACGAGCCCGCGGTCGCCGCCCAGCTGGCCGCCTTCATCAGCTACGTCTGCCCGGTCGACGGGGTCAAGGACGAGCTGGCCAAGATCAAGCCGGAGCTCGCGGACAACCCGCTGATCGTCCCGGACAAGGAGATGGCCGCCAAGGCCCACGCCTTCCGCTCCCTCAGCAGCGAGGAAGAGACGGCGTACGAGGAGAAGTTCGCCAAGCTCATCGGCGCCTGACCGGCCCCCTCGCCGGCCCGCCACGCGCCCCGCCCCCTTCCACGACACACCACCGAAGGCCCAGGCCCATGACCGACACCACCGCGAGCGGCGACGTCCGCCTCGCCGGGATCAGCAAGCACTACGGCTCCTTCACCGCCGTGCACCCGCTGGACCTGACCATCCCCCAGGGCTCCTTCTTCGCCCTGCTCGGCGCCTCGGGCTGCGGGAAGACCACCACCCTGCGCATGATCGCCGGCCTGGAGGAGCCCTCCACCGGCACCATCAGCCTCGGCGAGCGCGAGGTCACCCACCTGCCGCCCTACAAGCGCCCGGTGAACACCGTCTTCCAGAGCTACGCGCTGTTCCCGCACATGGACATCTTCGAGAACATCGCCTTCGGCCTGCGCCGCCGCGGCATCAAGTCGGTCAAGAAGCAGGTCGACGACATGATCGACCTCGTCCAGCTGGGCGAGCACACCCGCAAGAAGCCCCACCAGCTCTCCGGCGGACAGCAGCAGCGCGTGGCCGTCGCCCGCGCCCTGATCAACCACCCCCAGGTCCTCCTCCTCGACGAGCCGCTCGGCGCCCTCGACCTCAAGCTGCGCCGCCAGATGCAGCTGGAGCTCAAGCGGATCCAGACCGAGGTCGGCATCACCTTCGTGCACGTCACCCACGACCAGGAGGAGGCCATGACCATGGCCGACACGGTGGCGGTGATGAACGGCGGCCGCGTCGAGCAGCTGGGCGCCCCCGCCGAGCTCTACGAGAACCCGAGCACCACCTTCGTCGCGAACTTCCTCGGCACCTCCAACCTCATCGAGGCCTCGGTGGAGTCCACCGGCCCGGACGTCGCCGTCTCGGCCTCCGGCGCCGTACTCCGGCTGCCCGCCGCCCGATGTTCGACCACGCCCCGCACCGGCGGAAAGCTGCTGGTCGGCGTGCGTCCCGAGAAGATCTCCCTGGTACCGGCCGGGGAGGAGCACACCGTCGCGGCCGGCCGCAACAAGATCACCGGCAAGATCGCCGACTCCTCCTTCATCGGCGTCTCCACCCAGTTCGTGATCGACAGCCCGGTCTGTCCGGAGCTGGAGGTCTACGTCCAGAACATCGAGCGCGACGCCCGCCTGGTCCCCGGCGCCGACGTCGTCCTGCACTGGAACCCCGACCACACCTTCGGCCTGGACGCGGCCCAGGCCATCGACGCGGGCATCGAGACCGTCGAGGAGAGCGCGTGACCGCCACCGCCGCGCCCCCGCGGGCCGAAGCCCCGGCCGAGCCCCCCGTCCACCGGGCCTCGCTGAAGAAGCGCCTGATCCCGTACTGGCTGCTGCTCCCCGGCATCGTCTGGCTGCTCGTCTTCTTCGTGCTGCCGATGGTCTACCAGGCCTCCACCTCGGTGCAGACCGGCTCCCTCGAAGAGGGCTTCAAGGTCACCTGGCACTTCCAGACCTACTGGGACGCCTTCACCGAGTACCTCCCGCAGTTCCTGCGCTCCCTGGCCTACGCCGGCACCGCCACGGTCCTGTGCCTGCTGCTGGGCTACCCGCTGGCCTACCTCATCGCCTTCAAGGCGGGCCGCTGGCGCAACCTCCTGCTGGTCCTCGTCATCGCCCCGTTCTTCACCAGCTTCCTGATCCGCACCCTGGCCTGGAAGACGATCCTGGCCGACGGCGGCCCGGTCGTCGGCGTCCTCGACAAGATCGGCTTCCTGGACGTCACCAGCTGGCTCGGCATCACCGAGGGCAGCCGGGTGCTGGCCACCCCGCTCGCCGTGGTCTGCGGTCTGACCTACAACTTCCTGCCCTTCATGATCCTGCCGCTCTACACCTCGCTGGAGCGCATCGACACCCGCCTCCACGAGGCCGCCGGCGACCTCTACGCGACTCCGGCCACGGTGTTCCGCAAGGTCACCTTCCCGCTGTCGATGCCGGGCGTGGTCTCCGGGACCCTGCTGACCTTCATCCCCGCCAGCGGCGACTACGTCAACGCCGAACTCCTCGGCTCCACGGACACCCGGATGATCGGCAACGTCATCCAGTCGCAGTACCTGCGGATCCTCGACTACCCGACGGCGGCCGCGCTGTCCTTCATCCTCATGGCCATCGTGCTGATCATGGTCACCGTCTACATCCGCCGAGCGGGAACGGAGGACCTGGTCTGATGCGTTGGCTCCGCCGCAATCTCGTCGTCATCGCCGGCCTCGGCACGCTCGCGTACCTGATCCTGCCGAACGTCGTCGTGACGGTCTTCTCCTTCAACAACCCCACCGGGCGCTTCAACTACGCCTGGCAGGAGTTCTCCCTCGACGCCTGGAAGGACCCGTGCGGGGTCGCCGACCTGTGCGGCTCCCTCTCGCTCTCCCTCCAGATCGCCCTGTGGGCGACCATCGGCGCCACCGTCCTCGGCACCGCCATAGCCTTCGCGCTCGTGCGCTACCGGTTCCGGGCGCGCGGCGCGGTGAACTCGCTGATCTTCCTGCCGATGGCCATGCCCGAGATCGTGATGGCCGCCTCGCTGCTCGCCCTGTTCCTCAACATGGGCATCCAGCTGGGCTTCTGGACCATCCTGATCGCCCACGTGATGTTCTGCCTCAGCTTCGTCGTCGCCGCCGTCAAGGCGCGCGTGCTGTCGATGGACCCGAGGCTGGAGGAAGCCGCCCGCGACCTCTACGCCGGGCCCGTGCAGACCTTCCTGCGCGTCACCCTGCCGATCGCGGCCCCCGGTATCGCGGCGGGCGCGCTGCTGTCCTTCGCGCTCTCGTTCGACGACTTCATCATCACCAACTTCAACTCGGGCAACACCGTCACCTTCCCCATGTTCGTGTGGGGATCGGCCCAGCGCGGTACGCCCGTCCAGATCAACGTCATCGGCACGGCGATGTTCGTCATCGCGGTGCTGGTGGTCCTCGCCGGCCAGTGGGCCGGCAACCGCCGCAAGAAGGCACAACCGAAGTAGAGCCCTGTAGGGAGTTGGAAGCCATGGCCCCAGTCGCCATGCGTAGTGTTGCGAAATCCCTTTCCGAAGCGAAGCCGGTCTCGTACTGGCTGGACGACCCCGGCCGCCCCGACCCGCAGCCGGCCCTCACCTCCGACGAGCGCTGCGACCTGCTGGTCGTCGGAGGCGGCTACAGCGGACTGTGGACCGCGCTGCTGGCCAAGGAGCGCGACCCCGGCCGGGACGTCGTCCTGATCGAGAGCAAGGAGGCGGGCTGGGCCGCCTCCGGCCGCAACGGCGGCTTCTGCGCGGCCTCCCTCACCCACGGCTTCGCCAACGGCCTGTCCCGCTGGCCCGGCGAGCTGGCCAAACTGGAGGAGCTCGGCGCCCGCAACCTCGACGCCATCGAGGAGGCGGTCGCCCGCTACGGCATCGACTGCGACTTCGAGCGCACCGGCGAGATCGACGTGGCCACCGAGCCGCACCAGGTCGAGGAGCTGCGCGAACTCCACGAGGAGGCCCGCAAGCTCGGTCTCGCGGACGGCTCCGAATGGCTGGAGGGCGAGGCCCTGCGCGCGGAGGTCAACTCCCCGACCTTCCTCGCCGGCCTCTGGGACCGCCAGGGCGTCGCCATGCTCAACCCCGCCAGGCTGGCCTGGGGCCTGAAGCGGGCCTGCCTGGAGCAGGGCGTGCGGATCTACGAGAACACCCGGGGCCTCAAGATGGCCCGGGCCGGCGCCGGGATGACCGTGGAGACCCCGTACGGGACGATCCTGGCCCGCCGGGTCGCCCTGGCGACCAACATCTTCCCGTCGCTGGTCAAGCGCATCCGCCCGTTCACCGTCCCGGTCTACGACTACGCGCTGATGACCGAGCCGCTGACCGAGGAGCAGCTGGCCTCCGTCGGCTGGAAGAACCGCCCGGGACTGGGCGACAGCGCCAACCAGTTCCACTACTTCCGCATCACCAAGGACAACCGCATCCTGTGGGGCGGCTACGACGCGATCTACCCCTACCGGGGCAAGCTCGACTCGGAGTACGACCACCGCCCGGAGACCTACCTCAAGCTGGCGGAGCACTTCTTCACCGCCTTCCCGCAGCTGGAGGGGCTGCGCTTCAGCCACGCCTGGGGCGGGGCCATCGACACCTGCTCCCGCTTCTCGGCCTTCTTCGGCACCGCGCACGCGGGCCGCGTCGCCTACGCCGCCGGCTACACCGGGCTCGGGGTGGGCGCCACCCGCTTCGGCGCCGACGTGATGCTGGACCTGCTGGACGGGCTCTCCACCGAGCGCACCCGGCTGGAGATGGTGAAGTCCAAGCCGATGCCCTTCCCGCCCGAGCCCCTGGCCTGGACCGGGATCGCCCTCACCAAGTGGTCGCTGGCCCGCGCCGACGCCCGGGGCGGCCGGCGCAACCTGTGGCTGAGGACCCTGGACCGCTTCGGCCTCGGCTTCGACAGCTGACGACGCCGGGCTCCGGGGGCCTCGGGGGCTCCGGGGGCGCCGGCTGGCACGCCCCGGCGCACACCGGCGCCCGGGCGGTGACCCGCATCACCCCCATGGCGTAACCCGACCCGCGTCATAGCCGCGCCCGGTCCCGCTCTCTCCCGGTGAGACACCCTCACACCGCGAGACGAACGGAGGCCGGGCGATGGCGTTCCCGCAGACCAGGGCGGCAGTGGAGTGGCTGGCGGCGGCCGCGCCGGATCCGGAGGCCTGCCGTTGGGAGTGGGAGCGGGGCCCCCTCGGGGTCGCCCTCCTGCCCGCCGGACGGCACTGGGACCTGCTGATCACCCCCGGGGAGCTGGGCGGGGCCGCCCTCGGCGTACTGCGCCGGCTGCCCGCCCCGCCCGGACCCGTGCTCCTCGGCGGCCGCACCGCCCGCCTGGGCTTCTTCGTCCCGCCGGGCACCGCCGCCCACTGGGCCGGAACGGGCGTACGGGGCGCGGGGCGCGGGAGCTGGATCGCGGTCCCGTACCCCGGCCGGGCGACGGGCGGTCCACGCTGGCTGCAACTCCCGGACGGGCGCGGCACCCTGACCGACCCGGCCCTGCTGGAGCTGGCCCTGCACGAGGCGGCGGGGCGGGCCCTGGCGGGGGAGCGGGGACCCGTCGGCGCCTGAGGCCTTGACAAGGGGATTGGTCTGGACCATGTTGGCCCGGATCCTCCATCCCCCCACGATCCGGAGGCACTTGTGCGCGGACCCCTGCCCCTCCTGGCCGCCGCCGCCCTCACCGCGGCCACCCTCCTCACCGCCGGCCCGCCCGCCACGGCCGCCGACGCCGACCTCGTCCGCAACGGCGGCTTCGAATCCGGCCTCGACGGCTGGAGCTGCTCCGCCGGCAGCGGAGCCGTCGTCAGCACCCCCGTCCACGGCGGGAGTTCCGCCCTCCGGGCCACCCCGGCCGGCCAGGACAACGCCCGCTGCGCCCAGACCGTCACCGTCAAGCCGGACTCCGCCTACACCCTCACCGCCTGGGTGCAGGGCGCGTACGTCTACCTCGGCGCGAGCGGCACCGGCACCACCGACGTCGCCACCTGGACCCAGACCCCCGGCGCCTGGAATCAGCTGACCACGAGCTTCCGCACCGGCCCCGCCACCACCTCCGTCACCGTCTACACCCACGGCTGGTACGGCCAGCCCGCCCACCTCACCGACGACGTCACCCTGACCGGCCCCGACCCCGGCGGCCCCGGCCAACCCCAGCCCCCGGCCGCCCCCACCGGCCTCACGGCGACCGCCACCTCCCCCAGCACGGTCGCCCTGACCTGGACGGCGGCCCCCGGGGCCACCTCCTACACCGTCCGCCGCGACGGCGCCGACCCCCTGACCACCACCACCCCCTCGGCCACGATCACCGGACTCGCCCCCGCCACCCCCTACACCTTCACGGTCGGCGCGGTGAACGCCGCCGGGGAATCCCCCCGCAGCGCCCCGGTCACCGTCACCACCCCGCCCGGCGGCGGCGACCCGGGCACCCCCGGCGGCCTGCCCGCCCACGCCCTCGTCGGCTACCTCCACACCAGCTTCGCCAACGGCGCCGGCCACCTCCGCATGGCCGACGTCCCCGACTCCTGGGACGTCATCGACCTCGCCTTCGGCGAACCGACCTCCGCCACCTCCGGCGACATCCGCTTCCAGCCCTGCCCGGTCTCCGAATGCCCCGGCGCGGAGACCCCGGCCGAGTTCAAGGCGGCCGTCAGGGCCAAGCGGGCGGCGGGCAAGAAGGTCCTCATCTCCATCGGCGGCCAGAACGGCCAGGTACAGCTCACCACCACGGCCGCCCGCGACGCCTTCGTCTCCTCCGTCTCGAAGATCGTCGACGAGTACGGGCTCGACGGCGTCGACATCGACTTCGAGGGCCACTCCCTCTCCCTCGCCACCGGCGACACCGACTTCCGCGCCCCCACCACCCCGTCGATCGTGAACCTCATCGCGGCGCTGAAGACCCTCAAGGCCAGGTACGGGCCCGGCTTCGTCCTGACCATGGCCCCGGAGACCTTCTTCGTCCAGCTCGGCCACCAGTACTACGGCTCCGGCCCCTGGGGTGGCCAGGACCCGCGCGCGGGCGCCTACCTCCCCGTCATCCACGCCCTGCGCGACGACCTGACCCTGCTCCACGTCCAGGACTACAACTCCGGGCCGATCATGGGCCTGGACGGCCAGTACCACTCCATGGGCGGCGCCGACTTCCACACGGCGATGACCGACATGCTGCTCACCGGCTTCCCGGTCGCCGGGAACACCTCCCGCGTCTTCCCGCCCCTGCGCCCGGACCAGGTGGCCATCGGCCTCCCGGCCACCCCGAACGCGGGCAACGGCCACACCCCGCCGGCCGAGGTCACCAAGACCCTGGACTGCCTCACCCGGCACACCGGCTGCGGCCCCTACCAGCCCCACGGCACCTGGCCCGCCCTGCGCGGCCTGATGACCTGGTCGATCAACTGGGACCGCTTCGGCGGCTGGGAGTTCAGCCGGAACTTCGACGCGTACTTCGGCTGACCGCCCACCGCACTCCCAGCAGCAGCGGGGTACACAGCAGGAGGCCGGCCAGGACGTCCAGGGGCCAGTGGAAGCCGCGCAGGACCAGGCCCGCCGCGGTCAGGGCCGTCAGGGCCGCCGCGGCGGGCAGGGGCCAGCGGCGGCGGGTGTGGGGGGTGAGGAGGAGGGCCGCGGCGGTGTAGGCCGTCAGGGCCGTGGCCGTGTGGCCGGAAGGGTAGTAGCCGGCGGCCCAGGGCTCCAGCGGGCCCGGGCGGGCGGTCCACTCCTTGAGGGGCACGATCAGCGCCGGCACCAGGGCCATCGCCAGACCGGCCGCGAGGGCGGCGAGGCGGTGGCCGCGCCGGACGGCGTACGCCATGGCCAGTACGAGGACGGGAACGGCGACCTCGACGTTGCCCAGGTCCGCGAGGCGCTCGGTGACGGCGTCGGGGACGGTGCGCACCAGGGCGCGGCTCAGCTCCTGATCCGGGGTCAGCAGCGGGCCCCCGTCGAGGACCTGCCAGGTGATCAGGGCGAAGAGGACGGCGCAGACGGCCGACACGAGGAGGGAGGGGAGGAAAAGGGCCGGCCGTCCCGGAACAGGGGGGGTGGTTCCGGGACGGCCGGCCGGACCGGGTTGCCGTGCGCCCCGGGGGGTTTGGGGCGGACGGCCGTCCGATCGGAGAGGAGTGTGCGCGAACGCATGCCCAGTACGGCGCTGGGGAAGCCCTGTACCGGTTTCGCCCCCGGTTGCCCGGGAGCGGTCTGTCTCACTCATCTGCAGAAACCGTACGGCAGCCGAGGGGGGACCGACAGCAGGAACGGCCTCTTGTCATCGGCCCCCCACAGCTTCTTCACAGTGCCCGACCGTTACCGGCGGTACCGGCGGGCTCCTGTGTTCGGTGGTTCGCTCAGACGTCCGTGCCGATGGCCGCGAACGCCGCCTCGATCAGGTCCAGGCCCTCGTTCAGCAGCTCGTCGCTGATGACCAGCGGCGGCAGGAAGCGGAGCACGTTGCCGTAGGTGCCGCAGGTGAGGACGAGCAGGCCCTCGGCGTGGCAGGCCTTGGCGAGCGCGCCGGCCGCCTCCGGGAACGGGGTCTTGGACGCCGGGTCCTTCACGAGCTCGATCGCGATCATGGCGCCGCGGCCGCGGATGTCGCCGATGATGTCGTACTTCTCCTGCATGGCGGAGAGGCGCGACTTCATGATCGACTCGATGTTCTTCGCCTTGGCGTTGAGGTCGAGCTCCTTCATGGTCTCGATGGAGCCGAGCGCACCGGCGCAGGCCACCGGGTTGCCGCCGTAGGTGCCGCCCAGGCCGCCCGCGTGGGCGGCGTCCATGATCTCGGCGCGGCCCGTCACGGCGGCGAGCGGCAGACCGCCCGCGATGCCCTTGGCGGTGGTGATCAGGTCCGGGACGATGCCCTCGTCCTCACACGCGAACCACTGGCCGGTGCGGCAGAAGCCGGACTGGATCTCGTCGGCGACGAAGACGATGCCGTTCTCGTTGGCGAACTTCACGATCGCCGGGAGGAAGCCCTTGGCCGGCTCGATGAAGCCGCCCTCGCCGAGGACCGGCTCGATGATGATCGCGGCGACGTTCTCGGCGCCGATCTGCTTGGTGATCTGGTCGATCGCCTGGGCGGCGGCCTCGGGGCCGCAGTTCTCGGCACCGGTGGGCCAGCGGTAGCCGTAGGCGACCGGGACGCGGTAGACCTCGGGGGCGAACGGGCCGAAGCCGTGCTTGTACGGCATGTTCTTCGCCGTCAGCGCCATCGTGAGGTTGGTGCGGCCGTGGTAACCGTGGTCGAAGACGACGACGGCCTGGCGCTTGGTGTACGCACGGGCGATCTTGACGGCGTTCTCGACGGCCTCGGCGCCCGAGTTGAACAGGGCCGACTTCTTGGCGTGGGTGCCCGGGGTCAGCTCGGCGAGGGCCTCGCAGACCTCGACGTAGCCCTCGTAGGGGGTGACCATGAAGCAGGTGTGGGTGAAGTCGGCGAGCTGCGCGGAGGCGCGGCGCACGACGGCCTCGGCGGAGGCGCCGACGGAGGTCACGGCGATGCCGGAGCCGAAGTCGATCAGGCGGTTGCCGTCGACGTCCTCGATGATGCCGCCGCCCGCGCGGGCGGTGAAGACGGGCAGCACGGAGCCCACGCCGCCGGCCACCGTCTGCAGACGGCGCGCCTGCAGCTCCTGCGACTTCGGGCCGGGGATCGCGGTGACGATCTTGCGCTCCTGCGGAACAGCGGTCATAGAGGGCTCCTGGGGGTGTTTTCGGACGCACTTGTGTCTTTGTCCGCAGGCTAGGCCCGGGGGCGGGGGTAAGGCATGCTCCGATAGGGAGTGGTGCCCGCGTGTCCTTGTCCGCGGCGGCCATAGGAAGGACGCGGCGCGGGGGCCGTGGATCCCGCCGGGGTACGGGCCCAAGTGGCGGGCCGGGCACTAGATTGAGCGCCGCGGCGTTACAGGGAACGGCATGGCACGGCAGGGGGCAGGGGTTCATGGACAGCGAGGGCACCAACGACGGACGGGCGACCCGCGCGGGGCACGTCCCCCGCCCGGCCGCACCGGCCCAGGCCCCGCCGAAACCGAGACACGCGCCGACGGTCGGATCCCCGCTCGCGGACTGGCTCCGCACGCCGCGCCCGCAGGCGGAGCCGGGGGTGTGGCGGTTCGGGTACGTGCCGCGCAAGGGGAGCGAGGCGGATCCCGTCAGCGACCGGTCGCTGCTGAGCGGGGCGGTCATCTCCTTTCTGGCGTGCGTGCTGGTGTGGTCGTTGATCACCAACCGCTACGTCCCGTACGTCGACGTTCCGGTGAAGCTCTTCACTCCCGACGACTGGTGGAAGCCGCTGGGCGGGGGACCCGTCGACGGGCGGGGCGAGGCCGCCTTGCAGGTGTACGTGATCCTGCTGACGGCCGCGTTGGTGATGTGGTTCAGCCGCCTCGGATCCTGGGGCCTGGCCTTCGAACGGCTCGTCGCGGCGCGCGGCCCGCGGGCCCGGGTGGCGGGGGCCACGGCCGGAGCCCTGTTCGTGGCACTGCTGATCTGGAACGGGACCCTTCCGATCGCCGACCTTCTCGGCACCCACTACGACTTGCAGGCCCTGAGCAAGGGCGAACAGATGGCGCTCTCCGCCGTCGTGTACACGGTCGCCCTTGCCCCGGTCGTCATCTTCTTCACCCGCCTCGCACTCAAGCCCCCCTCCGGGGAGCGCTACACCACCACTGCGCTGCCCGAGGCCGGGCCGCCCGCCGACCCCGCCGAATGGCCCGAGGTGCGGGATGCCGGGCTGGGGGACGTGGCCGGGCGGCTGGGGGGGGAGGTGTTCGGGGGGCGGATGAACGACGTGGACTACGCGCGGATCCGGCGGGCCTGGGAGACCGTGCGGGCCGATCCCGCCCGGCTGCCCGCCTTCGCCGACGCCGTCCGCGACCACGGCGCCGCCGCCTGCGTCCACCCCTCCGGCGACCGCGACCTGCCGGTCCGCGCCGCGCGGCACGACCTCCTCGCCCGCCAGGTGCTCCTCGGCACCGTCGAGGACGGCGAGCGCAACCCGTACGCCCGCCGCGGCACCGGCCTCGCCCTCGGCCCCGACGTGCTCGGGACCTCCCTGCTCGCCGTCGGCCCCTCCGGCAGCGGCAAGACCGCCCGCCTCGTGCGGCCCGTCGTGGAGTCCCTGGCGCTCCAGGCGCTGGCCGGCCAGGCCGCCGTCATCGCCGTCGGCGCCGCCGGGTCCCCGCTCGGCCCCGACGAGGCGTACGACATCGTGGTCCGCGTCGGCGACCCCGACTCCGTCCACGACCTCGACCTCTACGGCGGCACCGGCGACTGCGACGAGGCCGCCGCCCTCGTCGCCGAGGCCCTCGTCGCCGACGCCCCCGGCGCCGACGTACGCCGCGCCGCGACCGCCCTCGCCCAGGTGCTCGGCCCCTTCCGCGCGGCGCACGGCCGCTTCCCCGCCGTGCCCGAGCTGCGGGAGCTGCTCGACGGGGTGCCCACCGCCGTCACCTCCCTGCGCCAGGCCCTGGAGGGCGCCGGGCAGCAGGCGATGCTCCGCGAGCTCGACGCGCGCGAGCGCCAGTACGGGGCCCACGGCGACCCCGGCCCCGCCCTCGCCGACCGGATCGCCCTGCTCGACCGGCCCGCCTTCGCCGGCTTCTTCGACACCACCGGACGCGGGCGGCCCTTCTCCCTGCGCACCCTCGAACACCCCGTCCGGGTCCGCGTGGACCTGCCCGAACGCGGGCACGCCGAGGCCTCCCGGATGCTGGCCCGGCTGCTGCTCGCCCAGTTCAACGCCTCCGCGGCCGCCCGTGCCGACCGCTCCCTGTTCGCCTTCCTCGCCCTCGACGACGCCTCCCACACCCTGACCCCGGAGACCGTCCGCGGGCTCCAGCGGCTGCGCTCGGTGAACGCCGGGGTCCTGCTCGCGCTGCGCTCGCTGGACGACGTACCGGAGGCCCTGCGCACCCCGCTGCTGGGGGCGGTCGGCTGCCGGATGGCGTTCTCCGGGGTGACCACCTGGGACGGGCAGCGCTTCGCCGACGCGTGGGGCACCGAGTGGGTCGAGACCCGCGACGTCACCCACCGGACCGTCTTCGCCGACCAGCCGCTGACCCGGGCCATCCACGCCTTCCGCAAGATGGTCACCGGAAAGGCGGTGACCACGGACGCGGTCACCGTGCGCCAGGTGGAGCGCGAGCGCTGGTCCGCCTCCGAGCTGGCGCACGCCGTACCGCCCGGCTGCGCGGTGCTCTCCCTCACCTCCGTCCGGGGGGAACGGGCGGCTCCGCTGCTGCTCCGGCTGGCCGCGACGGGCTGAGAGGACCCGTACGGGGTGGCAGAATCGAGAGGGGTCGTTCATACGACGTGGAGAAGTCCCCGGACCGGGGGAGCCCAGGATCGAGGACGCCCCGCCCGCTGCTCCCCGCCCTCCCGAAGGCCCCTGGTACCCGATGCCGCTCACCCTCGCCTCGCTCGTCCAGCACTCGGCGCTCAAGCTCAGCGTCCGGGCGGGGGAGAGCCGCCTCGACACCCCCGTGCGCTGGGCCCACGTCAGTGAGCTCGCCGACCCCGTCCCCTATATGGAAGGCGGCGAGCTGCTGCTCGTCACCGCCATGAAGCTGGACGCCGAGGACCCCGAGGAGATGCGCCGCTACGTACGGCGCCTCGCGGCCGCCGGGGTCGTCGGCATCGGCTTCGCCGTCGGCGTCAACTACGACGCCGTGCCCGAGGCGCTGGTCCAGGCCGCCCGGGAGGAGGACCTGCCGCTGCTGGAGGTGCCCCGGCGCACCCCGTTCCTCGCCATCAGCAAGGCCGTCTCCGCGGCGCTCGCGGCCGACCAGTACCGGGCCGTGACCGCCGGGTTCGAGGCGCAGCGGGAGCTGACCCGGGCCGCGCTGTCCGCCGACGGCCCCGCCGACCTGCTGGCGAAGCTCGCGGCCCACGTGCACGGCTGGGCCGCGCTGTACGACACCTCCGGCGCCGTCGTCGCGGCCGCCCCCGACTGGGCGGCGCGCCGGGCCGCCCGGCTCACCCCCGACGTGGAACGGCTGCGCGAGCGGCCGGCGCCCGCGAGCGCGGTGGTGGGCGGGTCCGAGGACCGGGTCGAGCTCCAGTCGCTGGGCACCGGACGGCGGGCCCGGGGCGCGCTCGCCGTGGGGACGGCGGCCCCGCTGGGCACCGCCGAGCGGTACGCGGTGCACTCCGCCGTCGCCCTCCTGACCCTGACCACCGAGCGCTCGCGGTCCCTGCACGACGCGGAGTCCCGGCTGGGCGCGGCGGTGCTGCGGATGCTGCTGGACGGGGAGGCCGGGCACGCCCGGGCGGTGGCGGGGGACCTGTACGGGGCCCTGCTGGAGGCCCCGTTCCGGATCCTCGTCGCGGAGCCGGCCCTGCCCGGGACGGCCCAGCCGGAGGGACTGGCGCTGCTGGCCGACACCCTGGAGTCGGCGGCCTCACGGACCGGGGAGGCCCTGCTGGTGGTGCCGGAGCCGGGACGGCTGGTGGTGCTGGCCGCCGACGGGGGAGCGGCCGTGCAGGCCTGCGCGGACCACGCCGAGGCGCTGGAGTCCCGGCGCGGGCGCGAGACGGCCGGACCGGAGCCGGACGAACTCGTGGTCGGACTGTCGGCCCCCGCCGGGCCGGACGGGGTGGCGGCCGCGTTCAAGCAGGCCGACCAGGCGCTGGCCGTGGCCCGGCGCCGTGGGCGGCCGCTGGTCGAGCACGAGGACCTCGCGGCGGGCTCCGTGCTGCCGCTGCTCGCCGACGAGGCGGTACGGGCCTTCGCGGAGGGCACCCTGCGGGCGCTGCGCGAACACGACGCCACGGGGCGGGGCGACCTGGTGGCCTCGCTCCAGGCCTGGCTCGCCCGGCACGGGCAGTGGGACGCCGCCGCCGCGGACCTGGGTGTGCACCGGCACACCCTGCGGTACCGGATGAAGCGGGTCGAGGAGATCCTCGGCCGCTCCCTGGACGACCCGGACGTCCGCATGGAGCTCTGGCTCGCCCTCAAGGCCACCCCGCCCCACCCCTGACCCTCCGGGCGCGGCGGCGGCCGCGGGCAACAGTGACAAAGCGGCGCAGGCCGCGAGGGCGCCGCTCCAACGCGGCTAAACGACGAACGCCCGGCGGCGTCCTACCTTGGTGGAGACAAGGACCGCCCCCAGCCACCGCTGGGAGGTGCCCCCAGCACACACCACCGAAGGGCCGGGATTCGCATGACTTCCACCCACGCCTTCTGGCTCGCCGGCCGCCAGGCCACCGGCGAGGACAGCTTCGACGTCCACAACCCGTGGGACGGCCGGCTCGTCGGCACCGTCAGCGTGCCCACGGACGCCCAGGTGGAAGAGGCCGTGGCCGCGGCGTACGCCGTGACGGCGGAGTTCTCCGCGACCCCCGCCCACGTACGCGCCGCCGCGCTGGACCACGTGTCCAAGCGCCTCGCCGAGCGCACCGAGGAGATCGCCCAGCTGATCTCCGCCGAGAACGGCAAGCCGATCAAGTGGGCTCGCGGCGAGGTCGGCCGTGCGGTGTCCGTGTTCCGTTTCGCCGCCGAAGAGGCCCGCCGCTTCAACGGCGGAGAGGCCCAGCGCCTGGACACCGACGCCGGTGGCGTCGGCCGTCTCGCCCTGACCCGCCGCTTCGTCAAGGGCCCGGTCCTCGGCATCGCGCCGTTCAACTTCCCGCTGAACCTGTGCGCCCACAAGGTGGCCCCGGCCATCGCCGTCGGCGCGCCGATCATCCTGAAGCCGGCCCCGGCCACCCCGCTCTCCGGTCTGATCCTGGGCGAGCTGCTCGCCGAGACCGACCTCCCGGCCGGTTCCTGGTCGGTCCTGCCGGTCGCCAACGACAAGATGCCGGCCCTGGTCAAGGACGACCGCCTCCCGGTCATCTCCTTCACCGGCTCCGACACCGTCGGCTACGCCATCCAGCAGTCGGTGCCCCACAAGCACTGCACCCTGGAGCTCGGCGGCAACGCCGCGGCCGTGGTCCTCGCCGACTGGTCCTCCGAGGCCGACCTCGACTGGGCCGCGACCCGGATCGCGACCTTCTCGAACTACCAGGCCGGCCAGTCCTGCATCTCCGTGCAGCGCGTGATCGCCGACGCCTCCGTCTACGACCGCCTCGTCGAGAAGGTCGTCGCGAAGGTCCAGGCCCAGGTCACCGGCGACCCGGCGGACGACGCCACCGACGTCGGCCCGCTGGTCTCCGAGGACGCCGCCAAGCGCGTCGAGTCCTGGGTGGACGAGGCCGTCTCCGCCGGCGCCAAGCTGCTCACCGGCGGCAAGCGCGACGGCGCCACGGTCGAGCCGACCGTCATCGCCGAGGTCCCGGCCGGCGTCAAGCTGGCGACCGAGGAGGTCTTCGGCCCGGTCCTGACCATCACCCGCGTCGAGAACACCGACGAGGCGTTCGCCGCCGTCAACGACTCGAAGTTCGGCCTGCAGACCGGCGTCTTCACCCGTGACGTCCAGGTCGCCTTCCGCGCCCACCGCGAGCTCGAGGTCGGCGGTGTGATCATCGGCGACGCGCCGTCCTACCGCGCCGACCAGATGCCGTACGGCGGCGTCAAGCAGTCCGGCGTGGGCCGCGAGGGCGTCCGCTACGCGATGGACGACTACACGTACGAGCGCGTCCTGGTCCTCACGGGCCTCGACATCTGACCGACTCGTACGGTCACAGACCGACGGCCGGGCCTACTGTGCGGGGGCCCGGCCGTCCCCCTTTTGCCACGCCCCCCGAATCCCCGGCGCCCGAAACGGGTACGACTCACACGCAACCGATCGGCAGCCCCCGATGCGGCGAGGTGAGGACCCGGATGTCGGCAACACAGCCCGTACAGCCCAAGGTGACCGAGCGCGAGGCACGGCAGGTCGCGGAAGCGGCCCGGGAGCAGGACTGGCGCAAACCCAGCTTCGCCAAGGAGCTCTTCCTCGGCCGCTTCCGGCTCGACCTGATCCACCCCCATCCGCTCCCCGCCGACGAGGACGTCCGGCGCGGCGAGGCCTTCCTCGCCCGGCTGCGGGAGTTCTGCGAGAACGAGATCGACGGGCAGCGCATCGAGCGCGAGGCCCGCATCCCCGACGAGACCGTGCGCGGGCTCAAGGAGCTCGGCGCCCTCGGCATGAAGATCAGCCCCGAGTACGGGGGCCTGGGCCTCACCCAGGTGTACTACAACAAGGCGCTCGCCCTCGTCGGCTCCGTCAGCCCGGCCATCGGCGCCCTGCTCTCCGCCCACCAGTCCATCGGCGTGCCCCAGCCGCTGAAGATGTTCGGCACCAAGGAGCAGAAGGACGCCTACCTGCCCCGCTGTGCCACCACCGCCATCAGCGCCTTCCTGCTCACCGAGCCCGACGTCGGCTCCGACCCGGCACGCCTGGCCACCACCGCCGTCCCGGACCCCGAGGACCCCGACTGCTACCTCCTCGACGGGGTGAAGCTGTGGACCACCAACGGGGTGGTCGCCGACCTGCTCGTGGTCATGGCCCGGGTACCCAAGTCGGAGGGCCACCGGGGCGGGATCACCGCCTTCGTCGTCGAGGCCGACTCACCCGGCATCACCGTCGAGCACCGCAACGCCTTCATGGGCCTGCGCGGCCTGGAGAACGGCGTCACCCGCTTCCACCGCGTCCGCGTCCCCGCCTCCCAGCGCATCGGCCCCGAGGGCGCCGGCCTCAAGATCGCGCTGACCACCCTCAACACCGGACGGCTCTCCCTGCCCGCCATGTGCGTGGGCGCCGGCAAATGGTGCCTGAAGATCGCCCGCGAGTGGTCCGGGGTCCGCGAGCAGTGGGGCCGCCCCGTCGCCCGGCACGAGGCCGTCGGCGCCAAGATCTCCTTCATCGCGGCCACCACCTTCGCCCTGGAGGCCGTGGTCGACCTCGCCTCCCAGATGGCCGACGAGGACCGCAACGACATCCGCATCGAGGCCGCCCTCGCCAAGCTCTACGGCTCCGAGATGGCCTGCCTGATGGCCGACGAGCTGGTCCAGATCCGCGGCGGACGCGGCTTCGAGACCGCGGAGTCCCTCGCCGCCCGCGGCGAACGGGCCGTCCCCGCCGAACAGCTCCTGCGCGACCTGCGCATCAACCGGATCTTCGAGGGCTCCACCGAGATCATGCACCTGCTGATCGCCCGCGAGGCCGTCGACGCCCACCTCTCCGTCGCCGGCGACCTCATCGACCCCGACAAGGCCCTCGGCGACAAGGCCAAGGCGGGCGCCCGCGCGGCCGGCTTCTACGCCCGCTGGCTGCCCAAACTCGCCGCCGGACCCGGACAGGTCCCCGGCACCTACCGCGAGTTCCACCCGGCCGGCCACCCCGACCTCGCCACCCACCTGCGCTACGTCGAGCGCGGCGCCCGCAAACTCGCCCGTGCGATGTTCATGGCCATGGCCCGCTGGCAGGGGCGCATGGAGACCAAGCAGGGCTTCCTCGGGCGGATCGTCGACATCGGCGCCGAACTCTTCGCCATGAGCGCGGCCTGCGTCCGCGCCGAGCACCTGCGCGCCACCGGCGACCACGGCCGCGAGGCCTACCAGCTCGCCGACGCCTTCTGCCGGCAGTCCCGGCTGCGCGTCGAGGAGCTGTTCGGCCGCCTGTGGGCCAACACCGACGAACTCGACCACAAGGTCGTCCAGGGCGTCCTCTCCGGCACCTACACCTGGCTGGAGGAAGGCGTCCTCGACCCCTCCGGCGACGGCCCCTGGATCGCCGACGCCACCCCCGGCCCCTCCACGAGGAAAAACGTTCACCGTCCCCTGCGCTGACCTGCCATCATCGGCTTGTACGGACGGATGTACGAGTACGGGTGCGAGCGCGAGGCGGACGAGGACGATGCCGACGGCCGAGGAGGACCGGGCCAGCAGACGGCTGGCCCGGTGCGTGGCGCACCTGCTGCGCCACGCACCGCACCACGTCGTCGCCGACCTCCTCGACCGGCTCGACGCGCCCGTCCGCAAGTACCTGTGCCGCGACGAGTGGCTGCCGGCCGCCGCCGTCACCCTGCTGCTGCGCCACGGCACCGACGCCGACCGGCACTACATCGCCCGCAACCCCCACGTCGTCGGCCGCCCCCTCCCCGGCCTGCCCGGCGCCGCCCGGTACGCCGCCCGGCCCGGCCCCTCGCCCGAGCTGCTGGCCGACGTGGGCCCCGGCCCCTTCACCACCGAACAGCTGACGGCCCTGCTGCGCCGCCACGGCCGCCGCCCCCGGATCCCGCTCACCCTGCTGCGCATGCCGCACGAGCTCGACCCCGGGGAACTGCTGAACGGGCACGCCCGCGCCCCGCTGCCGGCCGGCGCCGTCGAAGCGCTGCTCCTCGCGGGCGGCCTCACCCGGACGGAGTGCCTCGCCCTGCTCGACGCCCGGGCCGGGCAGCCGTACGGGCGCCACTGGTACCGGCCCGCCGTCCGCGCCGTCCGCATGGGCCTGCTGACCTGCGACGAACTCGTCGCCCACGTGGCCCCGGCCGCCCGCACCCTGCTCCTCGGCCACCTCCCCGCCACCCGCGGCCTGCGCTGGAACCTGCCCGAACAGGCCGAGATGCAGTCGGCCGTGCACCGCGCCCTGCGCCCCCTGCTCGGCGAGGACCCCCGGCTGTGGGCCGAGCTGCCCCGGCGCGCCGCCGCCTTCCCCGGCACCCTGCCCGAGCTGGCCGCCGCCCTCGCCGCCGGCACCCCGGCCGCCCCCGGCGCCGTCCGCCACGACCCGGCCCTGGCCCGCGCCGTACGCCACCTCGCGCCCGAGACGGCCCCCGCCGAGCCGTCCGGGGCCTGGGAGCGCGAGCTGGCCCTCGTCAGCCTCGCCGTGCCGATGGACACCGCCGCTGAGGACGTCCGCTGGGTCCGCGACTGCCTGGACCGCTCCCTGCTCACCGGCGCCGACGTCATCCGCCACAAGGTCCCCGCGTGCTGGGCCCTGGACGAGGACCAGTGGCTCGGCGACATCGGCCACCCCGACCGCCACGACCGGCCCGCCGCCGTCCTCGCCGCCCGCGCCGAGGCCGACCGGCTCTTCGACGCGGCCCTCGGCGACGACCCGGAGGCCTGGTGGCGCGCCGCCCGCGCCCTGCCCGACTTCGCCGGCACCCTGCCCGAACTCCTCGCCCGGGTCACGGACGGGGACTCCGTGTCCAAACGGCCCTGAGGAGCGGCAACAATGGGGGGCATGAGCGACAGTCCAGCCCCCCTCGCCGACCCGCACCTCCTCTTCGACGCCGCGGCCGGCCGCCGGGACATCGTCATCCTCGGGGCGACCGGGTCCATCGGCACCCAGGCCATCGACCTGGCCCTGCGCAACCCGGACCGCTTCCGGGTCACCGCGCTGTCCGCCGCGGGCGGCCGCACCGACCTCCTGGCGGAGCAGGCCCGCACCCTGCGGGTGGAGACCGTGGCCGTCGCCCGCGAGGACGCCGTACCGGCCCTGAAGGAGGCGCTGAGCGCCGCGTACGGGCCCTCCGAGCCGCTGCCCGAGATCCTCGCCGGACCCGACGCGGCCGCCGACCTCGCCGCCTCCCCGTGCCACACCGTCCTCAACGGCATCACGGGCTCCATCGGCCTCGCGCCGACCCTCGCCGCGCTCCGCGCGGGCCGGACCCTCGCGCTGGCCAACAAGGAGTCGCTGATCGTCGGCGGCCCCCTGGTCAAGGCGCTGGCCGCGCCCGGCCAGATCATCCCCGTGGACTCCGAGCACGCGGCCCTCTTCCAGGCCCTGGCCGCCGGCACCCGCGCCGACGTGCGCAAGCTGGTCGTCACCGCCTCCGGCGGCCCCTTCCGCGGCCGCACCCGCGCGGAGCTGGCGGAGGTGACCGTCCAGGACGCCCTCGCGCACCCCACCTGGGCCATGGGCCCGGTGATCACGGTCAACTCGGCCACCCTGGTCAACAAGGGGCTGGAGGTCATCGAGGCGCACCTGCTCTACGACATCCCCTTCGACCGCATCGAGGTCGTCGTACACCCCCAGTCGTACGTGCACTCCATGGTCGAGTTCTCGGACGGCTCCACCCTTGCCCAGGCCACCCCGCCGGACATGCGCGGCCCCATCGCGATCGGCCTCGGCTGGCCGCAGCGGGTCCCCGACGCAGCCCCCGCCTTCGACTGGACCAAGGCCTCCACCTGGGAGTTCTTCCCCCTGGACACCGAGGCCTTCCCCGCCGTGGACCTCGCCCGGCACGTGGGCACCCTGGGCGGCACCGCCCCCGCCGTGTTCAACGCCGCGAACGAGGAATGCGTCGAGGCCTTCCTCGCCGGCCGGCTGCCGTTCACAGCAATCATGGATACGGTCTCCGCAGTGGTCGATGAGCACGGGACGCCGCGGACGGGAACTTCCCTCACCGTCCAGGACGTCCTCGAAGCGGAGACCTGGGCCAGGGCCCGGGCACGGGAGATGGCGGCGCGGGCCGCCGTGGAGGCGGGCGCATGACGGCTTTGATGACGGTACTCGGGGTCGTGCTCTTCGCGTTCGGCCTGCTGGTCTCCATCGCCTGGCACGAGCTCGGCCACCTCTCCACGGCCAAGCTGTTCGGCATCCGGGTGCCGCAGTACATGGTCGGCTTCGGGCCGACCGTCTGGTCGCGCAAGAAGGGTGAGACCGAGTACGGCATCAAGGCCATCCCGATGGGCGGCTACATCCGCATGATCGGGATGTTCCCGCCCGGCGACGACGGCAAGGTCACCGCCCGCTCGACCTCGCCGTTCCGGTCGATGATCGAGGACGCCCGCTCGGCCGCGTACGAGGAGCTCCAGCCCGGCGACGAGAGCCGGCTGTTCTACACCCGTCGGCCCTGGAAGCGCGTCATCGTGATGTTCGCGGGTCCGTTCATGAACCTGGTCCTGGCGGTGGCGATCTTCCTCACCACCCTGATGACCTTCGGGCTGAACACCCAGACCACCGTCGTCAGCTCGGTCTCCGACTGCGTCATCCAGCAGAGCGAGAAGCGCGACAAGTGCGCGGCCGGGGACCCGGCCGCCCCGGCCAAGGCCGCCGGACTCCAGGCACAGGACAAGATCGTCGCCTTCAACGGGCGCCCGGTCGAGGACTGGTCCGTCCTCCAGAAGGACATCCGCGCCACCGTCGGCCCCGCCACCATCACCGTCGAGCGGGCCGGCAAGCGCCTCGACCTGCACGCCAACCTGATCGAGAACAAGGTCGCCAAGACCGACGCCGCGGGCCGCTACGTCAAGGACCAGTACGTCACCGCCGGCTTCCTCGGCTTCGCCCCCGCCGTCGGCTACGTCCCGCAGACCTTCGGCCAGGCCGTCGAGCGCATGGGCGAGATGATGGAGGCCGGCGTCCAGTCCCTCGTCGACCTCCCCGGCAAGGTCCCGGACCTGTGGAACGCCGCCTTCAACGGGGCCGAGCGCAAGCAGGACAGCCCCATGGGCGTCGTCGGCGCGGCCCGCGTGAGCAGCCAGATCTTCAACCTCGACATCCCCGCCCAGTACCAGCTGGTGTTCTTCCTCAACCTGCTGGCCGGGTTCAACCTGTCGCTGTTCCTGTTCAACATGCTCCCGCTGCTCCCGCTCGACGGCGGCCACATCGCGGGCGCCCTGTGGGAGTCCGTCCGGCGCACCGTGGCCAAGGTCTTCCGGCGCGCCGACCCCGGTCCCTTCGACGTGGCGAAGCTGATGCCCGCCGCGTACGTGGTCGCGGGTGTCTTCGTCTGCTTCACCCTGCTGGTGCTCGTCGCGGACGTGGTCAACCCGATCAAGATCAGTTAGCCGGGCGGGGGCACCACCGCGGACACCGGGAGCCGGGCACGCACCGTGCCCGGCTCCCTACGTTCGGGTGGCGCCGCCCCCTCGGATGCGTGGGGCACGCGCGCATTGGCGTAACCTCAAAGGCCGGAGCCCGCCGATCTCGGGACCTCGATCCACACCTTGGGGTTGCACAGCAGATGACTGCCATCTCTCTCGGAATGCCGTCCGTGCCGACGAAGCTTGCCGACCGCCGGGTCAGCCGCAAGATCCAGGTCGGCTCCGTGGCCGTCGGAGGCGACGCACCCGTCTCGGTGCAGTCGATGACCACCACCCGGACGTCCGACATCGGCGCCACGCTCCAGCAGATCGCCGAGCTGACCGCCTCCGGCTGCCAGATCGTCCGCGTCGCCTGCCCCACGCAGGACGACGCCGACGCGCTCGCCGTGATCGCCAAGAAGTCGCAGATCCCGGTCATCGCCGACATCCACTTCCAGCCCAAGTACGTGTTCGCCGCGATCGACGCCGGCTGCGCCGCCGTCCGCGTCAACCCGGGCAACATCAAGCAGTTCGACGACAAGGTCAAGGAGATCGCGAAGGCCGCCGGCGACGCGGGCACCCCGATCCGCATCGGCGTCAACGCCGGCTCCCTCGACGCCCGGCTGCTCAAGAAGTACGGCAAGGCCACCCCCGAGGCGCTGGTCGAGTCCGCGCTGTGGGAGGCCTCCCTCTTCGAGGAGCACGACTTCCGCGACATCAAGATCTCGGTCAAGCACAACGACCCCGTCGTCATGGTCGAGGCCTACCGCCAGCTCGCCGCCCAGTGCGACTACCCGCTGCACCTCGGCGTCACCGAGGCCGGCCCCGCCTTCCAGGGCACCATCAAGTCCGCCGTCGCCTTCGGCGCCCTGCTTTCCCAGGGCATCGGCGACACCATCCGCGTCTCGCTCTCCGCGCCCCCGGCCGAGGAGATCAAGGTCGGCATCCAGATCCTGGAGTCGCTCAACCTCCGCCAGCGCCGCCTGGAGATCGTCTCCTGCCCGTCCTGCGGCCGCGCCCAGGTCGACGTCTACAAGCTGGCCGAGGAGGTCACGGCGGGCCTCGACGGCATGACCGTGCCGCTGCGCGTCGCCGTCATGGGCTGCGTCGTCAACGGCCCCGGCGAGGCCCGCGAGGCCGACCTCGGCGTCGCCTCCGGCAACGGCAAGGGCCAGATCTTCGTCAAGGGCGAGGTCATCAAGACCGTCCCCGAGTCCAAGATCGTGGAGACCCTCATCGAAGAGGCGCTGAAGATCGCCGAGCAGATGGAGAAGGACGGGATCGCCTCCGGCGAGCCCAGCGTCGCCATCGGCGTCTGATCCCTTCAGGGCCGCCGAGCCAGGGCCCCGGCCCCGGACCCGTCGAGGGGCCGGGGCCGGGGCCCTTTTCGTGACCCTCGGGACGCGGCATCCCCGCGCCCCGGCGGGTACAGTGCGGAGATCAGCAGACTTGCACGGTGAGGCCCCAGTGTTGACTCAGACAACCACCCGGGTCCTTGAGCCCAGTGATCTGGACGCCGCGCTCGCCATCCTCGGACGCGAGCCGGTAGAGAACGCCTTCGTCACCTCCCGGGTCCAGGTCGCCGGACTCGACCCCTGGCGCCTCGGCGGCGAGATGTGGGGCTGGTACTCCGGCGGCGAGCTGCGCTCCCTGTGCTACGCCGGCGCCAACCTCGTCCCCGTCTGCGCCGGCCCCGAAGCGGTCCGCGCCTTCGCCGACCGGGCCCGCCGCACCGGCCGCCGCTGCTCCTCCATCGTCGGCCCCGCCGAGGCCACCCGGCTGCTGTGGCAGCTCCTGGAGCCCAGCTGGGGCCCGGCCCGCGACGTCCGCCCCCACCAGCCGCTCATGGCCACCGAGCAGCCGTCCGCCGAGATCGCGCCCGACCCGCTCGTGCGGCGGATCCGCAAGGACGAGATGGACATGATCATGCCCGCCTGCGTGGCCATGTTCACCGAGGAGGTCGGCATCTCGCCCATGGCCGGGGACGGCGGCCTGCTCTACCAGGCCCGGGTCGCCGAGCTGGTCGGCAGCGGCCGCTCCTTCGCCCGCGTCGAGAACGGCCAGGTCGTCTTCAAGGCCGAGATCGGCGCCGCCACCGCCCGGGCCTGCCAGATCCAGGGCGTCTGGGTGGCTCCCGAGTTCCGCGGCCGCGGGTACTCCGAGAGCGGGATGGCGGCCGTCGTGGACTTCGCGCTGCGGGACGTCGCGCCCGTGGTGAGCCTGTACGTCAACGACTTCAACACCGCCGCGCGGGCCGCCTACCGGCGGGTGGGGTTCCGTGAGGTGGGGGCGTTCATGAGCGTGCTGTTCTGATCGGGGCCCGCGGGCGCGGATCGTCCGCGGGCCGGCGCCGTGAGGGGCCCGCCCGCCCGGCCGAGGCCTGTGGACATGTACGGGTCCGCGCGGCCGGATTCGTCCGGGAAGCCGTACCGGAGCGGCCCTACCCCGAAGTAAGGTCGGCCGCATGCTGCCTACCCACGGGGGCGACGACCCCGCACGGCCCGCCGGACTGCGCATCGGGCCCCTCGACCTCGCCGGCCGCGTGGACGAGGCCCTGCGCGTGCAGGCGGTGGCCTTCGGGCTCAGCGAGGAGGAGGTCGGCATCCGGCGCTACATCGTCCAGCGCCACATGACCTGCCGCGGCGCCCGCGCACTCGGCGCCTTCACCGACGACGGGGCCCTCGCCGGGTTCGTCTACGGGATGCCCAACGACCGCGCCCACTGGTGGTCCACGATCGTCGAGCCCTACCTGCGGGCCACCGACACCGAGCACTGGCTCGACGACTCCTTCGTGATCACCGAGCTGCACGTCCACCCCGGCTTCCAGGGCTGCGGGGTCGGCCGCGCGCTGATCACCCGGATCACCGACGGCGCCGAGGAACCCCGCTCGATCCTCTCCGCCATCGACACCGACAGCCCGGCCCGCAGGCTCTACGGGGCCCTCGGCTACCAGGACCTGGCCCGCAAGGTCCACTTCCCGAGCGCGAGCATGCCGTACGCGGTCATGGGCGCGCCGCTGCCGCTGCGCCGGGGCTGAATTCGATACCCGGCGGGGGCCGCCCCGGATAGCCTCGCCGCATGTCGACGCAACACGTGCAGCGCATGTCCCGCCTGATGGCCAAGACCCTCCGCGAGGACCCGGCCGACGCCGAGACCCTCAGCCACCGCCTCCTCGTCCGCGCCGGTTACGTCCGGCGCAGTTCCGCGGGGGTGTGGACCTGGCTGCCGCTCGGCAAGAAGGTCCTCGACAGCGTCTCGCGCATCGTCCGTGAGGAGATGGACGCGATCGGGGCCCAGGAGGTGCTGCTGCCGGCGTTGCTGCCGAAGGAGCCGTACGAGGTCAGCGGCCGCTGGTCGGAGTACGGGGACCTGCTGTTCCGGCTCAAGGACCGCAAGGGCGCGGACTACCTGCTCGGGCCGACCCACGAGGAGATCTTCACCCTCGTCGTCAAGGACCAGTGCACGTCCTACAAGGACCTGCCCGTGATGCTGTACCAGATCCAGACCAAGTACCGCGACGAGGCCCGGCCCCGGTCCGGGGTGCTGCGCGGGCGCGAGTTCCAGATGAAGGACTCGTACTCGTTCGACGTGACGGAGGAGGGGCTGGCGGAGTCCTACCGGCTGCACCGCGAGGCGTACGTGCGGATCTTCGAGCGGCTCGGGCTCGACCACCGGATCGTGTCGGCCGTCTCGGGCGCGATGGGCGGCTCGGCGTCGGAGGAGTTCCTGGCGCCGGCGGCGGCCGGTGAGGACACGTTCGTGGACTGCCCGGCGTGTGACTACGCGGCGAACACGGAGGCGGTCGTCCACGTTCCCGGGGGTGCGGCGGACGCGGCGTCGCACGGGGCGCTGGAGGAGATCGCGACGCCGGACACGCCGACGATCGAGACCCTGGCCGCCCACCTGGGTGTGCCCGCTTCGGCGACGTTGAAGAACCTGTTGGTGAAGGTCGACGGGGAGATCACGGCGGTGGGCGTGCCGGGGGACCGGGAGGTGGACCTGGGCAAGCTCGGGGAGCACCTGGCCCCGGCGGTGGTGGAGCTGGTGACGGCCGAGGACTTCGCGGGGCGGCCCGACCTGGTGCGGGGGTACGTGGGGCCGCAGGGGCTGGAGAAGGTGCCCTACATCGCCGACCCCCGGGTGGCGCCGGGGACCGCCTGGGTGACCGGGGCCAACAAGGCCGACACGCATGCGCGGAACGTGGTCTGCGGGCGCGACTTCGAGGTGGACCGGTACCTGGACGTGGTCGTGGTGGAGCCGGGCGACCCCTGCCCGAAGTGCGGTGCGGGGCTGCGGCTGGACCGGGCGATCGAGATCGGGCACATCTTCCAGCTGGGGCGGAAGTACGCGGACGCCTTCGGGCTGGACGTGCTCGGCCCGCAGGGCAAGCCGGTGCGGGTCACCATGGGCTCGTACGGCATCGGCGTCTCCCGGGCGGTGGCCGCGCTGGCCGAGCAGACGGCCGACGACCGCGGGCTGTGCTGGCCGGCGGAGGTGGCCCCGGCCGACGTGCACGTGGTGGCGGCGGGCAAGGCGGTCCCACTGGCGCTGGCCGAGCGGGCGGCGGAGGCCCTGGCGGCCGCGGGCAAGCGGGTCCTGCTGGACGACCGCGCCGGGATCTCGCCGGGGGTCAAGCTCACGGACGCCGAGCTCATCGGCGTGCCGTGGATCCTGGTGGCGGGCCGCAGGTCGGCCGACGGAGTGGTCGAGCTCCAGGACCGGCGGACGGGCGAGCGGGTGGAGCTGACGCTGGAGGAGGCCGTGGGGCGGGTGGGGTAGGGGGCGGCTCTCCCTCGATGGACTCCGCGCAGCGGGGCCTACGGTTCCGGGGGTAGGGCCGGGGGGTGGGGGGTGTCCAGTTCGGGGAGGGGGTCCTGGGCTGGGAGGTCCGGAGGTGGTGCGGCCGGGGGAGCGGGCGCCGGGTGGGGCTGGGGGTCTCCGGAGGGGGTCGCGCGTTCCAGGAAGCGGAGGAGTTCCACGGGGAAGGGGAGGACCAGGGTGGAGTTCTTCTCCGCCGCCACCGCGATCACCGTCTGGAGGAGGCGCAGCTGCAGGGCCGCCGGCTGCTCCGACATGACCTCGGCCGCTTCGGCCAGCTTGTGCGAGGCCTGGAGTTCCGCGTCCGCGTTGATCACGCGGGCGCGGCGCTCGCGGTCCGCCTCGGCCTGGCGGGCCATCGAGCGCTTCATGGTCTCCGGGAGGGAGACGTCCTTGATCTCCACCCGGTCGATCTGGACGCCCCAGCCCATCGCCGGGCTGTCGATCATGAGCTCCAGGCCCTGGTTCAGCTTCTCGCGGTTCGACAGGAGATCGTCGAGGTCGCTCTTGCCGATGATCGAGCGCAACGAGGTCTGCGCCATCTGGGAGACGGCGAAACGGTAGTCCTCCACCGCGATGATCGCGCTCGCCGGGTCGACCACCTTGAAGTAGACGACCGCGTCCACGCGGACCGTGACGTTGTCCCGGGTGATGCCCTCCTGGGCCGGGATCGGGAGGGTGACGATCTGGAGGTTCACCTTGTGCAGGCGGTCCGCCACCGGAAGGATCATCGTGAAGCCGGGCGGCCGGACCCCCTCGCGGAGCCGCCCGAAGCGCAGGACGACGCCCCGCTCGTACTGTTTCACCACCCGTGCGGCAGCGCCCAGGTAGACCGCGACGCCCGCGGCGGCGGCGATCCCCGCTGTCAGCAGTTCCTCGACCATGACGGCCCCCTGCCGGACATACACCTTTTACTAAGGTATGCCCTACAGCCAGGCCGCGAACTCCAGCAGGAGCTCCGCGTCCCTGCGCCGCCCGGCGGCCAGGGCGCGCACCCCGGACTCCACCGCCCGGAACACCGTCCAGCCCCGCAGCCGCTCCCGGTCCACCTCCAGGGAGTCGGCCAGCTTGTTCACCCGCCGCCGCGCCCCCGAGGCCCCCGCCGACGAGGCCATCTGGTCCTCCAGGCGGTCCCGCACCAGCCGGGCCAGGTCGTAGGCCCGCTCGCCGACCAGCGGGTCCGGGCCCACCGTCAGCCAGGGCGCCCGATCGCCCGCCAGCACCTTGCCCTGGCGGAAGTTCCCGTGCAGCAGGAGTTCCTCCGGCGGCTGGGCGGTCAGCTCCGGGAGGAGTGCCAGGGCGGTCTCCGCGAGGGCCCGGGCCTCCGGGGGCGCCGCGCGCAGGGCTTCGGACTGGGCGGCCGTGCGCGCGGCCACCGTCTCGAAGGGGTGGTCGGACGGCGGGCGCACCCAGAGGCGACGGAGCGTGCCGCACGCCTCCAGCAGGGCCTTGGCCTCGGGGAGCGAGCGCAGGGAGACGTCCGGCTGCAGTCGCTCCAGCAGGAGGGCGCCGTCCTCCTCGTGGTGGCGCGAGTCCAGGACCCGTACCGCGCCGAAGCCGCCCCAGTGGGCGAGCGCGGCCAGCTCGCGGTCGGGCCGGGCGGCCGGCGGTGCCAGCTTCAGGGTGGCGGGTGTGCCGTCGGCGTAGCGGACCAGGACCACCAGGCTGCTGCGGCCGCCCGGCGCCAGGGCGCGCTGGGCCTCCACGTCCCGCCGCTCCAGCGCCTCCTCGGCGAGCTCCGGCAGCCGCTCCAGCCACTGTGTGTCCTGCGCTGTCCGCGGCAGCTCGCCGAGCGCCCGTACGAGCCGCTGCGGCGGTTCGAAAGCCATGCGTGCGTGGTCCCTTTCAGCTGGTGCGGGCGCCCTCCGAGCGTTCGGTGAGCCCAGGGAAGGCTACGCCGACCCCGCGCCAGCGTGCCGCGCGCACGGCCGCGGCGCTCAGCGCGTCAGCCGCGTCACGGCGCAACTGGCCGTCCGCCGCCCGGACGAGGTCCGAGTAGGCGCCCGCCACCCGGTCCTCGATGTCGGCGGCCAGCCGCTCCGCGTCGTCCGGGGAGCGCACCTCGAACGGCAGGGCGTACGCGGCCTCGGACGGCCGGGGCGCCCCGCCCAGCTCCCGCACCGTCCGGGTGAGCCGGTCGCGGCGCGAGACGTGCTGGCCGTAGGCCTCGCGGGCCTCGGTGGCCCGGGCGGCCGCGATCCGGGCGCCGATGACCCCGTACCCGTAGGTCGCCGCGTGCTCGGCGGCGAGCGCCGCCTGGGCGGCCTGCAGGGCGCGGCCGCCGGCGGAGGGGGAGGGCTTCACGGCGGGGTTCACGAGGCGGCTCCCGGGTTGGAGGTCAGCAGGAAGGCGTGGACGGCCCCGCAGGCCGCCACCGAGGCCAGCATCCGGGCGAGCTCCCCCGGGGCCCCGGCCAGGGCGATGGTGCGGGCCTCCGACAGGCTCCGCTCGGCGTCCGCGAGGGCGCTCAGCGCCTCGGCGGGCTTCGCCGGGACCTCCGCCCGCCCGGCCGCGGGTGCGCTGGGGGAGGGGGAGGCGGAGGGGGAGGCCGGCCGGGAGGGGGTGGGGTCGGCCTTCGGGGTGGTGAAGGCGAGGGCCTTGGCGTGCGCGGCGACGGCCTCCCGCAGGGGTGCCAGCCGTTCGGCGAGATCGGGGTGGACGGCCAGGGTGGCGTCGTAACGTTCCAGCAGCCGGCCGCTGTCGCGGACGGCGCCCTCCCGCATCCGCCGTTCGAGTGAAATCGCCTGGTCCGCGGCGGACGGTTCGCCGCCGCCGGAACACCCGGTGACCAGCGCGGACCCGGCCGCTGCGACGGCGGCTCCGGCGAGCACGCTCCTGCGTGAGGGCGAGGGCCTCGAAGGCAAGGTCCAGGGCACGGTGACGTCCTCGGGGTGACGGCGGGACAAGGTGTGATCACGGTACCCGGGGGTCCGCCCGGCGGCGCGGACGGCAACACCCTCCGCGACCGGATACCCTTTGACCTGACACGCGACGGAAAACCACAACAGCACACGCGGCCGAGGAGTCACCCGGATGAGCACCACCCAGAGCGACAGGCTGCGCGGACTGCTGGAGCCGCTCGTCGCCGCCAAGGGCCTGGACCTCGAGGAGATCGAGCTTTCCAAGGCGGGCAGGCGCCGGATGCTGAGGATCGTCGTGGATTCCGACGAAGGCGTGGAACTGGACGCGTGCGCCGAGCTGAGCCGTGAGGTCTCCGACGCGCTCGACGCCTCCGACGTGATGGGCGAGGACGAGTACGTCCTCGAAGTCAGCTCCCCGGGCGCGGACCGCCCGCTCAGCGAGCACCGCCACTACGTGCGGGCCGTGGGGCGCCTCGTGAAGTTCCAGCTGGTCGAGGGCGGGGAGCTCGTCGCCCGCATCCTCGACGTCGACGACGAGGGCATGGACCTCGAAGTACCGGGCGTGAAGGGCCGCAAGGCGACCGCCCGCCGCGTCGCGTTCACCGACATCGCCAAGGCGCGTGTCGAGATCGAGTTCAACCGCAAGGACAAGAAGGAAGAGGAGGCGTAGCCGTGGACATCGACATGAGTGCCCTGCGGGGTCTGGTCCGGGAGAAGGAGATCTCCTTCGACCTGCTCGTCGAGGCGATCGAGTCGGCCCTCCTCATCGCGTACCACCGCACCGAGGGCAGCTTCCGCCGCGCCCGGGTGGTGCTGGACCGCACCAACGGCCACGTGGTCGTCTGGGCGACGGAGGACCCGCGCGATCTCGAGGAGGGGCAGGAGCCCAAGGAGTTCGACGACACCCCGTCGGACTTCGGCCGGATCGCCGCGACGACCGCCAAGCAGGTGATCCTCCAGCGTCTGCGCGACGCCGAGGACGACCTGACCTTCGGCGAGTTCGCCGGCCGTGAGGGCGACGTCATCACCGGCGTCGTGCAGCAGGGCAAGGACCCCAAGAACGTCCTGGTCGACATCGGCAAGCTGGAGGCCATCCTGCCGGTGCAGGAGCAGGTCCCCGGTGAGGAGTACCCGCACGGGCTCCGCCTGAAGGCGTACGTCGTGCGCGTGGCGAAGGGCGTCCGCGGTCCGTCCGTGACCCTGTCGCGCACGCACCCGAACCTGGTGAAGAAGCTTTTCGCCCTGGAGGTCCCGGAGATCGCCGACGGCAGCGTCGAGATCTCCGCGATCGCCCGCGAGGCCGGACACCGCACCAAGATCGCCGTCCGGTCCACCCGTTCGGGCCTGAACCCGAAGGGCGCCTGCATCGGCCCGATGGGCAGCCGCGTGCGCAACGTGATGGCCGAACTGCACGGTGAGAAGATCGACATCGTCGACTGGTCGGACGACCCGGCGGAGATGGTCGCGAACGCCCTGTCACCCGCCCGGGTGAGCAAGGTCGAGGTCGTCGACTGGGACTCGCGCTCCGCGCGGGTGACCGTCCCCGACTACCAGCTGTCGCTGGCCATCGGCAAGGAGGGCCAGAACGCCCGCCTCGCCGCGCGGCTGACCGGCTGGCGCATCGACATCCGGCCCGACACCGAGCCGGCGTCCGAGGCGGACACCGATCGGGACTGACCGGAAACGGCGCCCCGGACGGGAATAAATGGCTACCGAACGATCGTTTCCGGGCGGTAGACAGGGGTGTCCCCGCAGTCGGGGGACCCTCGTGGATCACAACGACATCCGTTCGATTTTTCACCTGAAGGGGTGAGGTCGGTACGGGGAGGTAGACTTAAGCGTGTCTGGCCGGACGCAAGCCCGCGCATGCCCCGAACGCACCTGTGTGGGGTGCCGGGAGCGAGCGGCCAAGAACGATCTGCTGCGCATCGTGGCGGTCGGGGGCGAGTGCGTCCCCGATCCTCGCGGTACGCTGCCCGGCCGGGGTGCGTACGTGCACCCCGCCGTGGTCTGCCTCGACCAGGCGGTCCGCCGCCGGGCGTTCCCCCGGGCCCTCCGGTCCGCTGGACCGCTCGACACGGAGGGACTGCGCACGGCCCTGGCAGACCGGGCCGTGGCGACACCGTAAGAAGAAGTACGGCACGGATTCCCGTGCGGTCAGGTACCTCGCGAGTTGGAAGTAGGTCGAGATTGCGATGAGCACTCGATGAGTACGCGATGAGTACGCCCATGAAGTAGCGACGGTCCGGCGTAACCCGGACCTAAAAGGAGCGAAGTGGCTAAGGTCCGGGTATACGAACTCGCCAAGGAGTTCGGGGTTGAGAGCAAGGTCGTCATGGCCAAGCTCCAGGAACTCGGTGAATTCGTCCGTTCGGCGTCCTCGACGATCGAGGCGCCGGTTGTACGCAAGTTGACTGACGCACTGCAGGGGCCCGGCGGCAACGCCGGCAAGTCCGCTGCGAAGCCCGGCGCGCCCCGCAAGGCCGCGCCCGCCAAGCCCGCGGCGCCCTCCCCGGCCGCCGCGGCACGTCCCGCCGCCCCCAAGCCCGGCGCACCGGCCCCCAAGCCGGCCGCTGCCGAGGCCCCCGCGGCTTCCGCCCCGGTGACTCCGGCCGCTCCCGGCCCGCGTCCCGGCCCCAAGGCTCCGGCCGCCCCGAAGCCCGCTCCGGCGGCTCCCGTGGCGACCGAGTTCTCCGCGCCCCCGGCCGCCCCCGCGCGTCCGGCCGGCGCCACCCCCGGTCCCCGTCCGGCGCAGCAGCGTCCGGCCGGCCCGGCTCAGGGCGGTGCCCGTCCCGGCGCCCCGCGTCCGGCCGGCGCCACCCCCGGTGCCCAGGCCCCGCGTCCCGGTGCTCCGGCCCCGCGTCCGCAGGGCTCCCGTCCGGCCGGTCCCCGTCCGGGCAACAACCCGTTCACCTCCGGCGGCTCCACCGGCATGGCGCGCCCGCAGGCGCCCCGTCCGGCCGGCGCCCCGCGTCCCGGTGCCCCCGGCGCCGGCGGCGGCCAGGGTGCTCCCCGCCCGCAGGGTGGTCCCGGTGGCGCTCCGCGTCCGCAGGGTCCCGGTGCGGGTCGTCCGACCCCGGGCGGCATGCCCCGTCCGCAGGGCGGCGCTCCGCGTCCGGGCGGTGCTCCCGGTGGCAACCGTCCGAACCCCGGCATGATGCCGCAGCGTCCCGCTGCCGGCGGTCCCGGCCCCCGTCCCGGCGGCGGCCCCCGTCCCGGTCCGGGCGGCGCGGGCCGTCCCGGCGGTCCGGGTCGTCCCGGCGGCGGCGGCTTCGCCGGCCGTCCGGCCGGTCCGGGCTCGCGTCCGGCCGGTGGCGGCTTCGGCGGCCCGCGTCCGGGTGGCGGCGGCTTCGGCGGCGGCCCGGCCGGCGCCGGTGGTGGCGGTCGTCCCGGCTTCGGCGGCCGTCCCGGCGGCCCGGGTGCCCGTGGTGGCACGCAGGGTGCGTTCGGCCGTCCCGGCGGGCCCGCCCGTCGCGGTCGCAAGTCGAAGCGTCAGAGGCGCCAGGAGTACGAGGCCATGCAGGCCCCGTCCGTGGGCGGCGTGATGCTGCCCCGCGGCAACGGCGAGACCGTTCGCCTGTCGCGCGGTGCGTCCCTCACCGACTTCGCGGAGAAGATCAACGCCAACCCGGCGTCGCTGGTCGCGGTCATGATGAACCTCGGCGAGATGGTCACTGCCACGCAGTCCGTCTCCGACGAGACCCTCCAGCTCCTTGCCGGCGAGATGAACTACACCGTTCAGATCGTCAGCCCGGAGGAGGAGGACCGCGAGCTGCTCGAGGGCTTCGACATCGAGTTCGGCGAGGACGAGGGCGGCGAGGAGTTCCTGCTGCCGCGTCCGCCGGTCGTCACCGTCATGGGTCACGTCGACCACGGTAAGACCCGCCTCCTCGACGCCATCCGCAAGACGAACGTCGTCGCGGGCGAGGCCGGCGGCATCACCCAGGGCATCGGCGCCTACCAGGTGGGCACCGAGGTCAACGGTGAAGACCGCAAGATCACCTTCATCGACACCCCGGGTCACGAGGCGTTCACCGCCATGCGTGCCCGTGGTGCGAAGTCGACCGACATCGCGATCCTCGTGGTCGCGGCCAACGACGGCGTCATGCCGCAGACGATCGAGGCGCTCAACCACGCCAAGGCCGCCGGCGTCCCGATCGTCGTCGCGGTCAACAAGATCGACGTCGAGGGTGCCGACCCGGTCAAGGTCCGCGGTCAGCTGACCGAGTTCGGTCTGGTGGCCGAGGAGTACGGCGGCGACACGATGTTCGTCGACATCTCCGCCAAGCAGGGTCTGCACATCGACTCCCTGCTGGAGGCCGTCGTCCTCACCGCCGACGCCTCGCTCGACCTGCGCGCCAACCCGGAGCAGGACGCTCAGGGTATTGCGATCGAGTCCCACCTCGACCGTGGCCGCGGTGCCGTCGCCACCGTCCTCGTCCAGCGCGGTACCCTCCGCGTCGGCGACACGATGGTCGTGGGCGACGCCTACGGCCGCGTGCGCGCCATGCTCGACGACAAGGGCAACAACATCGAGGAAGCGGGTCCGTCGACCCCCGTCCTGGTCCTGGGTCTCACCAACGTCCCCGGCGCCGGCGACAACTTCCTCGTCGTCGACGAGGACCGCACCGCCCGTCAGATCGCCGAGAAGCGTGCTGCGCGTGAGCGCAACGCCAACTTCGCCAAGCGCGTCCGTCGCGTGTCCCTCGAGGACCTCGACTCCGTGCTCAAGGCCGGTCTGGTCCAGGAACTCAACCTCATCATCAAGGGCGACTCGTCCGGTGCGGTCGAGGCCCTGGAGTCCTCGCTGCTCCAGCTCGACGTCGGCGAAGAGGTCGACATCCGCGTCCTGCACCGCGGTGTGGGTGCGGTCACCGAGTCGGACATCTCGCTCGCGATGGGCTCCGACGCCATCGTCATCGGCTACAACGTCCGCGCTGTCGGCCGTGCCGGGCAGATGGCGGACCGCGAGGGCGTCGACGTCCGGTACTACTCGGTGATCTACCAGGCCATCGAGGAGATCGAGGCGGCCCTCAAGGGTCTGCTCAAGCCGGAGTACGAAGAGGTCGAGCTCGGTACGGCGGAGATCCGAGAGATCTTCCGCTCGTCCAAGCTGGGCAACATCGCCGGTGTCCTGGTCCGCTCGGGCGAGGTCAAGCGCAACACCAAGGCGCGGCTCCTGCGCGATGGCAAGGTCATCGCCGAGAACCTCACCATCTCGGGTCTGCGCCGCTTCAAGGACGACGTCACCGAGATCCGCGAAGGCTTCGAGGGCGGTATCAACCTCGGCTCCTTCAACGACATCAAGATCGACGACGTCATCGCGACGTACGAGATGCGCGAGAAGCCGCGCGCGTAAGCGCGAGGCGGTTCGCACCGTGTCGTAACGCGTAACACCGGGGCCGGTCGGCGGAATATCCGTCGATCGGCCCCGGCCGTTGCGTGTACGGTTCTGGTGACCCTGCCGAGCGACGGCCGGCAGGCCACCGAACCCGCACCGGCGGGATATCCGGAACTGCATGTACGTGGGGACTCTGTCCTTCGATCTGCTCCTCGGCGACGTCCATTCGCTGAAGGAGAAACGCTCCGTCGTCCGGCCCATCGTCGCCGAGCTCCAGCGCAAGTTCTCCGTGAGCGCGGCCGAGGTGGGAGACCAGGACCTGCACCGCAGGGCCCGCATAGGGGTCGCCCTGGTGAGCGGGGACGCGGGGTTCGTGTCGGACGTGCTCGACCGCTGTGAGCGGCTGGTCGCGGCGCGTCCGGAAGTGGAGCTGCTGTCCGTCAGGCGGCGGTTCCACGGTGATGAAGACTGATTGCTTGTCTGCAAGGAAGAAGGAGACGGACCAGTGGCCGACAATGCGCGGGCGAAGAAGCTGGCGGACCTCATCCGGGAGGTGGTGGCGCAGAAGCTGCAGCGTGGAGTCAAGGATCCCCGGCTCGGTACGCACGTGACCATCACCGACACCCGGGTCACCGGCGACCTGCGGGAGGCCACGGTCTTCTACACGGTCTACGGCGACGACGAGGACCGTGCCAGCGCGGCAGCGGGCCTGGAGAGCGCCAAGGGCGTACTGCGTTCCGCGGTCGGCCGGGCGGCGGGGACCAAGTTCACGCCCACCCTGACCTTCGTCGCGGACGCCCTCCCGGAGAACGCCAAGACCATCGAGAACCTCCTCGACAAGGCGCGCGCCTCCGACGCCCAGGTGCGCGAGGTCTCCTCCGGCGCCCAGTACGCCGGTGAGGCCGACCCGTACAAGAAGCCGGGCGACGAGGACGACGAGGACGCAGCCGCGGAATGAGCACCGACGCAGGGAAGACTCCGGACGGCCTTGTCATCGTCGACAAGCCGTCCGGCTTCACTTCGCACGACGTGGTCGCCAAGATGCGCGGGATCGCCAAGACCCGCCGCGTCGGCCACGCCGGCACCCTCGACCCCATGGCGACGGGTGTCCTCGTCCTGGGCGTCGAGAAGGCCACCAAGCTCCTCGGCCACCTCGCGCTGACGGAGAAGGAGTACCTCGGGACGATCCGCCTCGGGCAGTACACCCTCACGGACGACGCCGAGGGCGAGATCACCGGGTCCGCCGACGCCTCCGGGGTGACCCGGGAGGCCGTGGACGCGGGGATCGCCAAGCTGACCGGCGACATCATGCAGGTCCCGTCCAAGGTCAGCGCCATCAAGATCAAGGGCGTGCGCTCCTACAAGCGCGCCCGCGACGGCGAGGACTTCGAGATCCCGGCCCGCCCGGTGACCATCTCGTCGTTCCAGGTCTACGACATGCGGGAGGCGGAGGCCGAGGACGGCACCAAGGTCGTCGACCTGGTCGTCTCCGTCGTCTGCTCCAGCGGCACCTACATCCGGGCCCTCGCCCGCGACCTGGGCGCCGACCTGGGTGTCGGCGGCCACCTCACGGCGCTGCGGCGCACGCGGGTGGGCCCGTACAAGCTCGACAAGGCGCGCACGCTGGACCAGCTCCAGGAGGAGCTGACCGTCATGCCGATCGGCGAGGCGGCCGCGGCCGCGTTCGCGCGCTGGGACCTGGACGCCCGGCGGGCCTCGCTGCTCGCCAACGGCGTGCGGATCGACATGCCGGACGAGTACCAGGACGGCCGGACCGTGGCCGTCTACGGGCCGCAGGGCCAGCTGCTCGGGCTCGTGGAGAGCAAGGGCGGCAAGGCGAAGTCCCTCGCGGTCTTCGTCTGATCCGCACCGACCGATCCGCTCCGACGTGGAGCGGTGAGCGCACTCGGACCGCGACCGCCGCTCACCGCTCCACGACCCCCCTCGGGTAGGTCTCTATCCACCCGGAGCCCGTTGTTCACCCGACCGAGCAGGCGCTCGGAGTGAACGGAGGGAGCGTAAGGGGGCGCTTTCGGCCCGCGCGCTTTTCGTCCCGATCTTCACTTGCCTACCGTCATGACCACGGGTCCCGTGGCGGGGGAGTGGTGCGGCGTTGTCGGACGAGGTCACAGCTGGTGCGGGGCGTGCCGGGGCGGCCCCCTGGGGAACGGCGGAGCACCCGGGGGTCGCGGAGCCGCACGCGCCCGCGGAGCCGGTGGAACTCGTCACCGTTCGGGACGCGGCCGGACGGGCCCGCGGGAGCGGGTTCGTCGCCGACGACCGCGGGACGGTGCTGACCGGCCACGAGGCCGTCGAGGGCCTGGACCGGGTCGTGCTGCACGCGCCGGACGGGCGGACCTGGCGGACCGACGGCGCCGACGTCACCCTCCTGCCCGAGCTCGGGCTGGCTCTGGTGCCGAGCGACGGGCTCGGGGTGCGGCCGCTGCCGGTGGCCGGGCGCGGGACCATCCCTTCGGGAACGTACGTGCGCGTCCCCGCGCGGGGCTGGCGCCAGGCCCGGGTGCTCGCGGCGGGGGCGGAGGCCGGCTACACCGCGGCCGGGCGCCGGCTGGTGCTGCCCGTCACCGTGGAGCTGGCGATCGGCACGGACGGCCGGGACGCCCTCCGGCTGGGCGGCGAGGCCTGCGGG
This sequence comes from Streptomyces sp. NPDC001594, assembly GCF_042893675.1. NCBI lineage: Bacteria > Bacillati > Actinomycetota > Actinomycetes > Kitasatosporales > Streptomycetaceae > Streptomyces > Streptomyces sp. NPDC001594. The sequence continues at coordinate 30,741 of NZ_JBIAVB010000011.1, read as the reverse complement.
GGGCCGGTCCTCGACGCGGAGACCGGAGCGGTGCTCGCGGTACTGGGCACCGCTCTCACCGCGGAGCGCCGCTCCGGCACCTTCGCCGTCCCCCTGCGCGCGGCCGCCGCCACCGCCCCCACGGGCCCCCTGGCGGCCCTGCTGGAGCGCAACGGCGCCACCGTCCCCGGCTACGGGGCCGAACTCAACCTGGCGGGGGCGCTGGAGCTGACCGCGACCACCGTCGGCTCGGCCTTCCCCCCGGCGGTCCTCGCCGGGCCGGAACCGGTGGCACGGCCCGCCCTCGCCGCCGGGCTGGCCGCCTTCACCGCAGGGCAGGACCTCGTCCTCGGCCTCGTCGGCGACCCCGGCACCGGCCGCACCACCGCCCTCGCGGCCCTCGCCGCCGACCGGGCCCGCGGACCCCGCCCCGCCCCCACCCTCTGGCTGCGCGGGGCCGACCTGCGGGCCGACGACGCCTCCCTGGCGGACGCCGTGGAGCGGGCGCTGGCGGAGGCCGTCCGCATCGTCACCGCGGGCGGCGCGCCGACGGGGGCGGCGGCGCGGGAGCCGGCCGCCGAGGGGACGGCCGAGCGCGTGGCCCGGCTGACGGGGGCGGCGGGACGGGCGCTGCTGATCGTGCTGGACGGCCCGGAGGAGATGCCGCCCGCCCTGGCGCACCGGCTCGCGCCGTGGACGGTGTCCACCGCCGCCTGGCTGTGCGGCACCGGCGCCCGGCTGGTGGTCGCCGCCCGGCCCGAGCACTGGGAACTCGCCGGGGCGCTCTACCCGCCGGAGCTGCTGCACACCCCCCGCCACCCCGCCCGGAGGCTGCCGCCCGCGCTGCCCGTCGGGGACCTCACCCCGGCGGAGGCGGACACCGCCCGGGCCCGCCTGGGCCTCCCGGCGGACGCGGTACCGGAGGCCGACGCCCGCCACCCCCTCACCCTCGGCCTGCTCGCGGGGATCCGCGCCGCCGGGGTCACCGGGGGCCGCCCGACCCGCGACGAGGTCTTCGCGGCCCACCTGGACCTCCTGTGCCTCCGGGCTGCCCTGCGCATCACCGCCGCCCCCGGCTCGACCACGGACCCCTTCCGGTCGCCCCCCGGCGGCCCCTCCGGTCCGGCCGGCCCGCACAGTCCGAACCGGAACTCCCGCCGGACCACCCGACCCGGCTCCCCGGTCGGCGGGCGCTCCCCGTCCGCCTGGCCCGGCTCCCCGGTCGGCGGGCCCTCCCCGGCCGCCGGGCCCTTCCCGTCCGCTGGGCACTCCCCGGCCGCCGGGCCCCCGCCGGCACCCGCCCCGGGGACCGGCACCCCACCTGCGGGGGGCCGACCCTCCGGCCCAGGCCCCGGGGCCGCCCCGGCCGGTGGCCCGGCGCGCGACGGGACCGCACGGGCACGGCCGGAGCCGGGGGCCGGTCCCGCCGAACCGGCCGAAGGCGGTGCCCCGGGCTTCCGGTCCGGCGCCGGCGGGCCCTCCGGTTCCCCTCGCGGGGCCGACCCGTCCGCCGGAGCCGCGGACCCGGCCGGCGGGGTGTACGCCCCCGGGGTGCGGCGGCTCGCCGTACGGGTGGCCGGGCGGGTGCACGAGGCCGCCCGGCGGTGCCTCGGGCCCGGACAGGGGCAGCTCGACCGGGCCTCCTTCGAGGAGCTGTTCCCCTGGCGCACCGGCTGGGCCTCCGCCGTCCTCACCGAGGGCCTCCTCGTCCCCGCGGGCCCCGGCTACCGCTTCGCCCACGAGGAGTTCTCCGACTGGCTCCAGGCCTGCCACCTCGACCTCGTCGGCGCCCTCGACTCCCTCGTCCACTCCGGCCCCGCCGCCCCCGGCCCGCCCGTGCCCCGGCACCGGATCGGGCCCGTGCTCGAAGCCCTCCGCCGGCCCCCCTCCGCCGGCACCGCGCAGGAGCCCGCCCGGCTGGTCGACGCCCTGAACGCCTTCGCCGACGCCCCGCCGGGCGAGGTGCACCCCGACCGGGTCTGGTGGGCCGCCCGGCTGCTGCGCGGAACCCTGCTCGGCGCCCCGGACGCCACCGCCCACCTGCCCGTCCTGCACGCCCTCGCCGAGCACGTGGCCCGGACCGGCCCGCAGGACTTCGGCGGCTGGTTCTGGAACCGGCTCCGGCTGCCCGAGTCCGACCGGCTCGACCTGCTGCGCCGCCTGCTGCCCTCAGACCACCGCTACCTCGAAGCCGCCGGACGCCGCCTCACCCGCGCCCCGCACATCGTCCTGCCCCTCCTGTGCACCTGGTTCACCGACGAACGCCGACTGCGCGGCCGCCCCGGAGCCACCGTGGCCACCGCCGCCCAGGCGCTCCTGCACACCCACCGCGCCCTCGCCCCCGACGACCTGACCGAGGCCCTCGTCGACGCCGCCCACCCCCGCGCCGACGAACTCCTCGCCGTCCTCGCCGAAGACGAGCCCTCCGCGATGTCCCGCGCCGTCGACCGCTGGGCCCACGACGACCGCCCGGGCCGCCGCGTGGCCGCCGCCGCGTACGGGCTCGCCACCGCCCCGCACGTGCGGACCCCCGCCGACCGCGAAGTGCTGCGCCACGCCGCCGAGGCGCTCCTCGCCCGCCCCGGCGACCTCCCCCTGCACGGCAGCGCCCTCGGGATGCTGCTGCGCGACCCCCAGGCCCGCGCCCGCCACCTGACCGACGCCCTCGACTGCTTCCGCGACCCGGACCGCGGCTCCCGGCTGCCCGCCTCCGCCCTGGTCGCGGCCCTGCCCGTACTGCCCGACCCGGACGCGGTGTTCGACGCCCTGCGGGCCCGCGCGGACGGGGAGGTGCTGCGCGCCCTGGCTGCCCTGACCACCCCCGCGCTGGCCCGCCGCGCCGGTGACCTCGTACGGGAGCACCTCGCGCGGCACCCCGCCGACGCCCCGCACGCGGCCGCCTTCGTCGACCGGCGCCTGGAGCAGGGCCCGGCCGCCGCCCCCGTGCTGCGCCCGCTGGTCCTGGCCCTGCTGCGGACCGCCCCGCCGCCGGTACGGGCCGCGCTGGCCGGCGTACTCGCGGCGCCCGGCGGCGAGCCCGGCTCGGTGCTGCGGGCCGAGCTGGCCGAGACCCTGCTGCGCGAGGAGCCCGACCCGCAGGTGCTCGGCGCCTTCCTGACGGCCCTCGCCGCGGCCGCCCGCGCCCGCCCCGAGGACCGCACCCGCGAGCTGCTCCGCCGTACCGGCCGGCAGCTGCTGCGGACCCCGGGCGGGCCCGAGGTGTTCGAGCAGCGCACCGTGGAGCTGGCCCGCGCCGACCCGGTCTTCGGGGCCCTGGTGGCCCGCTGGCTCGCCGAGTCCGCGGCGGAGGCCGCGGCCCTGCTCGGACCGGGCGCCCGCCGCACCGTGGAGACCCTCAGCCGATCCGCCCCCCACGTCACCTGAGCGGACTCCGATGCGGGGACCGGGCCACCGGCATGGCAGTCTTAGACCTGCAATCGGCAATCCCGTACAGGGACTACAAGGGTTCGGGCGAGGAGCGGTCACAGTGCAGCGCTGGCGTGGCTTGGAGGACATCCCCCAGGACTGGGGACGCAGCGTCGTCACCATCGGCTCCTACGACGGTGTGCACCGCGGACACCAGCTGATCATCGGACGGGCCGTGGCGAAGGCCCGCGCCCTGGGCGTGCCGTCGGTCGTCGTGACCTTCAGCCCGCACCCCAGCGAGGTCGTGCGCCCCGGCAGCCACCCGCCGATCCTGGCCCCCTACGACCGCCGCGCCGAACTGATGGCCGGCCTCGGCGTCGACGCGCTGCTGATCCTGCCCTTCACGGCGGAGTTCTCCCAGCTGTCCCCGGCCGACTTCATCGTCAAGGTGCTGGTCGACAAGCTGCACGCGCGCGCCGTCATCGAGGGCCCCAACTTCCGCTTCGGGCACCGGGCCGCCGGGAACGTCGACTTCCTGCGCGAGCTGGGCTCCACCTACGACTACGAGGTCGAGGTCGTGGACCTGGTCGAGCGCGGCGAGGCGGGCGGCGGCGTGCCGTTCTCCTCCACCCTGGCGCGCAGGCTCGTCGCCGAGGGCGACATGGAGGGCGCCGCCGAGATCCTGGGCCGCCCGCACCGGGTCGAGGGCGTCGTGGTGCGCGGTGCGCAGCGCGGGCGCGAACTCGGCTACCCGACGGCCAACGTGGAGACGGCGCCGCACACCGCGATCCCGGCCGACGGGGTGTACGCGGGGTGGCTGACGGCGGACGGCGAGCGGATGCCGGCGGCGATCTCGGTCGGCACGAACGTGCAGTTCGACGCGACCGAGCGGACCGTGGAGGCCTACGCGATCGACCGCGTCGGGCTCGACCTGTACGGCAAGCAGGTGGCGGTGGACTTCCTCGCGTACGTGCGCGGGATGGCGAAGTTCGAGTCGCTCGACGGCCTGCTGGAGGCCATCGCCGACGACGTGAAGCGGGCGCGCGCCCTGACGGACGCCTCCGACGCGGCACGCCGCTGAGGGGCCGGCGCCCCCGCCCCTGACACGCCGGAGGGCCCCTACCGTCCCGGGACGGCAGGGGCCCTCCGGCGTTCGCCCCGCCTCAGCCGAGCCGCGGGTCGCGCGGGGGCTGCCCGGGCTGCTGCGGAGCCGGGGCCTGCGGCCAGGGCTGCCCGGGCTGCGGGTAGGGCTGCTGCCCGTACGGCTGCTGGTACGGCCCCTGGGGCTGCTGCTGCGGCGGCTGGGGCTGGGGCTGCTGGGGCGGGGCGTACTGCTGGGGCTGCTGGAGCGCGCCCCACTGCCCCTGCGCGGTCTGCTGCTGGGCCCGTACGAAGTCCTCCGCGACCAGGGCGGAGAGGTTGAAGTACGCCTCCCGCGTCTTGGGCCGCATCAGGTCGAGGTCCACCTCCGCGCCGGCCGCGAGGTGCTCGTCGAACGGCACCACGACGACACCCCGGCAGCGGGTCTCGAAGTGCTGCACGATGTCCTCGACCTTGATCATCTTGGCGGTCTCGCGGACCCCGGAGATGACGGTGATCGAGCGCGAGACGAGATCCGCGTAACCGTGGGCGGAGAGCCAGTCGAGCGTGGTGCTCGCGCTGCTGGCGCCGTCCACGGACGGGGTGGAGATGATGATCAGCTGATCGGCCAGGTCCAGGACCCCGCGCATGGCGGAGTACAGGAGCCCGGTGCCCGAGTCGGTGAGGATGATCGGGTACTGGCGGCCGAGGGTCTCTATGACGCGGCGGTAGTCCTCGTCGTTGAAGGTCGTCGAGACCGCCGGGTCCACGTCGTTGGCGATGATCTCCAGCCCGGAGGGCGCCTGCGAGGTGAACCGCCGGATGTCCATGTACGAGTGCAGGTACGGGATCGCCTGGACCAGGTCCCGGATCGTCGCACCGGTCTCGCGCCGGACGCGCCGGCCCAGGGTGCCGGCGTCGGGGTTAGCGTCGATGGCCAGGATCTTGTCCTGCCGCTCGGTGGCCAGCGTCGCGCCGAGGGCGGTGGTCGTCGTGGTCTTGCCGACGCCGCCCTTGAGGCTGATCACGGCGATCCGGTAGCAGGACATCACCGGCGTCCGGATCAGCTCCAGCTTCCGCTGGCGGTCGGCCTCGGCCGCCTTCCCGCCGAACCGGAACCCGGAGCGGGTGGGCCGCGGCTTCTGCTTGGCCCGGATCAGGCGGTCGGAGGACAGCTCGACGGCAGCGGTGTACCCCAACGGCGCACCGGGCCCCTGGGCGGCCGGCTGCTGCTGGTACGGCCCCTGCGGAGCCTGCCCCTGCTGCGGCGCCACCCCGTACGGCTGCGGCTGCGCGCCGACGGGCGGGAACCCGTACCCCTGCGGCGCGGCAGCCTGCGGGCCGGGTGCGTGCGGTGTGGCGTCCTGGGGTGTGCCGCCCTGCGGGAATCCGTACCCCTGCGGGGTGGGTGCCTGCGGTGCGGGTGCCTGGGGTGCGGCACCCTGTGGGGCGTCGTCCTGGGGTGTGCCGCTGTGCGGGAATCCGTACCCCTGCGGGCCGGGTGCCTGGGGTGCGGTTGCGTGCGGTGCGGCACCCTGTGGGGCGGCGTCCTGCGGTGTGCCACCCTGCGGGAATCCGTACCCCTGCGGTGCGGCGTCCTGTGGTGCGGCACCTTGCCGTGCGGTGTCCTGGGGTGCGGCCCCCTGCGGTGCTGCCCCCTGCGGTGCTGCTCCCTGCGGGAATCCGTACCCCTGGGGGCCAGGTGCCTGGGGTGCGGCGTCCTGGGGTGCGGCACCTTGCGGTGCGGTGTCCTGGGGTGTGCCGCCCTGCGGGAATCCGTGCCCCTGGGGGCCGGGTGCCTGCGGTGCGGCACCTTGCGGTGCGGCGTCCTGCGGGAACCCGTACCCCTGGGGCGGGCCGGAGGTGAAGGCGGGCGGCAGCGGCGGCAGTGCCCCGCCTCCCCCGAAGGGTGCGTCGGCAACGGCCACCCCCTCGGCCGGAGTGGCGGTCCGCCCCCCGTCCCCCTGGACCGGGGCGGGCGCCCCCGCGGCGTCGCCGACCCCGCCGATGGGCGCGGCCGACGGGAACCCCGGGCCGGCATCCGCAGCCTGCCGGACACCCGGCACAGCCGCGGGCGACGCGTCCCCCGGCCCCGCCGCCGCATCGGCGACCGAAGCCGCAGGCGGCTGCCCGACCGGAACGGCGTCGGCCGGCGGCTGCGCAGCGGGCTGCACCACCGGAGCCACAGGCGGCTGCGCCGACGGAGCGGCCGGAACCGGATCCGCCGACCCGGCCGGGAGACCAGGGGCGCTCTCGCCGAGGGAAGCAGCGGCCGAAGGCTCCACGGCGGGGGCAGCCGCCGATCCGCCAACGGCACCGTCCGGGCCAGGCACAGCCGCATCGGCGGCAGGCGGGAACACGGGGTCGGCCGCGACGGACATCGGCGGCACGGTGGGCACGGCGAACGGCGCAGCAGCCGCAGGCCTCGCAGGCCCGCCCGCCTCACCGGCCGCCCCCGCAGGCGCGGCCGACTCGGCATCCACGCCCGCCGGAAGCGACGCCCCAGACGGAGCAACGGACTCGGCACCGGCACTCGCCGGGAACGGGGCCACAGCCGGAGTACCGGACTCGGCACCGGCCGCCCCCCGGAACGGGGCCGCAGGCGGGCCAGCCGACTCGGCCCCCGCGCCCGCCGGGAACGGCGCCGCAGGCGGGCCAGCCGACTCGGCACCGGCACCCCCCGGGGACGCGGCCGCAGGCGCGGCAACGGGCTCGGCACCACGAGGCATCGGCGGCGTACCCGCAGGGAACGCCGGAGGCACGGCTGCGCCCGGCTGCGCCCCCGAGGCCGTAGGCACGGCTGCGCCCGGCTCGGCCCCCGGCAACGGCGCACCGGCGTCACCGCGCGCCCCCGGCGGAGCGATCCGCATCGTCGGGGGCGAGACCACGTCCGCCGGCCGATGGGGCTCGAAACCACTGCCCTCGGGCAGCCCCGGCACCCCCGCAGCCGGCGCGGGCGGCGGGCTCTGCGTGTACCAGGCCGGCGGGGTGTAGTCGATGGTGAACTCGCCCGTCACATCGGGCTCCGCGTCGGACTGATCGTCCGTCGGGACATCCCACGTCCCGCCGCGCCTCTCGTTCCGATCGCCGCTCACTGATCCTCCTGGTCTGTCGCACACCGGTCAGGCGCCCACACAAGACGCCGCGCCCGCGCTCAGCCTAATCGCGCTCCGTGCTCGAAAGCCCCGGAGGTCGCGCCCCCACACGTCCTGCCTACAGGCCCCCCGGCCCCTGAGCAACCATCACCGGACGTCACCCAGGACGGCCGTCGCACACCGAGACGGGAGAAGCGCGTAGCGATCCGACGCGCATCGCCCTCCCGGACGGCATGCAGGTCGGCCCGTACGCCCGGCGAGGCGACCCCCGACCACCCCGCCCCCCGTAACACCGCCTCAGTCGATCCGCCGCGCAGCCCCCAACAACCCGGTCTCCGTCTCCGTCGCCTGCGTCATCACGAACTTCCGGTCCCGGGGCGTGCACCACAGCGTCACCCCGTCCCCCAGCGTCGGCAGCGAGTCCACCGCCGCCCTGGGCAGCCGCATCAGCGCGCCCACCTGCTCCGCCTCATCGGGGGACACCCTCTGCACCCCCACCAGCGCGGAGTTCCGCAGCAGCCGCGGCGCCGTCGGGCTCAGGTACGGCAGCAGGGTCAGCACCGACTGCCACGGCCCCGCCACCACCCGCCCCCGCGGCGGCCGCATCCCGCAGTCCCGGACCACCAGGACCGGACTGCCCGCCGAAGCGCCCTGCGGAGGCACCCGGCCCACCTCGTGCAGCGTCACGCACTGCTGCCCGCCACCGGCCGCCCGGGCCAGCTCGTTCCACACCTGCGCGCGCCCCGTCTCCACCGCGACACGGGCCCCGGTGGCGGCGGTGCGCAGCGCCAGCACCTGGGCGGTCCACAAGCCGCCGATCAGCGTGACCTCGTACGGGGTGGGCCGGTTCACGCCCAGCACCGCCGACCGCCCCTCGGCATCCACGCCGATGACGACCCCGTCATCGCCGACGGGCACCGCCAGCGCGTCCAGATCCGCCGCGGGCACCACATGCCGCTCCCGACGCGGCCCGACCAACCCGAACCCGCCCCTCACAGCACGCCACCCCAAACCACACCCGCACCCGCACCCACAACACCCACGCCCAACCCCCTCACCGCGCCCCGCCCAACGGCAGCGAGGCCAGCAGCCCGGGCACCTGCTCCCGGTCCAGCCGGACCAGCCCGGTCCGCACCCCCCGGGCCGTCCGCTCGAGCTCCCGCCGGGCCGCGACGAGTTCCTCGTCGCTGCGCCCCGTCACCCGTACGTGTCCCGTCAACGCCACGCCCTGCCGCCCGGCCGGGGCCATCGTCAGGCTGAAGTTCGTCGCCAGCGCGGGCAGCGAGGTCAGCAGCGCCGCGAGCTGCGGCAGTGCCGCCCCCGCGCCGCCCAGCTGCGGCCAGCGGGCTATCCAGTAGGTGGTGTGGCGCCGGTCGTCGCAGCGCCAGGTGCGCGGGGTCTCCTCCGTACGCCGTCCCGTGCTCGCCGACCGCCCGGCCTGCGTGATCGCCATCGGGTTCGCGCACGACGAGGTCGCCAGCGCGCCCGTCAGCTCCTGCTCCGTCAGCACCGTGGCCCGGAACCCCGCCCCCGTCAGCCGGCTCACCAGCTGGTCCGCCGCCCGCACCACGCACCGCTGCGCCCCCGCGAGCCCTCCGCCGCGCGCGGCGACCGCCTCGGGGCACAGCTCCGGGTCGAGCTTGAGGGCGATCCACGTCAGCCGCACCGCCGGGGTCCCCGTCCGCGCCTGGAGCGGGGCGTAGTTGCGCGCCGCCACCGACTGCGCCGGCAGGTGCGGGGCGGGGGCCGGCTGGGTGTGCTGCACCACCTGCGCCGACTCCAGCCGGATCCCGTCCACCTCCAGGACGTCCCGCACCGCGGACAGCGGCAGCGGCCGCGCCGTGCGCTCCGGCCGCAGGGCGGTGGCGTCCATGTCCACCTGGACCACCGCCGTCAGGAACGTCCCGTCGCCGACCAGCCCGACCGGACGCCGGTCCCGGCCGCCGAAGGCCGTGGTCCGCAGCGCCGGATCGGCCTCGACCAGCGGTGCGAGCCCCGGCTCGGTGCCCGCGGGCACGGTCGCGGTCGCGGCCCTGCGCCGCCGGGCGCGCAGCGCGAGCGCACCGCCGATCCACTCGGGCAGGGAGCGCTGGTGGCGCCGTACGAGGGCGAGCAGCACCAGGGCCAGCGCGACCACTCCGGCGGGCATCAGCAGCATCGGCTCCACCACCCAGGCCACGAGCAGCGCGGCGGCGGCGAGTTGGAGCAGCACGAGCTGTTGCAGCCGGAGCGGCCCGAACCGGCCGGGGCTCGGCCTCGGATGCGGTGTGACCCCGCCGCGGCCGGCGGCCTGCGGCGCGCCCCCGCCGCTTCCGGTCGTCGCTGCCTCGGCCGCCTGCGGCGCCGTCGCGGTGGCCCCCACCGGCGTACCTCCCCAACTCATGCGCGGAACAAAGAAGTCCGGTCACCGTACGGCCCAGGCCGCCCGACGGCGGAATCCCCCCACCGGACCCCACCCCACACCAGCCGATCCCCCGTCAACAGGCATAGTAGGTCCCCGGTCCGACAACCAAGGGCCCGGGGAACGGCCCCACCGGGCCGCACCGGGCCCCACCGACCAACCCACCCGGGGAGGAACAGGCGGTCATGGCGTCACGGCGCGACGAGCTCAACGCGTACACCTTTGCGAAACGGCGCACGGTGGCCGCCTTCCTCCAGCCCTCCGCCAGCGGAACCGAGGAGGGCGCGCCCCGGCCGCTGCGCACCGTCCTGCCCGGTGTGGTCGTCGGCGCGCTCCTGGTCGCCGGCTTCGGCGCCTGGGGCATGTTCAAACCGCAGGCACCCAAGGGCTGGGACGAACCCGGCGCCATGGTCATCGTCGGCAAGCAGTCCACGACCCGGTACGTGGTCCTCACCACCAAGATCAACGGCAAGGACCAGACCCGGCTCCACCCCGTCCTGAACCTGGCCTCCGCGCGGCTCCTCCTCGACCCGCAGAAGGCCAAGGTCGTCCAGGTCGACGACAAGCTGCTCGACGCCGGCAAGCCCCCGCGCGGCCCCATCATCGGCATCCCCTACGCCCCCGACCGGCTCCCCGCGAAGGCCGACGCGGCCAAGGCCAAGCGCTGGGCCGTCTGCCAGCAGCCCGGCGGCAACAACCGGGGCGTGCAGACGGCCGCCTTCGTCCTCGCCGACCGCGAGGCGGGCCTCCTGGACGACGCGCGCCGCACCACCGACACCCAGGTGCTGTACGTGCAGAGCACCGGCGGCGCCAAGGAGCGCTACCTGGTCGACTCGGCCGGCACGAAGTACAGGTTCCCCGAGGGCCGGCCCGACTCCGGCACCCTGACCACGGCCCTCGTCGGCACCGGCGCCACCCCCCAGCCGGTCACCGAGGAATGGCTGGCCACCCTCAACTCCGGCGACGACCTCGGCTTCCCCCAGCTGCCCGGCACCGCCGGCGCCCCCGCCTCCGTCCAGGGGCTCGGCAGCACCGACAACCGGGTCGGGATGGTGCTGACCGCCCAGACCGGCTCCGGCACCCAGCACTACGTGGTCCTGCCCGACCGGGTCGCCCCGGTCTCGGAGTTCGTCGCCTGGCTGCTGATCTCCGCACCCGCCACCGACACCCTGAACATGCACGGCAAGGCCCACGAGGTCGACCTCCAGGCCCTGAACCCCGAGGCCACCGCCTTCAAGGACGAGGTCCGCTGGCCCCGCAAGCGCACCGCCCAGGTCAACCGGGTCGCGGCCGCGCCCGGCTCGGCCCCGTCCGGCGAACAGCGCGACACCGTCTGCAACGTCCTGCGCTCCGTCGACCCCCAGGGCAACCAGACGCTGAGCACCTGGGCCGGGACCGGCTTCCCCGTCGACATCACCGCCAGCGGCACCAGCTCGTACGTCACCCCCGGCACCGGCCTGCTCTACACCCAGGTCCAGGGCCGCCAGGCCAACGCGGGCGGCGCCCTGTTCCTGGTCACCGACACGGGCCTGCGGTACGCCGTGCAGGCCAACGGCGACAGCGACGCCGAGCAGTCGAAGATCGGCGCCCCCGACCCGCAGGCCCCGGGCGCGGCCGGTGACGGCCGGCCCGAGCCCAGCCAGGCGCAGGTCCGGCTCGGCTACGGCGGCGTGGTCCCGGCACTGGTGCCCATCGCCTGGTCGGAGTTCCTCTCCAAGGGGCCCCGCCTGGACACCAACTCCGCCCGTCAGCCCCAGGGTTCCTGAGTGAGGACGCCGGCCGTGCCCCAGCCCTCCCGCGCCGCCGCCCTGCCGCTGGCCGCGCTCACCGTCGCCCTCCTGGCCGCACCCCCCGCTCAGGCGGTCCCCGCCCTGGGCCCCGCAGGCGCCGGGGAGTGCACCTTCCCCATGAAGAAGCAGATCGCCGACCGCCCCTGGGCCCTCCAGCGCCTCACCTTCGACGCCCTGTGGGCGCAGACCAGGGGCAAGGGCGTCCGCGTCGCGGTCATCGACACCGGCGTCGACCGCGCCAACCCCCAGTTGACCGGCGCCCTCGACGCCGGCGCCGGCCGCGACTTCCTCGACCCCAAGGGCGGCGACGGCACCAACGACACCGTCGGCCACGGCACCAAGGTCGCCGGACTGATCGCGGCCCGCCCCCAGCAGGGCACCGGCTTCGTCGGCCTGGCCCCCGAGGCCACCGTCATCCCCATCCGGCAGAACGACGGACAGGGCAACGGCAACGCGGCCACCCTCGCCCAGGCCATCGACCACGCCGTGGCCAAGGGTGCCCAGGTGATCAACATCTCCCAGGACACCGACGCCCCCCTGACCGCCGACTCCGAGCTCGCCAAGGCGGTCCAGCGGGCCCAGGAGGCCAAGGCCGTGGTCGTCGCCTCCGCCGGCAACGACGGGATGAGCGGCGAGAAGCGCAGGACCTACCCGGCCGCCTTCCCCGGGGTCCTCGCCGTCGCCTCCTCCGACCGCAACAACGAGCGCGCGGCGTTCTCCCAGCCCGGCGACTTCATCGGTATCGCCGCCCCCGGCGTCGACATGGTCTCCACCGTCCCGGGCTTCGGGCAGTGCATCGACAACGGCACCAGCTTCTCCGCCCCCTACGTCGCCGGGGTCGCCGCCCTGCTGCGCGCCAAGCACCCGGACTGGACCGCGCAGGAGGTGGTCTGGCAGATCCAGAACACCGCCGAGCGCTCCGTCAAGGGCCGCGACGACTACGTGGGCTGGGGCGTCGTGGACCCCGTACGGGCGCTCACCCAGGACCGCGAGCCCCCCCGGGCCCCCGTCCCGGACCCGGGCCCGCCCCCGGCGGCCGCCCCGCAGGCGGTACCGCTGCCGCTCACCGAGACGGCGCGGGAGCGCGACGAACGGATCGGCACGTACGCCCTGGGCATCACCGGTCTGCTCATCGCCGTCATCGCCGTGACCGCCACCGTGGTGCGCGAGGCCCGCCGCCGTGTTGGGCGTGCCGGTCGAACTGGCTAGAGTGACCGCAGTCTTCACGACTGAGATCGGGGGAGGGCGTGAGGCAGAGGGGGAACTCCGGTGCGCGCGGCTGCAATCCGCGCCCGGACGATCCGCTCCGCCGCGCGATCCCCTGGTTCGGCCGGGGAATTGAGAAGTGAGGAGCTTCGGATGACTACCAATTTCGGACTTGCCGACGATCCGGTCGTCAAGGCGGCCAACAAGATCGCCGAGACGGGCGACGCGGTGTCCAGCCAGGCGCGCGAGCTGGCCGACATCCTGGCCACCGCCGCCGCGGGCTGGACCGGTGTCGGCGCCGACGGGTTCACGTCGGCCCAGGTGGAGCTGAACGAGGACCACGACGCGATCCGCCGCCTGCTCCGCGTGCTGCACCACGCCGTGTCGGAGACCAAGAACCTCACCAACGCACAGGACGAGGAAGTGCACCAGGCGTTCGCCCAGGCCCGCAAGTCGGGCCTCGACAGCCTCTGAGCCGCCCCGCCCCGCACGCCAGCCGAAGGAGAAGATCATGTCCGGCAACAACGACGGCCACACCCGGGTACGGTACGAGAGCGTCCAGCAGATGGCGGACCGCATCCGCGTGGTGTCCAGGAACATCCTCAAGGACCTCGAGGAGATGGAGTCGGCCGTGAAGGTCGTCACCGACACCTGGGACGGTGAGGCGCACACCCAGTACCTGGAGCTCCAGAAGAAGTACCACGCGCGCGCCGACCACATGCAGAAGAGGCTCGAGGAGGCCGCCCGCCTCATCGAGCACGGCAAGGGCGCCTACCGCGCCACCGACGTGAAGGCCTCCCGCGCGTTCACCGAAGCCTTCTGAGCCGGAGTCCCACGGCTCACCGCACACGGGCATACGAAGAGGGGGGGCGCCCGCACCGGGCGCGCCCCCTCTTCGTACGGCTCCCGCACCCCTCAGGTGAGGTCGAACTCCCCGTCCCGGGCCCCGAGGACGAACGCCTCCCACTCGGCCGCCGTGTACCGCAGCACCGTGTCACGGTCCAGGGACGACCGCATCGCCACCGCGCCCTCGGGCAGCTTGGCGATCTCGACCCGCTCCTCGTCCGGGCTGGTCCCGGGCGGCCCCTGCCACTCGACGTCGCTGATGTCGAGCGCGTACAGCTCGTCCTTCTCCTGCTGGGTGCCCATGATGCGGCCCTTCCCGTCGGTCGTGCGGTGCTGCTCGGTCTTCGCAGCCGATTATCGGTGAGGGCCCGCCGCCCGGGGCCCGTTTCCGCCGGAAACGAAACCCTGGCCCACAACCCGGGCCCAGCACCCCGCCCCGCCACCCCGGCCTACAACCCCGGCATCCGCCCCAGCTGCACCAGGGACGTCCCGCGCCGCCGCGAGACGTAGTAGCCGCGGCCCGCGGGCATCGGGCGCGGCCGGACCGATCCGAGCAGGTCCCCCTCGGACGGATCGCCCGACAGCACCACGCCCTGCGCCCCCAGCTCCTTGATCCGCTGCATGAACGGCTCGTACAGGGCCCGCGAGGCCCCCGCCGAGTTCCGCGCGATGATGAACCGGACCCCCGTGTCCCGGGCGAAGGGCAGGAACTCCACCAGCGGTGCCAGCGGATTGCCCTGGCTCGTGGCCACCAGGTCGTAGTCGTCGATCACGATGAACACGTTCGGGCCGGTCCACCAGCTGCGGTCCCGCAGCTGCTGCGGGGTGACGTCGGTGGGCGGCTGGCGGCGCGAGAACACCCCGGCCAGCGCCTCCATGTGCGTCTGCAGGGAATTCGCCATCGGCGCGTACTCCAGCAGGTGCTCCTCCGGCAGCGCCCCCAGCAGCCCGCGCCGGTAGTCGCCGACCACCAGCTTCGCCTGCTCCGGCGGATACCGTTCGGCGATCTGCCGGGCGATCAGCCGCAGCAGGTTCGTCTTGCCGGACTCGCTCTCGCCGAACACCAGGAAGAAGGGGTCCGCGTCGAAATCGACGAACACCGGCTCCAGTGCCGTCTCGTCGATGCCGACCGCGATCCCGCGCTCCGGGAACTCGCCGCCCTTGGGCAGCTGGTCGGCGTGCAGCAGCCGCGGCAGCAGCCGGACGCCCGGAGCCGCCGGACCCTGCCAGCCGGACCGCACCGCCGCCACGAACTCCGCCGTGCCCTCCGAGAGGCTCTCGGCCTCGTGCGAGCCGTCGGTGCGCGGCAGCGCGCCCAGGAAGTGCAGCTTCTCCGGCACCTGACCGCGCCCCGGCATGCCCGTCGGCACGTTCGCGGCCACCCGGCGGTCGAACTCGGAGTCCATGACGTCACCGAGCCGCAGCTCCAGCCGCCCCAGCATCTGGTCCTTCAGCGCGGCCCGCACCTCCATGTACCGGGCCGCCGTCACCACCACGTGCACGCCGTAGCCCAGACCCCGCGAGGCGATGTCGGTGACCACCTGCTCCAGGCCCTCGTACTCGCCGCGGAAGCCGCCCCAGCCGTCGACGACCAGGAACACGTCGCCCCACGCCTCGCCCGGCAGCTCGCCCGCCGCCCGCCGGCGCCGGTAGGTGGCCATGGAGTCGATCCCGTTCGCCCGGAAGAACTCCTCCCGGCGGTTCAGGATCCCCGCCACCTCCGCCACCGTACGCCGCACCCGCTCCGGATCCAGCCGCGAGGCGATCCCGCCCACGTGCGGCAGCTCCGCCACCGCCGACATGCCGCCACCGCCGAAGTCCAGCCCGTAGAACTGCACCTCGCGCGGGGTGTGCGTGAGCGCGAACGCCGAGATCAGCGTCCGCATCAGCGTCGACTTGCCCGACTGCGGGCCGCCGACCACCAGCATGTGGCCCGCCGCCCCCGAGAAGTCCCGGTAGAGCACCTCGCGCCGCTGCTCGAAGGGCTTGTCGATCAGCCCGAGCGGCACCACCAGCCCGCCCGGCCGCGTGTACCCCTCCGCGTGCAGCCCGCGCTCCGCCGACGGGGCCAGCGCCGGCAGCAGCTGGTCCAGCGACGGCGCCCGGTCCAGCGGGGGCAGCCACACCTGGTGCGCCGGCACCCCCTGCCCCTCCAGCCGCCCCACGATCACGTCGAGCACCGTGTCCGCGAGCGCGTCGTCCTCCCGCTCCGGCCGCACCGCCAGGTGCGCCGGGTCCGGGGCCGCGTACACCACCGGCACCGGAGCCGCCGTGAACAGCACCGGCCGCCGCTCCACCGGGAACGGCCCCACCGCCAGCTCCCGCCCGCCCGAACGGTAGACGCCCGAGACGTACGCCGCCTTGAACCGCGTCATCTCGTCCGTACCGAACTTCAGGTAGCCCGAACCGGGCACCGACGGCAGGTGGTACGCGTCCGGCACGCCGATCGCCGTCCGCGACTCCGCCGCCGAGAAGGTCCGCAGACCGATCCGGTACGACAGGTACGTGTCCAGGCCGCGCAGCTTGCCCTCCTCCAGCCGCTGCGAGGCCAGCAGCAGGTGCACGCCCAGCGAACGGCCGATCCGGCCGATCTGGATGAACATGTCGATGAAGTCGGGCTTCGCCGTCAGCAGCTCGCTGAACTCGTCGATCACCAGCACCAGCGAGGCCAGCGGCTCCAGCGCCGCCCCCGCCGCGCGCGCCTTCTCGTAGTCGTGGATGTTCGCGTAGTTGCCCGCCGCGCGCAGCAGCTCCTGGCGCCGCTGGA
Source organism: Streptomyces sp. NPDC001594 (assembly GCF_042893675.1). Classification (NCBI taxonomy): domain Bacteria; kingdom Bacillati; phylum Actinomycetota; class Actinomycetes; order Kitasatosporales; family Streptomycetaceae; genus Streptomyces; species Streptomyces sp. NPDC001594. The sequence continues at coordinate 14,211 of NZ_JBIAVB010000011.1, read as the reverse complement.
GCTCGCCGCGGATCGAGTCGCCCATCCGGTCGACCAGCGTCAGGTCGTCCGCCAGGTTGGTGATCACCGCCGCGACGTGCGGCATCTGCCCCATGCCCGTGAAGGTGGCACCGCCCTTGAAGTCCGCGAGGACGAAGTTCAGCGTCTCCGAGGTGTGGGTCACCGCCAGACCCAGCACCAGCGTGCGCAGCAGCTCCGACTTGCCCGAACCCGTCGCGCCCACGCACAGCCCGTGCGGGCCCATGCCCTCCTGCGCGGCCTCCTTCAGGTCCAGCATCACCGGCGCGCCGTCCTCGCCCACCCCGATCGGCACCCGCAGCCGCTCACCGGCCGACCGCGGCCGCCAGGTGCGGGACACGTCCACCGAGGCCGCGTCGCCCAGGTTCAGCAGGTCGGTGAAGTCCAGGTTCGCCAGCAGCGGCTCGTCGTCGTCCCCGCCGCCCGTGCGCAACGGCGCCAGCTGCCGGGCCAGTGCCTCGGCCGCCGGCAGCGACAGGGTGTCCGGCACCCCCTCGTACGCGACCCCCGCGCCCGACTCCAGCCGCAGCCGGCCCGGCCGCACCACGACCGACAGCCCGCCGCGCGGCTCGTCCAGCTCGCCCGCGACCACCTCGACGACGGTCACGCCCTGCAGCCCCTCGGCCGCCGCGAACACCGAGTCCGGCGGCACCATCCCGCCATCCAGGACCACCACCAGGTGCGGCTGGTCCAGCACCGGCGACACGTCCCGGCTGAACCGCGGCCGCCCGTCCAGCCGGGGCCCCAGCAGCCCCTCCAGCTCGCCCAGGTCATCACTGAACAGCCGCTTCGAGCCGGCCCCGTCCACCTGCCCGGGCACCTGCGTGTGCGGAAGCCACTTCACCCAGTCCCACGCCGCCACCGCCCCCGGCGCGGCCACCACGGCGACCACCAGGTCCTCGGGGGAGTGCAGCGTCGCCAGCTGCGCCACCATCGCCCGCGCGGCCCCGCGCGCCGACTCCGCCTCCCCGGACACCGTCACGTGGTAGAACGCCCGCATCGACACCGCCACCGGCAGCCCGTCCAGCGAGGAGTGCACCTTCAGGAAGCGCTGCATCGCCCCCGCCGTCAGCGGCTCCAGCTCGTCCACCGGCGCCGTGTCCGGCGCCACCAGCGGCGTCGCCAGCCCCTGCGCCCCCAGCCCCAGCCGGGCCTGCCCGAAGTCCGCGTCACCGACCCGCCGCTCCCACAGCCGCGAACCCTCGGCCACCACCGACCACAACTGCTCGGGGGCCGGGTGCAGGTACAGCTGCGCGTCCCGCTGCGCCCGCGCCGTCCTGCGCACCTGACGGCGTGTCTGCGCCAGGTACTTGAGGTAGTCCCGCCGCACGTCGGCCATTTGCCCCTGCGTACCGCGCCGGTGGCGCACCAGCTGGGCTATGACCATGCCCACCGTGGACACCAGCATCAACACGCCCATGATCCGCATGAACGGCGCCGCACCCGGCATGAAGAAGAACACGACCGAGGAACCCATGCCCAACATCGGCAGGAGCTGCATCAGCAGCCCCTCCTGCTGCCCCCGCGGAAGCTCCGGCGGGGACTCCAGCCGCAGCTCCTCCGAAGGGACTTCGGGCGGCAGCGACCGGGGCGGGCGCTTGACGACGATCTGGCTCACCGGAGCATCAATCCCTCGAAAGCGGACGGGACGCCGCGACCGCCGCCCCCAACTCCCCGGACCCGCAGGGGACTACCGCACCCCGCGCCCGGGCGCGAACCGTGATCCTACTTGCCGACGGCCGGACCCCCTCCGGGTAGGGTGGCGCGCGCACCACGCGCATCCACCCATGCGCATCCGCGAATCGGCCGCCCCGTGGCGGCAACAGGGGGTCACACAGGTGAGTACGGCCGAGGCGACCGGATTCTGCAGGGTCACCGTCGTGGCCCCGGACAGCCGTATCGACGTCGCCCTCCCCGAGGACATCGCCGTCGCCGACGTCTACCCGGAGCTGCTGCGGCTCACCGGCCAGACCCAGCCCCCCGGCGCCCCCACCGGCTTCCACCTCGTACGCCGCTCCGGCGTCGTCCTCGACGGGGCCCGCACCCTCGCCGCCCAGCAGGTCCTCGACGGCGAGGTGCTCAGCCTGCGCCCCTTCGCCGAGTCCCTGCCGCCCGCCGTGTTCGACGACGTCTCCGACGCCGTCGCCTCCGCCGTCGTCCGCGACCGGCACCGCTGGAGCGACGACCTGCTCCGCGGCGCGGGCCTGGCCGGCGCCGCCGTGCTGCTCGTCCTCCTCGGCTTCGTCCTCTGGTACGCCGACCCCGTCCGCCACGACATGCACGGCCTGCCCGGGATCATCGCCGGATCCGCCGGCGTCCTGCTCACCGCCGCCGCCGCGGTGCGCGCCCGCGTCTACCGCGACCGCGGCTCCGCCGTCGCCCTCGGCCTCGGCGCACTCCCGCACCTGCTGATCGCCGGCTCCGGCATCGTCGCCGCCGGCCCCGGCCAGGGACCCGGCCGTCTGCAGTTCCTGCTCGGCTGCGGCTGCGTCCTCGTCGCCTCCGTCGCCCTGACCGCGCTCACCCCGCACGGCGACGCCCCCTTCGTCGCGGCCACCTTCCTCGCCGCCACCGGCACCCTCGCCACCTTCGCGGCCATCGCCACCGGCGCCTCCGCGACCGCCACCGCCGCGGTCTGCGCCCCCGTCGCCATCGGCCTCGTCGCCTTCCTCCCCGGCCTCTCCGCCCGCTTCGCCCGCCTGCCCATCGGCTACGCCGCCCCGCAGAGCGCCGCCCCCGGCTACGAGACCCCGGACCGCCACGACGCCGACCCGTACGGTGACCAGCCCGGCGACGGCCGCGCCGACCAGGGCGAACCGATCGACGCCGAAGCCGTCGCCGCCCAGGCCCGCCGCGGCCACGAGATGCTCCTCGGCCTGGTCGCGGGCTGCGCCGCCGTCACCGTGGGGTCCGCCGCCGTCCTCGGCTTCTCCGACGACACCTGGGGCCGCCTCCTGGCGCTGGCCTCCGGGCTGGCCGTGCTGCTGCGCGCCCGCCTCTTCCGCTACACCTCCCAGGTGGTCTGCGCCCTGGTCGCCGGCCTCGCCGCCGTCGGGCTGCTCGTCCTGGGCCTGGCCCTGCACCCGCCCGTCGACCTGATGATCGAGTTCACCCGCTACCACGACCGCGGCGGCCTGGACCTCCGTACGATCTGGCTCTCCGCCGCCGTCGCCGCGGGCGCGGCCCTCCTCGCCGGAATCGCGCTTGTCATCCCCCGCAAGGGCCTGTCACCCTTCTGGGGGAGGCTGCTCGACCTCACCGAGGCCGCGGTCCTGCTCAGCCTGGTGCCGCTGGCCCTGGCCGTCCTCGACGTGTACGGCCGAGCCCGCTCTCTCACCAGCTGAGACGTCCACGTCCCGGCAGCCTGGTACGCTGTGTGACGGCCGTTTGTGTACGCGCCCCCGGAATCCTCTGGAGGCTGCGCTCAGCGGACCCCGCCTCCCGAGTCATGGAAGATCCCCAGAGAATTCGACCTGGGGCACTCGGTGGCCACGAAGACCTAAACGAGGAGTAAGCGTGCCGCTCGACGCCGCTACGAAGAAGCAGATCATCGCCGAATTCGGTGCCAAGGAGGGCGACACCGGCTCTCCCGAGGTCCAGGTCGCGATGCTCTCCCGCCGCATCTCGGACCTGACCGAGCACCTCAAGACCCACAAGCACGACCACCACTCCCGTCGTGGTCTGCTGATCCTCGTCGGCCAGCGCCGCCGCCTGCTGCAGTACCTGGCCAAGAAGGACATCCAGCGCTTCCGTACGCTGGTCGAGCGCCTCGGCATCCGCCGCGGTGCGGCCGGCGCCAAGTAAGCACACTGTGAAGGGAGCGGTTCCCACACCGATGGGGCCGCTCCCTTTGCCGTACGTGCGCGACGTACCCCACGCTTTGTAGGCTGGGACACAGCGCACAACTGAAGAGGAGGAGCGCCCTCCCTACGCCGCCGGTCCTCGGTAGTGGCATCCGGAAAGCCCCCACGCAGGGGCCGGGAACCGGGTGCTTCGATCGAAGACCGGCCCGCACGCCAGGAGCGCTTCTCCGCAACCGTCCCCCACCACACGGGTGGCCGGGGCGGACGTCCACCACCACACGGGTGGCGGACGGAAGACGACGAAAATGGAGAAAACGCTAGTGGAGAACGAGACCCACTACGCCGAGGCCGTCATCGACAACGGCTCCTTCGGCACCCGCACCATCCGCTTCGAGACGGGCCGCCTCGCCCGCCAGGCCGCCGGCTCCGCCGTCGCCTACCTGGACGACGACACGATGGTGCTCTCCGCGACCACCGCGTCGAAGAAGCCCAAGGACCAGCTCGACTTCTTCCCCCTCACGGTCGACGTCGAGGAGCGGCAGTACGCCGCCGGCAAGATCCCCGGCTCCTTCTTCCGCCGCGAGGGCCGCCCCTCCGAGGACGCGATCCTCACCTGCCGCCTGATCGACCGCCCGCTGCGCCCCTCCTTCAAGAAGGGCCTGCGCAACGAGATCCAGGTCGTCGCCACGATCATGGCGCTCAACCCCGACCACCTGTACGACGTCATCGCGATCAACGCCGCGTCCGCGTCCACGCAGCTGGCCGGCCTGCCCTTCTCCGGCCCGATCGGCGGCGTCCGCGTCGCGTTGATCCGCGGCCAGTGGGTGGCCTTCCCGACGCACACCGAGCTCGAGGACGCCGTCTTCGACATGGTCGTCGCGGGCCGCGTCCTGGAGGACGGCGACGTCGCGATCATGATGGTCGAGGCCGAGGCCACCGAGAAGACAATCGCCCTGGTCAAGGGCGGCGCCGAGGCGCCGACCGAGGAGATCGTGGCCGCCGGCCTCGAGGCCGCGAAGCCCTTCATCAAGGTCCTGTGCAAGGCCCAGGCCGACCTCGCCGCCAAGGCCGCCAAGCCCGAGGGCGAGTTCCCCGTCTTCCTCGACTACGAGCAGGACGTCTACACCGCCCTGGAGCAGGCCGTCCGCGGCGAGCTGGCCCAGGCGCTCACCATCGCGGGCAAGCAGGACCGCGAGGCCGAGCTGGACCGCGTCAAGGACATCGCCGCCGAGAAGCTCCTCCCGGCCTTCGAGGGCCGCGAGAAGGAGATCTCCGCCGCCTACCGCAGCCTGACCAAGGCCCTGGTGCGCGAGCGCGTCATCAAGGACAAGGTCCGCATCGACGGCCGTGGCCTGACCGACATCCGCACCCTGGCCGCCGAGGTCGAGGCCATCCCGCGCGTGCACGGCTCGGCGCTGTTCGAGCGTGGCGAGACCCAGATCCTGGGCGTCACCACCCTCAACATGCTCCGCATGGAGCAGCAGCTGGACACCCTCTCCCCGGTGACCCGCAAGCGCTACATGCACAACTACAACTTCCCGCCGTACTCCGTCGGCGAGACCGGCCGCGTCGGCTCCCCGAAGCGCCGCGAGATCGGCCACGGCGCGCTCGCCGAGCGCGCGATCCTGCCGGTCCTGCCGACCCGCGAGGAGTTCCCCTACGCGATCCGCCAGGTGTCCGAGGCCCTCGGCTCCAACGGTTCGACGTCCATGGGCTCGGTCTGCGCCTCCACCATGTCGCTGCTGAACGCCGGTGTGCCCCTCAAGGCCCCCGTCGCCGGTATCGCCATGGGCCTGATCTCCCAGGAGATCGACGGCAAGACCCACTACGTCGCCCTCACCGACATCCTCGGTGCGGAGGACGCCTTCGGCGACATGGACTTCAAGGTCGCCGGCACCAAGGAGTTCGTCACCGCCCTCCAGCTCGACACCAAGCTGGACGGCATCCCGGCCTCCGTCCTGGCCGCGGCCCTCACCCAGGCCCGCGACGCCCGCCTCCACATCCTCGACGTGATGATGGAAGCGATCGACACGCCGGACGAGATGTCCCCCAACGCCCCGCGGATCATCACCGTCAAGATCCCGGTGGACAAGATCGGTGAGGTCATCGGCCCCAAGGGCAAGATGATCAACCAGATCCAGGAGGACACCGGCGCCGAGATCACGATCGAGGACGACGGCACCATCTACATCGGTGCCGCCGACGGCCCGGCCGCCGAGGCCGCCCGCGCCACGATCAACGCGATCGCCAACCCGACCATGCCGGAGGTCGGCGAGCGCTACCTGGGTACGGTCGTCAAGACCACCACCTTCGGTGCCTTCGTCTCCCTCATGCCCGGCAAGGACGGCCTGCTGCACATCTCGCAGATCCGCAAGCTCGCCGGTGGCAAGCGCGTGGAGAACGTCGAGGACGTGCTCGCGGTCGGCACCAAGGTGCAGGTCGAGATCGCCGAGATCGACCAGCGCGGCAAGCTCTCCCTGGTCCCCGTGATCGAGGGCGAGACCGCCGACGCCGATGCTGACAAGGACGACTCCGACAAGTGACGTCGCGTAGTTCCCGTGTGACGGCCCGCCCCTCTTCGGAGGGGCGGGCCGTCGCCCGTACCCAAACCCTCCTCCAGGGCGAGAACGGCATCGGCACCGTCCGCCGCACCGTCCTGCCCGGCGGACTGCGCGTCGTCACCGAGACGCTGCCGTCCGTGCGCTCCGCCACCTTCGGCATCTGGGCCAACGTCGGCTCCCGCGACGAGACCCCCGCCCTCAACGGCGCCACCCACTACCTGGAGCACCTCCTCTTCAAGGGCACCGCCAAGCGCACCGCCCTCGACATCTCCTCCGCGATCGACGCGGTCGGCGGCGAGATGAACGCCTTCACGGCGAAGGAGTACACCTGCTACTACGCCCGGGTGCTCGACACCGACCTGCCGCTGGCCATCGACGTGGTCTGCGACATGCTCACCGGCTCGCTGATCCGCGAGGAGGACGTCGACGCCGAGCGCGGGGTCATCCTCGAAGAGATCGCGATGACCGAGGACGACCCGGGCGACATGGTCCACGACCTCTTCGCCCAGACCATGTACGGGGACTCGCCGCTCGGCCGCCCCGTCCTCGGCACCGTCGACACGATCAACGCCCTCGGCGCCGACCGGATCCGCCGCTTCTGGAAGAAGCACTACGACCCCACCCGCCTGGTCGTCGCCGCCGCCGGCAACGTCGACCACGCCAAGGTCGTCCGCCAGGTCCGCGCCGCCTTCGAGAAGGCCGGCGCCCTGCGCGACACCGGCGCGACCCCCCTCGGCCCGCGCACCGGCAGCAAGCGCGTCCGCACCGCCGGCCGCGTCGACCTGGTGAACCGCAAGACCGAGCAGGCCCACGTGGTCCTCGGCATGCCCGGCCTCGCCCGCACCGACGACCGCCGCTGGGCCCTCGGCGTGCTGAACACCGCCCTCGGCGGCGGCATGTCCTCCCGGCTCTTCCAGGAGGTCCGTGAGAAGCGCGGCCTGGCCTACAGCGTGTACTCGTACACCTCCGGCTTCGCCGACACCGGCCTCTTCGGCGTCTACGCCGGCTGCCGGCCCAACCAGGTCCACGACGTCCTGCGGATCTGCCGCGACGAGCTCGACAAGGTCGCCTCCGAGGGACTCACCGACGAGGAGATCCGGCGCGCCGTCGGCCAGCTCTCCGGCTCCACCGTCCTCGGCCTGGAGGACACCGGCGCGATCATGAACCGCATCGGCAAGAGCGAGCTGTGCTGGGGCGACCAGATGTCGGTCGACGAGATGCTGGCCCGCATTTCCGAGGTGACCCCGGACGACGTCCGCGAAGTCGCCCGGGATGTACTGGCGCAGCGGCCCTCGCTCGCGGTGGTCGGCCCGCTCAAGGAGAAGCAGGCGGCCCGCCTGGACGAAGCGGTCGCCTAGCCCGTACGAGTGAAGGAAACAAGCATGAGCAAGCTGCGCGTGGCAGTCCTCGGCGCCAAGGGCCGCATCGGCTCCGAGGCCGTCAAGGCCGTCGAGGCCGCCGCCGACATGGAGCTGGTGGCGGCCCTCGGCCGGGGCGACAAGCTGGAGGCCCTGGCCGACGCCGGGGCCCAGGTCGCCGTCGAGCTGACCACCCCCGACTCGGTGATGGACAACCTCGACTACCTCGTCGGCCACGGCATCCACGCCGTCGTCGGCACCACCGGCTGGAACGAGGACCGCCTCGGCCGGCTGAACGACTGGCTGGCCGGCTCCCCGGAGACCGGGGTGCTCATCGCCCCGAACTTCTCCATCGGCGCCGTCCTCACCATGAAGTTCGCCGCCCAGGCCGCCCGCTACTTCGAGTCCGTCGAGGTCGTCGAGCTCCACCACCCCAACAAGGTCGACGCCCCCTCGGGCACCGCGACCCGCACCGCCCAGCTCATCGCGGCAGCCCGTGCCCAGGCCGGCCTCGGCGCGCAGCCGGACGCCACCGCCACCGCCCTCGACGGCGCCCGCGGCGCGGACGTCGACGGCGTTCCGGTGCACGCCATCCGCCTGCGCGGCCTCCTGGCCCACCAGGAGGTCCTCCTCGGCGGCGAGGGCGAGACCCTGACCATCCGTCACGACTCCCTGCACCACAGCAGCTTCATGCCGGGCATCCTGCTCGGCGTGCGCCGCGTGACGCAGACCCCGGGCCTCACCTTCGGCCTGGAAAACTTCCTCGACCTCGGCTGATGAGGCAGTAGCACCATGCGCGCGAAGATCACCTACTTCATCACGGCCGCCGTCCTGGTCGTCTACTTCGCCCTGGTCGGCAGCCGCGGGCTGATGCTGATCCAGCAGGGCACCTGGCTCACCGTCACCTTCGGCGCGGCCGTGCTGATCCTGCCGGTCATCGGCATCTGGTTCCTCTGGATGAACACCCGCTTCGTCACCCGCGCCAACCAGCTCGCCGCCGAGCTGGAGGCCGAGGGCGGCCTGCCCGTCGACGAACTGGAGCGGGACCAGTACGGCCGGATCCTGCGGGACTCCGCCGACGAGGTCTTCGCGCGCCGCAAGGCCGAGACCGAGGACGCGCCGGGGGACTGGCGCACCTGGTTCCGCCTCGCCGTCGCCTACCACGACGCCCGCGACACCCCGCGGGCCCGCAAGGCCATGCAGAGGGCCATCGCCCTGCACCAGGCGGCGCACGCCGGCGCGTGACCGCCGCCCGGCACCCGGCACGCACCGGCACGGACGAAGGGCCCGTACGGGACGATCCCCGTACGGGCCCTCGTGCGTCCTTCCGGACCGTCAGGCGGGCACGGAGGCCCGGTACTCCTCGGCCCACGCCTCCACCAGGACGGCCGCCCGGTCGAAGGCCTCACCGCGCGACAGGAAGTCGGCGCTGTGGTCGGTCAGCAGCACCGGAAGCTCCGCGCCGCCCCGGCCGGCCACCGTCAGGGCCTGCCCCTGCACGGTCCTCGGCAGCCCCAGCCAGCGCACCGGCTGCTGGACCTTCCTGACCTCCTCGACCTCGCTCCACGGGATCGAACGGGTCGTGAAGAACCCGACGTGGCGCAGCCCTCCGGGACTGACCCAGACACCCGCGCGAAGGATCCGCAGCGCCGAACCGATCACGGCGAGCGAGGCGGCTCCGGCGACCGCGGCGCCGGCCCAGGTGCCCGCGAAGGCGATGATCACGGTGGCCAGCAGCATGAAGGCCGAGAGCAGCAGGAGCAGCGCCGCACCGGCCACCCGCCAGGGGCCGGGCCGGTAGGGCCTGCGCCAGCGCTCGGGATCCGCATGCGGGAGCGCCGCGTCCTCGTCGGCGTCGAAGACGCCGTCGGCCGTCAGGAAGGGCAGGGGCACGGCTGGACCTCACTCACATGCACGTTCGTTGATCTGTGCCCGTGAGGCTACCGCCCTTCGGAGGCCTGCGACTGCTGCGCCTTGCCGGTCGCCTTGTAGGGCTGCAGGGCGGGCATGCCGAAGAGCAGGGACCCGACGAGCCCCGCCACCACGGTCAGTCCGACCAGACTACGGGCGGTGATCTGGGTCATGCTCAGACTCTCGCGCGGCGGCGGAGTGACATTGCTTCGGAAACGGTCGGCCTCGGCGACGAAGGCGAACGGGACGGGTTCGCGCCGGCGGCGAAACATGGGGCAACACTCCTCTGAGTAGGGGGCTGGTACGTCTGCCCGGTAAGACGAACGAAAGCGCCGATCGGTGCCGGATTCCGGGACATCCGCCCAAATCCGTGGCGGCCCGTCAGCTGTCCGGGTGAGCCCGGCGCCCCCGTCGCCTGTCGGGAGGGTGCCGCCGATCGCCGTAGAGTGGGCGCGCCCCTCGAAAGACCCGTTCGGAAGGACTCCGTGTGAGCGAGACCGTCGCCCCCGACCTGAAACCCAGCTTCCGCAGTGATGTGACGGTGGAGCTGGTCAAGCACTCCGCCGCCGACAGCGACGTGCTGTGGGCCGCCCGTGTGTCGACGGCCGGGGAGCAGTCCCTGGAGGAGCTCCAGAAGGACCCGGAGCGCTCCAAGGGCCTCATCAACTACCTGATGCGCGACCGCCACGGCAGCCCCTTCGAGCACAACTCGATGACCTTCTTCATCAGCGCCCCGATCTTCGTGTTCCGCGAGTTCATGCGCCACCGCGTGGGCTGGTCCTACAACGAGGAGTCCGGCCGCTACAGGGAGCTCCAGCCGGTCTTCTACGTGCCCGACGCCGAGCGCAAGCTCGTCCAGGAGGGCCGTCCGGGCAAGTACGTCTTCGTCGAGGGCACCGAGGCGCAGCAGGAGCTGACCGGGCGGGTCATGGAGGACAGCTACCGCCAGGCCTACGAGGCCTACCAGGAGATGCTCGCGGCGGGCGTGGCGCGCGAGGTCGCCCGGGCGGTCCTGCCGGTCGGCCTGTTCTCGTCGATGTACGCCACGTGCAACGCGCGCTCGCTCATGCACTTCCTCGGCCTGCGCACCCAGCACGAGCTGGCGAAGGTTCCGTCCTTCCCGCAGCGGGAGATCGAGATGGTCGGCGAGAAGATGGAGCAGCACTGGGCGCAGCTCATGCCGCTGACCTACGCGGCCTTCAACGGCAACGGTCGCGTTGCCCCGTAAGGACCGATGCACGCACGGCGTACTGATGTGCCAAGAGAAGTCCCAAGTGTCCGTATTGCGGCGTTTCGTAAAGTTCATCTAGGCTGATCAAACGGACCCGGCACTGCTTGAACCCCCGAGCAGGCAGTGCCGGGATCCAACAACCCGGACCCCCGGCCGCCGCCGGGGGAACGCACGACGGATCCCCGGTTGACGTCCCCCGAGGGGACACCGCGAGCATGGCAGCGAGTAGCGTGTTACCCATGGCTCCGATCTCGACTCCGCAGACCCCCTTCGGGCGGGTCCTCACCGCCATGATCACGCCGTTCACGGCGGATGGCGCACTTGACCTCGACGGCGCGCAGCGTCTCGCCGTCCACCTGGTGGACGCAGGCAACGACGGCCTGATCATCAACGGCACCACCGGTGAGTCCCCCACGACCACCGACGCGGAGAAAAACGACCTCGTACGAGCCGTACTCGAAGCGGTCGGCGACCGCGCCCACGTCGTGGCCGGGATCGGCACCAACGACACCCGCCACACCCTCGAGCTGGCCCGCCAGGCCGAGCGCACCGGCGCCCACGGCCTCCTCGCGGTCACGCCCTACTACAGCAAGCCGCCGCAGGAAGGCCTCTTCCAGCACTTCACGGCCATCGCGGACGCCACCGAGCTGCCGGTCATGCTCTACGACATCCCCGGCCGCAGCGGCGTCCCGATCAACACCGAGACCCTGGTCCGGCTCGCCGAGCACCCCCGCATCGTCGCCAACAAGGACGCCAAGGGCGACCTCGGCCGCGCCAGCTGGGCCATCGCCCAGAGCGGCCTGGCCTGGTACTCCGGCGACGACATGCTGAACCTGCCGCTGCTGTCCGTCGGCGCCGTCGGCTTCGTCTCCGTCGTCGCCCACGTGGTCACCCCCGACCTGCGCGAGATGCTCGAAGCGCACCTCGGCGGCGACGTGCAGAAGGCCACCGAGATCCACCAGAAGCTGCTCCCCGTCTTCACGGGTATGTTCCGCACCCAGGGCGTGATGACCACCAAGGCCGCCCTGGACCTCCAGGGGCTCCCCGCGGGCCCGCTGCGCCTCCCGCTGATCGGTCTGACCGACGAAGAGACGGCCCAGCTCAAGCTCGATCTCGCCGCCGGCGGGGTACAGCTCTGACAACGGACTTCACAACTGAATAAGCACGACCGAAACAGACAAGAGCAAGTGCACGAATGACATGGGCGCCACGTGCCGGATGGGTACGTGGCGCGCGTGGTGAAGGAGAACCTTTGAGCCATCCGCACCCTGAACTGGGCCCGCCGCCGAAGCTCCCCAAGGGCGGCCTGCGGGTCACCCCCCTGGGCGGTCTCGGCGAGATCGGCCGCAACATGACCGTCTTCGAGTTCGACGGCCGCCTCCTGATCGTCGACTGCGGCGTCCTCTTCCCCGAGGAGGAGCAGCCGGGCATCGACCTGATCCTTCCGGACTTCACGTCCATCCGGGACCGGCTCGACGACATCGAGGGCATCGTCCTCACCCACGGCCACGAGGACCACATCGGCGCCGTCCCCTACCTCCTCCGGGAGAAGCCGGACATCCCGCTGATCGGCTCCAAGCTGACGCTGGCCCTCATCGAGGCCAAGCTGCAGGAGCACCGCATCCGCCCCTACACCCTTGAGGTGAAGGAAGGCGAGCGCGAGAACCTCGGCCCCTTCGACTGCGAGTTCATCGCCGTCAACCACTCCATCCCGGACGCCCTCGCGGTCGCCATCCGCACCGGCGCCGGCCTGGTCGTCGCCACCGGCGACTTCAAGATGGACCAGCTGCCGCTGGACAACCGCCTCACGGACCTGCACGCCTTCGCGCGTCTGAGCGAGGAGGGCATCGACCTCCTCCTCTCGGACTCGACGAACGCCGAGGTCCCGGGCTTCGTCCCGCCGGAGCGCGACATCTCCAACGCCATCCGCGGCGTCTTCGCGGGTGCCCAGAAGCGGATCATCGTGGCGTCCTTCGCCAGCCACGTGCACCGCATCCAGCAGATCCTGGACGCCGCCCACGAGTACGGCCGCCGGGTCGCCTTCGTCGGCCGCTCCATGGTCCGCAACATGGGCATCGCCCGTGACCTGGGCTACCTCCGGGTCCCGGCCGGCCTCGTCGTCGACGTCAAGACCCTCGACGACCTGCCGGACGACGAGGTCGTGCTGGTGTGCACGGGTTCCCAGGGCGAGCCGATGGCGGCCCTGTCCCGCATGGCCAACCGCGACCACCAGATCCGGATCGTCCCCGGCGACACCGTGATCCTGGCGTCGTCCCTGATCCCGGGCAACGAGAACGCGGTCTACCGCGTGATCAACGGCCTGACCCGCTGGGGCGCGAACGTCGTCCACAAGGGCAACGCCAAGGTCCACGTCTCGGGCCACGCCTCGGCCGGCGAGCTGCTGTACTTCTACAACATCTGCAAGCCGAAGAACCTGATGCCGGTCCACGGCGAATGGCGCCACCTGCGCGCCAACGCCGAGCTCGGTGCCATGACGGGCGTCCCGAAGGACCGCATCGTCATCGCCGAGGACGGCGTGGTCGTCGACCTGATCGACGGCAAGGCCCGCATCTCCGGCAAGGTCCAGGCCGGCTACGTGTACGTGGACGGCCTCTCGGTCGGCGACGTCACCGAGGCCTCCCTGAAGGACCGCCGCATCCTGGGTGAGGAGGGCATCGTCTCGGTCTTCGTCGTGGTGGACAGCACCACAGGCAAGGTCGTCAGCGGCCCGACCATCCAGGCCCGCGGCTCCGGCATCGAGGACTCCGCCTTCACGGCGGTCGCCCCGAAGATCGAGGAGGCCATCGCCCGCGCCGCGGCCGACGGCGTGGCCGAGCCGCACCAGATCCAGCAGCTCATCCGCCGCACGGTGGGCAAGTGGGTCTCGGACGGCTACCGCCGCCGCCCGATGATCCTCCCGGTCGTCGTCGAGGTCTGATCCGGACCCGTCGGCAGCGACTCACCGGAGCGGGGCCCCTGGATTTGCATCCGGGGGCCCCGCTCCAGTAAGTTGACGACTCCACCCCGCACGGAACGGCGCACACACGTGTGCCCGGACCGGTGTCCCGGGGAGGATGGGAATCCAGACCGGGGAAACCTGATAAAGTCTGTCCCGCCCGAAAGGGAAAGGCCCCTCCGAAGGCCATCGGAATTCGAATCCAGACCGGAAACGGAACGGAAAAGAATCTGATAGAGTCGGAACCGCCGGAAAGGAAAAACGCGAAAGCGAAGGACCTGGAAAGCGAGCGAGAAAGACTCTGATAGAGTCTGAATCGCAAGAACGAAAGCCCGGAGGAAAGCCCGCGAGGGTGAGTACAAAGGAAGCGTCC